>CAWCKG010000013.1:0-115230 GCA_963795785.1 uncultured Actinomycetes bacterium
GGCTGTCCTCCGGCGGGTACTTCGAGCACCACGGGGAGGCGTTCGACTTCGCGCCGGTCAAGATCGCGCCGGTGCCCGCCGAGCCGGTGCCGATCCTGATCGGCGGGCACGGCGAGGCGGCACTGCGCCGGGCGGCCCGGGCCGGGACGGCTGGCTGCACGGCGGGGGAGACCCGGCGGACCTGCCCGGCCTGCTGGCCCGGCTGGCCGGGTTGCGGCGGCAGGAGGGCACCTCGGGCCGCCCGTTCGAGGTGCACGTGATCTCGCTCGACGCCTACACCGTGGACGGGATGCGGCGGCTGGAGGACCAGGGCGTGACCGACGTGGTCGTCGGCTTCCGCTGGCCCTACCAGACCGGCCCGGACACCGAGCCGCTGGCCGAAAAGCTCGCCAAGCTGCGCCAGTACGCCGAGGACGTCATCGCCAAGGTGCGCTGAGCCCGCCCTCCCGGGCCCCGCGCGCCGATCCCCCGGGGCGCGGCTAAACCTTTGCGTGGGGCCAGGTAGTCATACTGGCGACGCGTCGAGCGGACCGAGGATGGGTGGAGGCCGTGGCCGAAGGGTTCGCGCAGTTCGTCGAGGCGCGCGAGCGCGCCTTGCAGCGGACGGCGTACCTGCTCACCGGTGACTGGGCCTTGGCCGAGGACCTTGTCCAGACGGCGCTGGCACGGGCCTGGCCGCGCTGGGAGCGGATCACGCGGCGCGACGATCCCGAGGTCTATGTGCGCAAGGTGCTGGTGAACACCTGGACGACCTGGAACCGCCGCCGCTGGCGCGGCGAGAAGCCCTCGGCGATGATGCCCGACACCGCGGCGGCCGGGGACGTCGCGGAAGAGGTGACCGTGCGCGTCGGGCTGCGGGGTGCCCTGGGATCGCTGACCCCCCGCCAGCGGGCGGTGCTGGTGCTGCGGGTCTATGACGACCTGCCCGAGGCTCAGGTGGCACACCTGATGAACTGCGCGGTCGGCACGGTCAAGGCCACGATGTCGCAGGCGCTGGCCAAACTGCGGGAGAACCCGCAGCTGGCCGGGCTGATCGAGCAAGAGGCCCGGTGAGCGCTATGGAGAGGCAGTTGCGTGACCTGATGATCGCCGAGGCCGGCGATCCGCCCCACCGGGTGACCGTCGAGGCGGTGCGCCGCCGCGCGATCAGGCGCTGGGCGGCACAAGCGGGTGCTGCGAGCCTGGCCGTGATCCTCGCGGTCGGGCTTGGCGTGGCCGTGTCCGCCGGGATTTTCCGCTCCGGCACGTCCGCCGCGAGGGGCGCTGGCGAGCACGCCGGCCCGCCACGCTACTACGTCACCCAGTACTTCGACGCGAAGGCCCGCAAGCTCGTCATGGCCGTACGGGCCAGGGCCTCCGGCCGGGTGACCGCGGTGGTCGGTGACCCGATGCCGGGACCGGGATCGAGCTGCGGCCAGGGGACCGCGGGACTGGCCGCCGCCGATGACCAGACGTTCTTCATGACCTGCTCCGTCTGGCGGTCGGCGCCAGCACCGACCCGCCGGCCAGGATTGCCGAGGCAGTTCAGGCGGCCAGGAAAGATCACCTCCATCCAGTCGCGCATCTACCGGTTCCAGGTCACCAGCGCGGGCCGTATCACCGGCTACTCCCTGGTCAAAGGCAGCACGCTCAACGGGTGGGCCGACAACATCGCGGTCACGGCCGACGGCTCCGAGGTCGCCGCCGAAGTCATCGCGCTCCCGCGATCGGGCCGGATGGCCACCAACCAGGTCCCCGAAGGAATCTTCGTCATCAACACCAGGACCGGCTCAAGGGCCCTCTGGCACACCGGGCCTTACGTGCCCGGCGCCGTCCAGTACGTCTATGCCACGGATCTTTCCTTCACCGGCGACGGGCGCGATCTTGTGGTGCTGGGACCACGCTGTCGCCGAAGCCGCTCCCTGGTCTACTGCAACGGCCACTCCAACATGCAGGTGCGGGCCTACAGCCCGGCGGATGTGGGCGGCTCGCTGCAAGACGGCCAGGTGCTCCTGCAGGACTCGGCGCTCAAACCGCGCGGCACCAGCCTGTCCGACGCATTCATCAGCCCCGACGGCTCGGCGGTGACCGCGGTCCTGACGCGACTGCCCGCCGCACGGGGCGTGCACGCTGACGGTGGCCCGGATCCCGGTCGGCACCGGCCAGCAGCCACGCGTGCTCTACCAGGTGCACAGCGGGACCCGGTACCAGGGAATCTTCGAACGGTTCTTCAGCTCCGACCCTTCGGGCCGCTACCTGATCCTCGATGCGGGCGCGGGCAACGCACGGGTGAACGGCTGGATCGACCACGGACGGCTGGTCCCCCTTGCCCCGGCCAACGGCAACATCCCCGAATACGAAACCTGGTAGCGGCCGCGAGCTCACACTGTCGTTCAGGAGGCTCTCCGTGACACCTATCCGCACCGTGCGCTTCGCCCTGGCGGCGGCACTGCTCACCGGGATCACCGGCGTCGCCGCGTTCCCGGTGCCCGCCAGCGCTGCCCCAGCCGCCAGGCATGCTGCCGCCAGCCAGCCACTGGCCGCCGCGGCTCTCACCGGCGCGACACCGCTGACGCTGAGCAACGGCACCCGGGTCGCCGTGGACGCACCATGGGCCGCCACGGCGGGGCACGCGGACATGACCGGCCGGGCCCGCAGCTTCATGGCCGCCGAGCCGGGCGGGTTTTTCTGCTTCTACGGCGCCGCGCAAAGCGGTTTCGGCCCGCAAGGCAGCGCCTGCCCAGCCGAAGGTCCCGAAGTACACGCTGACGATCAAGGGCTTCGACCTGGCCGGCGCGCCGGCCAACCTGGACGGGTCGGTGCAGGTGTTCTCCGCCACCAGCATGACCTGGAACGAAAACACCATCGGCGGGGTTCCCGCCTTCCGGCACGGCCTGGTGACCATGCATGTTCCAGCCGGGAAGTACTGGCTGATCGGGCAGTTCCGCAGCGGCCACAGCTTCCGGATGGACATCCCGGCGCAGGTGACGGTGACCGGCAACACCACCGCCACGGTCAGCGCCCGCGCCGCCGACAGCGAGGTGACCGCCGCGACCCCGCACCGTGCGGTGCTGGCCGACGCCGTGTTCGACAGCAGTTACACGCTGCGCGGCGGCCAGACATTCGAGGACTGCGGCGCCACCGGCGGCGCACAGCTCTGGGTGAGCCCGCTCGCGCGCGCCCACACCACCGGGACGCTGTACTCGGCCACGTCCGCCCAGCTCAACTCGCCGCCCGGCCAGGCAAGGCCCTACACCTACGAACTGGACTCCGCCGCGCCCCCCGGCACGATCGCCAGCCAGCACCTGGCCGTCACCGCCGCGGACCTGGCCACCGTGCACGAGCGCTTCTACTCCGACACCGCCACCACCGCACCCTGGCTTGCCTTTGGCGGCCCCGCGCGCCAGTACGGCGAGACCGGCTTCATCGCCGCCAGCACGTCGCTGCCCATGCCCGGCGACCGCACCGTCTACTTCCAGGCCCAGCCGGCCGCGGTGTGGCGCCCGGAGATCGCCGGCCCGCTGACGGAAACGCCGCCCTGGCAGCTTTTCCACGCGGGGCAGGAGCTGAGCACGAACTGGAACGCCTACCCGCTGCACCCGGCTCCCAACCTGCCACCGGCCGGCGTCACCGAGTACACCCTCCCCTCCGCCGTCCGGGCCGGGAACAAGCTGTTCGTGGACATCACGCCGTTCAGCGACAACACCCCCGGCCACACCGGCAGCGGGGTGACCCGGTTCAACGGCATCAAGGGCAGCGGCAGCTACGCCATCTACGCCAACGGCGTCAAGATCGCGAGCGGAAAGGTGCGCCACGTCGAGCCCGTTCGCGGATGTGTGCGCCGCCGCCACCCTCAGCCCGAAGCCGTCGCGGATCGGGTTCACCCTCACCACGTCACGGCAGGCACCCGGCAGCAACCTGTCCGGCACGAGCGAGGACACCTGGACGTGGCCGTCGCAGGCCGAGCCGCAGGCCATCATGCCCGCCCCGTGGTACTGCGGCGCCAGCTTCACCGCACGGGCGCATCGTGTACGACCACCACTGCGCGGTGCAGGACATGATGACGCTGGACTACCAGCTCGCGCGGGAGAGCCTGGACGGCTCCACCCCGGCCGGGCCGCAGTCACTGGGCATCGCCATCAACCACCTGCCGAGGTCCACCCCGTACCCGGTGACCCACGCCCAGCTTCAGGTGTCGTTCAACAACGGCACCAGCTGGCAGCCCGCCGCCCTGGCCCGGATCTGCCACGGCCAGGTCTGCACCAACCAGTACCGCGCCACCTACACCGCCCCCGCCGGAGCGCAGGTGAGCCTGCGTGTCACCGCCCGCGACACCCACGGGGCATCCGTCACAGAAACCATCCTGGGCGCCTACCAGACCGTTTAGGGCTAGTCCCGATATCCCCTGCGGGAGACGCCACGTTTTTGTCGATCGGGATCTCGCAAGCTCCTAGCCGGGGCGGTTGGGCCGTAGTGTGGCCCGGTGTCCCCGTATGTGCGGACGGTCAGGACGTCATCGGGCGCGACGGCTGTTCAGATCGTGTACTCCTCCCGCCGGGGTCGCGGGAGATCGAGCATCTGTGGTCGGCGTTATAGCGGCGCTCAGATCGAGGTGCTGAAGGCCGCGGCCCAGCAGCGGCGGCTTGTCGCGCCGCAGTTCGGAAGCTGGGACTGTGGTCTCGGCGGCGGCGCCGCTGGACGGTCGCCGCCGCCGCTGATCAGGCCAGCTCTGAGGTCTTGATCGCCGGGCCTGGCGAGTTCACGGTGACCCCGACTGGCCTTGGGCGGTGGGCCTGGAGGAACACCAGCCCCATCAACGCTAGCCAGACAAAGATTGGGTACTCCATCAGGCGCTCGGCGAGACCGATGTCGTGGAGCCCGCCGGTGGCGACTTTGGTGATCACCGGGCCCAGCAATCCGATCGAGGCCATAACCAGCGAGGTAACGGCCACGCCGCGACGTGTGTTCCAGGTCGCCAGCCCGAGCAGCAGGATGCCGATGACGGCGCAGGGGATGCCGAGAGCGCCGAGGAAGTGCAGCGGGACCACGGTGTTCTCGGGCACCAGGCCGACGATGATCTTGCCCACGCCGGCCACGGCCAGAAGGGCAATCCCCCAGGTGGTCAGGCGGCGGGGGGGCCATTGCGATCGGGTGAGGTAGAGGCCGAGCAGGATGAGGACGCCGGCCGCGATGAAGGACACGTTCATTACCGCGTGCCGCGGCGAGCACACGTATTCCGCCCTCAATCCCAGGCTCGCCAGGTTGACGCTGGCGGGGGGCCAGGTTCCGCAGGCGGTGTTGCCGAGATCGCTGATGGAGTTGGTCAGCAGGCTGTAGGGCGTGCGCCAGGCGGCCTGGGCCACCGCCTGGCCGACGAAGAACTCGAGGGTCAGGATCCAGAAGACAGCGCCGAGCGTGACGACGCGGCGTGACGACGCGGTTGGCTGGGGTTGTGGTTCAGGTGTCATCTCGGGCCTCTGCATTTAGGTGGGGTGGGGCGGGCGGGGCCGTCTCGGCGACGGCCCGGCCGAGCAGGTCCCGCAGGCTCGGGGGTGTACCGCTGACGCTGAGCCAGAACTCGATGGTTGCGCGCAGCGCGCTGACGGCGGCGGCTGCGGCGAGAGTCGGGTAGAGGTCACGGTCGGTGCTGGTGCCGGTGCGTTCGGCGATCGCCTTGGCGAGAGGAGCCTCGGTGGCGAGCATCGCCCGATCAATCGCGCCCATCAGGCCCGGATTCGACGCTGCGCGCCGGACCGCGGCGCGCTGGGCGTCGTCAGGCCTGTCCCTGTTCGCGTACTCCTCCGCGAACAGTTGTGCGAGCGTGTCCGCCAGCGACTCCTCTGCCGGCCGCTCCCGCAGCGCGGCGCAGATCCGCTCGGCTCGGTCGAGAGCCACCGACGCCATCGCCTCCTCCTTGGTCGCGAAGTAGTTGTGGAAGGTGCGCCGGGAGACGCCCGCCTCCTCCGCGATGTCCTCGACGCGCACCCGGTCCGGCCCGCGCTCGACCGCGAGCCGCCAGGCGGCGACGCCGATCGCCGCCCTGGTCGCTACTTTCTTGCGCTCCCGAAGACCTTCGGATGCCATGACAACCACTCTATCAATAACTTGCACTAGCGCGCAAAATTGCGTCAGCGTGCAACTTGCCCGCGCACCACCTCACCCGCGCCGCTCGGCTCGGAACGCACGCTCATGGTCCGGCTGCTGGCGAGGTCGTGAGCGGCGATCCCCATCTCCAGGAGGCAGGTGATGTCCCACCGATCCACCGGCCGGCGTGCCCGGCGTGCCCGGTTGGGCCGGCCGGGCCTGGCTGACGGCCATCGCCGTGCTGGCATCGGGCCTTGTGCTCGCGGCGGGCCAGGTTCCCGCGACACCCGCAGGCCCTTGCCGATCGTCGCGGTGGCCGCTAGCATGCTTCCACTAACCGATTAGTGGAAGCGTGGTTATGATCGAGTTCCAGCTCGACGCCGCGTCCGGTGTCGCCACCTATCTGCAGCTGGTCCAGCAGGTTCATCAGGCCCTGCAGCTTGGCTTGCTCGAACCGGGCGACCAGTTGCCGACGGCTCAGCAGGTTGTCGCCAAGCTGGCGATCAACCCGAACACAGTGCTGAAGGCCTACCGGGATCTTGAGCGCGAGGGCCTGGTGCGAGCCCGGCCGGGTCAGGGGACCTTCATCACCCGGTCACTGCCGCGCACCGACCCCGCCGCCCAGACCCGGTTTCTCGGTTCGATGACCGACTGGCTGCGCTCGGCGCGTGCCGCGGGGCTTGGCCCCGATGAGATCGAGGCGATCTACCGCACAGCGTTCCGCAGCTGTTTCGCGGAGGGGGTGGCATGAACTTCGTCATGGAGGCCAGTGGCCTCGGCAAGCAGTACGGCCGCCGCTGGGCGCTGCGTGACTGCACCCTGGCGATTCCGGAAGGAAAGGTTGTGGGGCTGGTCGGGCCAAACGGCGCGGGCAAGACCACCCTGCTGCATCTGGCTGTCGGGCTGCTGGCGCCGACGTCGGGCTCGATCAGAGTTCTCGGCGCGAGTCCCGCCGATGGCCCGGCGCAGCTCGGCCGGGTCGGTTTCGTCGCCCAGGACACGCCCGTCTATGCGCGGCTTTCCGTCGCGCAGCATCTGCGCATGGGCGCGTGGCTGAACCCGGGCTGGGACAAGGAGACAGCCGAAAGCAGGATCGAGCAGCTCGGTCTTGACCCCCGCCAGCGGGCTGGGACGCTTTCCGGCGGCCAGCGTGCCCAGCTCGCCCTCACCCTGGCGATCGCGAAGAGGCCCGAGTGCCTCATCCTCGATGAGCCGGTCGCGAGCCTCGACCCGGTGGCGCGGCGTGACTTCCTGCGCAGCCTGATGGAAATCGTCGCCGCGCGGGGGATCAGCGTCGTGCTGTCCTCCCACCTGGTCGCCGACCTGGAGCGGGTCTGTGACTACCTCGTCGTACTCGTCGCCTCCAAGGTGCAGGTCGCCGGAGAGGTCAGCGAACTGCTCTCATCGCACCACCGGCTTTCCGGGGCCCGCCGGGACGCGGGCAGCCTGCCAGCCAATCAGGAGGTCATCGAGGAAAGCCATACCGACAAGCAGAGCACATTCCTGGTCCGCACCAGCGACCCCGTTCACGACCCGGCCTGGACAGTCCGGCCAGTGACGCTCGATGACCTGGTCATCGCCTACATGAGCCGCCCGGCCAACCCCCAGCGCACCCACCGGCCGCGCCTGGAGGTCATGTCATGATCCGGTTCACCTGGCTCCAATTCCGCGTGCAGGCGGGGGTGGCCCTGGCCGCCCTGTGCGCCGTCGCGGCCGTCCTGGTGGTCACCGGGCCGCACCTGGCCAGCATGTACGCCGCCAGCGGGATCACCGGCTGCCACGGCGGCACCTGCGCGACCGCGGCCAGCGACTTCCTCAGCCGGCTCGACGCCACCAGCCCTTACATGTTCGTGTACGTGCTCGGCATCGGGCTCATCCTCGCCGCGCCCGCGATCATCGGGCATCTTCTGGGGCGCCCCGCTGATCGCCCGCGAGTTTGAGACCGGGACCTACCGGCTGGCCTGGACCCAGGGCATCACCCGCACCCGGTGGCTCGCGGTCAAGCTCGCCCTCACCGGCCTGGCCGCCATGGCCGTCACCGAGGCGCTCAGCCTCATGTACACCTGGTGGGCGGATCCCATCGGCAGGGCCATCGGCCACGGCGGCACCACCTCCTCCATACTCTTCACGGGCCCGTTCGGCCTGGCGCTCTTCGCCACCCACGGCATCGCGCCGCTCGGCTACGCGGCGTTCGCCTTCACCCTCGGAACCGCAACTGGCGCCCTCATCCGCCGTGCCGTGCCCGCCATGGCCGTCACCCTGGCCATCTTCGCCGCCGTCCAGGTCGCGGTGCCGCTGTGGGTCCGCCCGCACCTCCTTCCGCCCAACCGGACGGTCGTCAGCGGCCCGTCGTTCTTCCAGGCCGCGGCGATGAGCGTCGGAACACTGACCGCCACCACCGTCCCCGGCCAGCCCGGAGCATGGATCGTCTCCAGCGGAGCCATCAACGCATCAGGGCAGCCGGTCAGCACGATTCCCGTCGCCTGCCTGCCGGGCTCGCCGGTAAAGGGAAAGCCCACCTCCGACCTGGGCGCCTGCATGGCCAGCCGGGGCATCCGGGAAGCCATCACCTACCAGCCCGCTGAGCCGCTACTGGCCCCTCCAGTGGATCGAGACCGGGATCTTCCTGTGTCTCGCCCTGGTCCTGGCCGGGTGCTGCTTCTGGCGGCTCGGCCGCCGACGGACCTGACCTGCCTGGCGACAGTCAAAGCGTCGTCACGCCCGCACGTCCCACCCACCACAAAAATCGCGACCGCGCATCCCGGTACACCTGGGCCCGCGTGATTGTGGTCGTTGCGACGTTCATCACCAAAGAATGTGGTCGTTGGCGTAATCGACCACAAACGTCGGCGGGTGGCCCACGATCATGAGCTTGTGAGCGTGGAAGGCAGGCCCCCTGGCCCGGCGCGCGGCCCGGCGCTGGCCGCTCGGGCGTGGCCGGCCCTGGCCGGGCTGGCGCTGGGCGCGCTGGCCCTGGGCCCGGGGCTGCGGCGCGGGTTCCTGCTCAGCTACGACATGGTGATCGTGCCCCGGCAGCCGTTCACCGCCGCGCTGGCCGGGCTGGCCGGCGGCCCGCCCCGGGCGGTGCCCAGCGACGCCGTGGTGGCGGTGGCATCCCGGGTGCTGCCGGCCGACCTGGTGCAGAAACTGCTGCTGCTGTCGGTCTTCGTGCTGGCCTGCTCGGGCGCGGCGGCGCTGCTCGGCCGGGAGCCGTGGTTCGCGCGGCTGGCCGCCGGGGTGTTCTATGCCTGGAACCCGTTCGTGGCCGAGCGGCTCATCATCGGCCAGTGGGCGCTGCTGCTCGGCTACGCCGGCCTGCCCTGGGCGCTGCGCGCGGTCACCACGCGCTCCGTGGCGTCCTGGCGCGGCGCCGGGCGGCTGGGGCTGGCGCTGCTGCCCGCCATCGTCGGCGGTTTCGCCGCGATGGCGGTCACCGCGCTGGTCGTCCTGCCCGCCGCGATCCTCGCCCGGCCGCCTGCCGCCGGGCAGCCAGGCCCCGGCCGCCAGGCCCGGGCAGCCTCGCCGGGCAGCCAGGCCCGGGCAGCCGGCTCCCGGGCAGCCGGTCGCCGGGCAGCCGGGCGCCGGGGCAGTCGCCGGGCAGGCCGGCCGGGCAGTCGGCCTGGCGGCGGGTGCGGGCGGGGGCCGCCGCGCTGGGGGTGCTCGCCGTGGGCAGCCTGCCCTGGCTGATCCCGTCCCTGATGCGCCCGGTGTACGCCGACCCGGCCGGCGTCGCCGCGTTCGCCGCCCGGGCGGACACCCCGTTCGGTGCCTTCGGCAGCCTGGTGATGCTCGGCGGGATGTGGAACGCCCAGGCCGTGCCCGCGGGCTACGGCGGATGGTGGTCGGTGGTGTGGCTGGCCCTGGTGCTGGCGGCGCTGGCCGGGTACGTCGCGTTCGGGGTGCGGCGGGCCCGCTGGCCGGGGCTGGGCGTCGCGGCCGTGGTGGGCCTGGCCCTCGCCGCCGCCGGGGTGATCGCGCCAGGCAGGGACCTGCTGCGGGCGCTGGCCGGGGCCTGGCCCGGGTTCGCGGTGCTCCGCGACGGCCAGCAGTTCATCGCCCCGCTGGCCCTCGCCGGGGCGCTCGGGCCGGCCTCCTGGCGGCCTGGGCCGCGCGGCCCCGGGCGCCTGCCGCCCGCGGGTGCCCGCCACGCCCGGCGTGCCTGCCGCGCCGCGGGCGCCTGCCGCGCCGCGGCGTGCCTGCCGCGCCCCGGACGTCTCCCGCGGCCAGGGAGGACGGCGGCACCACGGGCAACCGGCCGGGGCTGGCCATCGCGGTGGCGCTGCTGCTCGCGCCGGTGCTGCTGCTGCCCGGGCTGGCGTGGGGGGCGGCCGGGCGGCTGCGTCCCGTCTGGTACCCGTCCTCCTGGCTGAACGCGGCCCGGCTCATCGACGACAGCCGGTCCGGGGGCACGGTCCTGGTGCTTCCCTGGACGGCCTACCGGCGCCCGGCCTGGAACGGCGGCCGCGCCATGCTGGATCCGTGGCCGCGGCTGCTGTCCCGGCCGGTGATCTGGAACGACGGGCCGCAGGTGGGCGTGGTCCAGATGCTGCCCGACGATCCCGCCGCGCGGCGGCTGGACGCCGTCATCGCCGCGCCAGGCCCGCTCACCCCGGCGCTCGCGGCCGCCGGGGTGCGGTTCGTGATCGCGGACGGCAGCCCCGGCAGCGCCGGCCCGGGCGGCGATCCCGGTGCCGCGAGCGCCCCCGGCGACGCTGGCGTGGCCGGCCTCGCGGCCCGCCTGCCCGGCTGCACGCTGGTCGCCGCCGCGCCCGGGCTGGCCGTGTACCAGGTCCCCGGCCGCGCCGGGTGACGACCCGGCGGGCCGCGATAGAACCGGGTAGTCATCGGGCCGCCGCTGCTTGCGGATTCGCCGTATCCGGCCAGGTATTCACGCACCTCCGGGTAGTTTCTTCGCGATTAGAACGTGTTACAGTTCTGTTCTGTTTTCCGGCATGCCGGATGGCCCGCGGCCACGGTCAGGCAACGGGTCTGCCCCCAACCGCGGGAGGAGCACCATGATCCATTTGCTCATCGCCGTCGCCGTGGGGATCATGCTGGCCGTCGGGGCGGCCTATGCCACCAGCAACGCGCTGGTGGGCGTGGCCAACGGCGCCCCGAGCAAGGCCTCGCTCTACCAGTACGGAAACCGCTAACCCGGCCGGGCAGTGGTGACCCTGCCGCCGGAAGGCGCCCCGAGCGCCGCCCCGGTGCAGATCGAGATCGTTGTCCCGGCCCGCAATGAGGCCCGCAGGCTGCCCGGCGGGCTCGCCGCCCTGTGCGGCAAGGCAGCCGCCCTGCCCATCCCGGCGGCGGTGCTGGTGGTGGACAGCGCGAGCAGCGATGGGACCGGTGAGGTGGTACGGCAGTGGCCCGCGGGCCCGGTGCCGGTCCGCCTGCTGCACTGCGCCCGCCCCGGCAAGGGGCTCGCGGTCCGTACCGGGCTGCTGGCCACCCGGGCCCCGTTCGTCGGCTTCTGCGATGCGGACATGGCCACCGACCTGTCCGCGCTGGACGTCGCGATCGGCCTGCTCGCCGAGGGGAATGCATTAGTCGTCGGCTCCCGCGGGCTGGCCGCCTCGGTCGTGGAGAACCGGCACAGCGCGGTCCGCCGGGCCGGCGCGGCCGTGTTCCGCGCCATGGCCCGCCGGGTCGTCCCGGCCGCGACCGACACCCAGTGCGGGTTCAAGTTCTTCTCCGGCCCGCTGGCCCGCGCCGCGGCGCAGCGGCTGACCACGCCCGGCTTCGCCTTCGACATCGAACTGATCGCCCTGTGCCAGCGGCTGGGCGCGAGCCTGACCGAGTTCCCGGTGCACTGGCGGGACATGCCCGGCTCCACGTTCTCGGTGCCCAGGCACAGCGCCGCGGCACTCCGCGATGTGGCGTCCATCTGGCTGAGCCACCGGCCGGGCCGCGCGGGTGCCGTAGCGCCCGCCGCCACGGCACCCGCGCCGGTTCCTGCGGTCTCGGCCGCCGTGCTGGAACCGCCGGGCGAGGCGCTGCCCGCCGGAGTCACGCCGGCGTGAGCGGTCCCGGTGCCCCCGGTGGCCCGGTACGCCCGGCGGCCCCCGGGCTGCCGGGCCTCCCCAGGCCCCGGCGCCCCCCGGCACCTCGGTGACCGATCTGACCGGCCTGCGGATCGCCATCGCCAACTGGCGGGACCCCTGGCACCCGGACGCCGGCGGTGCGGAACGTTATGCCTGGGAGATCGGCCGCGGCCTGGTCGCCAGGGGAGCGCGGGTGGTGTTCCTGACCGCGCGGGCGCCCGGGCAGGCCAGGCGCGGCCGCCACGACGGGATCACGGTGGCCCGGATGGGCGGCCGGTTCACCGTGTACCCGCGCGTGCTCGGCTGGCTGCTCGCGCACCGGCGGTCCTTCGATGCCGTGCTCGACTGCCAGAACGGGATCCCGTTCTTCACCCCGTGCGTGCTGCCCCGGCGGGTGCCGGTGCTCTGCGTGATGCACCACGTGCACACCGCCCAGTTCGGCGTGCACTTCCCGCGCTGGATGGCGCAGGCCGGCCGGGTGCTGGAAGGGCCGGCCGCCCGGCTGGCCTACCGGCGGCACGCCTGCGTGGCGGTCTCCCCGTCCACGGTCACCGCGATGCGCGACCGGCTGCGCTGGACCGGCGACATCTACCTGATCCCCAACGGCGCCCCGGAGCCAGGACCGCCGCAGCCCGCGGGCCCCGGCAGGTCCGTGACCTGGGTGGGCCGCCTGGTCGCGCACAAGCGCGCCGAACTGCTGCTGCCCGTCGCGCAGCGCCTGGCGGGCAGCGGGCTGGCCTGCGAGGTGATCGGGCGCGGCCCCGCCGCCCCGGCCCTGGCCGCCGCCATCGAGGCCCGCGGCCTGGGCGGCTCGGTCCGGCTGCACGGCTTCGTCCCCGAGGCACGCAAGCAGGAGATCGTCGCCGGGTCGCTGCTGCACCTGAACACCTCCCAGGGCGAGGGCTGGGGGCTGTGCGTCCTGGAGGCCGCGGCGCTCGGCGTGCCCACCGTCGCCTTCGACACCGACGGCCTGCGCGACGCCATCTGGGACGGCACGACGGGGTGGCTGGTCCGGGACGGCGAGTCGATCGAGGACGTCACGGAACGCGCCGTCAAGGAACTCGCCGACCCGGCACGCCGCCGCGCGGTCGCCGCGGCGTGCCGCCGCTGGGCAGCCAGCCTGACCTGGGACCGGAGCGCCGAGCGCATGGCCGCACTCATCGGTGCTTCGGTGCATTACGCAACCCCCCGCAGCCGTCATCCCGGCGCCTGGATCGCATCCGTGGCGGGCCAGGAACCAGGTGGTGGCCAACTGGCCGAGGGCCCCCCGCTCGATCTCCTCCTCGCGACAACCCCCGGCGGCTGGACCCTCGCGCCCCGGCCACCCCCCTGGAACGCCTCCTCGGCCGACGCCCGCCTGCCGCGAAGCCGGGCAGCCTGCCGTGACCGCCAGCCGGGGCTGGTCAACCCGGGGATCCGGCACAGGGGCGGACGGGGGTTACCCGGGTGCGGAGTTCTGTCCGCGCCCGGGTCATCCCCCGGCCGTCCCCCCACCGCGCCGACGCCCCACCGGCGAAGACGCGGGCCTGCCATGACCACGGTCCCGGGCCTGACCCGGACACGCCAAAGTCGCGATCACGCCTCCCGGACGGATCCGCCGCACCTGGCGGATCCCGTTCACTCCGGACACGCGCTGGATCCTCGGATTCTGCCTGCTCCTGATGGCGCTTCCGTTCCTGACCGTCCCTGGCAACCTGATCGCCGACACCAAGTTCGACCTGGCGATCGACCCGGTCCGGTTCCTGGCCCGCGCGCTGCACCTGTGGGATCCGCAGCAGTTCGGCCAGTTGCAGGACCAGGCGGCGGGCTACCTGTTCCCGATGGGGCCGTTCTTCGCCCTCGGCCACCTCGCGGGCCTGCCGCCGTGGGTGATCCAGCGGCTGTGGATCGGCACGGTCGGCGCCGCCGCCTTCGCCGGCGTGGTGCTGCTCGCCGGCCGGCTGGGTATCGGCTCGCCGTGGTCGCGGATCGCGGCCGGCCTCGGCTACGCCGCCTCACCCGCCGCGCTCACCCTGATCGGCGGCCTGTCGTCGGAGTTCCTCCCGGCGGCGATGCTGCCGTGGATCCTGATCCCACTGGTCCGCGCGGCCCAGGGCGGGGGACGGGCGGGTGCCGGCCGGGGCGGCCGGTGGGCGCGGGCAGGGCGGGGCGCCGGCGGCGCCAGGGTAGCGGGCGGTGCGCGGCGCAGGGCGCGCCTGGCGGCGGGTGGAGGTGGGCGCCGCGGCCTACGGCGGCGGCAGGGTACGCGCCGCGGCCCGGTCCGCGGTGGCCGTGGCCTGCTGCGGCGGGATCAACGCCGCCGCGACGTTCGCGGTGCTGGTTCCCGCGGTCGTCTACCTGCTCACCCTGCCCCGGCCCGCGCCGCGCTGGCGGATCCTCGCCTGGTGGGTGCCGGCGGTACTGGCGGCCACCTGGTGGTGGTCGGTGCCGCTGGTGCTGCTGTCCAGGTACGGCGTGTCGATCCTGCCCTACACCGAGAGCGCGGCCGTGACCACGTCGGTGACCGGCCTGTCCAACGTGCTGCGCGGCACCGAGAACTGGATCAGCTACCTGCTGGTGAACGGCCAGCCCTGGTGGCGGCTGGGGTACCGGATCGCCACCGGGACGGTGCCGGCCCTGCTGACCGGGCTGGCCGCGGGCCTGGGGCTGGCCGGGCTGCTGCGCCCCCGGCTCCCGGCCCGCCGGTTCCTGCTCTGCCTGCTGCTCACCGGCCTGCTCATCATCTGCTCCGGCCACGTGAGCGGCCTGGGGAACCCGCTGGCGGGACCGGTCCAGCACCTGGTCAACGGGCCCGCCGCGGCGTTTCGTAACGTCCGCAAATTCGACCCGCTGATCCGCCTGCCGATCGTGCTCGGGCTCGCTCACCTGCTCGCCTCGGTGCGGCTGCCGCGGCCGCGCGCGCTGCTGGCGGCGGCTGCCGCGGTCGCGATCGGCGGCCTGGCCCTGCCCGCCTACGCCGGCGGCCTGGCGGTCGCCGGTGACTTCCGGCAGATCCCGCCGTACTGGGTGAGCGCGGCGGACTGGCTGAACCGGCACGCGGGCCACCAGGCCGTGCTCGTGGTCCCCGGTGCCGCGTTCGGCCAGTACCTGTGGGGCAGCCCGCTCGACGACGTGCTGCAGCCGCTGACCACCGCCGACTGGGCCGAACGGGACCTGTCCCTGATCGGCTCGCCAGGCAACGAGCGGCTGCTCGACGCGATCGACCAGCGGCTGGCCGCCGGCGACGGGTCGGCCGCGCTGACCGGGGTGCTGGCGCGGATGGGCGTGCGGTACGTGCTGGTCCGGGACGACCTGGCCCGGACGGACCTGAACGGCGCCTGGCCGGCCCGGATCAGCCAGGCGCTCGCCGCCTCGCCCGGCATCACCAGGGTGGCCCAGTTCGGTGCTCCGGTCGGCACCACGCCGGCCGGGCGACGCCGCGACCGACTTCGACCCGCCCTACCCGCCGGTGCAGATCTACCAGGTCGCCGGGGCGCAGCCGGTGGCGGCCGTGCAGCCGGCCGCGGGCACGCTGCGCGTCTACGGCGGCCCCGAGGCCCTGCTCACGCTGGCCGGCGAGGGCCTGCTCGGGCACCGGGCCGTGCTGTTCAACGCCGATTCCCCCGGCCTGCCCGCGGCGGCCTCGGTAGTCACCGACACGCTGCGGCGCCGGGTCCGCAACTTCGGCGAACTGCGGACCAACTTCTCGCCGACGCTGACCGCCACCCAGGACGCGCGCACGTTCGAGGCGGTCGACGACTACACCGAGCCGGGCTGGGCCGCGTTACCTCAGCGTCGCGCGGTACACCGGCATCAGGAACGTGACCGCGTCCTCGTCCGCCGCCGGGATCGAGGCGATCCCCGGCCAGTGGGCCAGCGGGCTGCTGCCGTACTCCGCGGTCGACGGGGACATGCGGACGATGTGGGAGTCGGGCAGCCTGACCGGGCCGGTCGGGCAGTGGCTCCAGCTCAGCTTCGGTGCCCGCCGTGATCCCCGGGTGATCGACGCCGCCTTCACCGACAGCACCGCGCTCGGGCCCGCCGTGACCCAGGTCGCGGTGACCACCGCCGCGGGCAGCCGCACGGACCGGGTCCAGGTCACCGGCCTGCCCCAGCCGCTGCGGGTGCCGCCGGGCCCGACCGGCTGGCTGCGGATCACCGTCACCGGCCTGGCCGCGCAGCCGCAGCCGCTCGTCGGCGCCCAGGTGGGGATCAAGGAGATCACGGTGCCCGGGGTACACGCCGGCCGCGTCATCGTCGCCCCCGGCGTGCCGCATGTCCGGCCCGCGGCGGTGGTGCTGGCCAAGGCCCAGCCGCTGGCGTCGCCGTGCATGCGCACCCCCGCGCGCTGGGTGTGCTCCCCGGCGCTGGTCCGCCCGGTCGAGGAGCAGTACGGATTCGACCAGGCGTTCACCGGGCCGGCCGCGGCCCCGGCGGCGCTGCGGGGCTCCGCCGTGCTGCTCGCGCCCTCGCTGATCAACAAGTACCTGCGGCTGGCCGCCGGGCAGCCACGGGTGGGCGCGTCGTCGCGGTACAGCCGGGCAGCGCAGGACCAGCCCAGGTCCGCCTTTGACGGGAACCCGGCGACCAGCTGGATCGCCAGCCCGGGTGACGCCCAGCCGGTGCTCACCATCTCCTGGCGGCACCGCCGGACGGTGCGCATGGTGACGATCCAGCGGCCGCCCGGTGCGGACGGCCCGCTGCCCGTCCTGGTCTCCGGGGCGCGGGGCCAGGCCCGCGGCGGCGTGCTCGGCCCGTCCGGAGTGCTGCGTTTCGCGCCGATCCGGACCAGGGCGCTGGCGTTCAGGTTCACCCCGGCGCAGGCACCGCTGCAGATCTCCGGCGTGACGATCCCCGGCGTGCCGGCCCTGGACACGCCGTCGGGGCCGTTCCGCCTGCCCTGCGGCCTCGGCCCGCGGGTCGAGCTGAACGGGCGGGTGCTGCCGACGCGGGTGACCGGCACGTTCGCCGAGCTGCTCACCGGCCAGCCGATGCCGTTCACCGCATGCCCGGGTGCCCGCATCGCCGCGGGTGCCAACCGGGTGGTGGAGCCGGCCAGCGATCCGTTCGACGTCCAGGACGTGGTCCTGGTGGTGCCGGGCCGGGCCGCCGGGCGGGGCGCTGGGCGGCGGGGCGGCGGCTGGCGCGGCACCGGGCGGGGCGACATCGGGTGGCGGGGTGCTGGGCCCGGAACCCGGGCCCGCTGCGGCGGCGGTGATCCGGTCCTGGACCCCAGCCAGGCGGGTCCTGCAGGTCGCCGCGCCCGCCCGGTCCTACCTGGTGGTGAACGAGAACTTCAACGCGGGCTGGCAGGCCCGCCTGGACGGGCGGGCGCTTTCGGCGGTCCGGCTGGACGGGTGGAAGCAGGCGTGGCTGCTGCCGGCCGGCGCCGCCGGGACGGTGACGCTGACCTACCAGCCGGACGCGCTGTACCGGGACGCGCTCGGCGGTGGCCTGGGCGGCCTGGCCCTGATCGTGCTGGTGGCGCTGTGGCCGGGCACGCCTGCCTGGCGGCCGCGGTGGCTCCGGCTGCCCGGGCTGCGGCGGCGGGCGAGGGCGCGGCGCACGGCCACCGAAAGCGCCGCCACCCGAGAACGCCGCCGGCCGGGCCGTCCGGTCACCCCGGCGCTGGCGCCCGCGCCCGGGCCTGTCCACCGCACTGGCCACGGTGGCGGTGGTCTGCTGCCTGCTGCTGGCCGGGCTGTGGCTCAGCGGGTACCCCGGTGCGGTCATCCTCACCGCCGCGGCGGCGCTGTTCGCCGTGGCGGTCAGCTACCAGCGCGCCCACTGGGCGTGGCACCAGCTCTCCCGCCCATGGGTCGTGGCCGCCCTGCTGCTGGCCGCGGCGGCCTGCGGCGCGGCCGGCGAGCAGCTGCTGCTCGCCGGGACCACAACCCCGCTGGCGACGGCGCTGGTCAATACCGCCCCGCAGGTCATCTGCCTGGTCGTGGTCGGCAGGCTGGCGGCCGCCCTGGTCGTCGGCGACCCCTAGCTCACCGTGGCGGGCGTACCTGGGCCGGGCGCACCGCGGGCGGGTCCCAGGCCGTCGGGTTCCAGCCGTCGGCGACCTTCGCGCCGCCGAACCCGGTCGCCCGCAGGAAGCCGTCCGCCGGGCCCGGCCGGGCAGCGGGGACCGGGGCGCTGGCGGTGGCCGTCGTCGTGGCGCGGGGGAGGTGGGCCGCGGCCGGCGCCAGGCCCGAGGCGGGCACGACGAACTCGGTGATGGAGTAGGCCGGGAAGGTCACGGTGGCGCTGCCGTTGCTGAACGCCTGGGCGGGCAGCGGCACGATCGCCTTGGGATCGGCCTGGCCGTACTGGAACACCTGGGCGGACGCGCTGGCCGCCAGGCCGGTCACCGTCAGCGGGCTGGCCAGGGCATGGTGGGTCTTGTTGATGACGATGGCGGTCAGCGCGCCGTCCGAGCTGCGCTGCGCGGCGTAGATGGCCAGCTTGCCCTGGGCGGCGCTGACCGCCCGGACGCTGGTGTCGCCGAAGGCCGATCCCTTGCCGTCGTAGTCCAGGTACATGCGGAACGCGAACGCGCCCGGGTCGGAGAAGGCCGGCGGCCCCCACAGCGTCGCCAGGTCCAGGCCCTCGCGGCCGAAGATGCCGAGCACGTCGGCCTCGGCCAGGCCGCCGTCGATCTTGTCCAGGGCGCCGAAGTTGTACTCGGTGATGGCCACCTTGGTGC
The DNA here is from genome assembly GCA_963795785.1 of uncultured Actinomycetes bacterium. Taxonomy (GTDB): domain Bacteria; phylum Actinomycetota; class Actinomycetes; order Streptosporangiales; family Streptosporangiaceae; genus DASXKD01. The sequence continues at coordinate 18,778 of CAWCKG010000013.1, forward strand.
CCGGGTAGTTCTGCGCGACAAGCTGCTTCATCCGCGGGATGGCCATGACCGGCTGGTTGATCCAGCTCTGGTCGACGTAGTGCGGGTCCCACAGCATCCGGGTGGAGCGCAGCCGCAGCGCCTGGGTGGCGGGGTCGTCGGCCTCGCTGTCGACGTTCGCCTCCTGCGGGTACCAGTGGTTGTCGAAGTAGTCGAGCAGCCGCACGCCGGTCTTCTGCTGGTAGGCCCGCAGCTTGCGCAGGTACCAGGTGGCGAACGGGACCCCGCCGTGGCGTGCCATGTCCGGTGGCACGGCGCCGCAGGTGTTCGCGGCGCAGTACTGCTGGTCGTAGCCGGAATAGAACAGTGAGCTCCAGCCCCAGCCGGACGGGCCGATCGTCTGGGCCGCCGGGTCGGTGGACTTGATGGCCGCGGCGACCGACTCGGTCTTGCGCAGCATCTCGCTGTAGGTGGCCCCGACGGGGTGCACGTCGCGGTGGGTGGCGAACCAGATGTCGGGCTCGTTGTCGAACTGGTAGAACTTCACGCCGCCGGCCGCCGCGGTGCCGTACTTCTTGTCCAGGTAGCTGACCCACCGGGTCACGTAGCCGGCGCCCGCGCGCTCGCTGGTGTCTGCCGGGTCGTTCCCGGTGATGTACTGGCCGCTGGTGTTCACGCCGTTGCCGCAGTCGCTGTCGTAGGGATCGGTGGACTGCTGCGGCCCGTACTTGGCCACGCTGAAGCCACAGGTCAGGGCGCGGGACTTGGGCGTCCATCCGATCAGCGGCACGGTGATGATGCTGTCCGCGCCGTCATGCCGGTTCTGGTCGATGAACTGGTCCGCGGTGGACCCGTTGGGCAGCGCGGCCGGGTTCTTGACCGTGCTGGGGATGTTCTCGAAGTACCAGTCGCTGGCGTGGTTGGCGGTGTCCAGGAGGTAGTTGTACCTGGTGGTCGCGTTGCCGCCCCAGCGCACCACGGGGAGTTTGAGCTGGCGCTCCAGGCCGGCCGGGGCGAAGTTCATGCCGTAGATGTCGCGGCTGATCGCATGCCGCCCGGCGGTCAGGCTGACGCTGAGGGCGGGCCCGGCGGCCGCGCCGCTGGCGGCCGATGCCGCGCTCCCGGCACCCGCCGCGGCGCCGATGCCCACAAGGGTGACCGCACCGGAAACCAGGGCCAGGGCTTTGCGACGCATGCGGGATTCCTCTCGGCGGGGGCGGCCGCGGGGCAACAGTAGCGGTCTGGAATCCGTCCCGCCGCCGGATCGGAAACGGACAGGATTACGGCCTGCTCAGAGTGGTAGAACTTGTTACAGTTATAGGCCTGGATCGCCGATGGCCCGTCGCGGGCCGCCGCGGCCGGGCCGGCGTCAGGAAAGGTGGCCAGCCGAATACAGGAGGATCGATGCGCCGCATCATCGGGCTCGCCCTCGCCGGGCTGGGAGCGTTTCTCCTCGTGGCCGCGCTGCTCGCCCGCACCTACGTGGCCGGCCAGTTCGTCAAGTTCCCGCTGAACACCTACGTCAAGACCACGCTGATCGGGCGGGACGTGTCCTACTTCAGCCCGAAGCTGGTGCGCCCGGTGTCGGGGGCGACGATGCAGGTCACCGACACGGTCAAGGGCGACGGCGCGGCCGGCAACTCAGCCACCGCGGTGTGGGACGAGTTCACCTACCTGTACGACCGCACCAATCACGTGGTCTTCTCCTACACCACCCGGCGCGCCGCCTTCGACCGCCGCACCGGCGTCCTCGTCGACTGCTGCGGGGCGAACATCGGCGGCAACGCCGCGGTCCGCCAGACCGGCCTGTCCGGGTACGTCTGGCCGTTCGGCACGCAGCCGCGGACCTATGACGTGTTCGACACCACGCTGCTGCGGCCGATGCCGTTCCGGTACGCGGGCACCGGGACGATCCGCGGCATCAGCGTCTACCGATTCGTGGAGCGCGTGCCGCCGACCCAGTCGGGCACCCAGCAGGTGCCGGGATCGCTGGTGGGCAGCAGCCAGAATCTGGTGACGCTGCCGGAGTACTACACCGCGACCAACACCTACTGGGTCGACCCGCGGACCGGCGGCGTGCTCGACAGCAACTCGAACTCGAAGCAATACCTGCGCAACACCGTCAACGGCAAGGACCTGATGCTGTTCAACGGCGACCTGGTCATGACGCCGGCCAGCGTGACCACCGCGGTGGGGCTGGACGCCACCGGCCGCACCGAGCTGACCTGGTTCGAGGTGATCGGCCCGCTGATCGGCGTGCTGGTCGGCCTCGTGGCGCTGGTCGCCGGGATCGTGCTGGTCCGGATGCGGCCGGGCGACCAGCCCGAGGAGGCCCGCGCGGCGGAGCCCGAGCCCGCGCTCATCGTAGTGCGGCGCAGCACCAGCAGCAGGTTCCAGGTGAGGAACTCGCGCAGCACCGGGACCCGCAGCAGCGGCCGGGTCCAGCCCGGCAGGTACCGGGGCACCGCGTCGACCAGGACGGCCCCGCGTGCCGTGCGCGCCCAGGCCAGTGCGGCGGCCACCGAGACCGGGAACAGGCTGGTGCCGTAGCGGTTCTTCGGCGGCCTGCCGTGCCTGCGCTGGTAGCGGCGTGCCGCCCGGTGCCCGCCGAGGTAGTGCCAGGGTGAGGTCTCATGCCCGCCCCACGGCGACAGCCAGTTGGTGAAGCTGACGAACACGACGCCGCCCGGCCGGGTCACCCGCACCATCTCGGCCAGCATGGCCTCCCAGTCCGCGACGTGCTCCAGCACGTTGGAGGAGAAGCACACATCCACCGCGCCGGTGGCGAACGGGAGGCGCAGCGCGCTGCCGATCGCGCTGCCCGGTCCCGGGCGGCCGAGGCCGGCCAGTTCGCCGCTGTCGGTGTCCAGGCACACGGCGCGGGCGCCCGCCGCGCGGAACTCCCGTGCGAAGTACCCGGGCCCGCCGCCGACATCGGCCACCACCTGCCCGGCCAGGCCGGCGTACTGGCCGAGCTGGCGGGCGGTGTCGCGGGCCAGGACGGTGTAGTACGCCGCCGGGTCCGCCTGCTCGGTGCGGAACGCCCGCAGCAGCCGGACCGACCGGGCCAGGTCCGCCCGGAACGCGGGACGATCACTCACAACTGCGTCTGTAACAGGCAGCCCGCCGCTCCGCAACTAGAACGCGTTACAACCGCTGACTTCCGTGGCGGCTGGCCGAGGCGGCACGGCACGCCCGGTCAGAGCGTTGCCGGAATGCGTCACACAGCTGCCAGATGGCGCGGGAGCGGCAGGTCAGCGGAGCAGCAGCCGGGCGGCGAGTTCGAGCTGGTTGCTCACGTCGTCCGCCGAGGCGCGCCGGGTCACCCAGGCGACCAGGGCCGACAGCCAGACGTCGCCGATGATCCTCGCGATCGCGATCTCGTCGGCGGACGGCTCACCCTCGTGCATGGCGCTGGTGAGCATGTGCTCCATCAGCCGCGCGACCGTGTTGACCTCGGCCGCCGCGCTGGGGTCGGCGAACATGAACGCCCGGGTCATCGCCTCGGTGAGCATCGGCTCGCGCTGCATGGTGCGGGTGATCCGGCCGAGCACGAACAGCATCCGCTCGTACGGCGTGCCACCGGGGATCGGGATCCGGTCCAGCTTCTCCTGATTCCGCTCGAACTCCCGGGCCAGGCCGGACACCAGCAGGTGAATCTTGGAGGGGAAGTACCGGTAGAGCGTGCCGAGGGCCACGCCGGCCCGGTCGGCCACCGCCCGCATCTGCACCGCGTCGTAGCCGCCGCGGGACGCCAGCGTCAGGGTGGCATCCAGGATCCGCTGGCGGCGCTCCCGCTGTGCCGCCGAGCTGAACTCGGCCTCGGCGGCCGCGCCCGTCGTCGCGGTGGTACCTGTTCTCGTCGCTGCCATTCCGTCCCCTCGTCGTCGTGGCAGAAATTGGCCGTGCCGCCACCGCGACGGCTGAGGCGCCCGCACCCGGTGGTGACACGGTCTTCATCAAGGCCAGAGTATCAATCGCGGTCCGCTGCCCGGTCGCCGCGGCACGTGGCCGCCGTGGCGCCGGAGCCGCCGGGCCGCTGGTGCCATCGCCACACCGGCGCTGGCCGCTGGCAGATATAACGTGTTCTAATTCTTGATGGTGCGGCGTGACGAGGATGATGGCGTTGCGGCGCGAACCTGATTGCGTCACGGGCCGGTGAAAGATGGCGCCGCGGCGCGGGAACGATGGATGTCGCGGGCCGATGACAGGGCCGCCCGGGAGGAGCAGTGCCGATCGCGATCTCCGCCGAACAGCGGGCCTTGCAGGCATCGATCCGGGACTGGGCGGAACGGGCGGGCACGCTGGCGCTGGTCCGCGGCTTGGAGCCGGGCGCTCCGCCGAGCGCGCCGGGCACTCCGCCCAGCGCTTCGGGTGAGCCGGGCAGCCCGCAGGCCGGCGCGGCCACGGGGGTGCCCTGGGCGGAGCACTGGGCCGGCCTGGCCGGGCTCGGCATCTTCTCGATCGCCCTGCCCGAGGAGGCGGGCGGGGCCGGCGGCACGGTCGCCGACCTGGCCGCGGCGCTGGAACAGCTCACCGTGGCGCTGGCGGCCGGCCCGGTCATGCCCACCCTGCTGGCCGGGCTGCTGCTGCGCGGCCAGCCGGACCTGCCCGCCGCCAAGGAACTGCTCCCCGCCCTGGCGGCTGGCCAGGCCTCCGTGGCCGTCGCGCTGACCGCGGGCACGATCACCGGGGCCTGGCTCCCCGACGGGACGCTGCGGGTCAGCGGCCAGACCGGCCCGGTGCTGGGCGGCGGCGCCACCTCCCACCTGCTGCTCGGTGCGGGCACCGGCGACGGCGAGGCCTGGTTCCTGATCCCGGCCGGGCACCCGGGAGTCCACGTCACGCCCCGCGCGCCGGTGGACTTCTCCCGGCCGCTGGCCGGCATCGCGTTCACCGGCGCCGTCGCCGCCCCCGGCGATGTCCTCACCGGGCTGCGCACCGCGGCCGTCCGCGACCTGGCCGCCACCCTGCTGTCCGCCGAGGCCGCCGGCGTGGCCGGGCACTGCTGCGCCACCGCCGCCGCCTACGCCCTGACCCGGCACCAGTTCGGCCGCCCGATCGGCTCGTTCCAGGCGGTCAAGCACCTGTGCGCCGGGATGCTCTGCCGCGCGGAGAGCGCCGCCGCGGTGGCCTGGGACGCGGCCCGCGCGGCCGACGAGGCACCGGACGAGCACCCACTGGCGGCCGCCGCCGCTGCTGCCCTCGCCCTGGACGCGGCCGTCGACAACGCCAAGGACTGCATCCAGGTGCTCGGCGGCATCGGCTTCACCTGGGAACACGACGCCCACCTGTACCTGCGCCGGGCGCTGGCGCTGCGCCAGTTGCTGGGCGGCAGCGCGGCCTGGCGGGCCAGGGCCGGCCAGCTTGCCCTGGCCGGGGCCCGGCGGCGGCTCCGGCTGCCCGCGGGCGGCCGGGACACCGAACCCGCCGCGGCGGCCGCCCGGGCCGTGGCCGCCGAGGTGGCCGCGCTTCCACCGGACCGCCAGCGGGCCGCGCTCGCCGACGCCGGTTACGTGGCGCCGCACTGGCCCGCGCCCTACGGGCTGTCGGCTGCGGCCGCGGCGCGGGTCGTCATCGACACCGAACTCGGCCAGGCCGGGGTCACCCGGCCCGACCTGTCCATCGGCGGCTGGGCCGCCGCGGCCGTCGTCAGCCACGGCACGCCCGCCCAGCGGGACCGGTTCGCCCGGCGCCACGCTGCGCGGCGAGATCACCTGGTGCCAGCTGTTCAGTGAACCGGAGGCCGGTTCGGACCTGGCCTCGGTGCGGACCAGGGGAGTGCGGGCCGGCGGGGGATGGCGGCTCACCGGGCAGAAGGTGTGGACCTCGCTGGCCCGCGAGGCGGACTGGGCGATCTGCCTGGCGCGCACCGACCCCGCGGCGCCCAAGCACCGCGGGCTGACCTACTTCCTGGTCGACATGCACAGCCCCGGCATCGAGATCCGCCCGCTGCGCGAGATCACCGGCCGTGCGTTCTTCAACGAGGTCTTCCTGGACGAGGTGTACGTGCCCGACGACTGCGTGGTGGGGGAGTGCGGGGACGGCTGGCGGATCGCCCGCAGCACGCTGGCCGCCGAACGGGTGGCCATGGGCCGCGGCTCCGCCCTCGGCGACGAGGTGGAGACGCTGATCGCCGCGGTCGCCGCCGACGGCCACGCGGCCGACCCGGCGGTGGCGCAGCAGGTCGGCGCGGTCGTGGCCAGCGGCCTCGCCGGGTCGCTGATGGACCTGCGTTCCGCCCTGGCCGAGCTGGCGGGAGCCGGCGACACGCACCAGGCGGCGGTGCGCAAGCTGGTGGGCGTGGCGCACCGGCAGGCGGTCGCGGAGACCGCGCTGGTGCTGTGCGGCCCGGACGGCGCCGCCAGTGACGGCCCGGCCGCGGACGCGGTGCACGCCTTCCTGCTCAGCCGGTGCCTGAGCATCGCCGGTGGCACCAGCCAGATCCTGCTGTCCGTGGTGGCCGAGCGGGCCCTTGGCCTGCCCCGGGAGGAGGCGCGCTGAGCCGTGGACTTCACCATGGGACAGGCCCAGCAGGCGGTCGCCGAGGCCGCCGCCCACGTGCTGGGCGGGCACGGCCGCAGCCAGGCGGCGGCCCAGCGGGGCGCAGGCGGGCCAGCCCAGCGACAGCGCGGGCCCGGGCGGCCCGGCCACGGGCCACCGCGGCCTGGCCGCGGGCCAGGACGACCGCGGCGACCGTGCCCTGTGGAAGGAACTCGCCCAGGCGGGCCTGCTGGGGCTGGCCGTGCCCGGCTGGCTGGGCGGCGAGGGGCTCGGCGTGGCCGAGACCGCGGTGCTGCTGACCGAGGCCGGCCGGGCCGCGGCGCCGGTGCCGGCGCTGGCCACGCTGGCCATGGGCGTGCTGCCGGTGACCCGGTGGGGCACCCGCGACCAGCAGCGGGCCCTGCTCGCCGGGGTCGCCGCCGGCGACGTGCTGCTCACCGCGGCCGTCCGGGAGCCGTCAGCGCCGGCGCCGCCCGAACCCGCGGCCACGACTGCGCGACGGCATCGTCTCCGGGACCAAGATCGGCGTGCCCTACGCGGCGGCGGCGAGCTGGATCCTGGTGCCCGCCAGCGTCGGCTCCGGCGGCACCGCGATCGCCGTGGTCGAACCGTCCGGCCCCGGGGTGACGCTGCGGCGCACGCCAAGCTCCGCCGCCGCCCCCGAGTACACGCTGCGGCTGGATGAGGCCCCCGTCGCGCACGTCCTGGGCGGGGACGGCGCGGTGGCGGGCCTGTACCAGCTCACCGCCGCCGGCGCCTGCTGCCTGGCCGACGGCGCGCTGGCCGCCGCGCTCGCGCTGACCACGGAGCACGTGCGGACGCGGCAGCAGTTCGGCCGGCCGCTCGCCACGTTCCAGGCGGTCGCCCAGCAGATCGCCGACGTCGCCATCGCGAGCCGCACCCTGCACCTGGCGGCCCTGTCCGCGTGCTGGCGGCTGGACACCGGGCGCGACGCCGGCGAGGACACCGACGTGGCGGCGTACTGGCTCGCCGCGGAGGCGCCCGCGGCGATGCGCGCCTGCCACCACCTGCACGGCGGCACCGGCATGGATGCCAGCTACCCGCTGCACCGGTACTCCGCGCTGGTCAAGGACCTGGTCAGCCTGGTCGGCGGGGCGGATTACCGGCTCGGCCTGCTCGGCGACAGGGCCGGGTGAGGCCGCCGTGTTCCTGGACCTCACCGACGCCGCAGCTGGCGCTGCGTGACGAGCTGCGGGCCTACTTCGCCGGGCTGATCTCACCCGCGGAGCGGGCCGCGATGCTGACCGAGCGGCACGGCACGGTGTACCGCGAGGTGGTGCGGCGGATGGGCCGCGACGGCTGGCTCGGCGTGGGCTGGCCCGCCGAATACGGCGGGCGCGGCTTCGGCCAGGTGGAGCAGCAGATCTTCGCCAGCGAGGCGGCCCGCGCCGACGTGCCGCTGCCCGCGGTCACGCTGCAGACCGTGGGCCCGACGCTGCAGGCATACGGCACCGCCGAGCAGAAGGACTTCTTCCTGCCGCAGATCCTGGCCGGCGAGCTGCACTTCGCCATCGGGTACACCGAGCCGGAGGCGGGCACCGACCTCGCGGCGCTGCGCACCCGGGCGGTCCGGGACGGGGACGGCTACGTGGTGAACGGGGAGAAGATCTTCACCACCGGCGGCCACGACGCCGACTACGTCTGGCTGGCCTGCCGCACCGACCCGGGCGCTCCCCGGCACAAGGGCATCTCCATCCTGATCGTGGACACCACCGACCCCGGGTACTCCTGGACGCCGATCATCACCCTGGACGGCGCGCACCACACCAACGCCACCTACTACTCCGACGTGCGCGTCCCGGTCAGCCGCCGGGTCGGGGCGGAGAACGCGGGCTGGCGGCTGGTCACCACGCAGCTCAACCACGAGCGGGTGATGCTCGGCCCGGCAGGCCGGCTCGCCGCCCTGCACGACCGGGTGCGGGACTGGGCCGCCGCCCGGCCCGGGCCGGACGGGCGCCCGCTGCTCGACCAGCCGGACGTGCGCCGGGCACTCGGCCAGACCCTCGCCAGCCTGCGCATCAACGAGCTGCTGAACTGGCAGGTCGCCGCCGCGGACACGGTCGCCGCCGCGGACGCGTCGGTGACCAAGGTCTACTCCTCCGTCCGGCTGCAGCGGCTCGGCCAGGTGCTGGAGGAGGTGGTGGCGCGGCACGGCGACCCGGCTGAGGAGGAAACTGCCCAGCTCCGTCACTGGCTCGACATTCAGGCCAAACGAAATGTCGTGCTGACGTTCGGCGGAGGGGTCAACGAGATCCAGCGCGAGCTGATCGCGACGGCCGGGCTCGGCCTGCCCCGGGTCCCCAGGGGAACGTGAGGGCGTGATGGCAACAGACGACGCCGCGGCCGCCGCGATCAGGCAGGCCGCCGAGCGGATCGCCGCCGCCGGGCAGAGCCCGCCCCGGGCGGCGCCCGATCCGGTGAACCTGCCGATGATCCGGCACTGGACCCAGGCCATGGGCGATGCCAACCCCGTCTACACCGACGCGGCGGCGGCCGCCGCGTCGGTGCACGGCCACCTGGTGGCCCCGCCGGCGATGGTGCAGGTCTGGACGATGCGCGGGCTGCGCCCGGCACCGGACGCCGCCGGCGACTCGGGGGATCCGCTGGGCCTGATGGCCGCCGTGCTGGACGACGCCGGGTTCACCTCGGTCGTGGCCACCAACAGCGAGCAGGAGTACTACCGCTACCTGCGCCCCGGCGAGCAGCTCACGGTGCGCTCCAGCCTGGAGGGGGTGACCGGGCCGAAGCGCACCGCGCTCGGCGAGGGCTGGTTCGTCACCACCCGGAGCACCTGGTACGCCGGCGACGAGGCGGTCGCGGCGATGCGGTTCCGGGTGCTCAAGTTCCGGCCCGCGGCGCCGGCGCGCGGCCGCGCGGCCGCCGGGGACGTGCTGCGCCCGGTGGTCACCGCGGACACGGCCTTCTTCTGGGACGGCACCGCCCGGGGCGAGCTGCGCATCCAGCGCTGCGGCGGGTGCGGCGCGCTGCGCCACCCGCCGGGGCCGATGTGCCCGGCCTGCGGCGCGGACAAGCCCGAGTACGTGCTCGCCGCGGGGACCGGCGAGGTCTACAGCTACGTCGTGCACCACCACCCGCCGGTGCCCGGCCACCAGGTTCCGTTCGTCATCGCGCTCGTCCAGCTCACCGAGGGCGTCCGGATGGTCGGCGAACTGCTCGGCGCGGACCCGGAGCAGGTGCGCATCGGCCTGCCGGTCCGGGCCGAGTTCGTGACGGTCGACGGCGACCTGACCCTGCCCGCCTGGCGGGAGGACCCGCGATGAACGTAGCGGCCGGCGCCGTGCTGCCGGAACTGGTGATCGACGTCACGCCCACCTTCGTGATCGCCGCCGCGATCGCGACCAGGGACTTCCAGGACGTGCACCACGACCGGGACCAGGCCGTGGCGCGCGGCGGCAAGGACATCTTCATCAACATCCTCACCACCACCGGCCTGGTGCAGCGGTACGTCACCGACTGGGCGGGCTCCGGACGCGCTGGTGCGCAAGGTCGACATCCGGCTCGGCGTGCCCTGCTACGCGGGCGACACGCTGACCTTCTCCGGCCGGGTGGTCCGCATCGGCCGGCCAGCGAGATGCGTGGTCGAGGTCGTCGGCCGGTGCGGCCTCGGCGACCACGTCACCGGCACGGTCCGGGTCGGCCTGCCGGAGAGCGGGGCGGGCGCAGAGCGGGGGCGGGCGCGGAGCGCGGGGGCGGGGAGAGTACAGCGCGGGGGCGGGGAAAGCAGGCCGCGCCGTGATCTCACCGGCGGCGGCGATCGCCGGGATCGGCGCCACCGAGTTCTCCAAGGACTCCGGCCGCAGCGAGCTGCGGCTGGCCGCGGAGGCGACGCTGGCCGCGCTGGCCGACGCCGGGCTGCGGCCGGCCGACGTGGACGGGCTGGTCACGTTCACCATGGACAGCACCGCGGAGATCGCGCTCGCCCGCGAGCTGGGCATCGGCGACCTGCGGTTCTTCGGCCACGTCGGCTACGGCGGCGGCGCCGCGTGCGGCTGCGTGCTCCAGGCGGCGCTGGCCGTCGCCGCCGGGATCGCCGACGTGGTGGTCTGCTACCGGGCGCTGAACGAGCGGTCGGGGCACCGGTTCGGGCAGGTGTCCCGGGCTGCGGTGGCGGCGGCGACCTCCTCCGGCGTGGACAACGGCTGGCACTACCCGATGGGCCTGTCCACCCCGGCCGCGACCGTGGCGATGATCGCCCGGCGGTACATGCACGACTACGGCGCGACCAGCGAGGACTTCGGCCGGGTCACGGTCGCGGACCGGCGGCACGCGGCGGCCAACCCGAAGGCCTGGTTCTACCAGCGCCCGGTGACCCTGGCCGAGCACCAGGCGTCCCGGTGGATCGCCGAGCCGCTGCGGCTGCTGGACTGCTGCCAGGAAAGCGACGGCGCCGTGGCCGTGGTGGTGACCAGCGCCGAACGGGCCCGCGGCCTGCGGCAGCGGCCGGCCGTGATCCGTGCTGCCGCGCAGGGCAGCAGCCCGGGCCAGTTCACCATGACCAGTTACTACCGCGACGAGCTTGGCCTGCCCGAGATGGGGGTGGTGGCCCGCCAGCTGTGGCAGCAGGCCGGGATCGGCCCGGCCGACGTGCGCACCGCCGTGCTGTATGACCACTTCACCCCGTACGTGCTGTTGCAACTGGAGGAGCTGGGGTTCTGCCCGCGCGGGCAGGCCAGGCACTTCATCGCCGGCGGGGCCATCGAGCTGGACGGGGCCCTGCCGCTGAACCCGCACGGCGGCCAGCTCGGCGAGGCCTACATCCACGGCATGAACGGCATCGCCGAGGCCGTCCGCCAGGTCCGCGGCACCGCGGTCAACCAGATCGCCGGGGACGGCCCGGTGCTGGTCACCGCCGGCACCGGCGTCCCCACCAGCGGCCTGATCCTCGGCCCTGACTGACGGCCCCTGCGATTCCGCGACGGCGCTTTGACCGCGCGATGATCAGATGGCCGGCCTGAGTTCACCGGTGACGTCCTTCCCGCTCCGCAGACCGGGTGACTATCGTTTCTGCTGCGGCCGGCGAGGTTGGAAGGTGGCGACGTCATGAAGGTCACCAGGTACCGGGCTTTGTCCGCTGCCCTCGCGGCTGTCGCGGGGCTGACCTTGTCGGCGGGGACGCCGGTGCTGGCCTCCGGCCCGCCCGCACCGGCCCGGTGAACGGCCCGGCCAACCTGTACGCGTTCGGCCTCCCCGGTCCCTGGTGCGGCCCGCGCCGCTGCCCCGGCGCGGGGAGGCCGGCCAGGCCCGCCCCGCGCCCGGCACTGGCACACTGAAGGGCCGCCGTGCCCGCTTCGCCAGACCGTACCGGCCGAATTCGTTTGTGGTTCGGTGGCCCTCCACCCACATTCTAGGGTGTCTGGTGCGCTAAGGATCCAGCACCGGCCGCCAAAGCGATCAGCGCCACCGCCACCGACGTCGGCCGCAGCGCGATCGACGCGGATCAGCCGCCAGCAGTGAATCATCAAGCCGCCACCTAATCTCACCCCGGACGGGTGAGGAATAGGCAGCGCGTCCGCAACATGATCAACGGTGTCACGCAACGTTTCCCGGCAGCACCGATCACAGCGACCCAGTCAGCTCCGGCGCGGATGGCCGCACAAGGAGATAGCCATGCGGACCTGTGATCAGCCCGCCCTGGGCCGTTCCCGGTTCACCAGTCCCGCGGATGTGGGTAAAGGCCGGTGAGACTGAGATGGCTGCGTCAGGTATGCGATGGAGCGAAGGGTACACCGCTGGCCCTCCAACCGAAGGCGCACGAGCATGGGCGAATCTGCTGTGACCGGCGCGTCTGGCACCAGCGCTCCTGAGCTGGCTAAGGGTGACCGCAGGCTGGCCATCTTGCTGGCGATGGCGATGTTCGTCCTGGTCGTGGACACCTCGGTGATGAATGTATCGATCACGGCGGTAGTGCATGATCTGCACACGACCGTCAGCGGGGTTCAGTCGGCGATCGCGCTCGAGGCGCTGGTGTCGGCGGCGTTCATCCTGATCGGCAGCAAGGTGGGCGATCTGATCGGGCGCAAGCGCGCGTATGTGCTGGGCCTCCTTGGCTACGGAATCGGTGCCCTTGCCATGGCTCTTTCGCAGGGCCTGATCGCGATCATCGTCTTCTGGGCGATCGTGGGCGGGATCGGCGCAGCGCTGCTGCTGCCGTCGATGCAGTCGCTGATCCATGGCAACTTCGAGGGCGCGGCCCAGCGGCAGGCCTACGCGCTGGTCGGGGCCGCGGCCGCGATCGCCGCGGCGGTCGGCCCGCTGATCGGCGGGTTCATCACGACCTACCTGTCGTGGCGGATCGCGTTCTTGCTAGAGGACGTGGTCATCGTGGTGGTGCTGTCGGGCATCAGGCTGGTCCACGACGTGCCCTACACCGGATCCCGGCGGATAGACCTCGTGGGTGCCGTTTTGTCCGTGCTGGGCATGGGCGGCATCGTGCTGGGCATCCTCGTCTGGGAAGAAGGCGGTCAAGCGGTAGGCCTGCTTCTGGGGCTCGGGGCGGTCTCGCTCGGGGCCCTGGCGTGGTGGCTGGTGCGGCGCAAGCGCGCGGGCAAGGCGGTGCTGCTGGACCCGGACCTGTTCAAGGCCAAACTGTTCAAGTTCGGGGTCTCCGGGCAGGTGCTTCAGCAGATCGGCCTGGGTGGCGTGATGATCGCGCTGCCGATCTATCTGCAGATCGTTCTGGAGTACAGCGCGATGGACGCCGGCCTGTCCATCGCGCCACTGTCGCTGAGCATGTTCGCGGTGGCCCTGGTCGCTGGCAGAAGAGGGGGGAAGAGGCGCCCGGCGAGCCTGATCCGGGCGGGATTCGCGCTGTTCACGATCGGGATGATCATCGTGGAGCCGATAGTGCCCCGGGCGACGTCAGGCTGGTACCTGGCGGTGCCTTTGATCATCGCGGGATCGGGGCTGGGCCTGATGGTCTCTCAGCTCAACAACTACACGCTGGCCCCGATCGCCGAGGAACGCGTCAGCGAGGCCGCCGGGGTGAACTCGGCGGGAGGGTCGTTCGGCCTGTCGTTCGGGCTGGCTTCGCCGGCGCCATCCTGCTGGGGGCGCTGTCCGTTGGCTTCACCAGCATGGCCCAGTCGAGCACCGTGCTTTCCAAGGCCGAACAGCAGCAGGTCGCCAAGGTCTTGGAGCACGACGCCCAGGTGGTGAGCAACACTCAGCTCGAAAAGCAGCTCGCTGGCAAGCCGCAAGCCACGAAGAATGAGATCATCAAGATCAACACTCAGGCGAGGCGCATCTCCCTTCAGGTGGCCCTTCTCGTTCCGATCCTCGCTGGCTTGGGTGGGCTGCTCATCTCGTTCCGCATGATGCGCCTGCCAGACCCCGAGCAGTCGGGCTCCGCCGAGCAGATGGCCTCGGGCTGACGCCAAGTAACCCTGACCGGAGGTCGATGCCCTGGCTCACGCCCTCACGCGGATGTATTGGGCCGTCCCCCCCCCCGCCTCCACTCCCCACTCCCCCCCTCCCCCCCCCCCCTGGAACACGTGTCGGTCCGGTTGCGCGGGCTGATCGAGGCAGATGCCCTCGCCGGGGCACTGGGCCTCTCGCGATCCCAGCAGGCCCGGCTGCGCGGGTTCCGCCGCCTCATGGCGGCCTACTGGCTCCTCATGCTGCTGCCCGGCAACCCGGGCCACCATCGCAACCCACCGGGCAGCCTCGAACGGCAGGCCGCTCACGTCTGCCAACTGCTATGACCCCGCCCCGCGCCGGTGCGGGCAGCGCAGGCTCAGGTTCGGGCAGGCTCGGAGCGAGCGATGCTGAGGAACCAGGAGCCACCCGCGAGATTCAGCGCCCCAATAACCAGGAAGAAGGCTGCCCATGCGTAGACGCCGTACGAGAGGCATATGACGCCCGCGGCGGCCGCGACACTGCCACCGGCAATACGCCCGGCCCCAAAGAAGCGGAGGTGGCGGTACTCCCATGGGCAGATCAGGCGCCGCATGCCGGTGCGTGGGGGAGATGCCCACCACCCGCGCAGGCCTTTCGCAGCGGTGTTGTCATTGTGTGCGTTCATCGGAGTGCCCTCCTGTCGGCTGTGGTGTCGGCCATCCGATCCATCTATCAATATGATATCACTTTGATAGGTGGACCGCAAGGGCCGGGTGGGCGGGTGCGGACGTGGCGGTGACGTGCCCAGGCCGGCTAGGCCAGGGCACTTGCGCATCACGGGAGCAGGCGTGCGTAACGCATGAATAGGTCAGTGTGCGGCGGCGAGGTCGAGCGCGGCGAGGTAGCCGAACGTCATCGCCGGGCCGATCGTGGCGCCCGCCCCGGCGTAGCTGTGCCCCATCACCGCGGCGCTGGTGTTGCCCGCCGCGTACAGCCCGGGGATCGGGGTGCCGTCGGTGCGCAGCACCCGGGCCCGCTCGTCGGTGCGCAGGCCGCCCTTGGTGCCGAGGTCGCCCGGCACGATCTTGACGGCGTAGAACGGCGGCCTGGCCAGCGGCGCGAGGTTCGGGTTGGGCCGGTGCCGCGGGTCGCCGTAGTAGCGGTCATAGGCCGAGTCACCGCGGTGGAAGTCCGCGTCCTTGCCCGCGGCGGCGAACTCGCCGAACCTGGCCACGGTCGCGGCGAGCGCCGCCGGGTCCAGGCCG
This sequence comes from uncultured Actinomycetes bacterium, assembly GCA_963795785.1. Lineage (GTDB taxonomy): Bacteria > Actinomycetota > Actinomycetes > Streptosporangiales > Streptosporangiaceae > DASXKD01. The sequence continues at coordinate 33,903 of CAWCKG010000013.1, forward strand.
GCCAGCCCGGCCAGTTCCGCGATGGTGTCCGCGCGGTGGACCGAGCCCGCGGCGAACCAGCGGCGGGGGAGCGGCCGGCCCGGCGGCAGGCCGGCGAACACGTAGCTGTCCCGGTAGCGCTGGTCGAAGATCAGCCAGGATGGGATGTGCGGGACGGCGCCGGCATGGCCGTCGTACATCGCGTGCACCGCGTCGACGTACGGCGCGGATTCGTTCACGAAACGCCGGCCTGCGCCGTTGACCAGCAGGCAGCCGGGCAGGCTGCGCTCGGCCAGGCAGAAGTACGGGCCGGATGGCAGCGGGATGGCCGGGCCCCACCAGGCGTCGTCCATGAGATCGAGCGCCGCCCCCGCGGCCTCGGCCGCCTCGATCGCGTCGCCGGTGTTGCCCGCCGAGCCGGTGGTCCACTCGGTGCCGACCGGGGCGCGCTGGTAGCGCTGCCGCATCGCCGCGTTGCGCTCGAAGCCGCCGGCGGCCAGCACCACGCCGCGCTCCGCCCGGATCAGCGCGGGCCGCCCGTCGCGGATCACCGCCACCCCGGCGGCCCGGCCGTCGCGCAGGTGCAGGCTGGTCATCGGGGTGTCCAGCCAGACCGGCACCTGCTTGGCCGCCAGCCCCGCGCGCAGGCCCGCGGCCAGCGCCTGGCCCATGCTGAGCACGCGCTGGCGGAGCAGCCGGGTGCGGGCCATCCGGCCCGCCACCTTCACGCTGGCGAGCATGGCACGGGGATGCCGGGGGCCCAGGGTCAGCCAGCGGTAGTCCGCCTGGGTGATGGTCACCCCGGCCGGGGCCGGCAGGTACGGCGGGTTGAGGTGCGCGAGTTCCGCGCCGAGGACCCGGCCGTCCAGCGGCACCGGCTCGATGCTGCGGCCCTGGGCCAGCCCGCCCGGGGCCTCCGGGTAGTAGTCGGCGTAACCAGGCACCCAGGCGAAGTCCACCGGGGTCTGCGCGCGCACGAAGCTGAGCATGGCCGGGCCGTGTTCGAGCAGCGCCTGCTGGCGCGCGGCCGGGACGCAGCCGTCCACGACATGCGCCAGGTAGGCGCGGGCCTGCTCGGGTGTGTCGGCGACACCGGCCCGGCGCAGCACCTCGTTGCCGGGCACCCACAGGCCGCCGCCGGACCGGGCGGTGGAGCCGCCGAACCGGCCGGTCTTCTCGCAGACCACCACGGACAGGCCATGATGCGCGGCGGTGAGCGCCGCGGTCATCCCGGCGGCGCCACTGCCCACCACCACGACCTCGAACTCGGCCTGGTCCGTTGTCACGGCACCTCCCGGGCCCTCATACTAGAACACGTTACAGTTTTGGCAGCGAGGGCGGCTGTCCGCCGCGGCGGGCTGCGCGCCGCGGGCCGGCCTGCCGGCCCGGCCGGAGCGGAGGCGCCGGTGCCCTGGGACGTCCAGGCCGACGTGGTCGTGGTGGGGTTCGGGGCGGCGGGCGCCTGTGCCGCGCTGGAGGCGGCGTCCCGCGGCTGTGACGTGCTGGTGCTGGACCGGTTCTGCGGCGGCGGTGCCACGGCCCTGTCCGGCGGCGTCATCTACGCGGGCGGCGGCACGCCGTGGCAGCGTGCGGCCGGTGTCAGCGACTCCGCCGAGGCGATGTTCGAGCTACCTGAGCACCGAGGTCGGGGACGCCGTGCCGGCCGCCACGCTGCGCGAGTTCTGCGACGGCAGCGCGGCGATGCTGGCCTGGCTGGACGGTCACGGGGTGCCGTTCGAGGGGAGCCTGTGCCCGGACAAGACCTCCTACCCCTCCAACCGGCACTACCTGTACTACTCCGGCAGCGAGCTGTCCGCCGCCGGCGTGGCGGCGCCCGCGCCGCGGGGGCACCGGGTCCGCGGCCGCGGCACCTCGGGCAGCGTGCTGTACGCGCGGCTGGCCCGGGCCGTCCGCCGGTCCGGCGTGCGGGTGCGGTGGCAGACCACCGCGCGCACGCTCCTCACCGATGCATCGGGCCGGGTGACCGGGGTCGAATGCCGCACCCTGCGCGGCGCGCCGGGCTGGGCCCGGGTCGCGCACCGGGTGCTGCACCGCTGGTCGGCCAAGCCCTACCTGTACGCGCCGAAGCTGGGCCGGCTGCTGCACCGGCCGGTCGCCCGGCTGGAGGAACGGCACGGCCGGCCGCTGCGGATCCGGGCGCGCCGCGGGGTGGTGCTCGCGGCGGGCGGTTTCGTGGCCAGCCGGCCGATGATGCGCGAGCACGCCCCGGGCTTCCGTGGCGGCCTGCCGCTGGGCACGCCCGGCGACGACGGCAGCGGGATCCGGCTCGGCGTGTCCGCCGGCGGCGCGACCGCGTTCCTGGGCCGGGTCTCGGTCTGGCGCTTCCTCAGCCCGCCGTCCGCGCTGCTGAGCGGCGTGCTGGTGGGCCGGGACGGGCGGCGGGTGTGCGACGAGTCCCGGTACGGCGCGGCCATCGGCGCGGCGATGATGGCAGAGCAGGGCGGCCAGGCCTGGCTGCTGGCCGACCGGGCCACGCTGGCCCGGGCCCGGCGCCAGCTGCGCGGCCCGGCGCTGTGGTTCCAGCGGCTCCAGGGCGCCTACCTGCTCACCGCCGCACGGGTGCACGGGCCCTCGGCCGAGGCGGTGGCGGCCCGCGCCGGGATCGACCCGGCCGGGCTGGCGGCGACGCTGGACGCCTACAACGCGGCCGCGGCCGCCGGGCGGCCCGACCCGGCGGGCAAGCCGGCCGGGCTGGTCCGGGCGCAGGACCAGCCGCCGTTCTCGCTCATCGACTGCTCGGTGCGGCCCCGGCTGGCCTATCCCGCGCCCATGCTGACCCTCGGCGGGCTGGTGGTCGCCGAGGACACCGGGCAGGTGCGCCGGGCCGACGGCGCCGTGGTGCCCGGCCTGTACGCGGCGGGCCGCACCGCGGTCGGCCTGTGCTCACACTCCTACGTCAGCGGGCTTTCCCTGGCCGACTGCGTGTTCTCCGGCCGCCGGGCGGGTGGCAGCGCCGCGGCGGCGGATCCGGCCGGACCGTGCGACGCCGCCGCCACAGCCCCGGGCACGGTTCGGCGGACCGCCGCTGGCCCGGACTGAAGGCACCGGCCGGCCTGCGGCGCCGGAGCGCCCCGTGCCTGGTCAGAAGAGATGGAAGTCGGGGTGGCCGTTGCGCCACAGGAGCATGACGACCCTGCCGATGATGCTGGAGCCCTTGATCGGGCCCCAGAAGCGGCTGTCGCAGGAGATCGCCCGGTTGTCACCCATCACATAGAAGTCCCCGCGCGGGACGTGAAAGGGGTCCTGCCGGGTGGCACCGGGTATCGGCGGCCCGAGCGGGTCATGCGGCGGCAGGTACGGCTCACGGAGCCGCCCGCCGTCGACGTAGAGGATGCCGCCTGCCGAGTAGATGGTCTGGCCCGGCAGCGCGATGACGCGCTTGACGAGGTCGGTCCTGGCCGGCCCCGGACAGTGGTCGCGTGGCGGGTGGGTGAATACGACGATGTGCCCGCGCGCACCTGGTGCCAGTTGAAGAACGCTTTCTGCACCAGGATCCGGTCGTGGACGTGGAGCGCCGGCACCATGGAGGAGCTGGGGATCGAGAAGGCCTGGAACACGAACGTCCGGATGCCGAACGCCAGCAGCAGCGCCAGCGCCAGGGTGATGGCCCAGCCGGCGAGGACGCGGCGCCGTGACGGCGGTGCCTCGCGCGCGGCACGCGGGGCGCCCGCCGCGCGCCCGGCAGTCCCGCCCAGGTCACGGGGGCGCCGCCGAGGTCAGCAGTGGTCATACCGGTCACAGCGGTCCGGTGCGCCGCGCCCTCCCCCATACCGTGGCTCGGCGGGCCGTGCGCCGCCGTGCCGCGGACCGGCGGTGCGCGGATGGGCGGTGCGCGGATGGGCGGTGCGTGAGTGGGTGACGCTCGCCGCATTGGCCGGCGCCGGCGAGGACAGCAGCGCCAGCGGCACACCGAGGGAGCCGGCCGCCAGCAGCAGCGCGCCCACCGCCGCGCCGAGCCGCCGCCGTGGCCCGATCACCAGCCGCGTGCGGGCCGCGCCCATGAGGTAGCTCCACGCGACCGAATGCGCGGGTGTCCCGTCCCTGATGAGCAAGCTGGCGATCTCGGCCGCTTCGTCGCCGTGACGGCTGCGCCACCGCTGCGGGTAGCAGCGCAGCGCGGACTCCACCAGGCGCATGGACCGCGAAGCCCGGCATCAGATTCCGCCCAGCCCAAGCCGCAGCCGCCCGACGCTGCTGACCCGCTCGATCGAGTCGAGGTGGGCGCGCAGTGCCACCACCCCCGCCGCTGTGATGCGGTAGGGCTGGCGCCGGTCCTCGGCGGGCAGGGCCTCGATCAGGCCCATGCGCTCGAGCCGGTCGAGCGCGCCGTAGAGCGTCCCGGGCCCCAGCTGCAGCCCCGCGAACCCCTTGATGTCCTGGATCAGCGCGTAACCGTGTTTGGAGCCGTCGGCCAGGCTCGTGAGGATCAGGACCGACGCGTCGCCGGCCCGGCGCAGCACGTCCTGGCCGCCGGTGTCGTCCCGTTCGCGAGCTGCCATCACACCTCCTAGTACGCTGACCAATATATCAGCCAGCGTACTAGCGCCACACAGCCGTTGCCACCAGCGCCCTGGGAGGCGCTAGTACGTGATGCTGACCTCCGGGGTCAGCGCCACGGCCTGGCAGGCCAGGATGTAGCCGTCGGCGACGTCGTCGGCTTCCAGCACCTCGTTGTGCGCCATCTCCACCTGGCCGGCGGTGAGCTGGCAGGCGCAGGCGCCGCAGATGCCCTGGCGGCAGGAGAACGGCGGGTCCAGGCCCTGGTCGATGAGCACGTCGAGCATCCGGGTCCCGGGCGGCCAGGCCAGCCGGCGGGTCGCGCCGTCCAGGCTGACCTCCAGGGTCGCGGCGATCCCCCCGGTCTCCTCCCTGGCCTCGAACGGGTTCTCCGCGAGCGACAGGAACCGCTCGACGTGCACCCGCTGCGCGGCCACTCCGAGCGTGCCGAGTGCCTGCCGGACCACCGCCAGGTACGGGTCGGGGCCGCAGAGGAACGGCTCGGCGCGCGCGTAGGGCCGGGCTAGCGCCGCCATCGCGGCCGCCGTCGGCGCGCCCTGCACCGAGTCGAGCCAGTGCACCACGGTGAGCCGGTCCGGCGCGGCCGCGGCGAGCGCGCGCAGCCCGGATCCGAAGATCACCGACGCCTCGTCGCGGTTGGCGTAGACGAGCACGATCCGCCCGCGGCCGGCCGCCAGCACCGACTTGACGATGGAGATGACCGGGGTGATGCCGCTGCCGCCGGCGAACATCAGGAAGTCGGCGTCCAGGGATGCCGGGCTGAACGTGCCGGCCGGCGGCAGCAGGTCCAGCACGGTTCCCGGCCGCACGTTGTCGGCGATCCAGTTGGAGGCGTAGCCGCCCGCCATCCGCTTGACGGTGATCGCCGGCGCGTCCCCGGCGTGCGGCGAACTCGACAGGGAGTAGCACCGGGCCACCGAGCCGCCCGAGCCGTCCGGCACCCGGACGGTCAGGAACTGGCCGGGACGGTAGGCGAACGCGCCGGCCAGGTCCGGCGGCACGGCCAGCACCAGCGAGCAGGCTTCGCCGGCCTCCTCGACGACCTCGGCCACCGGCACCTGGTGGTATTCGCGCGGCCCGGTCACGTTCCCCACGGTGGCCGGGCCCGGCCACCGTGCCGGATGGCCCTTGGCTGGCCACATGCAGTGTGCAACCGCTGGCGGCCGTGGCCCGGTCATGGCGGCGATACCTCCAGGCGGCCCTGGAGCACGGCGCGCTCGATGCTGTCCCGCAGGCTCAAGCAGCCCTCGATCAGGGCCGACGGCCGGCCGTCGGCGGTCCCGGCGGTGAACTCCGCGCAGGCCCGCACCGATTCGGGATTCCACTGCACGATCGTGTGCTGCGGGCTGAACTTGGCCACCTGCACCGCGGCGCCGCAGCGGTCACACCCGACCCACCGGTAGCCGGCGCGGCGCTCGTCCGGGCCGCCCGCCTGCAGCGGCCGGCCCGCCCGGTGCGGGCTGCCGTCCCGGAGTGGACTGCCCGGCTGGCGCGGGCCCGGCACGGTCAATGAGCCTCGGCCCGTCCCGCTAGGTTCGCCGCGACCTCGGCCTCCCAGCCTTCCACCGCGCGGGTGGTGTCCACCTCGAACTCGTACCGGGCCACCATGTCCGGCGCGATGTCCGCCACGTCGGTGTAGAACTGCTCGTACCAGCGGCGCAACTGGTAGACCGCGCCGTCCTCGGCGCACAGCAGCGGGTTGTCGATCCGGCTCTTGTGCCGCCAGATCTCCACGTCCTGCTCGAAGCCCAGGCCGATGAACTTGGCGAACTTGGCGGCCACCCGGTCGGCCTGCTCCTCGGGGAGGCCCGCCGGGAGCTTGACGATCACGCCCCACTGCAGCATGAACGACGTCGGCGTGACCGGGTAGTGGCAGTTGATCAGGATGCTCTGGATGGTCGAGCCGTGGTAGTCGTGCCACAGTTCGTCGATCATGTAGGACGGGCCGAAGTAGGAGGCCTCCGAGCGCAGCGTGCTCTCGGTGCCGCGGGAGTAGTTGCCGTCCTCGACGTCCGGCCGCGACCTGGTCCGCAGGTACTGCGAGGCGATGTGCCCCTCGAACACGTTCTTGAAGTAGGTGGGGAAGGCGAAGTGGATGTAGAAGAAGTGCGCCATGTCCGCGACGTTGTCGATGACCTCGCGGCAGTTCGCCCCCTCCACCAGGATCGAGTCCCAGGTCCAGTTGCTCCACTCCGGTGCGTACGCGCCCTCGATCCGCGGGATGGTCACCTCCGGCGGCGGCGGGTTCCCCTGCGGGTCGTGCCACACGAACAACTGCTTGTTCTGCTCCAGCGTGCGCCAGGACCGGGTGCGTGCCGTGACCGGGACCCGCCGGGCGTAGGGGATCCCGGCGCACCGGCCGTTCCCGCCCCAGCGCCAGTCGTGGAACGGGCAGGCGAGCGCGTCGCCCTTGATCGTGCCCCGGGACAGGTCGCCGCCCATGTGCCGGCAGTACGCATCGAGGACGTGCAGCGACCCGGCCGAGTCGGCGAACACCGCCAGCTTGGTGCCGAACGCCTGCCACCGCGTGCGGGCCGGAATCGCGGAACCGGTCGGCGAGCCCCAGGCAGTGCCAGCCGCGGGCGAACCTGGATGGCGGGGTGCCCTGGTCGATGGTCCGGACGCCATCGGAGTCGTTCATCAGGTTCCTCCGCGATCGCTCGTCCTCGCCGCAGGCCAGGCCGTGCGGCCGACCGGCTTACCACTAGACTAGAACATGTTCTAGTCTAGTGGCGATGCCCAAACCGAGGGCCGGCGAGCGGAGGGAGCCGTGGTGAGCGACGGCGTCGGGCCGACGGTGGTCGCCGGGGTACGCGACCTGCTGCCGGTGCTGCGGGAGCGGGCACAGGAGACCGAGGATGCCCGGGTGGTTCCCGCGGAGTCGGTCAAGGCGCTGGAGGAGACCGGGTTCTTCCGGCTGCTCCAGCCGGCCGCCTTCGGCGGCCTGGAGGCCGACCCGGTCACGTTCCTGAGCGCGGTCCGGCTGATCGCCAGCGCCTGCGGATCGACCGGGTGGGTGGCCTCGGTCCTCGGCGTGCACGCCTGGCAGCTGGCACTGTTCCCGCCGCAGGCCCAGGAGGAGGTCTGGGGCGGCGACCGGGCCGCCCGGATGTCGTCCTCGTACGCGCCGACCGGCAAGGCGCAGGCCGTGCCCGGCGGGCACCGGCTGACCGGGCGGTGGAGCTTCTCCTCCGGCTGCGACCATGCCCGGTGGGTGCTGCTCGGCGCGATCGTGACCGACGGCGAGGGCAAGCCGGTCGACTTCCGCACCTTCCTGCTGCCCGCCAGCGACTACGAGATCGACGACGTGTGGGACACCGTCGGGCTGCGCGGCACCGGGAGCAACGACATCGTGGTGGCCGGCGCGTTCGTGCCCGGAACACCGGTCGCTCAGCTTCACCGACGTGTCCCGCTGCGCCTGCCCCGGGCACGAGGTCAACACGGCGCCGCTGTACCGGCTGCCGTATGGATCGCTGTTCTCCTACGCGATCACCATGCCGATCATCGGGATGGCCACCGGCGCCTACGACGCGCACGTGGCCTACCAGCGCGACCGGGTGCGCGCCTCCTACGTGGGCCAGAAGGCCGCGGAGGATCCGCACGGGCAGGTCCGGGTCGCGCGGGCCGCGGCCGACCTGGACGCGGCGTGGCTGGCCGCCAGCCACAACATGACCGAACTGATGGAGTACGCCCGCGCCGGGCAGAAGATCCCGCTGCCGCTGCGGCTGCGGGTGCGCCGCGACCAGGTCCTCGGCACCGGCCAGGCCATCGGCGCGGTGGACCTGCTGTTCGAGAACTCCGGCGGGCGGGCCCTGAAGACCGGCACCCCGATCCAGCGGTTCTGGCGGGACGCGCACGCCGGCCGGGTGCACGCCATCAACGACCCGGAGCGGGCGCTGTCGGCGTTCGGCCGCGGGGAGTTCGGCCTGGACGTGCCGCCCGACGCCATGGTGTGACGCGGCCATCGGGCGGATGCTGGAACGGGAGGCCGACTGCCGATGACCATCGCACCGGCGGAGTTCGCCGCGACCAGCCGCTTCGCGCAGGCCGGGGATCTGCGGCTGCATTATCACGAGGCCGGGCCGGGCGACGGGGACGCGGCGCCCGGGCTGCCGGTGGTGCTGCTGCACGGCGGCGGCCCCGGCGCGTCCGCGTGGAGCAACTTCGGCCGCAACCTGCCGGTCTTCGCGGGCCGGTTCCGCACGCTGATGGTGGACCAGCCGGGGTTCGGCCGGTCCGACAAGCCGCCGGTGGCCGGCCAGTACTTCACGTTCGCCGCCGGTGCGCTGGCCGGGCTGCTCGACGGACTCGGCATCGGCAAGGTGCACCTGGTCGGCAACTCGCTCGGCGGCGGCACCGCGGTCCGGTTCGCGCTGCGTTACCCGGAGCGGGCCGGGCGGCTGGTGCTGATGGGCCCGGGCGGCCTGAGCCTCAACGTGTTCGCGCCGGACCCGACCGAGGGCGTCAAGCGGCTGATGGAGTTCGCCGCGCCCCCGGGCCCGAGCAAGGAGAAGCTCGCCGCGTTCCTGCGGACGCTGGTGTTCGACCAGCGGCTGATCACCGACGAACTGGTGGAGGAGCGGTTCGCGGCCGCCAGCGAGCCCGCGGCCCTGGCGGCGGCGGCCTCGCTGGGCGCCTCGTTCTTCGACCCGGCCACCGCCGAGGAAGGGCTGCTGTGGCGGGAGGCCCACCGGCTGCGCAACGAGGTGCTGCTGATCTGGGGCCGGGAGGACCGGGTGAACCCGCTCGACGGCGCGCTGGTGGCGCTCAAGCTGATCCGCCGCGCGCGGCTGCACGTCTTCGGCCGCTGCGGGCACTGGGCCCACCTGGAGAAGTTCGACGAGTTCAACCAGCTCGTCATGAGCTTCCTGGAAGGGGGGAGCGGCCAGTGACCCGGATCGCCTCGCTGGGCTACCTGCGGATCGAATCGGCCGACGTCCCGGCATGGCGCGAGTTCGGCGTCAGGGTGCTCGGCATGGTGGCGGGCCGCGGGCCGGATCCCGGTGCGCTGTACCTGCGGATGGATGACTTCCCGGCCCGGCTGGTCGTCGTGGCGGGGGAGCGGGACCGGCTGCTCGCCTCCGGCTGGGAGGTGGCCGGCGCCGGGGCGCTGGACGAGGTACGGCGGGCGCTGGAGGACGCCGGCATCGCGGTCAAGGCCGGGACCGCCGCGGAACTCGCCGAGCGCCGGGTGGCGCAGATGCTGCGCTTCGACGACCCCGCGGGCAACGCACTGGAGGTCTTCTGCGGTGCCGCGCTTGAGCACCGGCCCGCGGTCAGCCCGTACGGGAACCGGTTCGTCACCGGTGACCAGGGGCTCGGCCACGTCGTGCTGCCGGTGACCGAGGAGGAGCCCGCGCTCCGCTTCTACACCGAGGTGCTCGGCTTCCGGCTGCGGGACTCGATCCGGATGGCGCCGGAGCTGTTCGGCCGCCCCGCCGGCCCGCCGCTGTGGATGCGGTTCCTCGGCTGCAACCCCCGGCATCACTCGCTCGCGCTGGCCCCGTTCCCCGCACCGGCCGGGATCGTGCACCTGATGATCGAGGTCGCCGCGCTCGACGACGTGGGCCGTGCGCTGGACCGGTGCGCCCGCCGCCGGGCCCCGGTCAGCGCCACCCTGGGGCGGCACGCCAACGACCTGATGGTGTCGTTCTACGTGCGGACGCCGGGCGGCTTCGACATCGAGTACGGCACCGGCGGCCGGCTCGTGGACGACGGCACCTGGATCACCAGGGAGACCACCGCGATCAGCCTCTGGGGGCACAGCTTCGCCGTCCCGGACGGCGGTGCCCCGAACGGCGGCGCCCAGGGCCCGGCGTGATGAAGGCGGCCCGCGCGGACGCGGTGGCCCGGGCGCCCGGCTCCGCCGCGGTCGCGGCCGGGCCGGAACCCGCGCGGTTCCGCCAGGTGCTGGGGCACTTCTGCACCGGCGTCACCGTCATCACGACCGTGGACTCCGGCGGCCGGCCGTACGGTTTCGCCTGCCAGTCGTTCGCCGCCCTGTCGCTGGACCCGCCGCTGGTGCTGTTCTGCCCGGGCCGCACCTCGGCGACGTGGCCGCGGATCGCCGAGGCCGGGCACTTCTGCGCGAACGTGCTCACCGCGGGCCAGCGGGACCTGGCCAGGGTCTTCGGCACGGCGGGCGCCGACAAGTTCGCCGAGGTTGCCTGGTCACCGTCATCGTCGGGGGCGCCGGTGCTCGCGGGCGTGCTGACCTGGGTGGGCTGCGCGGTGGAGACCGTGCACGAGGCCGGTGATCACCATGTGGTGCTCGGCCGGGTCACCGAACTGGGCCCGTGCGGCACCGGGCAGCCGCTGTTGTTCTACCGCGGCCGCTACGGCGTCACGGCCGCGGCGCCGGCCGACGGGCCGCCCGAGGTGGTCGACACGCTGCTCGCCTGGCCCCGGCACGCCGACTGGATCTAGCGCCGAATCCGGCGACTCCCGTCCGCCGGTGACCGGTGCTGCCTGGCGCGGCACTAGCTTTGCCTTGATGTCCTTCACCGTGCCGCAGTACCTGGCGCAGACGGCACGCCGCGATCAGGGCGTGCGCGCCTGGATCAGCGGCCTGCCGCAGCTCGTGGCCGGCCTCGCGGACCGGTGGTCGCTGCGGGTGGGCGAGCCGTTCCAGCCGGGCGGGCAGTGCTCGTGGACCGCGCCGGTGACCGGCCCGGCCGGTGCCAGCCTGGTGCTCAAGGTCGGCTTCCGGTTCCCCGGCGGCGAGGAGCGGGACGAGGCGGCCGGGCTGCGGATCTGGGACGGGAACGGGGCCGTCCGGCTGCACGACGCCGCCGAGACCGACTCGGCGTACGCGCTGCTGATCGAACGGTGCCAGCCCGGCACCCCGCTGGGCCAGGTGCTGCCCGAGCCGGAACAGGACCAGGTCGTGGCCGGGCTGCTGCGGCGGCTGTGGGCGCAGCCGCACACGGCCTACCCGTTCCGCCCGCTCGCGCAGATGTGCGCCGCGTGGGCCGGCGAGTTCGAGCGGGAGTACGCCGCCGCCAGTCCCGCGGACCGGATCGACCCGGGCCTCGCCCGTGCCGGGATCGCGCTGTTCCGGGAGCTGCCGCAGACCGCGGGCAGCCAGGTGCTGCTGTGCACCGACTTGCACGGCGAGAACGTGCTCGCGGCGCAGCGGGCCCCGTGGCTGGTCATCGACCCGAAGCCGTACATCGGCGACCCCGCCTACGACGTGCTGCAGCACATGCTCAACTGCGAGGACCGGCTGGCCGCCGACCCGGCCGCGCTGGCCGCCCGGATGGCGGGCCTGGCCGGGCTGGACGGCGGCCGGGTCCGGCAGTGGCTGTTCGCCCGGAGCGTGCAGGAGTCCATCGGCTGGCCGCTGATTCACGAGGTGGCCACCCGGCTGGCGCCCGCCTAGATCGCGGATTCAGGTGGCCGGGTGGCCGCAGTCTGCCAGAGCACGGCGCCGGGGCCCTGGCCCAGTGCGGGCGAAAACGGTTGACTCCGTACCGTGGTACGGCTGCTAGCTTGCGAGACATGGCAGGGCTGACGATAGGAAAGCTCGCCGCCGGGGAAGGGGTCGGCGTCGAGACGGTGCGGTTCTATCAGCGCCGGGGGCTGCTGGCGCGGCCGGAACGCGCGGGCCCGGGATTCCGTGAGTACTCCGAGGACGACCGGCAGCGGCTGGCCTTCATCCGGCGGGCCAGGCAGCTCGGGTTCACTCTCGGGGAGATCGGCGACCTGCTGGGCAGCGGGGACGACCGGCGCACCGGCGACATCATCCGGGCCGCCGAGGCGAAGCTCGCGGCGATCAGCCAGCAGATCAGCGAACTCGCCCAGTTGCAGTGCCGGCTGCGGCGCCTGGTCCGGGTCTGCGCGCACGGCGACAGCGGCGACTGCGCGGCCCTGCACCTGGGAAACCCCGCCCCGCTGGAGAACGGCCTGGAGCCGGTGTCCGCGACCACCATGGAAGGAGCCGCGCGGTGAGCGCCAAGATCGTGACCGACGAGACATTCGAGGCCGACGTGCTCGGCGGGCCCCGGCCGGTCATCGTGGAGTACTGGGCGCAGTGGTGCGGCCCGTGCCGCATGGTCGGCCCCGTGCTCGAAGCGATCGCGGCCGAGCACGCGGACCAGGTCGACGTGGTGAAGCTCAACGTGGACGAGAACCCGCGGACGGCGCAGCGGTACGGCATCCTGCACATCCCGACCATGGGCCTGTTCCGCGGCGGCGAGGTGGTCAAGCAGGTGGTCGGCGCCAGGTCCAAGTCCGCCCTGCTGCGCGAGTTCGGCGAGTTCTTCTAGCCGCCGCTCAGGGAGTCTTCCGGTCCAGGCGCTGCAGGAGATCGTGGGCGGCAAGTTCGATCTCCTTGTGCCGCCACTCGGCGGCCCGGTAGTAACAGGCGATGATGCCCATCCGGTGCAGCCGCCGGAGGTCGCCGTAGACGAACGCGTACCTGGCCTTGGTGTGATCGCTCGCCCCGTCGGTGAGCCCGAGATGCCAGCGGGCGTATTCCTCCCATGAATGCGACTTCAGGAAGGCGTTCTGCTGCTCCGCGCGAGGCTGGGCCTTGCCCCAGTCGCTGTCGAGCACGTACTGCCCGGCGTCGATGAGATGCCGTGCCCACGCGACGCCCTCCGGATTCACCGAGTACGAAGCCACCCGGGCATCCTGCCCGGATACCGGCCCGATACGCCTATGGCTGGCGACCCGGTTCATCGCGGCGGCGTGCCGCGCCTGCGCTGCGGCTCCTAGCCCTCGATGAGGGCGGCGGCGATCCTGGCAACGTGTTCGGCTGGCGCGCCGAACAGCTGGCCCGCGCCGTGCGCGCGCTTGAAGTAGCGGTGCGCGTCGTGCTCCCAGGTGATGCCGATGGCCCCGTGCAGCTGGATCATCTGGCCCGCCGCCCGGGTCAGCGCCTGCGAGCAGTGCGCCTTCGCCGCCGCCGCGAGCAGCCCGAGCCTGGCGGTGTCCGCGGCCGGGTCCGACGCGGCGTCGGCGGCGGCGAACGCCGCGGCGTAGGACAGTGACCGCGCGGACTCCACCAGCACGTGCAGGTCGGCCATCCGGTGCTGGAGCGCCTGGAAGCTGCCGATAGCCACGCCGAACTGAACCCGGGTCTTGGTGTAGGCGACGGTCAGCTCCAGCGCGCGCTGCGCCGCGCCCGCCTGCTCGCCAGCCAGCGCGATGCACGCGAGATCCCGGGCCCGGGCCAGCGCTCCGGAGCCCGGGCCAGGACCGAGGCGCCGCCCGGGTGCCCCGTCCAGTCCGACGACGGCCAGCCGCCGGGTGGTGTCCATGGTGGTCACCGCGCACCGGGTGACGCTGCGAGCCTGCGGGTCCACCTCGAACAGGGCGATGCCGTCCGGGGCGTGCGCCGCCGCCAGCAGCACACCGGCGGTGTCGCCGTCCAGCACATGGTGCGCCTCGCCGCTCAGCACCCAGGCGCCGGCCGCGGCGCGGCCCGCGCCCGGGCAGGCACCGAACGCGGGCTCCCCGGGATCCCAGTGGCCTGCCCGGGGCGCCCAGGCCAGCGCCGCGACCGTCGCGCCACTGGCGATTCCGGGCAGCAGCCGCTGGCACGCCGCGTCGTCACCGGAGGCGAGCAGGGCCTGCCCGGCCAGCACCGCCGAGCCGAGCAGCGGCGAGGGGACCAGGCCGCGGCCGAGTTCCTCCATCACGATGTGGGTCTCCACCGGCCCGGCGCCCGCGCCGCCGTAGCGCTCCGGGATGGCCAGCCCGGCCACGCCGATCTCACCGCACAGCCGCTGCCACAGCGACACGTCGTACCCGGGCCCGGGCTCGCCGCCCGCACCGGGTTCCCCGGCCGCACCAGGTTCCCCGGCCGGGCCGGGTTCCCCGGCCGGGCCGGGATTCCGCGGCACCCGGCTGCCGGTGCCGGGCCAGCAGCCCGCGGACCGCGTCGCGCAGGTCCCGCTGCTCGGTGGTCAGCTCCATGCGGGCACCCCAGCGGCTGGGTCCTCAGTGGCCGGCTGCCCGGCGGCCTGGCCGCGCGGGGGCCGGCTCCCGCGCGGTCTCCTGGCCACCATCGGGCACCGAGATCGCGGCCATCACCCGGGCCCGGTGCTCGGCCTGGCTGCCCCACGCCCCGGCCAGCGCGCGCACCTTCAGCAGCCACAGATGCAGGTCGTGTTCCTCGGTGTAGCCGATCGCGCCGTGCACCTGGAGCGCCGCCCGGGCGGCGCGGCGGGCCGCGTCCGTGCAGGCCACCTTCGCCGCCGACACGTCCCTGGCCGCGTCGCCGCTGCCGGCGTCGAGCGCGGCCGCCGCCGCGTCCAGCAGCGGCCCGGCGAACTCCAGGCCGATCGCCACGTCCGCGAGCTGGTGCTTGACCGCCTGGAACGCCCCGACCGGCCGGCCGAACTGGGCCCGCTGCCCGGCGTGCCGCACGCTGGCCTCCAGCAGGGCACGGCCCGCGCCGAGCAGTTGCGCGGCGCAGGCCAGCGCCCCGGCGTCGAGCGCACGGGCCACCGCGCCGGCCACGGCGGGACCACGGGCCAGCACCTGGCCGCCGGTCACCGGCGACAGCGACCGGCCCGGGTCCACCGACCGGTACCGGGCCCCCGGCGCGGCGAGCCGCAGCACGTCACCCTCGGCCAGCAGGACCAGCCCGGCGGCGCCGGTGTCCACCGCCCACGGCAGCCACGGCGGCAGGGCCGCCGTGGCGATCAGGTCCCCGGCCGCCAGCCCGGCCAGCCACGGGACGGACCAGTCCACGCCGGCCAGAGCCCCGGCCGCGGCGTCAGCCGGGCAGCGACGCGAGCAGCACCGGAACGGCCGCGACCGACTCGGCCACGGGGCCGGGCACCGCGTGATGCCCGAGTTCCGCGCAGGCGACCACGACGTCGGCGAAGCTCGCGCCGAGACCGCCGTCGCGCTCGGGCACCGCCAGCGCGGTGACGCCGAGCCCGGCCAGCGCCCGCCACACGGCAAGCCCCGGGGCCCGGTCACCGTCGGCCCAGCACCGGGCGGCGGCGGGCACATCGGCATCAGCGAGCATGTCGTGCAGGGACGCGGCGAACTGCGCCTGCTCGCCGGACCGGCCGGGGGTCATCGGGGCAGCCCCAGCAGCCGCTCGGCGATCACCGTGCGCTGGATCTCGTTCGTGCCTGCGTAGATCGGGCCGGCCAGGGAGAACAGGTACCCGTCCAGCCAGCGCCCGGCCAGCCCCGGATCCACGTCCGGCTTCGGGTCCCCGGCCAGCCCCGGGTCGCCGGCCAGCCCGGGGCCCCGGCCAGCCCGGGTCCCCGGCCAGCCCCGGGTCCCCGTCGGGCCCGGGGGAGCCGGCCAGCTCGGCCAGCGGCCCGAGCAGGTCCAGCGCGGTCTCGTGCAGGGCAATGTCCAGCTCGGACCAGAACACCTTGCCCAGGCTGGACTCCGCACCCAGGCTCCCGCCGGCCGCCAGCCTGGCCGCGGTCGCGTGGGTGTGCAGCCGGTAGGCCTGCGCGCCGATCCACGCGTCCACGACCCGGTCCCGCAGCGCGGTGTCCGCCGGGTCGCCGGCCTGTGCCCACAGTTCCACCAGGCGGGCCGCCGCCGCGGTGAACCGTCCCGGGCTGCGCAGCGACATGCCCCGCTCGTGGCTGGCCGTGCTCATCGCGATCCGCCAGCCGTCCCCGGGCTCGCCGATCACGTCGGCGGCGGGCACGAACACCTGGTCAAGGAAGATCTCCGCGAACCCGGTCCGGCCGCCAAGCTGGCGGATCGGCCGCACCGTGACCCCCTCGGCGCGCAGGTCGAACATCAGATAGGTCAGGCCACGGTGCCGCTCCGCCCCGGGCTCCGAGCGGAACAGGCCGAACGCCTTGTCCGCGAACGCCGCGCGGGAACTCCAGGTCTTCGTCCCCGACAGCAGCCAGCCCCCGCCGGCCGCCGTGGCGCTGGCCCGGATCGCGGCCAGGTCGCTGCCCGCGTCCGGTTCCGACCAGGCCTGCGCCCATACCTGCGCCGCGGTCGCCATCGGCGGCAGCACCCGGTCCCGCTGCTCGGCGGTGCCGTGCCCGAACAGGGTCGGCGCCAGCAGGAACAGCCCGTTCTGGCCGACCCGCACCGGCGCGGCGGCGGCGTAGTACTCCTCCTCGAACACCAGCCAGTCCAGCAGCGAGGCATCCCGGCCGCCGTAGGCGGCGGGCCACGACACCACCGACAGCCGCGCCGCGGCGAGTTCGTGCTCCCACTCCCGGTGCGCCGCGAATCCCTCGGCGGTGTCCACCGACGGCAGCGGCCGCGCGGGCACGTGCGCCCGCAGCCAGTCCCGCACCTCGGCCCGGAACTGGCCGGCTGGCTCGCCGGTCACTCGCCCGCCTGCCTGGCCGCACCATCCTTCATGCCGTGCGCGTCCAGCCCGGCCAGCGAGTCACCCGAGGTCTCCGCGTTGTGCGCGTGCGCCAGGTGGTGCAGGCCGAACACCGCGTCCATGCCCGGGCGCATGCCCATCAGGTCCTCGCACTGGTTCACCGCGCGCTTGGCCAGGGCCAGCCCGAACGGCGGCATCGTGGCGATCTGCTCCGCCAGGGCGAACGTCACCTCCGCCAGTGCGGCGCGGGGCACGACCCGGTTCACCATGCCCAGCTCGTAGGCGCGCTGCGCGCCGAACCGGGCCCCGGTGAACAGCGCCTCCTTGGCAAAACGGGGCCCGAGCACCCACGGGTGGGCGAAGTACTCCACCCCCGGGATCCCCATCCGGACCACCGGGTCGGCGAAGAACGCGTCGTCGGCGGCCACGATCAGGTCGCAGCACCAGGCGAGCATCAGCCCGCCGGCGATGCACGCGCCCTGGACCATCGCGATGGCCGGCTTGGGCATCTCCCGCCAGCGCCGGCACATGCCGAGGTAGACCTCCATCTCCCGGGCGTACCGCGCGTCGGCGCCGGCCCGGCCCACGTGGTCCCACCACAGCACCGCCTGGCGGTCGAAGGAGGTGTCCACGTCGCGGCCCGGGGTGCCGATGTCGTGGCCCGCGCAGAAGTGCTCCCCCTCGCCGGCCAGCACGATGACCGCCACCTCCGGCGAGTTCACCGCCCGGGCGAACGCCGCATCCAGCGCGTAGGTCATCGCCGAGTTCTGCGCGTTGCGGTACCGCGGCCGGTTCAGCGTCACCACGGCGACCGGCCCGCGCTCCTCGTAGCAGAACCGGCCCCTCGCCGTTCGCGGCCTCGGTCATGGCGGCTCCTCTCGCAGGACGCGCTTGAGCGGCTTGCCGGCCGGGGTGCGGGGCAGGTCGCCGCGGAACACGACAAGGCGCGGGATCTTGTAGCCGGCCAGCCGCTCCCGGCAGAACGCCAGCACGGCCGCCTCGTCCAGGGCGAAACCCGGCCGGGTGACCACGTACGCCTTGCCGACCTCGCCGAGCCGCGCGTCGGGCACCCCGATGACCACCGACTCGGCGACGCCGTCCAGCCGGGCCAGCACCTGCTCCACCTCGGCCGGGTAGACGTTGAAGCCGCCGCAGATGTACATGTCCTTGAGCCGGTCGGTGATCGTCAGGTACCCGTCGGCGTCGAGGCGGCCGATGTCGCCGGTGTGCAGCCAGCCGCCGGCATCGATGGCGGCGGCGGTCGCCTCCGGGTCGCCGGCGTAGCCGAGCATCAGGTTCGGCCCGCGCAGCAGGATCTCGCCCGGCTCGCCGGGCTTGGCCTCGTCGGAGTCCGCCCCGGCGATCCGCACCTCGAAGTCCGCCGTGGCCCGCCCCGAGGTGGTCGCCACGGTCCGCGGGTCGTCGCCCGGCTGGCACATCGTCGCCACCACCGCCTCGGTCAGCCCGTAGGCGGTGAGCACGGCTTCGAAGCTCAGCTCGCGGCGCATCCGCTCGATCAGGGCGACCGGCACGGTCGCCGCGCCGGTGACCGCGAGCCGCAGGCTGGACAGGTCGTGCGCGGCACGGTCCGGGTGATCGAGGATCGTCTGGTAGATCGTGGGCGGCCCGGGCAGCACGGTGATCCGCTCGGCCGCGACCAGCGACATGGCCCGCCCCGCGTCGTACACCAGCTGCGGCACCAAGGTCGCCCCGCTGACCAGGCACGCCAGGATGCCGGCCTTGTAGCCGAAGCTGTGGAAGAACGGGTTGACCACCAGGTAGCGGTCCGTGGCGGCAAGGCGGCCGCACTGCGCCCAGGCCCGGGCCACGGCCAGCGACTGCCGGTGCGCGGTCATCGCGCCCTTGCTCCGCCCGGTGGTTCCCGAGGTGAACAGGATGTCGCTCACGTCCCCGGGGCGCACCGCCGCGGCACGCTTCTCCGCCGCGCTGGCGGGGACCGCTTCGGCCAGGGCCAGCAGGTCCGCCCAGCCGATCACCCCGGCGGCCGCGTCACTCCCCGGACCAGGCTCCGCGGCATCCGGCATCGGCACGCGGACCACGAGCCGCAGCCGCCCGGGCAGGGCCGGGCCGGCCACGGGGGAGCGTTTGGCTGCTGTGTGCTTTTCAGCAGCGGCACCGGCGCGCGCCGCGCCGGCAGCATCGGCTTTCGCTGCGTTACGCAACGCGGCCAACCGGTCGGCCCCGAGGAACCGGTCGGCCACGATCAGCACGGACGCGCCGCTCCGGGCGATCACGTCGAGCGCCTCGGGCCCGGTGAACCGGGTGCTGACCGGAACCAGCGTGGCACCGGCGGACAGTGCGCCGAACGCGGCGAGCACCCAGTGATGCGTGTTCGGAGACCAGATCGCCACCCGGTCCCCGGAAGCCACGCCCTCGGCCATGAGTGCCCGCGCGACAATGGTGCTCTGCTGAAGTAGCTGGTGATAACTGATCCGCGGGCCCCCCGGCTCGGCGAGGGCGGGCCCGTCGCCGAACTTCCCCGCCGCAGCAGCAATGGCGGCCGGGATAGTGAGGTCCACCAGGTGCCCTCCAACGAAGCAAGTGCTTGGTAGGCTGAGCCTACGCGCGGCGGGCAGTCGCTGGCCAGCCACGGAGCTCCCGCGGGCCTGCAACCCCCCCTGCGGGCCCGCGGGTCCGCCGCAGGGAGGGCAACGTTGCACTCCAGCCCGCAGGACGAGCAGTTCCGGCGCACTATCCGTGAATGGCTCGCCGACAATCTCACCGGCCATTTCGCGGCGCTGCGGGATGCGGGCGGACCCGGGCGCGAGCATGAGGCGCATGCCGGGCGGGTGGCCTGGAACCGGCATCTGGCGGCCGCGGGGTGGACCTGCCTCGGCTGGCCGCCCGAGCACGGCGGCCGCGGTGCCACGCTGGCGCAGCAGGTCATCTTCTACGAGGAGTACGCGCGCAGCCGCGCCCCCGCGCGGGTCGGCTACCTGGGCGAGGAACTGCTCGGGCCGACGCTGATCGCGTTCGGCACGCCCGCGCAGCAGGCCCGGTTCCTGCCGCCGATCGCGGCGGTCGAGGAACTCTGGTGCCAGGGCTACTCCGAGCCGGGCGCCGGTTCTGACCTGGCCGCGGTGTCGACCACGGCCCGTCTCGACGGGAACGAGTGGGTGGTCACCGGGCAGAAGGTGTGGACGTCGCTGGCCGTGGAGGCGGACTGGTGTTTCGTGCTGGCCCGCACGGAGCCGGGGTCGAAGCGCGGCGCGGGCCTGTCCTACCTGCTGGTCCCCATGCGCCAGAAGGGGGTCACCGTCCGGCCGATCCGGCAGCTCACCGGCACCTCCGAGTTCAACGAGGTGTTCTTCGACGGCGCCCGCACCCACGGCAGCCTGGTGGTCGGCGAGGCAGGCGACGGGTGGCGGGTGGCCCGCGCCACCCTCGCCATCGAGCGCGGCGTGGCCACCCTGGGCCAGCAGGTCGGGTTCGAGCGCGAACTGGGCCGCCTGGTGGACCTGGCCCGGCAGACCGGGGCGGGCGAGGATCCGCTGATCCGCGACCGGATCGGGCGGGCGTGGATCGGCCTGGAGGCGCTGCGCGCGCACGCGCTGCGCACGCTGGCGGCGGACCCGGCCCAGGCCCGGGGACCGGGCCGTCGGAGCTGAAGCTGCTCTGGTCGCGGTGGCACCAGGAACTCGGTGAGCTGGCCATGGACGTGCTTGGCGCGCCGTCGATGGTCGCCCGGGGCGCGCCCTACGACCTGCACGACTGGCAGCGGCTGTTCCTGTTCAGCCGCGCCGACACGATCTACGGCGGGTCCGACGAGATCCAGCGCACGATCATCGCCGAGCGGGCGCTCGGCCTGCCCCGCCAGGCCCGGGCATGACCACGCCGGGGTTCGCCTGCGATCCCGCCGCCGGGGCCGCCTGCCGGGCGGGACCTGCTCGCGGGCAAGGTCGTGGTCGTCACCGCCGCGGCCGGGACCGGTATCGGCTCGGCCGTGGTGCGCCGCTGCCTGGCCGAGGGTGCGCTGGTGGCGCTCAGCGACGCCCACGAGCGGCGGCTCGCCGCGGCACACGGCGAACTGGCCCACGAGTTCGGCGCGCGGGTGTGGTCGCAGGTCGTGCGACGTGACCGTGGAGGAGCAGGTCGGCGCGCTGATCGCGGGGGCGGTGCAGCGTTTCGGGCGGATCGACGTGGTGGTCAACAATGCGGGTCTTGGCGGCACCAGTTCGGTGCTGGAGATGACCGACGAGCAGTGGTCGCGGGTGCTCGACGTCACGCTGACCGGCACGTTCCGGTGCACCCGGGCCGCGCTGCGGCAGCTTGTCGCCCAGGGCCGTGGTGGTGCCGTGGTCAACAACGCCTCGGTGCTCGGCTGGCGGGCGCAACCCGGCCAGGCGCACTACGCGGCCGCGAAGGCCGGGGTGATGGCGCTGACCCGGTGCGCGGCGCTGGACGTGGCGGCGCACGGGATCCGGGTCAACGCGGTGGCGCCGAGCCTGGCCGCGCACCCGTTCCTGGCCAGGGTGACCAGCGAGGAACTGCTCGCCGAACTGGCCAGCCGGGAGGCGTTCGGCCGCGCCGCGGAGCCGTGGGAGGTCGCCAGCGTCATCGCGTTCCTGGCCAGCGACTACGCCTCCTACCTGACCGGCGAGGTCATCTCGGTGAGCAGCCAGCACCCCTAGGCTCGGCCTGTGGACTCATCCGTGCTGCTGCGGGGCGGGCTGGTCGCCGACGGCATCGGGGCAACGGTGCGGCGGGCGGACGTGCTGATCGAGGGGCCCGTGATCGCCGCCGTGGGGAACGTGGCCGTGCCGCCGGCGGAGTGCGCGGTGATCGACCTGGCGCCGGGCAGCGTGGTGTGCCCGGGGTTCATCGATGCCCACGTGCACGCCGAGGGCCCGCTGCTGGCTTCCGGGCAGGTGGCGGGCGCGCTGGCGCAGGGCGTGACCACCCTGGTCGTGGGCCAGGACGGCCAGTCGTGGATCGGGGCTGACGCGGCCACGGTGCGGTACCTGAACCGGTACTTCGCGCCGGTCAACGGGGTGCTGGAGCCGGTACGGGACTTCCGCGTGGCCGGTTTCCGGGACGCGGTGGCCGGCCGGCTCGTGCAGAACGTGGCGGTGCTCGCCTCGCAGGGAACCATCCGGCACAACGTCGCCGGGATGGCTTCCGGCCCGTTGAGTGACGCGGAGCGGGCGGCGGCGCGGCGGCAGGTCGAGGACGCGCTGGCCGAGGGCGCGGTCGGGCTGTCCAGCGGGCTCGACTACCTGCCGAGCCGGTTCGGGGCCGTCGGCGAGGTGGCCGAGATGGCCCGGCCGCTGGCCGATGCGGGCCGGCCCTATGTGTCGCACCTGCGCGGCTACGGCCCGGACGTCCGGGCCGGGCTGGACGAACTGGTGGCGGTCGGGGCAGCCGCCGGGGCCCGGGTGCACGCCAGTCACCTGTGGGGCGAGCCGGCCGGCATCCAGGCCGCGATCACCGCCGCCGACGAGGCCGGGGTGGCCGTCAGCTTCGACATGTACCCCTACCGGAGGTCCAGCACGATCCTGGCGCAACTGCTGCTCCCGCCCGAGGTGCAGGCCGCTGGCCCGGAGCGCACGCTGGCCGTGCTCACCGATCCCGGGCAGCGGGCTGCCCTGCTCGATGGCGGGAAGCTCACCGAGGCATACCTGCGCAACGTCTACCTCGGCAGCGTCCCCGCGGAGATGGCCGGGTTCGCCGGGCTGCCGGTGGCCGAAGCGGCGGCGCGCGATGGGCGGCCGGCGGGTGAATGGGTGCTCGACCTGCTGGCCGCGGCGGATCTCAACGTCGGCGGTCACCTGGACCGGCCCGGCCTCACCGGCGATCAGCTCGCCTGGATCGGCTCCCATGATCGCCACTGCGCCGGATCCGACGGCATCTACCAGGGCCAGCATCCCCACCCGCGCGGTTACGGCGCGTTCGCCCGGCTCGCCGGGTGCTACCTCGGCGCCGGGCCGGAGACGGGGTACCAGGAACTGGCCCGGCACCTCGCCGCCAACGCCGCCGACGCCTACGGGCTGCGCAACCGCGGCCGGATCGCCGCCGGGATGGCCGCCGACCTCTGCGTCATCGGTGCGGGCGGCCCGGCCGCGCACGCCAGCTACGACGACCCGCTCGAACTGGCGACCGGCGTTGACTACGTCTTCGTGAACGGCGTCATCGTCTGGCCGGAACCTCACGCCACCGCGGGCATGCGCCCCGGGCAGCTTGTCAGCTAGAGCCTGTGCTCAGTGGCCAGCGCGCCAGGCCCAGGCCGGCCGGTGCCGGCGCAGGTAGCCTCCATACCCGGCCACCGCGACGAGCACCACGAACAGTCCCAGCCCGATCTGGATGCCGCGGGTCAGGCCGGGCGGGTAGATCGCCTGGATCAGGTAGTGCGAGATGAACCCGCCGCGGTATCCGGCCTGGCCGCCCCGGCGGAGCAGGTCATTCTGCAGCGCGGTGAGCGGGCAGGCGAAGCCGACGAACTCCACCAGGGCGCCATAGACCATCGCCGGCAGCTGCACCCAGATGAGCCGTGGCCAGCGCCAGGCCAGGAATGAGCCGCCCACCACGAAAGCGATGAACAGCAGGTGGACGACGAGCACGAGGTCCGCGGCAATCAGGTACCACATCACACATCACCGCCCAGACAGCATGCCAGTTCCAGGATAAGTCCGGTGCTGACCAGGAGCCACGACGCCGCAGGCTGCCCCGGGCCGAGCCGCCGGATCAGGCTGGCAGCAGCCAGATGCGCAGGATGTTGTCCGGGAGGCGAACAGAGAACTGCCCCGAGGGAGAGGCCTGCGCCAGGATCTCCCGCATGTCTCTTTCATAGTTCTCGCGGCGGTCGCCGAAGTGTCCGACCCTGCTACTAGCGTCGGCGGGGTGTGACCCGGTCGGCTCACGGGGCGGCCGGGGACGGAGAATAGCCAGGTCAGGGCGGCGGCCGGGGATCGGACCAAGGGAGTCACGATGGGGAACGCGGTAGTGCACTTCGAGATCGGCGGGCCGGACGACGCGCCGCTGGTCGCCTTCTACGGGGAATTGTTCGGCTGGAAGCTGCAGCCGTTCGGGGGCGGCGGTTACACGCTGATCGACACCAACGGCGGCGGGGGGATCAACGGCGGCATCGGCAGGAGCCAGACCGGTGAGCCGTGGTCCACGTTCTACGTCGAGGCCGACGACCTCCAGGCGGTGCTGGACAAGGCCGAGTCGCTCGGCGCGAAGACGGTCATGCCGGTCACCGACTTCGGTGGCGCGGTGACGATCGCCATGTTCAACGACCCGGACGGCCTGCTGGTCGGGCTGGTGAAGGCCGCGGACCCGGCACAGGGGGAGCAGCCAGGGCCGTCGGCCGGCGCCGGTGAGCCGGTCGACTGGTTCGAGGTGCTGGGTTCCGATGGCGGCCGGACCCAGCGGTTCTACGCGGACCTGTTCGGCTGGTCGGTCGGCGCCGAGGGCTATGCCATGGTCGACACCGGAGCCGGGCGCGGCATCCAGGGCGGCCTCGGCTCCAGCGAGGACGCGCCACTGGGCCACCATCTACGCCAGCGTCGCCGACGTGGAGCAGACGCTGGCCAAGGCCGAATCCCTCGGCGGCTCCCGGATCTACGGCCCGATGGCCGTGGACGACCACATGCAGACCGGCGCGTTCCGTGATCCGGCCGGCAACGTGTTCGGCGTCTACCACCACGGCGAGCACTGACGGGGAGCAGCTACAGGTGACAACCCCACGAGGCCGACCCATTACCGGCCACTCTCTCGTGCTCCGGGCCCGGCGGCCTCACCTCGGCGGCTGTGCCGTGTCGTGTTCTGTGGCTTGCTGGGATGGGTCAAAGCTCGCGTAGGCGACGAGCCGGTCGCGGATCGCGCCGACCGGGCGGGCGGGGCCCAGGTCGCCGAGGTCGCGGCGCCGCAGTCCGGCCAGGCCGACCGTGCCGATCGTCAGCGCGACGGCGCAGAGCCAGAGCAGCGGCTCCGCCGATACCGTTCCGCCGGGCAGCTTAGGGATCTGGGTGAACGGCGAGATGTCCATCATCCAGGTGGGCCACTGCAGCGGTGGGCCGAACACCCCGATGACCCCTACCAGCGCCACGGCGGTCCACGCCAGTGCGGTGGACTCCCACGGCAGCAGTCCGAACAGCATGACGGCCACCGCCGGTAGCACCATTGCCGCGGGCAGCCGGGCTGCGGCGGCGCCGAGCAGTGTGCGGCAGCTGGGTGCTCACGGACCCGGTGAGGAGGCCGTAGCTCAGGCCGGTAGACAGGCCGGCCGCTGCGAGTAGCAGGCATGCACCGGCTACCGCGACGGAGATATGGCTGAGCGCCCACCGGATCCGCCCTGTTGCCGCGCCCAGGACGGGCTCGGCCAGGTTCCCCGTCTCCTCGGTCCGCAGCCGGAGTACCGCAGATGTCGAGTACACGGCGGCGGCAAGACCTGCGATCAGCATGAGGGCGGACAGGTAGGCGTCGGTGACGGTGGCCTGGTAGCCGACGCTGAGGAGGTAACGTCTCAGCACGGCACTGCCGCCGATAATCGAGCCGAACCCGTTCGGCGCCCGCGCCGAATGCGGCGAAGGCGAAGACGAACGCGGCCAGCCAGGCGGCTAGCACAGGCCGCTGCAGCCGCCACGCCAGGCCAAACGGACCGTGCAGCAGACCAGAGGCGGTCGCCCGCCCGGGCCGGTCCGGCAGCAGCCCCGCGCTGTGGTCACGCCAGGCCGCGAGCAGGAAGGCCGCTGCCACCAAGACGGCGGATGCCACCAGCGGCAGAGTGAGCACCCACCATCTCTCGCCACCTGCACCGAACGCGCGGGTGAGTTCCACCCAGCCCAGCGGCGAAATCCAGGACAGGTAGGACAGACCGGCAGAACCGGAATCGCCGACCGCACGCAGCACGAAGGCGGCGCCGAGCGCGGCGATCGCGATGCCGCGGGCGCCCCGCGCGGTGACCACCAGTTGCGCAGCGACGGCGGCCACGCCGCCGAATACCAGCCCGCACCCGCTGATGGACAGCGCAAGCGCGGCCGAGCCCGCCACCGGCAGCCCCAGCCTGGCTAGCCAGAGGAACGTCAGCAGGGCTATCGCCACGTTGGCCGCCGCGGCGGCCAGGAGCGCCGCGGTGAGCGGCGCCTGCCGCCCCACCGCGGCCGAGCCAACCAGCTCAAGCCGCCCGGCCTCCTCATCGGCCCGGGTGTGCCTGACCACGATGAAGATCGTCAGCAGCACCGCGAAAGCCGCCCCCCACACGCCCCATCGCGCGGCGAGGAAGGCGCCGACCGACGTGCCGTTCAGCCGGCCCAGGAGGAATCGCAGTGCCGGATTCCCACTGGCCCTTGTTGCCACCGCAAGCCGGCTGGCGGCGGTCGGGTACAGCACCTTGAGATCGCGGGCGGTGATGGCCAGCAGCGCAGCGATGCCAACGACGCACGCGGGCAGCACGACGCCATCGCGGCGGAAGGCGAGCTTGCTGAGCTGCCCGGTGCCAGCGAAGCCGGTCATCACTGGCTCCCGGCCGCGGACCGCTCCGGTGAATAGTGCCGGAGGAAGAGTTCCTCAAGGGTCGGTGGCCGGCAGGTCAAGGACCGGATTCCGGCCTGGTGCAGGTGGCCGACCACCTCATCCAGGGCGGCGTGATCCACCCGGCAGCGCACCACGGTCCCGGTGACCGTCAGCTCGTGCACGCCTGGCATACCGGCGAGCGCGGTCGGCGCGCGGAGCTCGGCCTCGACCGAGACCCTGGTCAGGTGCCGCATGTCGGCGAGCGTGCCGGTCTCAACCGTCTTGCCCTGGCGGATGATCGTCACCCGGTCCGACAGCGCCTCGGCCTCGGACAAGATGTGACTCGAGAGCAAGATGGTGCGACCGTCGTGCTGTTCTTCGATCACGCAATCGCGGAAGGTGGCCTCCATCAGCGGATCCAGGCCCGCCGTCGGCTCATCGAGCAGCAGCAGTTCGGCCTCGCTGGCTAGCGCCGCAATCAGCGCGACCTTCTGCCGGTTGCCTCGGGAGTAGGCGCGAGCCCGCTTGGAGGTGTCGAGGTCGAACCGCTCGGTGAGCGCCTTCTGGCGGCGGGCGTTGATGCCGCCGCGCAGTCGGCCGAGCAGATCGATGATCTCCCCACCGGTCAGGCTCGGCCACAACGTCACATCGCCCGGAACATAGGCGAGCCGCCGGTGCAGCTCGACCGCGTCCCGCCACGGATCGGCGCCGAGCAGGCTGACCTCGCCGCCATCCTTACGCAGCAGGCCGAGCAGGATGCGGATGGTGGTGGTCTTGCCGGCGCCATTCGGTCCAAGGAAGGCGTGCACCTCACCAACGGTGACCTCAAGATCGAGCCCGTCGAGCGCGCGCGCACTGCCATATCGCTTGGTCAGCCCCGCGGCCCGCAACGCCACATCGCTCATGGTTGCTCCTGCGCTGACTTGTACTGGAGAGCTAGACTTTGTGCTGCAAAGCTAACTTACTTTGCAAGGCAAAGTCAAGGGCGGGAACGTGTTCGGCAGCCACCACCACGGCGAGCACTGAGCGGACCCGGCTCCGGGAAGCAGCAGCCTCCGCTAGAGATGCGCGAGGTGCTCCTCGAGCGTGCCCACGACAGCAGGATCGCCGGGATCGGCCTGCAGTTGCAGCGCCTGCCGGAGGCGAAAGGCAGTCTCCAGCGGGCGGGAGTCGGCATCCAGCCCCCGCGTCGTGGCATACGCGCGCCACCCGCGCGCCCACAGGGCGCTGAAGTCGCGGCGGCGCCGCCGCCACAGCCCCGTCCCCCACTCGCCGAGGTCGAAGTCCCAGAACGGATGGTCCACCCGGGCCGTCTCCCAGTCGAGGACGCCGGTCAGCCGGCCGCCCTCGGCAAGCAACTGGTCCTCATGGATGTCGCCATGGACCAGGACCGGCCCAAGCCGGGCGGCGCTGGCCAGCAGGCCTGCCCACGCCGATGCACGATCGGGCCGGCCCAGGCGGTCGGCGGCCTCGGCGGCCGCCTCGGCGCTCGTGGCCGGATCGAGGGCGCGCCGCAGCCAGCGATGATGAGCGGCGTCGTGGTGACGGGGAGGCCGCGCCCCGGCCAGCGGCGGCGGCTCGAGCTCATGCCAGCGGGCAATCGCCCGGCCCAACTGCTCCACCAGGGCCTCGGGCTCGGCTGGTACCTCGCCGCGCAGGCGAGTGACCGCGGCGAACGGGAAGGGGTAGATCTCCTGGTCCTCCCAGCAGCCCAGCAGGCGCGGCACCACGGTGAGGCCGGTCCTGGCCAGGGCCCGGTACGCGGCGATCTCTCGCTCGAACCACTCGACCCCGGTAGCCGAACGCGGGAACAGGAACACCCGGTCGCGGTCGAGCAGGACCAGCTTGTTCCACCCGGCCACGTTCAGCACGAGCCGGTCGGTGTCCACCCCGACGAGCGACGCGAACCGGGCCGCCTGCGGGGGCACCAGCACCGCGTTGACCGCCCGCCCCACGATCTCGCCAGCCACGCGCCAAAGTATGGTCCACGGCGCGCCCCGTCGCGCAACGGCCATCAGCCACAGGCGGAGTCCGGCAGCTGCACCTGGTAACCACTACATATGACTACCATGTAGTCATGAGCTCGCGCGCTCGGTGCGTTTCGACGATGAGGTACTCCGGAGGTTGTAGTCATCCGGGCACGTCGGCGTCTTCGGTCACGAACACCTTCGTGGACGAGGCGCTGCGCTCCGAAGATCATCCCGGGAGTCTCGCCCGGGCCCGGCTGGCCGGCGCGGCCGGCGGTCCCGACGTGTGGGAAGTCATCGGCACACTCCAGGCGGTGCGGGCACAGGAAGCTAGCCTCGCGGGCGAATCGCTGGTGGAGGCGGTTGCAGATGCAACCGGCATCAGTCCCCGCATGGTCCGGGTCGCGGTCCGGTACTACACGGCTTATCCGGCGGAGATAGATGACTGGATCGACGCCAACCGCGAGGCAGCCGTGCAGGCCGAGGCCGCCTGGCACGCCGAACAGGATCTGCTGCGCGCGCAGGACCGCGCCTCATGAGTTCCCGGTTACTGCTCGACGAGATGTACCCGCCTGCGCTGGCCGCGTCGCTGCGCGATCCGGCGGGACGCTCGCGGGCTTAGATGCGCTCGATGATGGTGGCGGTGGACATGGCGCCACCGGCGCACATGGTGACCAGGGCGGTGGACGCGTCCCGGCGCTCCAGTTCGTGCAGGGCGGTGGTGAGCAAGCCGGGAACCGGTGCTGCCGACCGGGTGGCCGAGCGCGATCGCGCCGCCGTTGACGTTGACCCGCTCCGGATCGCGGCTGGTGCACGCTCTGCCAGGAGAGCACCACGGACGCGAACGCCTCGTTCACCTCGAACAGGTCGATGTCGCTGAGCTTCATCCCGCTGCGGTCGAGCACCCGTTCGGTGGCCGCGATCGGGACCGTCCAGGTGGTAGTAGGGCTCCGCGCCGACCAGGCACTGGGCGAGGATCCGGGCGCGCGGCGCCAGGCCGAGCGCCTTGGCCCGGGCCGCATCCACCAGCAGCACGGCGGCCGCGCCGTCGGAGATCTGCGAGGAGGTGCCGGCCGTGTGCAGGCCGTCTTCCAGCACCGGCCGGAGCCGGGCCAGTGCCTCCATGCTGGTCTCGCGCAGGCCCTGGTCCCGATCCACGGTGCCGGTCTCGCCCGTCGGCTGGTGCTCGGAGTCCAGCACCGGGGCCTTGACCGGTACCACCTCCCGGTCGAACCGGCCCTGCGCCCAGGCGGCCTGGGCCAACTGCTGCGACCGCAGGCCGAAAGCGTCGAGGTCGGCCCGGGTCAGCCCGCGCCGCTTGGCGATCCGTTCCGCGGCGACGTACTGGTTCGGCAGGTCGATGTCCCAGGAGGACGGCCGGGGCGTGCCGCAGTCGGTGCCCCGGTTGGACCCCAGCGGCACCCGGCTCATCGCCTCGACCCCGCAGCCGACGCCGACATGAATGGCATCGGCCGCGATCAGCCCGGCGATCAGATGCACGGCCTGCTGCGCCGAGCCGCACTGGGCGTCCAGGGTGAAGCAGCCGGTCTGCTGCGGCAGCCCGGCGTGCAGCCAGGCGGTCCTGGTGATGTTGCCCGCCTGCTCACCCGCCTGGGTCACGCAGCCGCCCGCGACCTGCTCCACCACGTCCGGCTCGATGCCGGCCCGGTCCAGCAGCGCGGTCTGCGCGCAGCCGAGGATCTCGGCGGCGTGCAGGCCGGACAGCACCCCGCCGCGCTTGCCGACCGGCGTGCGCACCGCCCCGGCGATGACCGCTGTTCCCACCGCAGCTCCTGAGGTTGTCAAGCCAGGTCTCATACTAGAACACGTTCTGATTCCGCCGTGAGTAGCCATTTCCGCAGATCTGGTGGCATGGTTGAATCGAGTAGAACGCGTTTCAGCGGAGGCACTCCGGAGGCAGCGATGGCCGGGCCGAGCATCCCCGAGGGCTTCGACTTCACCGACCCCGACCTCTACGTCCAGCGGGTGCCCACCGGCGAGTTCGCCGAGCTTCGCCGCACCGCGCCGGTCTGGTGGAACTCGCAGCCGCGGGGCGCGTCCGGGTTCGACGACGAGGGGTACTGGGTCGTCACCAAGCACGCGGACGTGCTGGAGGTCTCCCGGGACAGCGAGCACTACTCCAGCCAGAAGAAGACCGCGATCATCCGGCACGCGCAGCAGGTCACCGAGGAGTCGCTGGAGATGCAGCGGCTGATCATGCTCAACCTCGACCCGCCGCTGCACACCAAGGTGCGGGCGATCGTGTCGCGCGGCTTCACGCCACGGGCGATCGGCCGGCTGCGGGAAACCCTGGCCGCCCGGGCCGCGACGATCGTGCAGACGGCCCTGGCCGAGGGCACCGGCGACTTCGTCACCGACGTGGCCGCGGAACTGCCGCTGCAGGCCATCGCCGACCTGCTCGGCATACCGCAGGCGGACCGGGGCAAGATCTTCGCCTGGTCGAACGAGATGATCGGGTACGACGACCCGGAGTACGGCGGCGACAGCCAGGCCGCCGCGGCCGAACTCGTCGGCTACGCCATGGTCATGGCCGAGGACCGGCGCGCCTGCCCGCGCGACGACATCGTCACGAAGCTGGTCAACGCCGAACTGGACGGCGGCGAGCTGACCTCGGACGAGTTCGGCTTCTTCGTGATCCTGCTGGCCGTGGCCGGCAACGAGACCACCCGCAACGCGATCTCCCACGGCATGCTGGCCTTCCTCGACCACCCCGGCCAGTGGGAGCTGTACCGGGCGCAGCGGCCGCTGACCGCGGTGGACGAGATCGTCCGCTGGGCGACCCCGGTGACGGTGTTCCAGCGCACCGCGCTGGCCGACACCACGCTGGGCGGCCAGCAGATCAAGGCGGGCCAGCGGGTCGGCCTGTTCTACCGGTCGGCCAACTTCGACGAGGACGTGTTCGACGCCCCGGAGCGGTTCGACATCCTGCGCGACCCCAACCCGCACCTGGGTTTCGGCGGCACCGGGACGCACTACTGCCTCGGCGTGAACCTGGCCCGGCTGGAGATCGAGCTGATCTTCAACGCGATCGCCGACGGCATGCCGGGCATCCGGCTGGCCGGCGAGGCGCAGCGGCTGCGCTCCGGCTGGCTCAACGGCATCAAGGCGCTCCCGGTCAGCTACCGCTGACCCCGTGATCATGCTGCATGGCACGGCGTCACTCGGGGGTGGCCGCGACCACCCACATGGAGAAGTACTGGGAGCCGCCGCCGTAGGCGTGGCCCAGCGCGGTCCGCGCCCCGGGCACCTGGTGCTCGCCCGCCTTGCCCATCACCTGCAGCGCCGCCTCCGCGAAGCGCAGCAGCCCGGAGGCGCCGATCGGGTTGGAGCAGAGCACCCCGCCGGACGGGTTGACCGGCAGCCGCCCGCCGATCGCCGTCTCGCCGGCCTCGGTGAGCCGCCAGCCCTCGCCGGGCCCGGCGAAGCCCAGGTTCTCCAGCCACATCGGCTCGAACCAGGAGAACGGCACGTAGATCTCGGCCACGTCGATCTCGTCAATGGGGCTGGTGATGCCGGCCTCGCGCCACAGCGCGGCGGCGCAGTCGGCGCCCGCCCGGGGATTGACATGGTCCTTGCCGGAGAACATGGTCGGCTCGGTGCGCATCGCGGTGGCCCGGATCCACGCCACCGGGCGGCCCGCGGCCTGGGCGGCCTGCGCCGCGTCCCGGTCACCGAGGATCACCGCGCACGCTCCGTCGGACGATGGGCACGTCTCGTCGTAGCGCACCGGATCCCAGAGCATGGGGGAGGAGCGGACCGATTCCAGCGTGATGCCGGCCTGCCGCAGGTGGGCGTACGGGTTGAGGCTGCCGTTGCGCCGGTCCTTGACCGCGACCAGCGCGCCGATGTGCCCGGGCGCGCCGCTGCGCCGGATGTAGGCGCGGATGTGCGGGGCGAAGTACCCGCCCGCGCCGGCCAGCACCGGCATGCTGAACGGCGGCGTGATCGACAGCGCCCACATGGCGTTGGACTCGGACTGCTTCTCGAACGCGACCGCCAGCACCCGGCGGTGCAGCCCGGCCTGGATCAGGCTGGCCGCGACGTTCCCGGTCGCCCCGCCGACCGAGCCGGCCGTGTGCACCCGCAGCAGCGGCTTGCCGACCGCGCCGAGCGCGTCGGCCAGGTACAGCTCGGGCATCATCACGCCCTCGAACAGGTCGGGCGCCTTGCCGACGACGACCGCGTCGATGTCCGCGAGGCCGCAGCCGGCGTCGGCGAGGGCGCGGTCCACCGCCTCGCGGCACAGCCCGGCGATGGACACGTCGCGGCGCCGTGACCGGTGCTGTGTCTGGCCGACCCCCAGGACGGCCGCCTGCTGTTTCACGCCCGGGCCTCCATCACGCAGACGAGGTTCTGCTGCAGCGCCGGGCCGCTGGTCGCGTGGCCGAGGGCCCGGTCCGCGCGGCCCGCGAAGATCTCCCGCGCCGCCATCCCGATCCGGGCCAGGCCCGCCGCGAACATCGGGTTCCCGGCCAGCGCCCCGCCGGACGGGTTGACCCGCACGCCGTCGCCCAGGCCCAGCGCCGTGCGCAGCAGGATCTCCTGGTGCGTGAACGGCGCGTGCAACTCCGCGACGCCGACCTGCCCAGCGCCCGCCGCCCGGCCCGCGGCCGCCGCCGACGGCACCGTGGTCAGGTCGCGCTCGCCCAGCGCCGCGGAGTCGATCCGGTGCTCGAAACCGGTGATCCAGGCGGGCCGGGCGCACAGGTCGCGGGCCCGCTGCGCGGACGCCAGGATCGCCACGGCGGCACCGTCGCCCACCGGCGCGCAGTCGTGCGCCCGGAGCGGGTCCGCGAGGTACGGCTCGGCCAGCAGGTCCGCGGCGCGCACCTCGCCGGACACCTGGGCCGCCGGGTTGGCCCGCGCCGCCGCCCGGCTGCGCGCGGCGACCTGCGCCATGTCCTTCTCGGTCCACAGCCCGGCGTCCAGGCCGGCCCGGGCCTGCAGCGCCGCGATGCTCACCGAGTCCGGCCACAGCGGCGCGAGCAGGTACGGATCGAGCTGCAGGGCCAGCACCCGGCGCAGTTCTCCCGCGGAGGACTTGCCGAAACCGTAGGCCAGCGCGATGTCCGCCGCGCCGGTGAGGATCTTCACCCACGCCTCGTACAGCGCCCAGGCGCCGTCCATCTCCACGTGCGATTCCATGACCGGCGGGAACGCGCCGATCGCGTCCACCGCCGCGACGAACGAGAACGCCCGGCCGGCCAGGTAGTCCGACGAGCCCGAGCACCAGAACCCGATGTCGGTCCTGGCCAGCCCGGTGCTCGCCAGCACCTCGTGGAAGATCGGCACGAGCATCTCCACGCCGCTGGTGGTGGTCTCGCCGTGGCGCAGGCAGGGGGACTGGGCGAAGCCGACGACCGCGACGTCAACCACGGGGCCGCCTCTCACAGGTGATGTGCATAGGACTCGTAGGGCGCATCGGGCTCCCCGGTCGGCGCGAAGTGGTCGATGTTCTCCGCTGTCGTGCCCCACTGCTCGCGGGGCTTCCACACCGCCGCCACCCGCATCCCCATCCGCACCTCGCCCGGCTCGCAGCCCAGGATGAGGTGCTGGAACGGGATGTCCGCCCCGTCGAGCAGCACCGCCGCCGCCACGTACGGCGGCTGCACCCGCTGGCCCTGGAACGGCACGTTGACCACGCAGAACGTGGTCACGGTGCCGGTGTGCGGGCAGTTCGACCTCCTCGGCGGTCGGCACCCCGTCGGTGGGGCACGCCCCCCGGGGCGGGATGTAGACCTTGCCGCAGGCCGGGCAGCGCTGGCCCAGCAGCCGGCCCTCGGCCAGCCCGTGCAGGTAGGCGCTCTCCTCGCGCGAGGTGGTGTGCTCGTAGTGCAGCCGCACCGGGGTGGTGACCATGGTCACCGGTTCGGCGGCCGGCGCCGCGGTCGCGGCGGCGGGCGCGGCGGCGCCCGGCCACGGCTCGAAGCAGGCGATGTCGCGGATATGCCCGGCCGGGCGGTCCGCCCACCGGGCCCGCACCCGCATGCCGGTGCGCATCGCGGCCGCCGAGCCCGGCGTCCACGGCGTGCAGCAGGGCGGTGTCGGCGCCGTCCAGCCGGATCAGCGCCCAGGCGAACGGGTGCTCCAGCGGCTGGCCGTCCACCGGCCGCCCCGCCCAGGACCAGGTGGTCACGGTCCCCTCGGCGCCCACCTCCACCAGTTCGGCCGGCGGGTTCCCGGTCTCCGGGTCGTACTCGAACGGCGGCACGTGCACCCGGCCGTCGGCCCCCCGCGCGCCGAGGATGCGCCGGCCGGCCAGCGCGGTCATGAACTGGCTCAAGGTCGGCCCCAGCGACCGGGTGTAGTCGAACCCGATCTCCAGCGGCGCGCGCAGCGGCTCGGTCACGGACAGAAGTGAAACATGTTGCGTCTGGCACAGGCAATACATGCGCTACGAAGGCCCATCGATCGCTTGTCCCGCTCTAGAACGTGTTCTAGATTAGCCAGGTGACAGCCATCGGCCTGTGGGCCATAGCCGCCAGCAACCCGGACGCGCCCGCGGTGATCGCGCCTGACGGCGGGGTGGTGAGCTACGCGGAACTGGCCCGCGAGGCGGACCGCTACGGCCGCGGCTTCCAGGCCCTGGGCCTTGTCCCCGGGGACGCGGTCGCGACGCTGCTGCCCAACGGGGTGACCGCGCTGGCCGCCTACTTCGCGGCGATCGAGACCGGGCTGTACATCGTGCCGGTCAACTGGCACCAGGTCGCCGCGGAGATCGCCCATATCCTCACCGACAGCGGGGCCGGTGCGTTCCTCGCCGACGAGCGGTTCGCCGGGGCGGCCCGCGAGGCGGCCGACCTGGCCGGGGTCAAGAACCGGTTCGCGGCCGGCGCGGTGCCGGGCTTCGAGCCGGCCGCCCGGCTGGGGGACGACGGCACGGATGCGCGGCCGTCCCCGCGGACGCACGGCGCGCCGATGCTGTACACCTCCGGCACCTCCGGCCGCCCCAAGGG
Source organism: uncultured Actinomycetes bacterium (assembly GCA_963795785.1). Taxonomy (GTDB): domain Bacteria; phylum Actinomycetota; class Actinomycetes; order Streptosporangiales; family Streptosporangiaceae; genus DASXKD01. The sequence goes on from CAWCKG010000013.1 coordinate 69,119, forward strand.
CGTGCGCCGCCCGCTGACCGGGATGGACCCGGACGACACGGCGGGCATGGCCGCCTGGTTCTTCAGCCTGTTCGGCATCGCGCCGTTCGACGGGCACGTGCACCTGTGCGGCTCGCCGCTGTACCACACCGCCGTGCTCAACTTCGCGACGATCTCGCTGCAGCTCGGCCATCCCGTGGTGCTGATGGACCGCTGGGATCCGGAGGAGTCGCTGCGCCTGATCGAGGCGCACCGGGTGACCCACACGCACACCGTGCCGACCCAGTTCCGGCGGATGCTCGCGCTGCCCGAACAGGCCCGCGCCCGGTACGACACCAGCTCGCTGCGGGCGGTGATCCACAGCGCGGCGCCCTGCCCGGCCGAGGTCAAGCGGCGGATGATCGACTGGCTGGGCCCGGTCATCGTCGAGTACTACGCCGCGACCGAGGGCGGCGGGACGCTCATCACCGCCGAGCAGTGGCTGCGCAAGCCGGGCTCGGTCGGCCTGCCCTGGAAGGGATCCCAGATCAAGGTGCTGGACCGGGCCGGCCACGAGGTGGCGGCCGGGGAGCAGGGCCTGGTCTACATGAAGATGGGCACGTCGAGCTTCTCCTACCACCAGGACGAGGAGAAGACCCGGGCGGCGCGGGCCGGGGAGCTGTTCACCGTCGGGGACATCGGCTACCTCGATGCCGACGGCTTCCTGTTCCTGCGCGACCGGGGCAGCGACGTGATCATCTCGGGCGGGGTGAACATCTACCCGGCCGAGATCGAGGCCGAGCTGGCCTGCCACCCGGCCGTGGCGGACGTGGCCGTGTTCGGCATCCCGCACGACGACTGGGGCGAAGAGGTCAAGGCCGTGGTGGAACCGGTCCCGGACCGCGAGCCCGGCCCGGGGCTGACCGCGGAGCTGCTGGAGTTCCTGTCCGGCCGGGTGGCGAGGTTCAAGCTACCGCGCACCATCGACTACGTCGCCGAACTGCCCCGCGACCCCAACGGCAAGCTCTACAAACGGCGGCTGCGCGACCCGTACTGGGCCGGCCGCGACCGCGCCATCTGAACGACCGCCGCGGCCTGCCGGAACGGCTGGCCGTGAAGGGAACGGACGGGTCAAGCTAACAACAGGGTGACCGTGCCACCCGTTGAAGGACGTGACCTTTGACCGTGACTGCCAAGCTCACCGGCCCGACCGAGGCCGATGCCGCGGTGATCGAGCAGTCGTGGACCCAGCCGGAGCGGTTCGCCGCCATCTTCGAGCGCTACTTCGCACCAGATACACCAGTACCTGGCCCGGCGGGTCGGCGACAGGGCCGCCGACGATCTGGCCGCGGAGGTGTTCGTCGCCGCGTTCGCCCAGCGCCAGCGCTACGACCTGGCCCGGGACTGCGCCCGGCCGTGGCTCTACGGCATCGCCACCAACCTGATCGGCACGCACCGGCGCCAGGAGCAGCGCCGCTACCGTGCGCTCGCCCAATCCGGCGACCGTGACACCTCGCCCAGCGACGAGGAGCAGGTCGCCGACCGGGTCAGCGCCGCGGCGGCCGGGCCGGCCCTGGCCGCGGCGCTTGCCGCGCTGGACGCCGGCGACCGGGACGTGCTGCTGCTCGTGGCCCTGGCCGGCCTGGACTACCAGGAGGTCGCCCAGGCGCTCGGCATCCCCTACGGCACGGTGTGCTCCCGGCTGAACCGCGCCCGCCGGCGGGTCCGCCAGGTACTCGGTGGCATCAACCCGGCAGGCGGCCAGGCAGGGGGACCGCAATGAACGAGCCGAACGCACCACGAAGGAACGATGACATGGACGAGCTGACCGCGGTCCGGCAACTGCTGGCCGAGCGGCCGCCGCCTGCCCCGGACACCGTGGCCGCCGCCCGGGCAAGCCTGGAGCGGGCTGGGCCCTGCAGGGCGCGCCTGGCCGGGTGCCACTGCACCTGAACGGCGGCCGGAGCCTGCCTGGCCCGGGTCAGCCGGCGCGGCGGCGCCGCTGGCGGGGATGGCTCGCGCCGGTGGCCGCCGCCGTGGCGGTGATCACCGCGGTTGCCCTGTCGCTGGCCATCTCAGCCGTGGTCGGCGGAGGCAGGCCGGGCGGCAAGCCGGCGGCACGCCGCCGCGGCCCCGTTCGCCCAGGTTCCCCGCTACTTCGTGGCCCTGACCGGGGGGAACACCCTGCCGGACCAGGGACGGCGCGCCGTGGTCGTCGCCACCGCCACCGGCGCGGTGCTGGGCAGCGTCGCCGCGCCCGCGCCTTACCGCGTGTTCACCTGGGTGGCGGCGGCCGGGGACGACCGGACCTTCGTCCTGGCCGCGCAGCGGGCCCGGCCGGTCGGTGGCGTGCCGGGACATGGTCATGGGGGTCGGGGCGGCCAGGCTCTACCGGCTGGTGCTGCACCGGTCCGGCCGGCCGGGCGCGCTGCAGCCGCTGCCGAGTGCCGCCGATCAGCGGGAACATCAACGGCTTCGCGCTGTCCCCCGACGGCAGCAAGCTGGCGGTGTCCACGACGCGAGCTCCCGGTGCCGCGGCGAACAGCTCGCAGATCCAGGTGTTCACCCTGGCCACCGGCGCCGCAGCGGACCTGGACGTGGTCCGGGCAACGTCGGCTGGGTCGGCCAGGACAAGCCGAGCGCCAGTCGCTGGTGTGGGCGGGCGACGACCGGACGCTGCTGTTCAAGCAGTACCTGGGAGAGGGCGGGGCCACGGCCCAGATCCGCCTCCTCGACACCGCCGCGCCGGGCGGCAGCCTGGCCGCGGCCAGCACGCGGGTCCCGTTCCCCAGCAGGCTGATCAGCGGCCGGGTCGAGGACCCGGTGCAGGCCTACGGGAACATGCTGCTCCTGCCCGACGGCCACAAGATCGTCGCCGCGGTGAGCCACCTTCAACTGGCATGGCCGAGCTGGGCTTCCCGCCGATCGGGGTGCTTCGCGAGCATCGTCCGCGGCCTGCTTCCCGCCGCAGTGCCGGGGAACCGGCCGTCACATCGCCAAGAAGACCCCCTACTGCAGCCAACCGCCTGAAGCACATCTCGACCTGGGCAAGAGCTCCGCCCTGCGGCAGTACTCGCGCGCCGGCATGCAGGCCGAGAGCAGCACGACCCTGGCGTTCACCGAGTTCTCGGCGGCCACCGCGAAGCCGGTGGCGGTGCTGGGCCGAGCTGCAGGGCGAGGGCCAGGGCATCACCTGGGCGGACGTGACCTGGGTCAGCCCCGACCGCCACGGCGATGATCATCGACGGCGCATGGCCCAAGGCCGGCGGTGGGTGGCCGATCGTCCCAGGGGCCGCCGGTGCCGGTGGCCGGCGTCATGACCGGGGGCACCTTCACCCCGTTCCCCAAGCGGGTCCAGTCCCTGTTCTTGGGCGGGCAGGCGACCTGGTAATCGCGTGTGCCGCCGGCCCGCAGCAGCCCAGTCGCGGGGGCGTTGCGGGCCGGCGGCGTGCTGCCTGTTGACAGGCGTCCGCCGGCATCAGATGCTTCCCCCTAGCGTCTAGGTCTTCCTTCCGCATCGGCCAGCCCCGCGGCCATCCGGCAAGGCAGCTCGACTGCTTTACCCCTTGATCAGCGGCCCGGTGTGTCTTGGCTAGGAAGGCGATCTGCGATGACCGTTGGAAAGATTTCCATCGTCTGCTGGACCATCTTCGTGGTGATGTCCGCGGCATTCCTGCCGGTGGGCGCCGCGATCTACGCCCTCGGCGGGTTGCCGCACGGGGCCGCGATCGCGCTCGCCGTCGTGGTGGTGGCCGTCCTGTGGTGGGGCCCGTTCGTGCTATGCCATGTACCTGAGCCAGGTGGTGGTCAGGAAGGGGGACCCGCGGCTGCTCAAGCGCGGCATCCGCGGCACCGCGGAGGTGCTGTCCCGCAAGGCCACTAACGAGGTCATCCAGCAGGGTGAGTTCGCCTGGGAGGCGCCCCGGGTCTACAAGTACCGGCTGCGGGTGAGCATCCCCGGCAAGGCCCCCTACGAGACCGACTCCCGCATCTGCACCTCCGGCTACAGCGAAGGCTCCACGGTGACCGTCGCGGTCGCCCCGCACAACCACAAGCGGGTCACCATCGATCCCGGCCAGAGCGGCCATGCGATCCAGCGGTCCGGGGCTGGCCACCGGGTCACGGCCACCGCGACGTACACCGATATGGACGACAGCCGCGCCGGGGGCGCCTCCGCGTCACCCGCCGCGGCGCACTTCGGCGAACTGGAGAAGCTGGGGCAGTTGCACAGCCAGGGGATCCTGACCGACGCGGAGTTCGCGGCGGAGAAGGCGCGGCTCCTGGGCGAATAGGTCAGTGGCCGAGAACTTAGCGGTCGCGGAACTGGGGCTTGCGCTTTTCGGTGAAGGCGCGGGGGCCCTCTTTGGCGTCTTCGCTGCGGAAGACGGTCATGCCGAGCTGGGCTTCGATCTTGAAGGCGTCGGCCTCGGGGAGGCCCTCGGTCTCGCGGATGGTGCGCAGGATGGCGCGGACCGCGACCGGGCCGTTCGCGGCGATGGTCTCGGCGATCTCCAGGGCCTTGGCGAGGGCCTGGCCGTCGGGGACGACGTGGCCGATCAGGCCGATCTGCCAGGGCCTGCGGCGGCGGTGATGTGGCGGCCGGTGAGGAGCAGGTCGGCCGCGATGGTGTAGGGGATCTGGCGGGGCAGCCGGACCGCGGAGCCGCCCAGGGGGAACAGGCCCCAGCGTGCCTCGGAGACGCCGAACCGGGCGCTCTCGCCCGCGACGCGGATGTCGGTGGCCTGGAGGATCTCGGTGCCGCCGGCGACGGCGGGGCCCTCGACGGCGGCGATCAGCGGTTTGGTCAGGCGGCGGCCCTTGAGCAGTGGCTCGATCACCGATGGGTCGAAGGCGCCGGCGTTGGCGTCGCCGGGGTGGGACCGGGTCATCGCTTTCAGGTCGGCCCCGGCGCAGAACGCGCCGCCCGCGCCGGTGAGGACGCAGACCCGGATGGCCGGGTCGCTGTCGACCTGGTTCCAGGCTTCGCGCAGCAGGGCGAGCATGGGCCCGCTGAGCGCGTTCCGCACCTGTGGGCGGTTCATCGTCACGACCAGGACGTGCCCCTCGCGCTCGATGAGCGCGTGCGGCGGCTCGGTATCTGGGGTGGTCATGACGGTGCCGGATCCTCCCGCCTGTCCAGGGTTGCCCAAAACAGTAACACGTTCTAGTTTCATACCCATGGCCCGGAACTTCGCCGACCTCTTCGAGCATGCCGCCGATGTGTTCGGTGACCGGATTGCGCTGGTCAGCGGCGGCCGGCAGGTGACCTACCAGGAGTTCGAGGAGCGCGCCAACCGGCTTGCCCACTACCTTTCCGGGCTGGGCGTGCGGGCCGGTGACCACATCGGCATGTACGCGCACAACTCCATCGAGGCGGCCGAGACGATCCTCGCGGCGTGCAAGATCCGCGCCGTCGCGGTCAACATCAACTACCGGTACACCGAGAACGAGTTGCAGTACATGTTCGCCGACGCCGACCTGGTGGCGCTGGTCTGCGACCGGCAGTACGCGCCGCTGGCCGCCGCCGCGGCGCCGGCCGCGCCCGGGCTGCGCGGCACCGTGGTGATCGAGGACGGCAGCGGCGCCGACACCGGCGGCGCGACCGAGTACGACGCGGCGCTGGCGGCCGGTTCGCCGGAGCGTGACTTCCCGCCGCGCTCCGCCGACGACGTCTACATCATCTACACCGGCGGGACCACCGGGTATCCGAAGGGCGTCATGTGGCGCCACGAGGACCTGTGGCGCACGCTCGCCGGCGGCATCGACTTCCTGACCGGGGTGCCGCTGGCCGACGAGTGGGAGCAGTCCCGCAAGGGCCTCCAGGCGGGCGGGCTGGTCCGGCTCACCGCGGCGCCGCTCATCCACGGCGCCGCCCAGGTGGCCATGCTGGCCGCGCTGTTCTCCGGGGACACCGTGGTGCTGCCGCCGCATTTCGACGCGCACGAGGTCTGGCGCGCGATCGAGCGGTACAAGGTCAACCTGATCCTGATCATCGGCGACGCGATGGGCCGGCCGCTGATCGAGGCCTACCACGAGGGCGGTTACGACGCCTCGTCGATGTTCGCCATCTCCTCCAGCGGTGCGCTGTTCTCCCCGGTGGTCAAGGACGCCTTCGCCGCGGCGCTGCCGAACCTCGTCATCAGCGACGCGATCGGATCCACCGAGACCGGCTTCGCCGGCATCGGCGTGGTGACCGCGGGCGCGGAGCAGCGCGGCGGCCCGACCGTCGCGCCCGGGCCGGAGGTCATCGTGCTGGACGAGCAGGGCCGCCCGGCGCCGCCGGGCCAGGTCGGCCGGCTGGCCAGGGGCGGGCACGTGCCGCTCGGCTACTACAAGGACCCGGACCGGACCGCGACGATGCTGGCCGAGGTGGACGGGAAACGGTACGCGGTGCCCGGGGACCTGGCCCGGCTGGAGGCCGACGGCACGGTGACCCTGCTCGGCCGCGGCAGCACGTGCGTGAACACCGGCGGGGAGAAGGTGTTCCCCGAGGAGGTGGAGGGCGCGCTGAAGTCCTGCCCGGACGTATTCGACGCGCTGGTCATCGGGGTTCCCGACGAACTGCTCGGGCAGCGGGTGGCGGCCCTGGTGCAATTGCGCGACGGGCGGCCCGCCGACCTGCCCGCGATCGAGGCACAGGTCCGGGAGCGGATCGCCGGGTACAAGGTGCCGCGCAGCATCTGGCTGGTCGGCGCCATCAGCCGGGGCCCGGCGGGCAAGCCCGACTACCACTGGGCGCACCGCCACGCCGCCAGCCACCCGGCGGACCTGGCCGCAACCGGCCCACCCTCACCCGGCTCGCTGAGGAGAACTGTGCGGACGTCGCTGTGCCCGCTGCTCGGGATCGAGCACCCCATCGTCGGCTTCTCCCCGTCCGAGCACGTGGCCGCCGCCATCAGCCGGGCGGGCGGGCTTGGCGTGCTCGGCTGCGTCCGCTTCAACGACCCGGCCGACCTGGACAAGGTCCTGGACTGGATGGACGCCCACACCGACGGCAAGCCCTACGGCGTCGATGTGGTGATGCCCGCCCGGGTGCCCGCCGAGGGCGCCCCACGCGATCTCGGCTCGCTGATCCCGGAGGGGCACCGCGAGTTCGTCGAGAGACACCCTGCTCAAACTCGGCGTGCCGCCGTTGCCGGAGGACTCTCCGGCCGGCGACGGCGTCCTCGGCTGGCTGCACTCGGTAGCCCGCCAGCACGTCGAGGTGGCGCTGGCTCATCCCGCCCGGCTGATCGCCAACGCCCTCGGCCCGCCGCCACCGGATGTCATCTCCCGCGCACACGAGCAGGGGATGCTGGTGGCGGCGCTGGCCGGGAAGGCCGCGCACGCCCGTGACCACGTGGCCGCCGGGGTGGACATCGTCGTGGCCCAGGGATACGAAGCCGGCGGGCACACCGGCGAGATCGCCAGCATGGTGCTGATACCGGAGATCGTGGACGCGGTCGGCGCGGACGCGCCGGTGCTCGCCGCGGGCGGGATCGGCTGCGGCCGCCAGATCGCCGCCGCGCTCGCCCTGGGCGCCGTCGGCGTCTGGATGGGCTCGGCCTGGCTGACCACCAGGGAGTACGCGCTGACCTCGGCCGCGCCCGCGCTGCGGGAGGCGCTGCTGGCGGCCACCTCGTCGGACACGGTGCGCTCGCGGATCTACAGCGGCAAGCCCGCGCGGCTGCTGCGCAACCGCTGGACGCAGGCCTGGACCGAACCCGGCGCCCCCGAGCCGCTGCCCATGCCGCTGCAGAACCTGCTGGTCAGCGAGGCGCACCAGCGGCTGATGGCGTCCGGCCAGCCCGATGTGGTGCCGATGCCGGTGGGCCAGATCGTCGGCCGGATGAACGAGGTCCACTCGGTGGCCGAGGTCATGGCGGCCCTGGTGGCCGAGACCGCCGACACGCTGGACCGCCTCGGCGGCCTGCGCTGACGGCGCCGGCTGGCCACGGCGCCCGGCCGGCCGCCAGAATCGGTGACGACGCGGGAGGCCTGAGATGAGGATCGCGACCACCGTCGGCTACTGGAGTTCCGGCCCGCCCGGCGACGCGCCGCAGTTGTTCGCCACGGCCGACGAGCTTCGCCTGGACCAGGTGTGGACCGCAGAAGCGTATGGCAGCGACGCTTGGACGCCGCTGGCATGGTGGGGTTCGCGGACCGCCCACGTGCACCTGGGGACCGCCATCTCGCAACTGTCGGCCCGGCCGCCCGCGACCCTGGCGATGGCGGCGATGACCATGGACCACCTGACCGGCGGCCGGGTCCTGCTCGGCATCGGCACCAGCAACCCGCAGGTGGTCGAGGGCTGGTACGGCCAGCCGTACCCGCGGCCGCTGGAGCGCACCCGGGAGTACGTGGAGATCCTGCGCGCGATCATCGCCAGGGACGAGCCGGTGGTCTACCAGGGCAAGCACTACCAGTTGCCGTATCCCGGCGGGACCGGGCTGGGCAAGCCGCTGCGGTCGATCCTGCACCCCTACCGCCGGGAGATACCCATCTACCTGGGCGCGGAGGGCCCGAAGAACGTCGCCCTGGCCGCCGAGATCGCCGACGGCTGGAACACGATCTTCTTCTCGCCGAGCATGAACGGCTTCTACGCCGCCGCCCTCGCCGAGGGCTTCGCGCGGCCCGGCGCCCGGCACACCGCCGAGACGTTCGACGTGGTGGGCGGGCCGATGCGGATCATCGTCGACGACGACATCGAGCGGGCGGCCGACCTGCTCCGGCCCTCGCTGGCCCTGTACATCGGCGGCATGGGCGCCCGCGGCGTCAACTACCACCACGAGGTGTTCGCCCGGATGGGCTACGAGGCGCAGGCCGCCGTCATCCAGGACCACTACCTCGCCGGGGACAAGCGCGCCGCGATCGCGGCCGTCCCCACGGCGATGGTCGAGGACGTCGCCCTGATCGGCCCCTGGGCCAAGATCGCCGACGAGATCCAGCGGTGGCAGCAGACCGTGATCACCACGTTCTCCGTCAGCACCGACCTGCGGCACCTGGAGCGCGTCGCCGGCCTGCTGCGCCGCTGATCCCAGGATGGACCTGACGCGCCTGGCGAGGGGAAATCCAGGAAGGCCCAGCCAGCGCCTACTCGGGTGTCGCCAGTTCGATGTACTCCAGGCCGCGTACGTCGAGCCAGGCGCGCCCGGGGGCGCGGGCCAGGCGCAGGAGCGCTTCTCCGCAGGCGGGGCAGCGCAGGACCAGGCCCGGGGCGTGGCTGAAGACGCGGCCCTCGGCGAGCGGGCCGGTGTTGCCGCATCCGGCGCAGCGGCCGGTGGCCCCGGTCATGTCGACGCTGAACACGTCGCGGAGCGTCCCGCCGATGCTGTTGCCGTCTGTCCAGGTCTCGGTCATGGCGTGCCTCCGCTGGGCCCGAATCGCTCGGTCCTGATCTGCCGGTCCGCCAGGCCCTGCTCGACGAGCAGGCGGGCGGCGTTTTCCACGAATCCCGTCGGCCCGCAGACGAAGCACTGCTGGCCGGCCGCCGGTGGTCCGGCGAGGTCGAGCAGGCGCCGGGCGTCCAGGCGCCCGACGGGGCCGGGCCACCCGGCCGGCGCCTCGCGGGTGTAGGCGATGTCGATGTTCAGGCCGGTGCCGGGGGCCGCGAGGCGCTGCAGTTCGGCGGCGTACAGCAGGGTGGCGGGGCTGCGGGTGGAGTAGATCAGCCGCATCGGGGCGGTGCTGCCGGTGGCGGCCCGGGTGCGGGCCATGGCCATCAGCGGCACGACGCCGGACCCGCCGCCGATCAGCAGGACAGGCTGCGGTTCGTCTGGATGCCAGGCGAAGTAGCCGCCGATCGGGCCGCGCAGCTCCAGGGGGTTGCCGGGGGCGAGGACCTCGGTCAGGTACGGGGAGACCTCGCCGTCGTCGAGCCGCTGGATGGTCAGCTCGAGCCTGGTCCCGTCGGGGGCTGAGGCGATGGAGTAGCTGCGCTCGGTGGAGTAGCCGTCCTCGGCGGTGAGCCGGACGTCGACGTGCTGGCCGGGCAGGTGGCCGGCCCAGCCGGGCACGTCGAGGACCAGGGTCCGGGCGGTGGCGGTTTCCTCGCGGACGGCGGCCAGCTGGCCGACCAGCCAGGTCAGTCGCCCCAGTACCGCTGCTCGCGCCATGGGTCTCCGTAGTTGTGGTAACCGAGGGTTTCCCAGAAGCCGGGCTCGTCGTGGTCGAGCAGCTCAATGCCGCGGACCCACTTCGCGGACTTCCACAGGTACAGGTGCGGCACCAGGAGCCGGGCCGGGCCGCCGTGCTCGGGTTCCAGGTCCGCGTCGTCGTAGCGGAACGCGATCCAGGCCTTGCCGTCGAGCAGGTCCTCCAGCGGCAGGTTGGTGGTGTAGTCGCCGACGGCGCGGGCCACCGCGTACTCGGCGCTGGTCGTGACGCCGGCCATCAGGGTGTCCAGGGACACGCCGCGCCAGCTTGTCCCCAGCTTCGACCATTTGGTGACGCAGTGCAGGTCAACGGTGATGTCCTCGGCCGGGAGGGCCTGGAACGCGGCCCAGTCCCAGGTGTGGACCTGCCCGGACTCGGTGGTGATCGTGAAGTCCCAGCCGCGCAGCCCGTCACGCGGCGTCGGCCCGGCCGACAGCACGGGAAAGTCATGGACCAGGTACTGGCCCGGCGGCAGCTTCTCCCTGGTCCGGCGGTGCCCGGAAAAGCCGGGCGAGACGATGCCCATCGCGTCAGCTCCTCAGTCTGGCCATCCGAATGCCTGCGGCTCCCCGAGGAAGAACCGTTCCCATAGTGCCCGCTCCCGCGCCCGGTGGGCGACGGCCGGCGGCTGCGACCGTCATCGCGGCGCCGGGAAGTGTGCGCTGATGATTACAGAGTTACACTTCTGCGATGGGTGAGCCGCCGACGCTGTACGACTGGGTGCAGGGCCGTCCGGCCATCACGCGGCTGATCGACTGCTTCTACGACCGGGTGGAGCGCGACGACCTGCTGAGCCCGTTTTTCCCGGGCGGGGTCAGCGCGGAGCACCGGGAGCACGTGACGACCTGGTGGTGCGAGGTATTCGGCGGCCCGGCAGGCTACACCGAGCGGCTCGGCGGGTACCCGGCCATGCTGGCGCACCACCGCGACCTCGGGATCACGGCTGAGCAGCGGTTCCGGTTCGCGTCGCTGATGAGCCTGGCGGCCGACGACGCGGCCTGCCCGATGACCCGGAGTTCCGCGCGGCGCTGGCCGGCTACCTGGAATGGGGCACCCGGCTGGCCATGCACAACTCCCAGCCCGGCGCGGAAGCCGTGCAGCAGGCCCCGGTCCCGCGCTGGGGCTGGGGCGTGGCCCCGCCGTACCAGCCGTAGCGGCGATTTCCTGCGCTCGCCGCGATGAGTCCGCGGTGCGTTCGGCGTCAGAACGTCAGCGGGCTGTGAGATCTTCTGCTTACCGGCCATGGCCGGGTCAGGCGGGCGGTCTCATGGCCGGACGGGGTCCAGGCGCGCGGCGTGCCTGGCGGTGCAGACGGGAGCAGTGATGACGGGCGTACGGGTACTGGCGGGCACGCGCAAGGGCGCCTTTGTCCTGACCTCCGATGGCCGGCGGGACCGGTGGGAGGTCAGCGGGCCGCATTTCGCGGGCTGGGAGATATACCACGTGAAGGGGTCGCCCGGCGGACCCGGACCGGCTGTATGCCTCGCAGTGCAGCGGCTGGTCCGGGCAGGTGATCCAGCGTTCCGACGACGGCGGCGCGACCTGGGCGCCGGCGGGGAACCAGTTCGCCTACGACGGGACCCCGGGGACGCACCAGTGGTACGACGGGACGCCGCACCCATGGGAGTTCGAGCGGGTGTGGCACCTGGAGCCATCGCTGGATGACCCGGACACGGTCTGGGCCGGGGTGGAGGACGCCGGACTGTTCCGGTCGCGCGACGGCGGGCAGAGCTGGCAGGAGATGCCCGCGCTGCGCGGCCACGGCTCCGCCCCGTCCTGGCAGCCGGGCGCCGGCGGGATGTGCCTGCACACCATCCTGCTGGACCCGTCCGCGCCGGGGCGGATGTTCGCCGCGATCTCGGCGGCGGGCGCGTTCCGGTCCGACGACGACGGCCAGAGCTGGCGGCCGATCAACCAGGGCCTGCAGTCCGAGGGCATTCCCGACCCGGACGCCGAGGTCGGGCACTGCGTGCACCGCCTCGCGATGCACCCGTCCCGGCCGGGCGTGCTGTTCATGCAGAAGCACTGGGACGTCATGCGCAGCGACGACGCCGGCGAGTCCTGGCGCGAGATCTCCGGGAACCTGCCGACCGACTTCGGGTTCCCGATTGACGTGCACGCCCACGAGCCCGACACCATCTACGTGGTCCCGATCACCAGCGACGCGCAGCACTTCCCGCCCGAGGGGAAACTGCGCGTCTACCGCAGCCGGACCGGCGGCGGCGACTGGGAGCCCCTCACGAAGGGCCTGCCCCAGGAGCACTGCTACGTCAACGTGCTGCGCGACGCCATGGCCGTCGACTCCATGGACGAGTGCGGCGTGTACTTCGGCACCACCGGCGGCCAGGTCTACGCGTCCGCCGACTCCGGGGACACCTGGGCGCCGGTCGTCCGGGACCTCCCGGCCGTCCTGTCTGTCGAGGTGCAGACGCTGCCATGATCCGGGTCGTCCTCCCCGCGCACCTGCGGGCCCTCGCCCGCATCGACGGCGAGGTCCGCCTGGAGGTCGCGGCCCCGGTCACGCAGCGCACGGTCCTGGATGCGCTGGAAGCCAGCTACCCGGTGCTGCGCGGCACCATCCGCGGCCACGACAGCGGGCCGCGGCGGGCGTTCATCCGGTTCTTCGCCTGCGAACAGGACCTGTCCCACCAGCCGCCCGACGATCCGCTCCCCCCGGCCGTCGCCGCCGGCACCGAGCCCTACCTCATCGTCGGCGCCATGGCCGGCGGTCAGCGCCTGGCCAGGTCAAAGACCGCTAACGTGAGCGGGTGCTCGGGACCGGCTGGACTGAAGTCGCCGCCTTGGCCGCGGCTTACGCGGTCGCGGTGCTGGCGACTCCGGCGGGGATCTCCGGAGCGGTCCTGCTGTTGCCGTTTCAGGTCAGCGTGCTGGGCACCCCGAGCCCGGCCGTCACCCCAACGAACCTGCTCTACAAGCTGGCTGGCGCCTATACGGGTGCCCGGATCCAGTCCCGCATGCCCGACGTCCTGATCCGCCGCCTGGTGGGCATCCTGGTGGCCGCGATCGGTGCCCGGTACCTATGGTCTGGCCTAGGCTGATCAAATTTGTTCGTTCCTGGTGTCGATGGCGCGGTCCGCTAACCGTCTCCTAGGTGTCCGAACCACCGAACGAAGGAAGGGCTAGCGTGAAGTACATGCTGCTGATCATGGGTTTCCGCAAAGGCGAGGGCATGCCCCAGCCGCCGAGCAGCGGAGCACCCTCGGCGGAGGAGTTCATGCAGTACCAGCAAGAGCTCGGGCAGGCCGGTGTGCACGTCGACTCCGGCCTGCTCCACTCCTTTGAGGACGCCACCCAGGTGCAGGTCAACGATGCCGGCGAGCGACTGGTGACCAACGGGCCGTTCGCCGAGTCCCGCGAGTACCTGGGCGGCTATCAGATCATCGACGTCCCCGACCTCGACGCGGCGCTTGACTGGGCGGCCAGGTGCCCGGGCGCGAAGTACGGGCGCGTCGAGGTGCGCCCGCTCGCCGAGTTCTGAGGACCAAGGCGATGGGGCCGGCAGGCGAACCGATCGAGGCAGTGTTCCGGGAGGAGCGCGGCCGTCTGCTGGCCCTGCTCGCGGCCCGGTTCGGCGACCTCGATCTCGCCGAGGAGGTTACCGCTGAGGCCCTTTTGGCAGCGGTAGAGACCTGGCCACGCTCCGGGGTCCCGCGCGAGCCGCTGGCATGGCTGGCGACCACGGCCCGGCGCAAGGCCCTCGACCGGATCCGGCGGGACGCCACGCTGGCCACGAAGCTCGCCACGCTGCACGCCGATGCCGATCCGGCGCGCCGCACAGAGCCGGTCCCGGAGCACGAGCACATCCCCGACGACCGGTTGCAGCTCATGTTCGCGTGCTGTCACCCTGCTCTCGACCTGGACACCCAGACCGGGCTCACGCTGCGCTACATCGCGGGCCTCAGCACCGCCGAGATCGCACAGGCCTTCCTCGTCCCGCCGGCGACCATGGCCCAGCGCCTCACCCGCGGCAAGCGCAAGATCCAGCAGAGCCGCATCCCCTTCCGCGTGCCCGGCCCGGGCGAGCTCGAAGGCCGCCTGGGCCTGGTTCTGCACGTCGTCTACCTCATCTTCACCGAGGGCTACGCGGCCACCAACCACCACGATCTGGTCCGATGCGATCTGGTGGACGAGGCCATCCGGCTCGCCCGCATCCTCCACCGGCTGATGCCCGGCGAGCCCCGGGTCACTGGCCTGCTCGCGCTCATGCTGCTCACTGACGCCAGACGTCAGGCCAGGGTCGATGACCATGGCGTCGCCGTCTCGCTGGAAGACCAGGACCGCGGCCTCTGGGATACCTCGATGATCGAGGAGGGCGCCAGGCTGACAACACAGGCCCTACGCCACCACCCACCCAACAGCTGGTCCATCCAGGCCGCAATCGCCGCGCTGCACGACGAGGCGCCCTCTGCTCTCCAGACCGATTGGCGCCAGGTGCGCCTGCTCTACGACGAGCTGTTCGCATTGACCCCGACCCCCGTCGTCGCGCTCAACCGGGCCATCGCGATCTCCTGGGATGAGGGCCCACAGGCCGGCCTCGACCACCTCGATGCCCTCGCCGGCGAACCCGGCCTGGCCCGCCAGCACCATCGGCACGCCGCCCGCGGCCACGCACTCGCCAGACTCGGACGTCACACCGCCGCCGCAGCGGCCTACCGGCGGGCCAGCGAACTCGCCCAGACACCCGCCGAGATCGCCTACCTCTCGTGCCGCGCCGAGGAGTACACCACACCCGGCTGAACAGGGAGCCTGGGCTGGCCGACGGGCTGAGGTCAGCCGGCGCTGGCCAGGGCGGCGCCGATGCGGCGCAACTGGGCGGTGGCGCCGCCGAGTGCGAACTCGCCTTGCTTGGCGGCCAGGAAGTAGCGGTGCAGCGGGTAGTCCAGGTCGATGCCGACGCCGCCGTGCACGTGGACCGCGGTGTGGGCGACCCGGTGGCCCGCGTCGGCGGCCCAGAACTTCGCGGTGGCGACGGCGGTCTCGGACGGCTGTCCGGCCGCCAGCTGCCACGCGGCCTGCCACATGGTCAGCCGGACCGCCTCGACGTCGATGTAGCCGTCGGCCAGCCGCTGCGCCACCGCCTGGAAGCCGCCGATCGGCTTGCCGAACTGGACCCGGTTCCGCGCGTACTCCGCGGTCATCTCCAGGGCCCGCTCCACCACGCCGAGTTGCTGCGCGCACAGCGCGACCGTGGCATGGGACAGCAGCCAGCCGGTGATCTCCCGGCCCGTCCCCGGGCCGCCGAGCACCCGGCCGGCGGGCACCAGGGCGCCGTCCAGCACGACCCGGCCCGCGGTGCCGCCGGTGATCCGCTGCGGCGCCACCGTGACACCGTCGCCGGCCGGGTCGACGCAGAACACGGTGACATCGGGTGGCGTCGCCGCGGGCACCAGCATCAGCCCGGCCTGCGAGGCGGCGAACACCGTTGTCTTCACGCCGGACAGCCGCCAGCCCCCGCCCCCGCCCGCCTCCCCATTCCCCCTGCACGTCCCCCTTCATGGGCTCGGCGGTGACCGACGGCGCCTGCGGGTCGTCGCCGTCCTCCTCGGCCAGCGCGGCGGTCAGGATGATCTCGCCGCGCCCCGCCGCGGCGGCCTGCTGCTGCTGGCCGGGGGTGCCGAACCGGGCCATGGCGCCGGCGCCGAGCACGATCGAGGCCAGGTAGGGGACCGGGGCCACGGCACGGCCGAGTTCGGTGAGGACGCAGCACTGCGCGAGCAGGCCAAGACCGGCCCCGCCGAGCGTCTCGGGCAGCGCGGCGGACAGGATCCCGGCGCCCGCCAGGTCGGCCCACAGGGCCCGGTCGAACCCGTCGCCGGCCTCGACGGCCCGCAGCCGCTCCGGCGTCAGCCGGTCGGTGAGGATCTTGCGGGCCAGGTCCGCGAGTTCGCGCTCGGCCTCGCTCCGGGTGAAGTCCATGAGTCCTAAGTTCCTCAGCGTCGGCCGATGGGAAGCCCTAGCGCCGCGGCGGCGATCAGGTCCCGCTGTACCTCGTTGGTGCCGCCGCCGAACGTGAGGATCAGCGCGGACCGGTGCATCCGCTCGATCCGGCCCGCCAGGACCGCACCGGCCGACCCGTCCTTGACGAGCGCGTTCGCGCCGAGCACCTCCATCAGCAGCCGGTACGCCTCGGTGGCGAACTCGGTGCCGAAGACCTTGGTCGCCGACGCGCTGGCCATGCCCGGGCCGTCGCCGGCCTGTGCCGCGATCCGCCAGTTCATCAGCTTGAGGAACTCGGCCTTGGCGTGCACCCGGGCCAGGTTGAGCTGGACCCACTCCGCGTCGATGACGCGCCCGCCGCTGGCCAGCTTCGTGGCGCGGGCCCACTCGGTGACCTCACGCAGCGCGCCCCGCACCGGGGCCGACGAGGTGAGCGCGACCCGCTCGTGGTTGAGCTGGTTGGTGATCAGCGGACCAGCCCTGGTTCTCCTCGCCGACCAGGGCGGTGACGGGTACCCGGACGTCGCTGTAGTACGTGGCGCTGGTGGTGGTCCCGGCGACGGTGCGCACCGGCGTCCAGGAGAACCCGGCCGCGTCCGTGGGCACGATCAGGATGGACAGGCCCTTGTGCCGGGGGGCGCCGGGGTCGGTCCGGCAGGCCAGCCACACGTAGTCCGCGTACTGGATCAGGCTGGTCCACATCTTCTGGCCGTTGATCACGTACGTGTCCCCGCCCGCCTCCCCATCCCCCTTCACCCGGACCGCGCGGGTGCGCAGCGAGGCCAGATCGGTTCCCGCCTCGGGCTCGGAGTAGCCGATCGAGAAGTGGATCTCGCCGGCCGCGATCCGGGGCAGGTAGTGCGCCTTCTGCTCGGCGGTGCCGAACCGCATGATCGTGGGGCCCACGGTGTGCAGGGTCAGGAACGGGACCGGCACCCCGGCGGCCGCCGCCTCGTCGGTGAAGATGAGCTGCTCGATCGGGGCCGCCCCGCGCCCGCCGTACTCCTCCGGCCAGCTCAGCACCAGCCAGCCGTCGCGGCCGAGTTCCCGTACGACCTCCCGGTAGGCCTCCCCGTTCCCGTACTCGCCTTCGGCCGTGGTGAGCGCGGCCCGGCGTTCCGGCGTCATCAGGCGGGCGAAGTACCCGCGCAGCTCCTCGCGGAGCCGTTCCTGCTCGGGCGTGTAGGTCAGGTCCATCCGCCCTCCGGCGCGCAGGTATAAATAGAACGTGTTCTAGAAGCATAACCGAGGGGAGCCGCCGTGGCCGAGGCGTACCTGGTGGACGCGGTCCGGACCCCGGTCGGCCGCCGCGGCGGCGGCCTGGCCGCCGTGCACCCCGCCGATCTCGGCGCGCACGTCATCCGGGCGCTGCTGGCCCGCACCGGCGTGGATCCGCTGGCCGTCGACGACGTGGTGTTCGGCTGCGTGGACACCCTCGGCCCGCAGGCGGGCGACATCGCCCGGACCGCGTGGCTCGCCGCGGGCCTGCCCGAGGCCGTGCCCGGCGTCACCGTGGACCGGCAGTGCGGCTCGTCCCAGCAGGCGGTCCACTTCGCCGCCCAGGCGGTGCTCAGCGGCACGGCCGATCTCGTGGTGGCCGGCGGGGTGCAGAACATGAGCATGATCCCGATCGCGGCGGCGATGCTCGCCGGGCAGGCCTACGGGTTCGCCGACCCGTTCTCCGGGTCGGACGGCTGGCGGGCCCGCTACGGCGAGCAGGAGATCTCCCAGTTCCGCGCCGCCGACATGATCGCCGCGAAGTGGGGCATCGGCCGCGCCGAGATGGAGGAGTTCGCGCTGGCCAGCCACCAGCGGGCCATCGCGGCGGCCCGCGCGGGGCACTTCGCCGCCGAGATCGTGCCCTACGGCGAGGTGGCCGCGGACGAGTGCCCTCGCCCGGACACCTCGCTGGCGAAGATGGCCGCGCTGGCGCCGCTGCGCGAGGACGGGCTGATCACCGCCGCGCTGTCCAGCCAGATCGCCGACGCCGCGGCCGCCCTGCTGGTCGCCTCGGAGGCGGCGGTGCGCGCGCACGGGCTGCGCCCGCTGGCCCGGATCCATCACCTGTCCGCGCGCGGCGACGACCCGGTGCTGATGCTCACCGCGCCGATCGCCGCGACCGCGCACGCGCTGGACCGGGCCGGGCTGCGACTGGACCAGCTCGACCTCATCGAGATCAACGAGGCGTTCGCGCCGGTCGTGCTGGCCTGGCAGCGGGAGACCGGGGCGGACCTGGCCAGGGTCAACGTCAGCGGCGGTGCGATCGCGCTGGGCCATCCGCTCGGCGCCACCGGCGCGCGGCTGCTCACCACGCTGCTGCACGCCCTGGTGCGGACCGGCGGCAGGTACGGCATGGTCACCATGTGCGAGGGCGGCGGCCAGGCCAACGTCACCATCCTCGAGCGCCAGCTAGCTGACCTGCGAGCCGTGCTGGACGTGAGCGCTTGCGGGCGGTGGTAGATGTCGGAGCGATGGTCGATGTCGAGAATGTGCACGGTGCGCGTGTTCTCATCGATCCGGTAGACGATCCGGTAGGTTCCGCGACGGGCCCCATGGCAGCCGGTGAGCGGGCCGAAAAGAGGCTTGCCCACCCGGTGCGGGTTCTCCGCGAGCGTGGCATCGCAGAACTCCAGCACGGCTGCGGCTACAGACTCGGGTAGCCGGTGTGTGATCGCGCGGCGCGCTGCCGCTTGGAATTGGACCTGATACGGCTCCCCGGACCCGGACGTCACGCGCCCCTGGTGCGGCGTCTTGCCAGATCCTGCTGCACGGTAGCCAGGTCCGCCCCGGCCTCGCCGCGGCCGAGAGCGGCCAGGCTCTCGGAGATGCGGCCGGCCGCGTGGCTGTCACCGAGGATCTCCAGAGTCATCTCCAGCCCTCCAGGTCGTCCACGGAGAGCAGGACGGCCTCGGCTTGGCCGTTACGGGTCAGGGTGATCCGCTCATGCTGCTGACGCACGCGCCTGGCCAGCTCGGACAGATGGGCCTTGGCCTCGGACAACGGCACGGGCGTACTAGCGATCGTCATAGTCAGAAGTATAGCCTAAGTTGGTCTGATCTTTAGACTAACCTGATTCGGATCACGGCGCGCCGGGCGGCATGGCGAGCTTGCCTAGGCTGGCCAGGCGCTGCTCGGCGTCGGCCATGATCCGGTTGATCAGCTCCGCGCAGGACGGCAGGTCGTCGATCAGTCCGGCCACCTGGCCAGACGGCATCAGCCCCGCTTCGGGGTGGCCGTCGGCCATCGCCGCGCGCAGCAGCACCGGGGTGTTCGCCGCCATCAGCACCTGGCCCCAGGTCAGCCCGGTGCCGCGGCGCATCGCGCCGCCCTCGCGCAGCAGCGCGGGCCAGCCCAAGCCCGGACGCCCGGCGAAAGGCGTCGGCGCTGCGGGCCGACCGCACCAGGCCGCTGAGCCGCCCGGCTCGGTCCAGGCGCTCGGTCAGCGGCGTGCGCAGCAGCCGGTGCGGCACCCCGTCGGCCCGGGCGGTGACCACGGTGCCGGTGACGTCGCTGGCCAGGTACGCCTGCTTCACCGCATCCGCCACCGGGCTTTCGCTGGTCAGCAGGAACCGGGTGCCCATGGCGATCCCGGCGGCGCCGTAGGCGAGCGCGGCGGCCAGGCCCCGGCCGTCGAAGAACCCGCCCGCCGCGATGACAGGGACGTCGACCGCGTCCACGACCTGGGGGACCAGCAGGCTGGTCGGCACCGCCCCCACGTGCCCGCCGCCCTCGGCCCCGGTGGCGATCACCGCGTCGATGCCCCAGGCCGCCACCTTCTCCGCGTGCCTGCGCGCGCCGACCGAGGCGATCGCGACCACCCCGGCGTCCCGCAGCCTGCCGACGAACTCCTGCGTCGGGGCCTGCGCGAACGAGGCCACCGGCACCTGCTCCGCGACGATCAGCCTGACCTGCTCGGCCGCATCGGCCGCGTCGGCGCGCAGGTTCACGCCGAACGGCGCCCCGGTCCGCTCCCTGACCTTATTTATTGCGCTACGCAATTCCGTGGGGCTCATTGTTGCCGCGGCGAGAATGCCGAGCCCGCCCGCGGCAGAAACCGCCGACGTCAGCCTCGGCCCGGACACGTACCCCATCCCGGTGGCCACGATGGGGCAGGAGATGCCGAGCAGCTCGGTCAGCCTGGTCCGGATCAACCTGTGCCCCGGGGTACCGGCGGCCGGCCGCGACTCACGACAGCTCCCGGTCGCGCAGCCCGCCCGGGTCCAGCCGGCCGCGGATCAGGGCCAGCTCGCCCGGCGTCGGGAGCCGGGTCACCGGGATCTCGCCGGCGACGGCCAGCGGGAACCCGGTGGCCGCGGTGACGTCGCCGGCCGACACGCCCGGATGGACCGAGCGGAGCCGCATGCTGTGGTCCGGCGTCGCGAAGTCCAGCACCGCCAGGTTGGTCACGACGACCCGCAGTTCGTGGAACCGGGCCCGGATCGGCCCGAGCGCGGCGGCCCGGTCGTAGCCGATGCCGCAGACCATGTCGGCCCGCTCGACGAAGACCCGGCCCGAGTGCCGGGGCACCCAGTAGCTGACCGGGTGGTTGATCGTGTTGCCCGGGGCGCCGCGCACGCCAAGCAACTGGGCCTTCGGGCGGGCGTGGTCGCCGATGCAGGAGATGTTCTGGTTGCCGAACCGGTCGAGCTGCGCGGCGCCCATCATCACGTGCCGCAGCCCGGCCGCCAGCATCGTGAACACGTTGCGGTAGGGCAGCCAGCCCTCGGTCACGCTGTCCTCGTCGCCCGGCGCGAGCAGCGTGGCCTCGCCGTCGGTCAGCAACAGGCCGGGGGAGAAGGTCAGCTGCGCCAGCTTCGCGCCCAGCGTCGGGATCAGCCCCATCGGGCTGGCCAGAATCGCGCCGTCGTCCCGCCACGCCTCCGCGCACGCAACCACGCACACCTCGGCCCGCGTTATCGCGCCGCCCTCAGCCATGCCGGCCCCGCGATCCATAGCCACGCCCGCCCCACAGGTGCCGCCCGCCCGCGATCCCCGGCCATGCTCGCCCCGCCGCCCTCGCGCCGCGCGTGAATGTGGATCTGGTGCCCTTCTAGCGGCGTCGTTGTCACGTTCATGCCCCATGGGCCACCTCCGGGCGGGCGGCAGGCCGCTGGCTTTCCGTGAAGCGGCGGACGGCGGCCTGGTAGCTGGCCTCGTCGGCGTCCAGGAACTCGGCACGGAACCGCTGCCAGTCCGCCGGCTCGGCGGCAGCCGCCGCGTAGCGGGCCTGGAACGCTTCGTCCCGGCCGTAGTCCGGTACGCAGCTGGTGAAGTGCGCGCCGCCCGGGGCCTCGACCACGCCGTGCACCATGGCCCGGTTGACCAGCAGGCTCTGCGGCGGCCCGGACCCGGCCAGGGCCGGCGGTCGGCACGATCCGCTCGCAGGACAGGTAGGCACGCTCGGCGGCCAGGCAGAACAGGTCGTCGAAGTACGGGTCCGGTCCCAGGTACTGGCCGTTTCCCGCGGCGTCGGCGCGGTTGAGATGGATCAGCGCCGCGTCCAGCCGCAGCGCGGGCATGGCGAGAAGCTCCTCGCCGTCGGCATAGGGGGAGCGGACGGTGCGCAGGCCCGGGTTCACCCGCGGCACGTCGGAGCCCAGGCCCGCCCGGATCGGCAGGAACGGCAGCCGGTGCGCGGCCGCGAGCAGGCCCCAGTGCAGCATGCCCTCGTCCAGTTCGGCCAGCTCCACCGCGCCCCGCTGGCGGCCGTGCCGGAAATGCGGCTCCAGCGCGATCGTGTCGAGCGAGACGAAGCCGGTCACGACCCGCCGGACGTGGCCCCCGGCGATCAGCAGCCCGACGTCGGGCCCGCCGTAGCAGACGATCTCCAGGTCCTTCAGGCCGGACCGGAGGATGGCGCGCACCAGCGCCATCGGCTTGCGCCGCGATCCCCAGCCGCCGATCCCGATCGTCATGCCCGAGCGCAGTTCCCCGGCCACCTCGTCCGGGGTCATCACCGCCACGCGGTCACCGCTGCCCGTCGACGAACGCCTGGCGGGCCGTGTCCGGATACGCCGCTGAGGTTGAGCTCGAAGGTGAACCCCTGCTCGTACCGGTAGGAGCGCTTGACGTCGACCGGGTCGATGCCGTTCAGCGACTGCTTGGCCAGCCGGATGATCGCCGGGTCCTTGGCGGCGATCTCGGCGGCGACCGCCCGCGCTGCCTGCCGCAGTTCCGCGGGCGGCACGACCTCAAGCACGGTGCCGAAGGCGAGCAACTGCTGTGCGGTGACGGTGCGGCAGGTGTACACCATCGTGCGCATCAACTGCTGTGGCACCAGCCGGGACAGGTGCGTCGCCGCGCCGAGGGCACCGCGGTCCACCTCGGGCAGGCCGAACGTGGCGTCGTCGGCCGCGACGACGATATCGGCGTTGCCCGCCAGCCCGACGCCCCCGCCCAGGCAGAAGCCGTGCACCGCGGCGATCACCGGCACGGGGCAGTCGTAGACCGCGGCGAACGCGGCGAAGCAGCCCCGGTTCGCACCGAGCAGCGCCTCGTGCCCTGGAACCTGCTGCATTTCCTTGATGTCCACCCCGGCGCAGAAGCCGCGGCCCTCGGCGGCCAGGATCACCGCCCGGGTCACGCGGGTCGGCGCCCGCCCCGGTGATCGCGCTGGCCAGGTCGAACCAGCCCGCCACGGGCAGCGCATTGACCGGGGGGTAGTCGATGACGATCTCGGCGATGCCGCCGCTGGCGCTGCGTCTCGATGCCCATCGCCGCGTCCTCGCACGTTTCGCGCAGGGCCGTTATGGCCGCTCAGCCTGCCCTGATGCTCCGCCACCCGGCCTAGCGTTTGCTTGGTGGCAAAGCCTAACATGTGCCCCATGCGCGCCACCGATTACGCGGGCCGGGGGGTGATCGTCACCGGCGGAACCCGGGGGATCGGGGCGGAGATCGCGCGGGCGTTCCTGCGGGCCGGTGCCCAGGTGCTGGTCTGCGGCCGGACCGATCCCGGCGACGCCGCCGCGCTGCCCGCCGCCGGCGGCCGGGCGGCCAGGTTCACCCGCGCCGACGTCCGGGATCCGGACCAGGCCCGGAAGCTGGTCGGCGAGGCCGTGGAGCGGTTCGGCCGGCTGGACGTCGTGGTCAGCAACGCGGGCGGGTCACCGTCGGCGGCGGCCGCCACCGCGTCCCCGCGGTTCCACGCCAAGGTCATCGAACTGAACCTGATCGCGCCGTTCCACGTCGCGCAGAGCGCGAACGCGGTGATGCAGCGCCAGCCCGACGGCGGGTCGATCATCATGATCGGCAGCGTGAGCGGCGTGCGGCCGTCGCCGGGCACCGCCGCCTACGGCGCGGCCAAGGCGGGCCTGCACCACCTGGCGACCAGCCTCGCCGTCGAGTGGGCACCGAAGGTCAGGGTCAACGTCGTGGTGCCCGGGCCGGTGGCGACGCGAGACCGCCGCCGCCGCCCACTACGCGGACGTCGGCGGGGCGGAGGCCGTCGCCGGCACGGTGCCGCTTGGCCGGCTGGCGGATGCCAGGCGACGTGGCGGACGCCTGCCTGTTCCTGGCCTCGCCGCAGGCGTCCTACGTCAGCGGCGCCGCCCTGCTGCTGCACGGCGGCGGCGAGTGGCCCGCCTGGCAGTCCGTCAACCTAGCGACCGGCCGGACCGCCGTTGTACGCTCGCAGCGACTAGAACGTGTTCTATTAGGAGCTGGGCCATGGTTGCTTCCATCAAGCCGCACCGCGACGAGATCGGCCTGTCCGACGGCCTCCTGCTGATCGACGGCGCGTGGGCGCGCCGGCCCAGACCGGCGAGAACTGGAGCCACAGCCATCCGGCCACCGGCGAGGAGGTGGCGTCCTTCCCGATCGCCGGGCCCGCGGATGTCGACGCCGCGGTCCGCGCGGCCCGCCGGGCGTTCGACGAGGGGCCGTGGCCCCGGGCACGCGCCGCCGAGCGGATCCGGGTGCTGCGCCGGATCGCCGACCTGGTCCGCGAGCACGGCGACGAACTGCTCGCGCTGCAGGCGCTGGACAACAGCGTGCCGCTGAGCTTCGGCTCCGTCTACGGGATGTCGGCGGGCATGGTGGCCGACATCTTCGACCACCATGCCGGCTGGGTGGACAAGCTGGCGGGGGAGACGCTGCCGCCGTTCCAGGGCGGCGATCACCTGGTGATGACGCTGCGCGAGCCGGTCGGCGTGGTCGGCGCCATCATCCCGTGGAACGCGCCGCTGCTGCTGTTCGCGCAGAAGGCGGCGCCGGCCCTGGCCGCTGGCTGCACGATCGTGGCCAAGCCCTCGGAGTACGCGACGTTCGCGGTGCTGCGCCTGGCTGCGCTGATGCAGGAGGCGGGCTGCCGGACGGGGTGCTCAACATCGTCACCGGCCCCGGTGAGCCGACCGGTGACGCGCTGATCAACCATCCGATGGTGGACAAGCTGTCGTTCACCGGCAGCCGGGCGGTCGGCCGCAAGGTCATCGCGGCGTCCGCGGCCGGGTTCAAGCGGGTCAGCCTGGAACTGGGCGGCAAGAGCCCGGCGCTGGTGTTCGCCGACGCGGACGTGGGCTCCGCCGCCGCGCTCACCATGGGCACGGTCACCCTCGGCCTGGCCGGGCAGGTCTGCCTGGCGCAGACCCGGGCGCTGGTGCACCGGGACGCGGCCGACGAGTTCCTCGCCATGGCCGAGATGATCGGCGGGATGGTCAGCTACGGCAGCCCGTTCGACCCGGCGGTCACGTCGTCACCGCTGATCAACGGCCGGCAGGTGGACCGGGTGATGGGGCTGATCGCCGAGGGCCAGGCCGCCGGGGCACGGCTGGTCTGCGGCGGCACCCGCGGCGAGGGTGACCTGGCCGCGGGCAACTTCGTCGCGCCGACCCTGTTCACCGACGTGTCCAACGACATGAGCATCGCCCGTGAGGAGATCTTCGGGCCGGTCCTGTCGGTGATCGGTTCAGCGACGAGGACGAGGCGGTGCGGATCGCCAACGACACCGAGTACGGCCTGGCCGCCACCGTGTGGACCAGCGACCTCAAGCGGGCGATGCGGCTGACCAAGGCGCTGCGGGCGGGCACCGTCGGCATCAACGGCTACACGCTGGAGCCGCACGCCGCGTTCGGCGGCTACGGGCAGTCCGGAATGGGCCGCGAGGGCGGGCGCACCGGCGATCGAGTCCTACACCGAGGTCAAGACCGTCATGCTGCCGTTCACCGACGAGATGATTTGACATCCTCCCTGCCCGCATAGGGGTAGGGATTCCAGTCTCTCCGCCTCGTCCACGCAGGCGGAGAGGCTGAGGTTCGCGGTTCACAGGCCCGGTACTCCGGAAGCCTCCCCGCGCAGTCACGGCATGCCCTGCCGCGATGTTCCTAGCCGCATTCACGTCCGCGTTGCTGGTATATGCGCAGGCCACACAGCAGAAGAGCGCTTGGCTCTCGCGGCTCGCTGCTGCGATGTGCCCGCACGCCGAGCATCGCTGGCTCGTGTAAGCAGGATTGAACTCTGCGCACCCGGCCGGGTGCCTTATCTGTCCAGGCGGCGGGCAAGCCGACCCCAGCCGGATGCGAGGATTTCCCGGTTCAGCCCAGACTTCTGTCGTACATTCTTGCCGGATCTTCCGGACGGTGCCCTTGGCCGACCGGGTCATACTCTTAATGTGCAAGTCTTCGATGTAAATGGTGTCGAATCGTCGCGCAAGGTTCGTGGAAGTCTTCTCATACCAGTCTTTGCGCATGTCTGACTGTCTGGCATACAGCCGCGCAATCTGGGCCTTGGTGCGTGTGCGACGGTCGGAGCCACGGACCGCGCGGTGCAACTTCCGCTTAAGCAGCCGCATTCGCCGCTGCCTAGCAGGGCTGAGCCTTGGTGCTCGCAGGAGCTCGCCTGTAGATAGCGCGGCCGAGACTGCTACCCCACGGTCTACACCCACGGTCTCGCCCGTACCAGGCGCCGGCGATCGGTGGCGGCATGATGGCCAGTGCGACGTGCCAGCGCCCCGCCCGATCGCAGGTCACACGGTACGACTTCACCTCGTCAGGGATGGCACGGGACAAACGAAGCCGTACCCAGCCCGCCTTGGGCACCCATATCACGCCGACCTTCCGGCTGAGCTGCCGGAGGTGCTGAGGCTTGACCGCAACGATCCGGAACCCTCATGCTGCCCGGCCTTGCGCCACGACGGCCGCCCATGGGTCCGGCTAAAGAAGTTAGCCTTCGCGTGAGCGAAGTCTCGCAAGGCCTGTTGTTGGACGATGACACTCCCAGTGGACAGCCAGCCGAATGCCGCTCTCGCTTCAGACAGTTGGCGGCACTGTTCAGCAAAGCCGGGTGGGCTACCGCGCCCCCTCTGCCACCACGACTGTTGCTCGCAGGCGAGGTTCCATACGAACCGGGCATGTGAGCAGTGCTGCCGTAACGCTGCTTCCTGAATTGTCGTTGGCTCCAGCCTGTACCTGGACATGAATCGAATTTATCAGCGGCCACTGACATTTCTTGATGTAGGGGAACGTATTTTTGGTTTCCGACGGCGCTCGACTCGATGGCCTTTCAGTGATCGGACCGGTCCGGTGACCCGTGCCGGGGGCACCCGCACGGCAACCAGTGCCCGGTCGGGCAGCGGGAGCCGGTCAGGCCTAGTAGAGCCAGATCCAGTTGCCTCTGGAGTCGCGGACGGCGGAGGAGCGGGGCGGACGCTCGGCGTCTACGAAGCATTCGGCGTGGCGGATCTGGGCGGTCAGCAGGCCCCGCTGGCGTTCCAGGCGGCGCCGGTGACGGGTGGGCACGTCGCGAGCCCCGCCGGGTCGTCGATGACCTGGCGGATCTCCTCGATGGGCAGGGCATCCCCAGCGCGGCATCCGGATCTGCCTGCCTGATCGCGGTGGTACCTGCGGTACCCGGTGGCGACGTCGACCTCGGCCGGGATCAGCAGGCCGACCTCGTCTCCGACCGCACCGGGCACCGCAAGCTGCCGGTGACCGTGGCCGGGCTGGTCATGGCTGCCGCCGCCACGGTGCTCGGCTCGGTGTTCGTCCAGCGAATCCGCTCGGTCCCCTGAGCCGTCTGGAGATCATGGCCACGGTTGCCCCTTGGCCCGCCGGGTTATGCTCGTATGCATTGCGCTTGATGGAGGCGCCGGTGACGGAACGGCCCTGGGACCCATTTGCGGCGGGCAGGACGCCCCACGATCTTCTCCGCGCTTCCGACGCTGATCGCGAGCGGGTGATCGATACCCTCGCGACGGCCTTCGGGCTGGGCCGGGCTGACCAAGGATGAGTTCTCCATGCGCGCCGGCCAGGCACTCGCGTCCCGGACGTATGGGGAACTGGCCGCCATCACCTTCAGCATCCCGCCCAGGCGGAGCGAGGCACCGCCGCCGCGGACCGTCCGGGCGCAGAACCTGGACCGGATTGACAAGAAGACGCTCGCGTGGGGAATGTTCATGCTGCTGATGCCGGCCATGCTGTCGACCGCTTTCCTCACCCATTACGTCTGGTTCTTTGCCATGTTCGTGGCCGCATTCTCGGCGTGACGGTGACAGCCCAGCCTGACGGCTGAGCCCCAGGTGCGGCTAGGGTGCCGCGGGCGGGGGCTGGAGCAGCTTGCTGTGGTCCCAGGAGACGATCCGGGTCGGCTCCACGATGAAGCCGACCCGCTTGCGGGCGGATTGCGCGACGTAGTCTTCGACCGACTCGGCGGGCACCCCGGCCATCCCGGCGGCCACGCCGCGGCCGATCTCCAGGATGCCGTCCGGGTCCTCGACCAGCCGGGCCAGGCCGGCCACCTGGACGCCGCGCAGCTCGAAGTAGTCCTCACCGGTCTCCACCAGGCAGGTCACCCGGGGATCGCGGGCCAGGTTGCGCGCCTTCTGCGCGGCGCGGTAGGTCCAGAACGCGATACGCCCGCCGAGCATGACGTAGAACATCGTCACCAGGTGCGGCGTCCCGTCGGGGTTGATCGTGGCGAGCTGGAGCTTGTGCGACCCGGCAAGCAGGGCCGCGACTTCATCCGCCGTCATGGTGACCCGGTCGCGCTGCTTCACCCGCCGAATCCTATGGTCTCGGTTGCCAGGGCGAGCGTGTCCTCGCAGGCGAATCCGGCCGGCGGTGCGGTGCCCGGCGTGCCCTCCGCGAACAGCGGGCCGAGCGCGTGGTGCACCGACTCCAGGGTCCACATGCCGTCGGCCGAGCCGTGCTCCGCGGCCAGCACCGTGGCCCGGATCCGGGGTGGCTCCATCACCGCGGCGACACCGCCGTGCACCACGAACACCTCGCCGTTGATCCCTGCCCCGGCGGGGCAGGCCAGGTACACCACCAGCGGCGCGACGTGCCCGGCCGCCAGCGGGTCCACCGCGTCATCCGGCGCGGCGCCCATCAGGTCCGCGGTCATCGCGGTGCGGGCCCGCGGGCAGATGGCATTGGCACGCACCCCGTACCTGGCGCAACTGCGCGCGGTGGTCACCGTCAGCGCGGCGATCCCGGCCTTGGCCGCGGCGTAGTTGGGCTGCGCCGGCCGAGCCGAGCAGGAAGGCCTCGGAGGAGGTGTTCACGATCCGGCCGTAGACCGGGGCGCCGGCCTGCTTGCTCGCCTCCCGCCAGTGCGCGGTGGCGAACCGGGTGGTCACGAAGTGGCCGCGCAGGTGCACCCGGAGCACCAGGTCCCACTCGTCCGCGGACATCGTGAAGACCATCCGGTCCCTGAGCACCCCGGCGTTGTTCACCAGGATGTCCAGCCGCCCGTAGCTGTCCAGGGCGGCCGCGACGAGTTGCTGGCCGGTGGCCCACTCTCCGATGTCCGCCGGGATGGCGACCGCCTGCCCGCCGCCCGCCACGATCTCCGCCGCCACCGCGTGCACGTCATCGGCCGCCAGGTCGTTCAGCACGAGACGGGCGCCGGCCGCCGCGAGTGCGAGCGCCTCCGCCCGCCCCAGCCCGTTCCCCGCGCCGGTCACTATCGCCGTCCTGCCTGCGAGGCTCAGCGCATCGTCCATCGCGGAACGCTCCTTCGCTCAGTAGCCCGGCCCGGACAGGACGCCACCGTCGGCGACGAACTCGCTGCCGGTCGAATAGGACGACTCGTCGGAGGCCAGGTACGCCACCAGGCAGGAGATCTCGGCCGGCTTGGCGAACCTGGCCAGCGGCATCGCCTTGATGAAGGCGTCGGCGTCCGCGGGGTCGGCGGACGCGGCCTGGCCGAGGGTCATGCTGGTGAGCACCCCGCCGGGATGGACCGAGTTGACCCGGATGCCGAACTGGCCGAGTTCCTGGGCGGCGGACTTGGTCATGCCGCGGATCGCGAACTTGCTCGCGCTGTAGGCGGACAGGCCGGCGGCGCCGGTGAAGCCCTCGATCGAGGAGATGTTGATGATCGAGCCGCCGCCGAGGGCCTTCATCGGCCCGATCACCGCCTTCATGCCCAGCCAGCAGCCGACCGCGTTCACCTCCAGGACCCGCCGGAACTCGGCCAGCGGCATGTCGGCGATCCGGGCGAACGTCAGCACGCCGGCGTTGTTGACCAGCACGTCGAGCTTGCCGAAGGTGTCCACCGCGGCGGCGACCGCCGCCGTCCAGCCTGCCTCGCTGGTCACGTCGTGGTGGATGTACCGGCAGGACTTCTCGTCATGCTCGGCGGCCAGCGCGGCGCCCTTGTCGTCGAGCACGTCGCCGAAGACGACCCGCGCGCCCTCGGCCACGAAGTGGCGCACGTGCGACTTGCCCATGCCCCGGGCGCCCCCGGTGATCAGCGCGACCTTGCCGTCGAGCCGGCCCATGGTGCCTCCCGGTCGCCCGTCGGTCAACCAAACGCTTGCTTGGTGCGAGGGTAACAGCCAGGCGCGGGCCGGGCAGGTACCGATCAGGCAGGCAGCGTGCGCGGTCAGGCAGGCGTGGCGCCAGGCGCGCCGGTGGCGATCCCGTCGAACAGGATCCGCAGGAGGCCGTCGACCACCTGGTCCTGGCTGTAGCCGCGGGTGCGGCGCCACGCGGCGGGAATCCACAGCACGTCCTGGAGCAGCCGGTAGGTGAGCTTGGCGTCCAGGTCCGCCCGGAACAGGCCGGCCTGCTTGCCGAGTTCGAGTTGCCCGATCCAGATCCGCTCGATCTCCCGCAGCGCCTTGGGCAGGTAGGCGAACCGGGGCATCGGCAGCGAAGTGGTTCCAGTCGTTCTGCAGCATGGTCAGGGCCGCCCGGTGCTGCGAGAGGGTGTGGCTGGTGCTGCGCACGATCTGCTCCAGCGCCGCCCGCGGGTCCGCGGCACCGGCGACGGCGGCGCGGTAGTCCGCCAGCACCTCGTTGATGAAGCCGGACAGGATCTCGTCGCCGATCGACTCCTTGGAGTCGAAGTGGTGATACAGGCTGCCGGACAGGATCCCGGCGGCGTCGGCGATCTCGCGCACGGTCGTGGCGCGGTACCCCTTCTGCGCGAAGAGGTCCGCGGCGATCGCGACCATGTCGGTCCGGCGGCGCGACCGCAGTGCCCCGTTGACGCTGGCCGAGCCTGCGCCGTTGAGCTGAGTCTGGCCCTTCCTGGTGGTTGCCACGAGGTCATTATCGCAGGACCGGGGCCTGCCTCCCTAACGCTTGCTCGGTTTGGCCGGGCGATGGTGCCGCGTCGATGCCGTCGGGCTTGCACATGACCGCTCGCTGGCAAAACTGGAACGTGTTCTACTATTGCCGCATAGCATCCACCGCATTTGGGGGTTCATCGGCGATGATCAGTGCACGCGCAGCGTTGCTGTACGGACCCGGCCAGGACTACAAGATCGACACCATCGAGCTCGACGAGCCGGGCCCCGGCGAGGTACTGGTCGAGATGCGGGCCTGCGGGATGTGCCACTCCGACGAGCACGTGCGGACCGGTGACCTGCCGCTCCCGCATTACCCGGTGATCAACGGTCACGAGGGCGCCGGCGAGGTCTCTGTAGTTGGCGAGGGTGTCACGTCGGTGGCGCCCGGCGACCACGTCGCGATGGCGTTCATCCCCTCCTGCGGCTCGTGCGCGTCGTGCCTGGCCGGCCAGGCATTCCTGTGCGACCTGGGCATGAAGCTCTTCGATACCGGGATCATCACCGATGGGCGCGTGGCGCACCGGATCGGGAACGAGCCGGTCGCGCGGTTCTCGCAGCTCGGCGCCTTCGCGGAACGGCAACTGCTCCCCGAGTCCTCCGTCGTCAAGGTGGCTCCGGACATACCGTGGCCCGCGGTCGCGCTGGTCTCATGCGGGGTCGCCACCGGGTTCGGCTCGGCGGTCAACCGCGCGGGAGTCCGTCCCGGTGACACCGTCGCTGTCCTGGGCGTCGGCGGGGTCGGCATCAGCGCGGTCCAGGGCGCGCGGGTGGCGGGAGCGCGCCGGATCATCGCCGTCGACCCCGTCGAGTTCAAGCGCGAGCAGGCCCTGCGCTTCGGCGCCACCCACGTTTATCCCTCGCTCGACGACGCCATCGCCGGGGTCGGCGCACTGACCTGGGGCCAGATGTGCGACTCGGTCATCTGCACCTTCGGCGTGATGCGTGGCGACCTGCTCGAGCCGGCGCTCACGCTGACGGCCAAGGGCGGCACCTGCGTCATCACGTCTGTGGCGCCAATCGCCCAGGCGCAGGCCGATGTCAACCTGTTCATGCTGGCCATGATGAACAAGGAGATCAAGGGCTGCCTCTACGGATCGGAAAGCCCCCGCACCCAGATTCCCAGGCTGCTGGACCTCTACCGCGACGGCATCCTGAAGCTGGATGAGCTGATCACCGAGACATACTCGCTCGATCAGGTCAACCAGGGGTACGCGGACATCGAGGCTGGCCGCGTCCTGCGCGGGGTCATCGCCTTCTGACCGGAGAGCCGGTCGCGCGGGCGGGCCCGCCCGCCCCTATCGGGCGGAGGCATGCCATGATCCTGGATCTCTTCCAGGTCACCGGGCGGGTGGCCGTGGTGACCGGTGCGGGCCGGGGGCTCGGCGCGGCGGCCGCGGTCGCCCTGGCCGAGGCCGGGGCGGACGTGGTGATCAGCGCGCGCAGCGCGGACCAGCTGGCCGCGGTCGCCGCCCAGGTCGAGGCGGCGGGCCGCCGCGCGCTGGTGGTCCCGGCCGACCTGAGCGACCTGGACGCGGCCGCGGGGCTGGCGGCGCCGCCGTCGATGCGTTCGGGCGGCTGGACATCGTGGTCAACAACGTCGGCGGCGCGATGCCCCGGCCGTTCGCGGCGACCAAGCCGCGGCACCTGGAGGCCGCGTTCCACTTCAACGTCGCGGTCGCGCACGCGCTGACCCAGGCCGCGGTCCCGCACCTGCTCGCGGCGGCGGGAGGGGAAGGGGTGCCAGGCGGGGGCGGCGCGGGGAGGGGGAGGCGAGGGGACCGGGGGCGAGACAGGGACGGCGCGGAGGAAGCGGCGCGGGCACCGGCGAGCGCGGTGATCAACATCTCCTCGGCCGTGGGCCGGACCGCGGGCCGCGGTTACCTGGCCTACGGCACGGCCAAGGCCGCGCTGGCGCACTACACCCGGCTGGCCGCCGCCGACCTGGCCCCCCGGATCCGGGTCAACGCGATCGCCGTCGGCGCCGCCGCGACCTCGGCGCTGGACATCGTGCTCACCGACGACGGCCTGCGCGGGCAGATGGAGCAGGCGACCCCGCTGCGCCGGATCGGCGAGCCGGAGGAGGTCGCGGCCGCGGTGGTCTTCCTCGCCTCGCCGGCCTCCGGTTACATCACCGGAAAGGTCCTCGAGGTGGACGGCGGAATTGACCGCCCCAATCTCGACCTTGGCATTCCCGACCTTTAACTAGCAAAAGTACCTTACAAAGGTAAAGCTGGACTTATGCCGGGAGGCGGGGGAGACTTGCACCGGCGGCGGCCAATCAGAAGTCACCCGCGGTGGCAATTACGGGTGACACGTAGGTATCAGCTTGTGGCACCGGCTGGACCGGTACCTAGGCCGCGCCGGTGCCCGGGTCTGGACGGCCCGCGGAGCTGCGGGGTCCCAGCGAAGGGAGCGATGCCATGGCCGGGAGCTTCAATGGTCACTGGCGGACATGGTCGATCGGAGTGGTGGGTACCGCCGCGGCGGTGGCGCTGGTCGGGAGCCAGTCCCTGTTCGGGGTGACGGCCAGCGCGGCGCCGGCGGCGGGCAAGGGCGTGTCCGCCCGAAGGCCACCGGTGAACTCGACTGCAATGGCTACAGCAAGATCCAGAAGGCGCTCACCCGCAAACTGGCCTGCACAGACATCCGCGGCATGAACGGCTACCCCCGCTTCTTCGACAACGGCCACTACATCGGCCACGACGAGCCGTCCATCCGGTTCATCTCCAAGCGGCCGGGCTCGGGCAACAACGTGACGTTCACCGAGCGCCTCCCGATGGACCCGAAGGCCATGCCGACGACCGGCCACCCCGGCCACGACGTCATCCACTGGTTCGAGCTGAGCGTCGCGCCGTGGTTCGGGATGAGCATGTGCGACCCGAACTCGTTCCCGCAGACCACACTGCACGCCCAACAGCGACAGCAACGCCCCGCACGGCTCGTTCCCCGGCGGCGGCGGGGCGTTCATGGAGATGCAGTTCTACCCGCCCGGCTTCGCGCCGTTCGCCGACTCGGTGAGCTGTAACAACACCCACTGGTGTGCGGCGCTCACCATCGACTCGCTCGAGGCCAACAACGCCGGGCACCTAAACACAAACTGCGAAGAGCCGGTGAACTTCGCCTTCATCCAGCGGAACGGCGTGCCCGCCGGCCCGCCGAGCCCGCAGCTTTCCAACCTGTCGACGCTGACGCCAAACAGCCAGACGCTGATGATGAACCCCGGCGACATGGTGCGCACCCACATGTGGGACGCGAGCATCGGCGGCGGGAAGCGCGCGTTCAAGGTCCAGATCAGCGACCTGACCACCGGGCAGAGCGGGTTCATGGTCGCCTCGGCCGCCAACGGCTTCATGAACACCAACTTCTTCAACTGCTCCGGCACGCCGTTCAACTTCCAGCCGCTGTTCAACACCGCCAGGTCGCAGAACTCGATCGGGTGGTCGGTGCTGCTGAGCGGCATCCTCAACCAGTTCGAGATCGGCCACTTCGAGCCGTGCAGCAAGGTCACCGGCAAGATGTCCCTCCAGCTCGCGCCGGGGGTCACCGACACGAGCTGGCTGAACTGCCACGGCGCGTACGAGGCCGCCGGGCCCCCCGATGCCACCCCGGACGGCCAGGAGCCCACGGACGCGCTGTGCTACAAGAAGGGGGACACGCACGGCAGTCTCAACGCGCCGCCCAACCTGGTCACCGGCTGCCTGGACGACTTCACGCAGAACGGCGACCTGGACTTCGACGGCACGGACTACTACCCCGACTTCCCCAACTCGCTGAAGCCGGGCCCGTTCCCGTCACCGTTCCTGCAACAGCAGCCGACCACGGCCGGGGCCAGGTACTCGGGCATCCAGTTCGAGACCGACGCACCGGCGAGCGAGATCACCACCTGCGTGCCGCAGAACCCGCAGGGCTGCGCGGTCCCGCCGCCCAATGGCCCCGGGCACTTCTACCCGTACTACACGCAGGCGAAGGTCGGCGGGCAGTGCGTGTGGGAGTTCGGCCACATGTCCAACGGCAACAGGTTCGGTGGCGACCAGCAGTACGCCCACCTGGTCGAGCACGGGTTCTTCAAGGGCCAGCTCGACCTCGCGAGCGCGGTGCTGCCAAACCCGAAGAAGTGCTGACGTAAGTCACGGGCCGGGCCGCGGAGATCGCTCCGCGGCCCGGCACCGGCCGTTAGCCGCGGCCGGCTGCCTGCGCGGCCGCTCACCGTCCGTCAGACGTCCCCGACGTCGATGAGCAGTTCCCGGCCGTCGGGCAGCATGACTCCGAGCGAGTAGATGATCCCTTCGGGCAGGTCCAGCTGGCCGAGTATTTCGATGTCGACGACCTCGGGGTGGGCGATCAGCAGGCGGCACAGCACGCTGCCGGCGTGATCGGCCGGGGCCGCCTTGCGCTTGGCGGCGTCATCCACGGACGTCATGCGGCCTTCGATCGCCGGGGGCTGGCGGCAGAACTTCGCATCCGGACACATTTCCTAAGGTAACCCGGTGTTACCACAAGAGCCCGGAATGAGGTCCCGGGCGCACGGCGTGGCGCGCGGCGACGGCCCGGCTTGGTCCGGTAATGTCCGGGTATGCGAAGTTCGGCGACTCGCTTCAGCCGCCCGTGGCCTATTCTTTGGCCACACATGGCGATTTAGGCTCATGAGTGTGAGCGAGCGCTGGGTTGTGCTACTTCATGGTCAACCGGGTTCGGGTGCGGACTGGCAGCAGGTCGCCGACCGGCTGCCGGATGGGCTGGGCGTCCTGGCGCCGGACCGGCCGGGGTACGGGGCGAGCCCGCGGCCGGCCGGGGGCTTCGCGGCCGGCGCTCGCGCGGTCGTGACCGAAATGGATTCCCGCGGCATCGACCGTGCGGTACTGGTGGGCCACTCCTACGGCGGCGGCGTCGCGCTGGCCACTGCCCAGCTCGCACCCGAGCGGGTCGAGGCCCTTGTCCTGCTGGCCAGCGTCGGCCCGGGCTGCCTGACCTGGGCGGACTGGATGCTCGCCGCACCGGTCAGCGGCGAGTTCTCCGCGCTCGTGGCATGGTGGCTGACCCCCTGGTTCGCCCGCGCGGTGCTGGCCGCGGCGCGCCAGGTGCGCCGTCGGCCGCTGGGCCCGGATCAGGCCGTGAACTGGCAGATCTGGGCCAACGCACGTCATGATCATGGGCCGCTGTGGCGCAGCTTCCTCGCCGAGCAGCGCGCGCTGGTCGGCGAACTGGGCGGCCTCACCGCCGCCCTGCCCGCGGTGGCGCAGCCGGTACTGCTGGTCGCGGACCCGCACGACATGATCGTCCCGGTCCGGTCCACCCGGCGGCTCGCCGCGGCCCTGCCCGATGCCCGGATCGAGATGCTGGACGGGCCCGGCCATCACCTGCCCCGCCGCGCGGCGCCGCAGATCGCCGCCGCGATCGCCGGGTTCCTCGGCACGCTCGACAACCGCGGCGCGGCCGCCTGACCTGCCCGGCGCCGCTGCCTGACCTTCCCGGCCAGGCTGCCACGGCGCGAGACGGGCGGTGTGCCCGGGGCAACTGCGGGACGCGTGCGTCCGGGCGGCTGTGATCACCCCGGGACGTCCGTTCGGCAGCGAAAGGCCGGGGGCGGGAACGGGCACTGAGCCGGGAACGCCCGTTTGCGCCGGCCTGGTGCGGGTAGCTGGCGGTCTTCCGCACCTGAAGGGGCCGGCCAAGCGGTGCAGCAATTCATCAGCAGCTACGGGTACCTGGCGGTGTTCATCCTGATGCTCGCCGAGTCGGCGTGCATCCCGGTGCCGTCGGAACTGACGATGCTGTTCGCCGGTGCCTTGTCCGCGGGCGCGGTGGCGGGCGCGCACCTCAACCTGGTGCTCGCGATCGCCGCGGGCGTGGCCGGCAACGTGGCGGGCAGCTACCTGGCCTGGGGCATCGGGATCTACGGGGGCCGGGCGGCCTGGCATCGCTGGGGGCGCTACATCCTGCTCCGCGACGACGACATCGACCGCGGCGAGCGGTGGTTCGACCGGCACGGCACCAAGGCCGTGTTCTTCGGCCGGCTGCTGCCCGTGGTGCGCACGTTCATCTCGCTGCCCGCCGGGCTGGCCCGGATGCCGGCGGCCCGGTTCGGCATCTACACCGTTCTCGGCTGCATCCCGTGGACCGCGGCGCTGGCCTGCGCCGGGTACCGGTCGGCAAGAACTGGGGCAACGTGGCGAGCGCGCTGCACGGCCCCAGCTATGCGCTGGCCGGCCCTGTGCGGCCTGCTGGTGATCTTCGCGTTCGTCATGCTGCTGCGCCGCCGCCGCGCGACGGTGACCCCAGCGGGCAGAGGGCCGGCGGTCGAGCGCGATCCGGCGGCGCACGGCGAGCACGGTGAGGACGCGGGCGGAGCGGGCCGGGCAGCGGCACGGGTGACAGGCTGGTCCTTTCTCGCACCTGGAGGCCGGCATGTGGCGTGCCATGTTCGTCGAGCAGATTCCGCTGGCCGAGAAGATCCTGCGCACCGTGCTGGTGTACGCGCTGATCGCGTTGCTGTTCCGGGTCGCCGGCAAGCGAGGGCTGGCCAACCTCAACACGTTCGACTTCGTGGTGATCTTCCTGCTCTCCAACGTGGTGCAGAACGCGGTCATCGGCAATGACACCTCGCTGACCGGCGGTGCCGTCGGCGCCGTGACGCTGGTGGCCGTCAACGCGCGTGGTCAACCGGGTCATCGCCAGCAACGCCAGCGGCCGCCCGGCTGTTCGACGGGCATCGCGACCACGGTGATCAGCGACGGGCACGTGGTGGGCCGGGCGCTGCGCCACCTGGGGCTGCGGCGCAGCGAACTGGACCACGCGGTGCGCCTGCAGAACGGGGACGACATCGCCAGGTGCAGCGGGGCAGCCTGGAGCCGGGCGGCCAGCTCGTGCTCACCCTCAAGCACTCCGAGCAGGGCGCCACCAAGGCGGACATCGCCGAGGTCACCGCGCGGCTGAGCCGGATCGAGGAGCTGCTCGGGGCGGCCACGGTGAGCCGTGCCTGGCCCTGGCGGCGGGGCCGGGGCAGGCCGCAGGAGCCGGCGGGGGAGCGGTGCCGGGGCGCCGGAGGACCTGGTGGACCGGCTCGACGCGCTGGTCGCGCCGGCGCCGGAGCCGGAGAACGCGGTGCTCACCGACGACACCCGCGCGGTGCGCTGGGCGGGCCCGCTGTTCGCCCTGTTCGCGCTGATCATGGTGCCGTGGACGGTGTACATCGGTGAGTCGCTGCCGCGGCGGCAGCTTTCCCCGCACTACGACGTGTCCTGGGCCGGGTTCGACGTGATGCTGCTCGCCGCGCTCGCCGGCACGGCCTTTTTCGCGCTGCGCCGGTCCCGCTACCTGGCCATGGCGGCGACGGCCACCGCGGTGCTGCTGGTCGTGGACGCCTGGTTCGACCTCATGACCACGCCATCGGGGCAGCTCGCGCAGTCCATCGTGCTCGCGGCCGTGGTGGAACTGCCGCTCGCCGCGGTGTGCATCTGGCTCAGCCTGCACACCCAGGAACTCACCGAGCGCCGGATCGTGCTGCTGATGCGCCGCCGCGGCCGGGCGCGGCCGGGCTCCGGCCGCGCTAGCCGGCCGCTGGCCTGCGGCGGCGCTAGCCGCGCTGGCCTCTGCCTCGGCGGGCGGCACCCGCAGCACCAGCCGGCCGGGCAGCGTGGTGATCATCAGGCGCCTGGTGTCGCCCATCACCTCGCCGTCCAGTTCCCAGGGCTGCTCGCGGTCGGCGTGATGGTCAGCCGCTGGAACTGCATCCAGGTCATCTGGCCGGGCGACTCGCGGCGCAGCAGCACCCGCGCGGCGAGCCGGAGCCAGCCGGCCCAGCCCCGGGCGGTCAGCACCACGGCGTCCAGCGTGCCGTCGTCGGGCAGCGCGTCCGGCAGCAGCCGGATGCCGCCCTGCAGCCAGCCGACGTTGCCGACGATCACGGCGCTGGCCCGCAGCCGCAGCGGCGTCCCGCCGTCGGCCACCAGGCTCACCCGGACCGGCCGGTCCCGCAGGTGGCGCAGCGCGGACAGCACGTAGGCGGCCCAGCCGAGCCGTTTCTTCAGCGGTTCGCTGGACTCGCCCAGCATCTTCGCGTCGAACCCAAGCCCGGCCATGACCACGAACGTGTGCCCGTTGGCCGAGCCCGCGTCCAGCCGCCGGTCGGTTCCGGTGAGCGCGGTGACCAGCGCCGCGTCGAGGTCGAGGGGCAGCCCGAGGTTGCGGGCGAGCAGGTTGCCGGTGCCGAGCGGCAGGATGCCCAGCGGGACGCCGCTGCCCGCGACGCCTTCCGCGCACGCGGTGACGGTGCCGTCGCCGCCGCAGGCCAGCACCAGGTCCGACGCCGGCCTGCACCGCCTGCGCCGCCTGGCCGGTGCCGGGGTCCTCGGCCGTGGTCTCGAACCAGAGCGGCTCGTCCCAGCCGTGCTCCGACATGGCCGAGCGGACGGTGTCGCGCAGCCGGCGATGTCGTCGTGCTTGGTGGGGTTGGCCACCACCGCGGCCCGGCGCGCGCCTGGCGGGCGGGGCGCGTCCGGCGGCATGGCGCGAGCATATCGCCGCGATCACCGGCGGCCGGTGGCCGCCTGGCTGGTGCTAGCTGTGCGGTGCCTGCCCGTTCTGCGGCTGCGGCCGTTGGCGTTCTGCGGTGGCTGCTTCGCCCGGCTGCGGCTCGCTCGCTGCGGTGTGCTCGTCCGGGGGCGGCGGCATCGTCCGCAGCGAATGCTCGACCAGCGCGATCAGCACGTCCCTGCTGGAGCCGCGCTGGCGGGCGTCGCACATCACCACGGGTACCGGTTCCTCGAGGTCCACCGCCGACCTGACGTCCTCGGGCCGGTAGCGCGGTGCGTCGTCGAAGCAGTTCACCGCGAGGACGAACGGGATCTGCCGGTTCTCGAAGAAGTCCACCGACGGGAAGCAGTCGGCCAGGCGCCGGGTGTCGGCGAGCACCACCGCGCCGATCGCGCCGCTGGCCAGTTCGTCCCACATGAACCAGAAGCGCTGCTGGCCCGGCGTGCCGAACAGGTACACGGTCAGGTCGTCGCGGATGGTGATGCGGCCGAAGTCCAGTGCCACGGTCGTGGTGGTCTTCCGCTCCACGCCGGTGAGGTTGTCCACCGGGGTGCCGGCCACGCTCAGCGCCTCCTCGGTGGACAGCGGCCGGATCTCGCTGACCGAGCCCACCAGGGTCGTCTTGCCGACGCCGAAGCCCCCCGCGATGAGCACCTTCAGTGCCACGGGCAGGGCGGCCCGGTCGTCGGTCTGCTCAGAGGCGGCGAAGGCCATCCACGACCTCTTGGAGGATGCGCCGGTCGGGCAGGCGGGCCGCCGGTATCGGGTTGTGCACGCGGATCAGTGCCCGCTCGCGCAGGTCGCCGAGGAGGATCCGGATCGACGCCCACCGGCAGGTCGAGGTCCGCCGCGAGATCGGCCACCGAGGTCGGCCGGCGGCAGATCCGGAGTAAGGCCAGATGCTCCGGGCCCAGGCTCAGTTCGGTGGCCGAGGCGTCCCGTACCGCCGAGATCAGCGCGATCAGGTCGAGCTTGCCCCCGGCGGCGCGCGTCCGGCCACGGGTGAGCGCGTACGGCCGGACCACGGCTCCTGCTTCCTCATCGAGCCAGCGGTCCTCGGCCGAATGCATCGCCGGCCTCAATCCGGCGCGCCCCGGCCGGCACCGGCCGGGGTGTCACCGACAAATGCTGGCCGACGCGTTTCACCAGGAGCGCCATCTCATAGGCGATCAGCCCGGCGTCCGCGCTGGCCGGGCTGAGCACGGCCAGGCAGCTGCCCTCGCCAGCGGCGGTCACGAACAGGAACGAGTTCTCCATCTCCACGATCGTCTGGCGGACGCGCCGCCGCCGAAATGGTGCCCGATGCCCCGCGCCAGGCTCTGGAAACCGGCGGCCGTGGCGGCCAGGTGCTCGGCATCCTCGCGGGTCAGCCTGGCCGAGGCGGCGAGTGGCAAGGCCGTCACGCGAGAGGATCACGGCCTTGTCGACCTGGGCGACCCGGGTGACCAGGTCGTCGAGGAGCCAGCTCAGCCCGCTGTCGAAACCCGGGCCGCGCCGCCAGTCAGCCTGGTCCATGCGGCCCCCTGTCCTCGGTCGGCGTCTCCTGCTGATATGCCCCGTAGGGGCTGGCTTCATCGTGGCGGCGCCGGATTCTCCGGCTCCCGGCGCACCGGGCCCGGCTGGCTGGCCGTGCGCCGGGTCGAACATGGACCTGCCCCGCTCCGAGCCGTGCTGGATCGCGGACACCGTGGCCCTGGCCTCTTCCGGTGGGACGCGGGTCGCCGTACCTGCCCGGGAGCGGCGGATAGGCCGGCGGGGCGTTCCTGAGCTGCGGCACCAGGCTGGCCTGGCGCACCCGCCTGGGCAGTACCGGCGGGGCCGTCTCGTCCCAGCCCGGCGTGTCCGCCGCGGGCTGTGGCGGTTCACTCCAGGCAGGTGATTCCATGCCGGTCCACGCGCGGGACTCCGCCTCGGCCTGGGTGGCCAGGTCCGGCTCCGCCACCGGCGGGTGCTGCG
Organism: uncultured Actinomycetes bacterium; assembly: GCA_963795785.1. GTDB lineage: Bacteria > Actinomycetota > Actinomycetes > Streptosporangiales > Streptosporangiaceae > DASXKD01. The sequence continues at coordinate 110,166 of CAWCKG010000013.1, forward strand.
CCTCCGCCCACGGCGGCACCCTGGCCGGTGACACCATCGGGGCGGGCGGGGCGACGGCAGCGGGCGGGGCCGCCTGGTAGGACGGGAGCCCGGCTCTTGCCTGCCCGCCCCGGTGGCCTCGGCGAGCTCCCCGGGCATGCCCTCATGGGCCAGGTCGGCTCGGTGTCCTCGCCGGCGAGGAAGCCGTTCTGCTCCCCGGGGCCATGCCTGCCGGCGCAGCGGGGCTCTCGCCGGTGCCGCTCTCCAGGGCCTTGACCGGCTCCAGCTCCCCGAATCCCTCGGCGACCACGATGCTGTGCGGGATCAGCACGATCGCGGTGGTGCCGCCGTAGGGGTTGCGCCGCAGGGTGATCTGGATGTCATGGCGCCGGGCGAGCTGACCGGCGACCAGCAGGCCGAGCTGGTCGGTGTTGGCCGGATCGAACGGCAGCGGCTCGGCGAGCTGGTCGTTGGCCTCGGCGAGCTTCTCGTCGCTCATGCCGAGCCCGCGGTCCTCGATCTCGATCGCGAACCCGTGGCCCACGACGCCGCCCTGGATCACGACCGGCGTGTTCGGCGGGGAGTAGATGGTGGCGTTCTCGATCAGCTCGGCGGTCATGTGGATGACGTCGCCCACGGCGGGCCCGGCCAGCCCGGTGTCGCCGGCGGAGATGACGCTGACCCGGGTGTAGTCCTCCACCTCGGCCACGGCCGCCCTGATGACGTCCACGAACGGGACCGGGTTCCGCCAGCCACGCGCGGGCGACTGGCCGGACAGGATGATCAGGCTCTCCGCGTGCCGCCGCATGCGGGTGGTCAGGTGGTCGAGGCGGAACAGGTCCCCGAGTTCCTGCGGGTCCTCGGTCCGGCGCTCCATCCGGTCGAGCAGCGCGAGCTGGCGGTGCAGCAGCGACTGGCTGCGCCGGGCCAGATTGCGGAACACCTCGCCGATGCCCTCGCGCAGCCGGGCCTGGCCCACGGCCGCCTCCACCGCGGTCCGCTGCACCTTGGCGAAGGCATCCCGCACCTGGGCGATCTCCCTGGTCTTGATGGGGACGTCCAGCGAGTCGTCGTCGTCATGCTGACGTTCTGGCCGGTGGCCAGCTGGTCCACCATCCGGGGCAGCCGGTGGTCGGCCAGGTCAAGGGCGGAGCGGCGCAGGCCCTGCAGTTCGCGCACCAGCCCGCGGCCGGCCAGCAGCGAGACGATGATGGAGATGATCACGGCCAGCAGGCCGAGGCCGCCGGACAGCAGCAGCCGCAGGTCGGTGACTCTGCGCCTCGTGCTCGGCCTGCTGGTCGAGGGCGTTGGCCGCCTGCGTCCCGGCGTGCTCGAGCCCGAGCGAGACGCCCTGGACGGCCTGCTGCCAGTCAGCCGGCGCCACCGGTGGCGGGAACCGCGGAGCGGTGGCTGCCGATGACGGTGTTCTCCAGCGCGGTCAGCGCGGCGTAGGCGGCGCGGGCTGACGTCCCGCTGGTACATGGCCCGGTAACTGGGGTCGAGTTCGGGCAGCGTCTGGTTATAGAGCGTGGCCCGCGCCCCGGCCAGCTTGGTGAACTCGTGCTGGTCGGCCACCGGGAACCTGCGCCCGGCCAGGTCGGAGACCAGCAGCACGTTCTCCTGCTGGAGCAGTTCCCCCGACTTGGCGATCCGCTCCAGCGCCAGGGCCTGCGCGGCGATCGGCGTGCTGGTCTCGGTGAGGATCACCTGGTTCAGCAGCAGGTAGGAGTCGTTGATCAGCTTGTTGTACGTGGCCAGCGCCTGCGTCCCGGCTGACCGACCGGGCGGCGATCGAGGCGTGCAGGCCGGGCAGGCCCGCGGCGTCGTGCAGCAGGGTGGCGGACGCCTGGCGCACCGCGGGCGGGGCGTTGCTGAGGGTGCTGCCCGAGGTGAGGGCGGCGTGCAGCGCGGCCGTCACGTGCGCGGTGGCCGCTTCCTGGGCGCGCAGTTTCGCGAGATTGGCGGGGCTGGGCGCGGAAAGGTAGATCGCCGAGTACACCCGCTCCGTGTCGAGCTGGCCCAGGAAATTGCTCACCGGCTCGCTGGTGGCGCTCTTCAGCGCCCTGGCCCGCGCCAGATTCAGGGCGTCCTTACCGGCGATGCCCGTCGTGAACAGATAGAGCCCGAAGAGGGAAAGCACCGGCACGAGTACCAGAAGTAAGATCCTCGCGCGTACGGACCGGATGTGCCAACTCATCAGCCATGCCCCCGGGGTAAGTAATCGGAACGGGCCGCGGGGATTGCATTGCTCGGTGGCCGAGCGGTCATGCTATGCGGTAGTGCCGAGCGCAATTGCCAAGCAGCCTTGCCAGCAGTGACGCCGTCAATGCCGCACATGGAAATATTAGCCCCGCTCACCGCATTGCCAAGCCTTCGCCATGCAAGCCCACCGTCGAGGGTAACAGGACATCCGTGACGCTCCGGGGGCAAACTCCTAACGATCATCCCCGGATGTTACTCACGAGTCACATGGGTTTTCAGTGGTGAACTCTTGCCGCTTTCCGTGGCCCAGGGCGGTCATTCTCGCGGTGGGCCCGCCAGCGTGTGCCATGTCTCATCTGCACCACTGGCCAGCTCGGGTCACTTCCTGCTCAGGAGCCACAATGGAAGGGCACGGCCGCGGCGAGGATTGGGCATTGATGCGAGCTGGCGCAGGCCCCAGCTTTTATGGCGCATCACGCTAATGGAAACGGGGGCCGCGTGTCCGGCGAAAACGCGGGAATCGCCGCGCCGGGCAATTTCGTGGCTGGGCGTAACCGGCCCGCGGCTGACCGGAGCCACCGTTCGGGATCCGGAGTCACTCGGCCTGTCTCCGGGTGGGGGCGGCAGGCAGCCGAGGTAGGCGTCCAGTGCGGCGGCGCCGGTGAGCATGGCGCGGCTGCGGGCCGAGAGGCGGGCATGCCAGTCGCGCAGCATCGATTCAAGGGGTGCGATGCCTCCGGCGGAACGGACCTGGGCGATCAGCGGGGCGATCTGCTCGAGCAGGTAGCCGCCCCGTCTGAGCTGGTGGGCCAGCAGGGCGTCGCGTACGTCGGCTGCGCTGTAGACCCGGTAGCCCGTCTGCGGGTCGCGGCGCGGCTGGACCAAGCCAGCGCGTTCCCATTTGCGCAGGGTGGCCGGGCGGATGCCGAGCCTTCTCGCCAGCGGTCCGACGAGGGTGCCGCGGCCTTCGTGCGGTACGGGCTGGAGGTCGCGAAGCGCGGCTTCGGCCGACTGGAGGGTGCGGCGGTCGTCGAGTGCCTGGGTGTGACTTTCGTCGATGAGCCGAAGCGCGTCCTCGGTGGCGTCCCGGTTGATCGCCTGCATGATCGCCGTGGCGCTCTGGTGGCCGTGCCCCGGCACCAGCGCGAGGAACGCGCGCAGGGCTTGCGCGTGCCGCGGCGTGTAGGTGCGGTAGCCATGCGGGGTGCGTTCAGCGGCCGAAGGATCCCGGCCGCCTCGTAGTTGCGGATCGCCTGCGTGGACAGACCATGCCCGCGCGCCAGGTCAACCGGCCTGAGTTGGCCATCGCTTTGAGGGTTTCGCCTCATTGTCCTGCCAATACCGGCGAGAAGTTTACCTAATCAGTTCAACGATACCGTTGAAGGTATGACTGCCGGTATCACCGCCGCCGCCCATGCCGTCGACCCTGCTGCCGTCATGGGGCTGCTCCCGGCCAGGCCGCGGCTACTCGCCCTCGGCGAGCCCACCCATGGCGAGGACGTTCTGCTCGAGCTGCGAAACGATCTCTTCCGGGAACTCGTCGGGCAGGAGGGCTACCGGACGATCGCGATCGAGAGCGACTGCATGATGGGCCTGGTCGTGGACGACTACGTCACCTCCGGCACCGGCATCCTCGACGACGTCATGGAGCGCGGCTTCAGCCACGGGTTCGGCGCGTCCGCGGCCAACCGCGAGCTGGTGCGCTGGATGCGCGCGCACAACGACGGCCGGCCCGTGTCTCAGCAGCTCCGCTTCGCCGGTTTCGACGGCCCGCTGGAGATCACCGGCGCCGCGAGCCCTCGGCAGGCCCTGACCGCACTGCACGCCTACCTCACCGCCTGGGTGGACGCGGGCCTGCTTCCCTGCACCCCGGAAACGCTCGACCGCCTGCTCGGCGCTGACGACCGGTGGACCAATCCCGCGGCGATGATGGACCCGTCCCAGTCCGTGGGGCAGACGCCCGACGCCAGCCAGCTGCAGCTGCTCGCCGATGATCTGGTGGCCCTGCTCGACGCGCAGACGCCACACCTGATCGCGGCGTCCTCACGGGAGGACTGGCACCGCGCACGCCTGTACGGTCGTACCGCCACGGGGCTGCTGCGCTACCACTTCTGGATGGCCGGCACCTCAGCGGGCCGCATGGCGAGGCTGCTCGGCGTGCGGGATTCGATGATGGCCGCCAACCTGCTCGCCCTCGCCGAACGGGGCCCGGCGCTGGTGCACGCCCACAACGGCCATCTGCAGCGGCACAAGAGCACGATGCGGATGGGCGGCCTGCCGCTGGAATGGTGGAGCGCCGGCGCGATCGTGAGCGCCCACCTGGGCGACGGGTACGCCTTCCTGGCCACAGCCCTCGGCACGATCCGCCACCACGGAGTGGACGCCCGCCCCCCGACACCGTCGAGGGGCTGCTGTACGCGCTCCCGCAGCAGCGTTGCCTGGTCGACCCCGCCGGCTGGCTGCCGCGCTCGCCGACGCGGCGCCCGCCCCCGCGTGCTCCCTGGTACGGCTACTCCCCGCTGGACCCGGCGCACCTGGCCAGCAACGACGGGATCGTGTTCGTCAAGGACACCCCAGGGGAGCCAGCCGGCGGCGGCCTCGACGTAGCCGTGGCCGGTGTGGCTGCCGTGGCCGATGTGGCGCCAAGACCTAGGCTTGGCAGTGCCGCACCCTTGATGATCATGGCGATGTGGTTCCTGCAGGGCCGCATCGCAAATGCACCGGGGCGGATCAGGAGGCATTGCTCGGCGCGTTCGCCGGGAGCCTGCTCCTCGCTCGGGCTCGGCCTGCTCGGGCTCGGCCCGTTCCCCGGCGAGTTGCGCGAGGCCGTACCGGTCCACCTGCTCGGGGTCGGTGAGGCTCATCGTCCGGAGATTCTGCGCGG
>CAWCKG010000014.1:0-117211 GCA_963795785.1 uncultured Actinomycetes bacterium
GGCTCGCGCTTACTCCGCATGGTGCCTCCGGATCCCCTCTCACGGTACCTGCCGCCGCGCCGGGACGGTGCGGCGCGGCGGCGGGCGGCGGAGGATGCTCAGCGCATGAACCGGCGCAGGGCGCCAGCGCCCGGTCGGTGATCTCGTCCACCGGCCCGGTGGCGTCCAGGCCGAGCAGGGTGCCCTCGTCGGCGTAGAAGGAGACCAGCGGGGAGGTCTGCTCCTGGTAGACCTCCAGCCGGTGCCGGATCGTCTCCTCGCGGTCGTCATCGCGCTGGAACAGTTCGCCGCCGCAGTCGTCGCAGATCCCCGCCACCGACGGCGGGTCGAAGCTGGTCGTGCCAGATCCGGCCGCAATGCCGGCAGGTGCGCCGGCCGGACAGCCGCCGCACCACCTCGTCGTCGTCGACCACCAGTTCCAGCACCACGTCCAGCCTGGTGTCCCAGGCGAGCAGCATCTTCTTCAGCGTCTCGGCCTGCGGCACGTTGCGCGGGAAGCCGTCGAGCAGGAAGCCGGCCTGCGCGTCCTCGTCGGCGAGCCGGTCGGTGACCATCGCGATGGTGACCTCGTCCGGCACCAGGTCACCGCGCTCCATGTAGGCCTGGGCCCGGCGGCCGAGCGCGGTCCCATGGCTCACGTTGTCGCGGAAGATGTCACCTGTCGAGATCTTCGGGATGGACAGGTGCGACGCGAGGAACTGGGCCTGTGTCCCCTTGCCCGCACCAGGGGGGCCCACGAGGACGACACGCACTACCGAAGGAAGCCCTCGTAGTTGCGCTGCTGGAGCTGGCTCTCGATCTGCTTCACCGTATCTAGGCCCACCCCCACCGCGATCAGGATGCTGGTCCCTCCGAATGGGAAGTTCTGCGTCGCTCCGACGAGCGCCAGCGCGATCATCGGGATCAGCGCGATGAGCCCCAGGTACACCGAGCCGGGCGCGGTCAGCCGGGTGAGCACGTAGTCGAGGTACTCGGCCGTGGGCCGGCCGGGGCGGATGCCTGGAATGAACCCGCCGTACTTCTTCATGTTGTCGGCGACTTCGGTCGGGTTGAACGTGATCGACACATAGAAGTACGTGAAGAAGATGATCAGCACGAAGAAGCTGAGCATGTAGTACGCCGAGTCGCCGCGGATCAGGTTGGTCTGGACCCAGCTGTACCAGCCCGTCGGATGGTTCTGGTTCCCGAACAGGGACGAGGCGAGCTGCGGGATATAGAGCATGGACGAGGCGAAGATGACCGGGATGACACCGGCCTGGTTCACCTTCAGCGGGATGTAGGTGGAGGTGCCGCCGTACATCCGGCGCCCGACCATCCGCTTGGCGTACTGGACCGGGATCCGGCGCTGCGCCTGTTCCATGAAGACCACGAAGCCGATGATCGCGATGCCCACGGCCAGCACCACGGCGAAGACGAAGGCGTGCCGGGACTTGTAGATGTTGAGCAGCTCACCGGGGATCACCGAGATGACCGTGGTGAAGATCATCAGCGACATGCCGTTGCCGACGCCGCGGTCGGTGATCAGCTCGCCCAGCCACATGATGACCGCGGTGCCGGCGGTCATGCAGATCACCATGGTGGTGATCGTGAAGATGGAGTCGTTGATGATCAGCGACCTGGTGCAGTTGACGCCCTGGAACAGCTTGCCCGACCTGGCGAGGGCCACGATGCCGGTGGACTGCAGGATGGCCAGGCCCACGGTGAGGTACCGGGTGTACTGGGTGATCTTGGCCTGCCCGGACGGGCCCTCCTGGCGCAGCGTCTCCAGCCGCGGGATGACCACCGCGAGCAGCTGCAGGATGATGCTCGCGGTGATGTAGGGCATGATGCCGAGCGCGAACACCGACAGCTTGAGCAGCGCGCCGCCGCTGAACAGGTTGACCAGCTGGTAGACGCTGCCACCGCTCTGCGCGGCCAGGCCGGTGCAGTAGTTGACGTTCTTCTCCGATATCCCGGGAGTGGGCAGGGATGCGCCCAGCCGGAACACCGCGATGATGAAGAGGGTGAAGAGCAGCTTCCGGCGCAAGTCTGGCGTCCGGAACGCCCGGAGGAACCCGGTAAGCATGCGCCGTCCTAGGTTTAGAAGGTGCCAGGTTTGCGCGGGGCAGCCACCCGGCTGGTGGCGCCGCGCCCAGCCGCCGCGATGTCACGCGCTCGCTGCACTGTAACAGCCCGCACAGAGTGCCGGTACCCGCGCGCGCGTCCCCGGAGCCAGGGGAGGCTACCCGGGCGACCCGGCCTGAGCTGGCGTGACAGCCCGTTCATCGCGGAGGCGGTCACAGCGTGGTAACGGTTCCCCCCGCCGCGGTGATCTTCTCCCGGGCGGAGGCGGAAAAGGCATGCGCGGTCACCTGGAGCGGGGCGGTCACGTCGCCCGTGCCGAGGATCTTGACCAGCTCGCCGGAGCGCACCGCGCCCTTGGCGGCCAGGTTTTCCGGGGTGACTTCGCCGCCCTCGGGGTACAGCGCGGCCAGCCTGCCGGTGTTGACCACCTGATAGGTGGTCTTGAACCGCAGGTTGGAGAAACCGGGCAGCTGCGGCACCCGCCGGTGCAGCGGCATCTGCCCGCCCTCGAAGCTGGCCGGCACCTGGGACCGGGCCTTGGTGCCCTTGGTGCCCCGGCCGGCCGTCTTGCCCTTGGATGCCTCACCCCGGCCCACCCGGGTGCGCGCCTTGTGCGCGCCAGGCGCCGGGCGCAGGTGGTGGAGCCGCAGGCCGGGCTTGCCGGCTGCCGGCTTTCCCTCGCCTGCCATGGTCAGTCCACCTCCTCGACGGTGACCAGGTGGCGCACCGCGCGAATCATGCCACGGAACTCGGGCTTGTCGTCCTTCACGACCACGTCACCGATCCGCTTGAGCCCCAGCGACCGCAGCGAGTCCCGCTGCTGCCTGGTGCCGCCGATCTTGGACTTGGTCTGGGTCACCTTCAACTGTGCCATCTGCCTGCCCCGCTCAGCTCGTGCCGGTCGCGGCGCTGGCGGCGGCCGCCGCATCGCGGCGGGCGCGCAGCATGGCCGCGGGCGCCACGTCCTCGATCGGCAGCCCGCGCCGGGCGGCGATCTCCTCGGGGCGGCTCAGCCCCTTGAGCGCCGCGACGGTCGCGTGCACCACGTTGATCGCGTTGGACGAGCCCAGGGACCGCGACAGCACGTCGTGGATACCGGCGCACTCCAGCACGGCCCGCACCGGGCCGCCGGCGATGACGCCGGTACCGGGGCTGGCGGGCTTGAGCAGCACCACGCCGGCCGCGGCCCGGCCCGTTATGGCGTGCGGGATCGTGCCGCCGATGCGCGGGACGCGGAAGAAGCTCTTCTTGGCCGCCTCGACGCCCTTGGCGATCGCCGCGGGCACCTCCTTGGCCTTCCCGTACCCGACACCGACCATGCCGTTGCCGTCGCCGACGACCACCAGGGCGGTGAAGCTGAACCGGCGGCCACCCTGGACCACCTTGGCCACCCGGTTGATGGTCACGACTCGCTCGAGGTATGCGGTGCCCTTGTCGGCACCGCCACGGCGGTCGTCACGACGCTCCCGCCGCTCGCCACCGCCGCCTCCGCGTCGGGGTGCTGCCATCAGAGTTCCTCTCCCAGTGTTTGCCCGGGGGGACGACCCCCCGGAACCCCCCGCTCCGGCTGGCGCCGGGGAGGTTGTGGTTGAAGTACTGGCTCATAGGGTCAGCCCGCCTTCGCGGGCGCCGTCGGCAAGCGCGGCCACCCGGCCGTGGTAGGCGTAGCCACCCCGGTCGAAGACGGCGGCGGTGACTCCCGCCTCCTTGGCCCGGCTGGCCAGCAGCTGGCCCACCTGATGCGCCCGCGCCTTCTTGTCCCCCGACGCGTCCCTGATGCCAGCATCCAGCGTAGATGCTGACGCGAGCGTGCGGCCCGCGCCGTCGTCGATGAGCTGGGCGAAGATGTGCCGGGCGGACCGGTGCACGGCCAGCCGCGGCCGGGCGGCGCTGCCGGTGACCTTCTTGCGCACGCGCACATGCCGCCGCTTGCGCGAGGACGCGCGGGCGGCGGCCTTCCCCCGCCCCCTGCTCTTGGTGGTGACAGCCATGTCCTACTTCCCAGCCTTCCCGACCTTGCGGCGGATCTGCTCGCCGGCGTAACGCACGCCCTTGCCCTTGTACGGGTCGGGCTTGCGAAGCTTACGGATCTTGGCGGCGACCTCGCCGACCTGCTGCTTGTTGATCCCCTCCACGACGAGCCTGGTGGGGGTCTCCACCCGCAGGGTGACCCCGTCCGGCGGGGTGACCGGCACCGGGTGGCTGTACCCGAGCGAGAACTCCACCCCGCTGCCCTTGGCCTGCACGCGGTACCCGACGCCGACGATCTCCAGCGTCTTGCTGTACCCCTCGGTCACCCCGGTCACCATGTTCGCGACCAGGGTGCGGGACAGGCCGTGCAGCGCCCGGACCCGGCCCTCGTCGCTGGGCCTGGTCACGGTGATAACGCCGTCGGAGTGGGTGACCTCGATGGGCTCGGCGACCTGAAGCGACAACTGGCCCTTGGGCCCGCGGACGGACACATCGCGGCCGTTGATCGTGACGTCGACACCCGCCGGTACCACTACCGGGAGCCGTCCGATTCGTGACATCTAAGGTCTCCTCACCACACGAAGGCGAGGACTTCCCCGCCCACGCCGCGCCTGACCGCCTGCTTGTCGGTCATCAGCCCACCCGAGGTGGAGATGATCGCGATGCCCAGTCCGCCGAGCACCCGGGGCAGGTTGTCCTTCTTCGCGTACACCCGCAGGCCCGGCTTGGACACGCGCTTGAGCCCGGCGATCGAGCGCTCCCTGGCCGGGCCGTACTTGAGCGTGACCACCAGGTTCTTGCCCACCTCGGCGTCGGTGACCTCGAAGCCGCCGATGTAGCCCTGCTGCTGGAGGATCTCCGCGAGGTGAGACTTGATCTTCGAATACGGCATGCTCACCGTGTCCTGGTAGGCCGCATTCGCGTTCCGCAGACGGGTCAGCATGTCTGCGATCGGGTCGGTCATCGTCATGGCCTGATGGCCCTCCTCACCGCGGTTTCCCTGCGGGACCTACGGCGTGGTCGGTGGGCGCCGGTGGCGCCCAGGTCGGTCGGCGGGCGCACGGCCAGCGTGCGCCCAGGTCTGGCTGGTGCCGATGGTGGTTACCAGCTGGATTTGGTGATGCCAGGCAGTTCGCCGCGGTGGGCCATGGTCCGGAAACAGATCCGGCACAGCCCGAACCTCCGGTACACCGCCCGCGGGCGCCCGCAGCGCGCACACCTGGTGTAGGTGCGCACCCCGAACTTCGGGGTCCGCTTGGCCTTGGCGACTAGCGCCTTCTTCGCCACTGGGTCAGCTCTCCTTGAACGGGAAACCGAGCAGCCGCAGCAGCGCGCGGCCCTCGTCGTCGTTGGTGGCGGTCGTGACCAGGGTCACGTCCATGCCACGCTGGCGGTCCACCTGGTCCGGGTTGATCTCATGGAACATCAGCTGCTCGGTGAGCCCGAAGGTGTAGTTGCCCCGGCCGTCGAACTGCCGGTCGGACAGCCCGCGGAAGTCGCGGATCCGGGGCAGCGCGAGGGTGAGCAGGCGGTCGAGAAACTCCCACATCCGGTTGCCGCGCAGTGTGACGTGCGCGCCGATCGGCATCCCCTCGCGGAGCTTGAACTGCGCGATGGACTTGGTGGCGCGGGCGATGGCGGGCCGCTGCCCGGTGATGATGCCCAGGTCCTTGACCGCGCCCTCGATGAGCTTGGCGTCCCGCGCGGCCTCGCCCACGCCCATGTTGACCGAGATCTTCACCAGGGCGGGAATCTGCATCACGTTGGCGTAGCCGAACTCCTCGCGCAGGGCCGGCGCGATCTCGGCGTGGTAGCGCTCCTTCAGCCGGGGCGGCACGCGCTCTGCTTGTCCCGCCCCCGCGCTCTGCTTGCCCGCCCCCGCGCTGGCGCAGCCTGCTCCGTCGTCGCTGTCATCAGATTTCCTTACCGCCCGGGCGGGTGACCCGGACCTTCTTGGCGTCCTCTTCGATCCGGTAGCCCGCGCGGGCGGGCTTCTTGGTGTCCGGGTCGATCAGCGCCACGTTGCTCACGTGAATCGGCGCTTCCTGGGTCACGATGCCGCCCTCTTTGGCACCCCTGGCACCCTGGAAGTTGACCTTCTTGTTCTTGCGGATGATGTTCACGCCGTGGACGAGCACCCGCTGCCGCTCGGGGTAGACGAGGATGACCTTGCCCTCGCGGCCGCGATCGCGGCCGGCGATCACCACGACGTCATCGCCCTTCTTGATCTTCATCGCAGGCGCCTTGCCCTTCGGGGCCGCCTTTGCCTTCTTCGCCATCTAGAGCACCTCCGGCGCGAGCGAGATGATCCGCATGAACCGCTTCTCGCGCAGCTCGCGGCCGACCGGGCCGAAGATGCGGGTACCGCGCGGGTCACCGCCGTCCCGGATCAGCACGGCCGCGTTCTCATCGAAACGGATATACGAGCCGTCGCCCCTGCGGCGCTCCTTGCGGGTGCGCACCACCACCGCCTTGACCACGTCGCCCTTGCGCACCGCCGCCCCGGGGAGGGCGTCCTTCACCGTCGCCACGATGACATCGCCGATGCCCGCGTATCGCCGGCTGGAACCGCCGAGCACCCGGATGCACAAGATCTCCTTGGCTCCGGTGTTGTCGGCGACCTTGAGCCGCGACTCCTGCTGGATCACGTCAACTCCTGCTTCTGCGACGCCGGCCCGTGTGCGGCCTGGCGGGGTGGTGGTCCCGGGGCGTCCCCCGGGTGATTACTTGGCCTTCTCCAGGATCTCGGTGACGCGCCAGCGCTTGGTCGCCGACATCGGCCGGGTCTCCATGAGCCGGACGCGGTCGCCAACGCCGCAGGCGTTGTCACCATCGTGTGCCTTGTACTTCCTGGTGCGCCGGATGACCTTGGCGTACTTGGGGTGCTTCACCCGGTCCTCGACCTCGACCACGACCGTCTTGTCCATCTTGTCGCCGACGACGTAGCCCTCGCGGACCTTGCGGTAGCCACGCGCGGGCGCGGCCTTGGTCTCGTCACTCACTGTCTTCCTCCGCCTCTTCCGCCACGGTCACGATGCCGAGCTCGCGCTCCCGCTTCACCGTGTAGATGCGGGCGATCTCCTTGCGCACGGCGTGCAGCCGCCCATGGCTCTCCAGCTGGCCGGTGGCGGCCTGGAACCGGAGGTTGAACAGCTCGATCTTGGCGTCGGCGAGCCTGCTGTCCAGCTCTTCCTCGGTCGCGCTCCGCAGATCGACGGCGGTCAGGCCCTTAGCCATCACGACCTCCACCCCTTCGCGGGTCACGAATCGGCATTTCATCGGAAGCTTGTGCATGGCCCGGCGAAGTGCCTCCCTGGCCACCGGCTCGCCCACGCCGGACAGCTCGAACATGACCCGTCCCGGCTTGACGTTCGCCACCCACCACTCCGGTGAGCCCTTGCCCGAGCCCATCCGGGTCTCGGCGGGCTTCTTGGTCAGCGGGCGGTCCGGGTAGATGTTGATCCACACCTTCCCGCCACGGCGGATGTGCCTGGTCATCGCGATACGGGCGGCCTCGATCTGGCGGTTCGTCACGTAGGCGTGTTCCAGCGCCTGGATGCCGTACTCGCCGAACGCCACGCTGGTGCCGCCGGTGGCCTTGCCGTGCCGGTCCGGCCGGTGCTGCTTGCGGTGCGCGGTCCTGCGCGGGATGAGCATTCCTCAGCCCCCCTCGCCTGCGCCGGCCGCGGCCTCAACCGGGGCGGCGGCGCGTGCGCTGGCCTCGTCGGTGCCGGGGCCCTCGCCGCCGCGGCGGGGCCGCCGCGGCGGGCGGCCGGAGTCCGGGCGGCCGGAGTCCCGGTCCCGGCGCTGGCCGCCCCGCCCGGAGCGCGGCCTGCGAGGGCCTCGCGCTCGGCCCGGGTGGACGGCGCGTCGCCCTTGTAGATCCAGACCTTGACGCCGATCCGGCCGAACGTCGTGCGCGCCTCGTAGAAGCCGTAGTCGATGTCGGCGCGCAGCGTGTGCAGCGGCACCCGGCCCTCGCGGTAGAACTCCGACCGGGACATTTCCGCGCCGCCGAGGCGGCCCGAGCACTGCACCCGGATGCCCTTGGCGCCGCCCTTCATGGCCGTCTGCATGGCCTTGCGCATGGCCCGCCGGAACGACACCCGGCTGGACAGCTGCTCGGCCACGCCCTGGGCGACCAGTTGCGCGTCGGCCTCGGGGTTCTTGACCTCAAGGATGTTCAGCTGGATCTGCTTGGCGGTGAGCTTCTCCAGGTCGCTGCGGATCCGGTCGGCCTCGGCGCCGCGGCGGCCGATGACGATGCCGGGCCGCGCGGTGTGGATGTCCACCCGCACCCGGTCCCTGGTCCGCTCGATCTCCACCTTGGAGATGCCCGCGCGCTCCATGCCGCGCTGCAGCATCCGCCGGATCGCCACGTCTTCGGCGACGTAGTCCTTGTACAGCTTGTCGGCGTACCACCGGCTCTTGAAGTCGGTGGTGATGCCAAGCCGGAACCCGTGCGGGTTCACTTTCTGCCCCACTAGCGGGTCCCTCCTGGCCGTTCGGTGCACTGTTCTCGTCGGAGACGATGACGGTGATATGGCTGGTCCGCTTGAGGATCCGGTAGCCGCGGCCCTGGGCGCGCGGCCGGAACCGCTTGAGCGTGGGCCCCTCGTCGACCCAGGCCCGGCTGATCACGAGGCCACCGGCGTCGGGGCCGCCGGCCTGGCCCGCGTTCGCGACGGCGCTGGCCAGCACCTTGCGCACCGGCGCGCTCGCCGCCTGGGGCGCGAACGAGAGCACGGCCTGCGCCTCCTCGGCGGGCATGCCGCGGATCATGTCCACCACCCGGCGGGCCTTGCGCGGCGTCACGCGGACGTACCGCGCCTTCGCCCTAGCCTCCATCGCTTCTTCTCCAGTCTCTGTCCGGGCAGGCGCGCCTAGCGCCGGCTCCGGCGGTCATCCCTGACATGGCTGCGGAACGTGCGGGTGGGGGCGAACTCCCCGAGCTTGTGGCCGACCATCGCCTCGGTGATGAACACCGGGACGTGCTTACGGCCGTCGTGCACCGCGATCGTGTGGCCCAGCATCGCCGGGACGATCATGGAACGGCGCGACCACGTCTTGATGACGTTCCGCGTCCCCTTGTCGTTCTGGCCGTCCACCTTCTTGCTCAGGTGGTCGTCCACGAAGGGGCCCTTCTTCAGACTACGAGGCATTATCGAGGTGCTCCTACCGCTTCTTCTTGCTGCGCCTGCGGACGATCAGGCGGTCGCTTGGCTTGTGTTCGGGGCGGGTCCGGCCTTCGGGCTTGCCCCACGGGCTGACCGGGTGGCGCCCGCCGGAGCTCTTGCCTTCGCCGCCGCCCAGCGGGTGGTCGACCGGGTTCATGGCCACGCCGCGCACCGAGGGCCGCTTGCCCTTCCACCGGTTGCGGCCTGCCTTGCCGAGCTTGATGTTGCCCTGCTCGGCGTTGCCGACCTCACCCACGGTGGCGCGGCAGCTCGCATCCACCCGCCGGATCTCGCCCGAGGGCATCCGGAGCTGGGCGTACCCGCTTTCCTTCGCGAGCAGCTGCACGCTGGCCCCGGCCGAGCGGGCGATCTTGGCGCCGCCGCCGGGCCGCAGCTCGATGGCGTGCACCATGGTGCCGGTGGGGATGTTGCGCAGCGGCAGGCAGTTCCCCGGGCGGATGTCGGCGCTGGGGCCGTTCTCCACCTGGTCGCCCTGCCGCAGGCCCTGCGGGCACAGGATGTAGCGCTTCTCGCCGTCGGCGTAGTGCAGCAACGCGATCCGCGAGGTGCGGTTCGGGTCGTACTCCACGTGCGCCACCTTGGCGGGCACGCCGTCCTTGTCCGCCCGGCGGAAGTCGATCAGCCGGTACGCGCGCTTGTGGCCGCCGCCCTGGTGCCGCGCCGTGATCCGGCCGTGCACATTCCGCCCGCCCCGGGAGTGCAGCGGGCGGACGAGGGCCTTCTCAGGCTCGCCGCGGGTGATCTCGGCGAAGTCCGGGCCGCTCGCGCCCCGCCTGCCCGGGGTGGTCGGCTTGTACTTGCGGATGGCCATGTCTGCTCAAGCTCCTGTCAGTGTCCGCGGCCTAGCTGACCGGCCCGCCGAAGACGTCGATCCGCTCGCCTGACGCCAGCGTCACGATGGCGCGCTTGGTGTCGTTGCGCTTGCCCCAGCCGTTCCGGGTGCGACGGCGCTTGCCCGGCCGGTTGATCGTGTTGACGCCGGTCACCTTGACGTGGAAGATCTGCTCCACCGCCTGCCTGATCTGCGTCTTGTTGGCCTCGGGGGCGACCAGGAAGGTGTACTTGCCGTCGTCCACGAGCCGGTAGCTCTTCTCCGAGATCACCGGCTTGAGCAGGACGTCCCGCGGATCCGCGATCTTGCTCATTCCTGTCCTCCTCCTTCTGCGCCGCGCCACTGCCGGAGGAAGCAGCCTTACGAGAGGTTCCAGAACTGCGCTGCTTTACGGCAGGCCGTGCCTCCTCTGGTCCGCATCGTCGGCGGGCTCCGTGGCGGCCGCGGCGGGCTTGCGCGCCCGGCTGGCGGTGGCCTTGGCGGGCTTGGCGGCGGGCTCCTCGCCGTCCTCGGCGGCAGCCTTGGCCTTGGCGGCCCTGGCCGGCTTGGCCGCGGGCTCCTCGCCGTCCCCGGCGGCAGCCTTGGCCTTGGCGGCCCTGGCCGGCTTGGCCGCGGGCTCGTCGCCGTCCTCGGCGTCCTCGGCGGCAGCCTTGGGCTTGGCGGCCCTGGCCGGCTTGGCCGCGGGCTCCTCGCCGTCCCCGGCGGCTTCGGCGGCAGCCTTGGGCTTGGCCGCCTTCGCCGTCTTGGCGGGCTTGTCCACCGTCACCAGCTCGCCGCCCGTGCGGGCCACGAACTCGGCCAGCGCGGCCTGGGTGAACACGACGTGGTCGCTAGGCCAGCACGTCATAGGTGTTGAGCTGGCCGGAGGCGAGCACCCGGACCCGCTCGATGTTGCGCAGGCTCTTCTGGGTGACCGCGTCGGCGGCGCTCACGACCACCAGCACCGGGCGGACCAGCCGCGCCCCGGCCTCGCCGATCGCGGCGCGCAGCACCGTCATGGCTTCCCTGGTGCTCGGCTCGCCGCCCTCGACGAACGCGCTGACCACCGCGAGGCGGCCGTGGCTGGTCCGGTCGGACAGCGCGCCGCGCAGCGCGGCGGCCTTCATCTTCTTGGGCGTGCGCTGGACGTAGGAGCGCGGCACCGGCCCGTGCACGATGCCGCCGCCGGCGTACTGCGGCGCGCGCAGCGAGCCCTGGCGGGCCCGCCCGGTGCCCTTCTGCCGGTACGGCTTCTTGCCGCCGCCGCGGACCTCGCCGCGCGTCTTGGTGGCGTGCGTGCCCTGCCTGGCCGCCGCCTCCTGCGCCACCACGACCTGGTGGATGAGCGGGATGTTCACCTTCGCGGCGAAGATCTCACCGGGCAGTTCGACATCGGCCCCGCCCTTGCCGGACGGGGTCACAACGCTCGACCGTGGTCACTGGGCCTCCTTCTCCGCGCCCTGCTTGGCCGCGCTGCGGACCAGGACCAGGCCGCCCTTGGGCCCGGGGACCGCGCCCTTGATCAGCAGCAGCCCGCGCTCGGCGTCCACCGCGTGCACGGTGAGCCGGGGCACGGTGGTCCGGGCGTTGCCCATCCGGCCGGCCATCTTCAGGCCCTTGAACACCCGGCCCGGGCGTGGCGCACCCGCCGATGGATCCGGGCGACCGGTGCTTGCGCTGGGTGCCGTGGGAGGCGCCGAGGCCCTTGAAGCCATGCCGCTTCATCACGCCCGCGGTGCCCTTGCCCTTGCTCCGCCCGGTCACGTCCACCAGGTCACCGGCGCCGAACGTCTCGGCCGTGAGCTCCTGGCCGAGGGTGTACTGGTCGGCGTCGTCGGTGCGCAGCTCGACCAGGTAGCGGCGCGGGGTGACGCCGGCCTTGGCGAAGTGGCCCGCCACCGGCTTGGTCACCCGCCGGGGGTCGATCTCCCCGTAGCCGAACTGGACGGCGGCGTACCCGTCCTGCGGCGCGGTGCGCACGGCGGTCACGACGCAGGGGCCGGCCGCCACCACGGTGACGGGTACGACCTTCCCCTGGTCGTTGAAGACCTGGGTCATGCCGAGCTTGGTGCCCAGCACGCCTTTGAGTTGCTTGGCCATGTCGGTCGAGGTCCCTCTACAGCTTGATCTCGATGTCGACGCCGGCCGGCAGGTCGAGCCGCATCAGCGAGTCGACCGTCTTCGGCGTGGGATCGATGATGTCGATCAGGCGCTTGTGCGTGCGCATCTCGAAGTGCTCGCGTGAGTCCTTGTACTTGTGCGGCGACCGAATCACGCAGTACACGTTCTTTTCGGTAGGCAGCGGGACTGGCCCGGCAACCCGTGCACCCGTACGGACGACCGTGTCCACGATCTTCCGCGCCGAGCTGTCGATGACCTCATGGTCATACGCCTTGAGCCTGATGCGGATCTTCTGTCCCGCCATGTGGCTTCCCGTTGTCCTTTCGGTGTACTGCTTCGTTTCGTCTGCCGCTGTGTTCCTTGTGTCCTGAGGCCCAGGGGGTCCCGGCCGCCGCGTCGTGCGGCGGCCGGGATTCCCCTGGGTCTCAGGCTGCCTTACTTGACGATCTTGGTGACCCGCCCAGACCCCACGGTGCGCCCGCCCTCGCGGATCGCGAACAGCAGGCCCTCCTCCATGGCGATGGGCTGGATCAGGTCGACCTTCATCTCGGTGTTGTCGCCCGGCATGACCATCTCGGTGCCCTCCGGCAGGCGGACCACGCCGGTCACGTCGGTGGTGCGGAAGTAGAACTGCGGCCGGTAGTTGTTGAAGAACGGCGTGTGCCGCCCGCCCTCGTCCTTGGACAGGATGTAGACCTGGCCCTCGAACTCGGTGTGCGGGGTGTTGGTGCCCGGCTTGATCACGACCTGGCCGCGCTCCACCTCCTCGCGCTTGATACCGCGCAGCAGCAGGCCCACGTTGTCGCCGGCCTGGCCGTCGTCGAGGATCTTGCGGAACATCTCGACGCCGGTGACCGTGGTGGTCTGCGCCTTGTCCTTGATCCCGATGATCTCGACCGACTCGCCGGTGTGGATCTTGCCGCGCTCGATCCGGCCGGTCACCACGGTGCCGCGGCCGGTGATCGAGAACACGTCCTCGACCGGCATCAGGAACGGCTTGTCGATCTCGCGGGTCGGCTCGGGGATGGACTCGTCGCAGGCGGCGAGCAGCTCGAGCACCTTCTCGCCCCAGGCCGCGTCGCCCTCCAGCGCCTTCAGCGCGGACACCCGGATCACCGGGACGTCGTCGCCGGGGAACTCGTAGGTGGTCAGCAGCTCGCGGACCTCAAGCTCGACGAGCTCCAGGATCTCCTCGTCGTCCACCATGTCGGCCTTGTTGAGGGCCACGACGATGTACGGCACGCCGACCTGGCGGGCGAGCAGCACGTGCTCCCGGGTCTGCGGCATCGGGCCGTCGGTGGCGGCGACCACGAGGATCGCGCCGTCCATCTGCGCCGCGCCGGTGATCATGTTCTTGATGTAGTCGGCGTGACCAGGGCAGTCCACGTGAGCGTAGTGACGCTTGTCGGTCTGGTACTCGACGTGCGAGATCGAGATGGTGATCCCGCGCTCCTTCTCTTCCTTCGCGTTGTCGATCTGGTCGAAGGGCGTGAAGGGGTTCACGTCGGGGTACCTGTCGTGCAGCACCTTGGTGATCGCCGCGGTCAGAGTGGTCTTGCCGTGGTCGATGTGCCCGATGGTGCCGATGTTCACGTGCGGCTTGGTCCGCTGGAACTTGGCCTTGGCCACTGAAATCTCCTCGTTGTTCTCCCCCCGCCGGGGGGGCCAGGCTCCCTGCCGGGGGCCTTGCTCCTGACGTTGTGTGAGTAGTTACTCGCCTCGAGCCTTCGCGATGATCTCCTTGGCGATATTCGGCGGCACCTCGACATAAGAGTCGAACTGCATCGTGTAGTCCGCCCGGCCTTGCGTCCTGCTGCGCAGGTCGCCGACGTAGCCAAACATCTCCGACAGCGGCACGTGCGCCCGGACGACCCGGACCCCGGACTGCTCCTCCATCGCCTGGATCTGGCCACGGCGGCTGTTCAGGTCGCCGATGACGTCGCCCATGTAGTCGTCGGGAGTCCGGACCTCGACCGACATCACCGGCTCGAGGAGCACGGGGTCGGCGCGCGCTGCCGCCTTCTTGAAGGCCATCGAGCCGGCGATCTTGAAGGCGAGCTCGGAGGAGTCCACCTCGTGGTAGGCGCCGTCGGTGAGGGTCACCTTCACGTCCACCATCGGGTAGCCGGCCAGCACGCCGAACTCCGCCGCCTCCTGGCAGCCGGCGTCCACCGACGGGATGTACTCGCGCGGGATCCGGCCACCGTGGATCTTGTTCTCGAACTCGTAGCCACCGCCGTCGCCGCCGGTCGGCCCCAGGTTGATCAGGACCTTGGCGTACTGGCCGGCCCCGCCGGTCTGCTTGCGGTGGGTGTACTCGACCTTCTCCGCCAGGCGCCGGACCGTCTCCCGGTAGGCGACCTGCGGGCGGCCGATGTTGGCCTCCACCCGGAACTCGCGCTTCATCCGCTCGACGAGCACCTCAAGGTGCAGTTCGCCCATGCCGGAGATGATGGTCTGGCCGGTCTCCTCGTCGGTGCGGACCTGGAAGGTCGGGTCCTCCTCGGCGAGCCGCTGGATGGCGGTGCCCAGCTTGTCCTGGTCCGCCTTGGTCTTCGGCTCGATCGCGACGTTGATGACCGGGGCGGGGAACGTCATCGACTCCAGGATGACCGGGTCGGACTGGGCGCACAGGGTGTCGCCGGTGGAGGTGTTCTTCAGCCCCATCACGGCCACGATCTGCCCGGCCACCGCCGACGGCCGCTCCTCACGCTTGTTCGCGTGCATCTGGTAGATCTTGCCGATCCGCTCCTTGCGGTCCTTGGTGGAGTTCAGCACCGCGGTGCCGGACTCCAGCGTGCCGGAGTAGATGCGGATGTAGGTCAGCTTGCCCAGGTGCTGGTCGGACATGATCTTGAAGGCGAGCGCCGCGAACGGCTCGGCCGGGTCGGGGTGCCGCTCGATCACCACGGACTCGTCGCCGACCTTGTGGCCCGCGACCGCGGGGATGTCCACCGGGCTCGGCAGGTAGTCCACGATCGCGTCGAGCATCGGCTGGACGCCCTTGTTCTTGAACGCGCTGCCGCACAGCACCGGGGTGACCCCGCTGGCGATGGTGGCCCGCCGGATCGCGGCGACGAGCTGCTCCTCGCCGGGCTCGGTGCCCTCGAGGTACAGCTCCATCATCTCCTCGTCGTTCTCGGAGATGGTCTCGATCATCCGGTCCCGCCACTCGCGCGCCGCCTCGAGGTGGTCGTGCGGGATGGCGACGACGTCGTACTGGTCGCCCTTGCCCTCGGTCTGCCACAGCATGGCGCGCATCCGGACCAGGTCGATGACGCCGCGGAAGTCGGACTCGACCCCCCACGGCAGCTGGATGACCAGCGGGGTGGCGCCGAGCCGGTCGGAGATCATGTCCACGCAGCGGTGGAACTCCGCGCCGACCCGGTCCATCTTGTTGACAAAGCAGATCCGCGGCACGCCGTACCTGTCGGCCTGCCGCCAGACGGTCTCGGACTGCGGCTCCACGCCCGCCACGCCGTCGAACACGGCCACGGCGCCGTCCAGCACCCGCAGCGACCGCTCCACCTCTACGGTGAAGTCCACGTGCCCGGGCGTGTCGATGATGTTGATCGTGTGATCGCGCCAGTCCGTGGTAGTCGCGGCCGAGGTGATGGTGATGCCGCGCTCCTGTTCCTGGTCCATCCAGTCCATGGTGGCCGCGCCCTCATGGACCTCACCGATCTTGTAGTTGATGCCGGTGTAGAACAGGATTCGCTCGGTGGTGGTCGTCTTGCCCGCGTCGATATGCGCCATGATCCCGATGTTGCGGACCTTGGCGAGTTCCACGGCGGTCTGAGTGGCCACTTCTTTCGTTTCCTCGTTCTCTCGTCGGTTCCGCCGCTAGGTCGTATAGCAGCGGTGGTGCCGCCTGTCTGCGGCGCCCGGCCTTCTCACCAGCGGTAGTGGGCGAAGGCCTTGTTGGATTCAGCCATCTTGTGGGTGTCCTCGCGGCGCTTCACGCTCGCCCCGAGGCCGTTGCTCGCGTCCAGCAGCTCGTTCATGAGCCGCTCGGTCATCGTCTTCTCGCGGCGCTGCCGGGAGTAGGCCACGATCCAGCGCAGCGCCAGGGTGGTGCTGCGGGAGGCGCGGACCTCGACCGGCACCTGGTAGGTGGCGCCACCGACCCGGCGGCTGCGCACCTCCAGCGTCGGCTTGACGTTGTCCAGCGCGCGCTTGAGGGTGACCACCGGGTCGTTGCCGCGTCTTGTCCTTGGCGCCCTCCAGCGCCCCGTACACGATCCGCTCGGCCAGGGAGCGCTTGCCGCTCCGCAGCACCTTGTTGACCAGTGCGGTCACCAGCGGGGAACCGTAGACGGGGTCGGTGACGAGCTGCCGTCTGGTCGCGGGGCCCTTGCGCGGCATGTCAGCTCTTCTCCTTCTTCGCGCCGTAGCGGCTGCGCGCCTGCTTGCGGTTGCGCACGCCCTGGGTGTCGAGGGAGCCGCGGATGACCTTGTAGCGGACCCCCGGCAGGTCGCGCACCCGGCCGCCGCGCACCAGCACGATCGAGTGCTCCTGCAGGTTGTGCCCGACGCCGGGGATGTAGGCGGTGACCTCGATCTGGCTGGTGAGCCGGACTCGCGCCACCTTGCGCAGGGCGGAGTTCGGCTTCTTGGGCGTGGTCGTGTAGACGCGCGTGCAAACGCCCCGGCGCTGGGGGCTTCCCTTCAGGGCCGGGGTAGTGGTCTTGGCTACCTTGTCCTGGCGGCCCTTGCGGACCAGCTGCTGGATAGTGGGCACCGCGTCTCCGTCTTCATTCAGGGCATCGTTGACGCCCGTGACCTGCTGGTTTCTGTGCCTCTCCGACCCCCGTGGTCGGGCGTGTCGCGCTCGCCACGGCACACCGGCCCCAGCCAAGGCCGGTCGATCAGAGAGGGTTTGGCCTCCGCGCGTGGCTGCTTGCTGCCCCTGGCCTCGCAGCCAGGGAACGCCGCCTGCTAACGCGCGTGCGCCCGCGTACCGGGCACGAGGAGTAAGAATACCCAAGGGCCGCGGCAACAGGCAAAGCGAACGGATGAATCGGACGATACGCCGCAACACGCTGGAGGGCCACGGCCTATTCCGTGCGGACGGCCCGTCAGCGACTTCGTCACGAGCCTAGCGCCGCAGCTGGCCGTGTGCCGCGGGGCCTCGGGCGGCTCCCGGGCACACGGCCTACCGCGGGAGTTAGCTGGTTGTAGGGGAAGTCGTAGTCCTCGAGGCGGATGGCCTCGCCGCCTGCGGGCTGCCCGAACGCGTAGTCCGGCACCTCCTCGTAGGCGGCCGCGGCCGGGTAGACCGAGGAGCGCGCATCTTCGGTCGGCTCCACCCGGACGCTGCGGTACCGGAGCATTCCGGTGCCGGCCGGGATCAGCTTGCCGATGATGACGTTCTCCTTCAGGCCCAGCAGCGGGTCGGACTTGGCGTGGATGGCGGCGTCGGTGAGCACCCTGGTGGTCTCCTGGAACGAGGCCGCGGACAGCCACGACTCGGTGGCGAGGGAGGCCTTGGTGATGCCCATGAGCACCGGCCGGCCGGACGCGGGGGTACCGCGCTCCTCCACCACGCCGCGGTTCATCTCCTCGAACCGGGGCCGCTCCACCAGTTCGCCCGGGAGCAGGTCGGTGTCACCCGACTCCAGCACGTTCACCCGCTTGAGCATCTGGCGGATGATGATCTCGATGTGCTTGTCGTGGATGGACACACCCTGCGACCGGTACACCTCCTGGACCTCGTGCACCAGGTGCATCTGCACCTCGCGGGAGCCGAGGATGCGGAGCACCTCGTGCGGGTTGACCGCGCCCTGGATGAGCTGCTGGCCCACCGTCACGTGGTCACCGTCGGAGACCAGCAGCCGGGACCGCATCGGCACCGGGACGGCGATCTCTTCGGCCCCGTCGTCCGGGACGACGATGATCTTGCGGGCCTTCTCGGTCTCCTCGATCTTGACGGTTCCCTCGACCTCGCTGATCGGCGCCATGCCCTTGGGGATGCGCGCCTCGAACAGCTCCTGGATACGGGGCAGGCCGTGGGTGATGTCCTGGCCCGCCACACCACCGGTGTGGAACGTCCGCATGGTCAGCTGGGTACCGGGCTCACCGATCGACTGCGCCGCGACGATGCCCACCGCCTCGCCGACGTCCACCCGCTTGCCGGTGGCCAGCGAGCGCCCGTAGCACTTGGCGCAGACCCCGACCTTGGACTCACAGACCAGCACGCTGTGCGTGCGCAGGGAGTCCACCCCGGCCGCCACGAACTGGTCGATCATCACCTCGGTCGTGTCGGACCCGGCGGCCCCCAGCACGGTGCCGTCGGCCTCGACATCCTCGGCGAGGGTGCGGCCGGTGCCGGTGTTCTCGATGTTGGCCAGCTTGCGCAGGGTGCCGTCGGCGCCCTTCTCGGCGATCTTCATCACGAGCGCCCGGTCGGTGCCGCAGTCCTCCTCGCGGACGATGACGTCCTGTGCCACGTCCACCAGGCGCCGGGTGAGGTACCCGGAGTCGGCGGTGCGCAGCGCGGTGTCGGCAAGGCCCTTGCGGGCGCCGTGGGTGGAGATGAAGTACTCCAGCACGGACAGCCCCTCGCGGAAGCTGGCCTTGATCGGCCGCGGGATCGTCTCGCCCTTGGGGTTGGAGACCAGCCCACGCATGCCGGCGATCTGCCGCACCTGCATGGGGTTGCCTCGGGCGCCGGAGTTGACCATCATCCAGACCGAGTTGGTCTCGGGGAAGGCCGCCTCCATGTCCTTGGCAACGTCCGCGGTCGCGTGCGTCCAGATCTCGATCAGCTCCTGGCGCCGCTCCTCGTCGGTGATCAGGCCGCGCTCGTACTCGCGCTGCACCTTGTCGGCCCGCTTCTCGTAGGACTCCAGGATCTGCGCCTTGTTCGGCGGCGCGACCACGTCCTCGATCGCGATCGTCACGCCGGCCCTGGTGGCCCAGCGGAAGCCCGCGTCCTTGAGCGCGTCGAGCGCCGCCGCCACGTCCACCTTGGGGTAGGTCTCCGCCAGCTCGTTGACGATCGCCGAGAGCTGCTTCTTGCCCACCTCGTAGTTCACGAAGGGGAAGTCGGCGGGCAGGGCCTCGTTGAGGATGCACCGCCCCAGCGTGGTCTCGATGCGGAACGGGCTGCCCTCGGTCCAGCCCTCGGCCGTCTCGAAGTCACGCGGCGGGCGTGACGCCACGGAGCCGGATCTTGATCTTGGCCTGCAGGTCCAGCTCGCCGCGGTCGTAGGCCATGATCGCCTCGGACGGCGAGGCGAACACCCGGCCCTCCCCGGTGCCGCCGTCCTCGGCCCTGGTCAGGCAGTAGATCCCGATGACCATGTCCTGGGTGGGCATGGTCACCGGCTTGCCGTCGGCGGGCTTGAGGATGTTGTTGGTGGACAGCATCAGGATCCGGGCCTCGGCCTGCGCCTCGGCCGACAGCGGCAGGTGCACCGCCATCTGGTCGCCGTCGAAGTCCGCGTTGAACGCGGTGCAGACCAGCGGGTGGATCTGGATGGCCTTGCCCTCCACGAGCTGCGGCTCGAAGGCCTGGATGCCCAGCCGGTGCAGCGTCGGCGCCCGGTTGAGCAGCACCGGGTGCTCGGCGATGACCTCTTCGAGCACGTCCCAGACCACCGGCCTGGCCCGCTCCACCATCCGCTTGGCGGACTTGATGTTCTGCGCGTGGTTGAGGTCCACCAGCCGCTTCATCACGAACGGCTTGAACAGCTCGACCGCCATCTCCTTGGGCAGCCCGCACTGGTGCAGCTTGAGCTGCGGGCCCACCACGATGACCGAGCGGCCGGAGTAGTCCACCCGCTTGCCGAGCAGGTTCTGGCGGAACCGGCCCTGCTTGCCCTTGAGCATGTCGGACAGCGACTTCAGCGGGCGGTTGCCGGGCCCGGTGACCGGGCGGCCGCGGCGGCCGTTGTCGAACAGCGAGTCGACGGCCTCCTGGAGCATCCGCTTCTCGTTGTTCACGATGATCTCGGGAGCGCCGAGGTCGAGCAGCCGCTTGAGCCGGTTGTTCCGGTTGATCACCCGGCGGTACAGGTCGTTGAGGTCGGAGGTGGCGAACCTGCCGCCGTCGAGCTGCACCATGGGCCGCAGGTCCGGCGGGATCACCGGGATGCAGTCCAGCACCATGCCCATCGGGCTGTTCCTGGTGGACAGGAACGCCGACACGACCTTCAGCCGCTTGAGCGCGCGGGCCTTGCGCTGGCCCTTGCCGGTGCGGATGATGTCGCGCAGCGACTGCGCCTCGCCCTCCAGGTCGAAGCTGGCCAGCCGCTCCTGGATCGCCTGCGCGCCCATGCCGCCGCGGAAGTAGCGGCCGTAGCGGTCGCGCATCTCGCGGTAGAGCAGTTCGTCGCCCTCCAGGTCCTGCACCTTGAGGTTGCGGAACCGGTTCCAGACCTCGTCCAGCCGGTCCAGCTCACGCTGGGCACGGTCGCGGATCTGGCGGCACTCCCGGTCGGAGCTCTCCCTGACCTTGCGGCGGGCGTCGCCCTTGGCCCCGGCAGCTTCCAGCTCGGCCAGGTCGGCCTCCAGCTTGGTCTGCCTGGCCTCGATGTCGGCGTCACGGCGCTGCTCGATCTGCTGCCGCTCGACCGAGAGCCGGGCCTCCAGCGAGGGCAGGTCACGGTCCCGGGCGTCGGTGTCCACGTAGGTGATCATGTAGGCGGCGAAGTAGATGACCTTTTCCAGGTCCTTCGGCGCCAGGTCGAGCAGGTAGCCGAGCCGGCTGGGCACGCCCTTGAAGTACCAGATGTGCGTAACCGACGCGGCCAGCTCGATGTGGCCCATCCGCTCCCGGCGCACCTTGGCGCGAGTGACCTCGACGCCGCACCGCTCGCAGATGATGCCCTTGAACCTGACCCGCTTGTACTTGCCGCAGTAGCACTCCCAGTCCCGGGTCGGGCCGAAGATCTTCTCGCAGAAGAGCCCGTCCTTTTCCGGCTTGAGCGTGCGGTAGTTGATGGTCTCGGGCTTCTTGACCTCACCGTGCGACCACTGTCTGATGTCGTCCGCGGTGGCAAGGCCAATGCGCAGGTCGTCGAAGAAGTTGACGTCAAGCACGTGTGTTATCCCCTGGGTAGTTCTTCGGTTCTTCAGACCTCTTCAACGCTGCTCGGCTCACGCCGGGACAGGTCGATGCCGAGTTCCTCGGCGGCACGGAACACATCCTCGTCGGTGTCACGCATCTCGATCGCGGCACCGTCGCTGGAGAGCACCTCCACGTTGAGGCAGAGGGACTGCATCTCCTTGATCAGCACCTTGAACGATTCGGGTATCCCTGGCTCGGGGATGTTCTCGCCCTTGACGATGGCCTCGTAGACCTTGACGCGGCCGAGGACGTCGTCGGACTTGATGGTGAGCAGTTCCTGGAGGGCGTAGGCGGCGCCATAGGCCTCCAGCGCCCACACCTCCATCTCGCCGAACCGCTGCCCGCCGAACTGCGCCTTCCCGCCCAGCGGCTGCTGGGTGATCATCGAGTAGGGGCCGGTCGACCTGGCGTGGATCTTGTCGTCCACCAGGTGCAGCAGCTTGAGGATGTAGATGTAGCCCACCGCGATCGGGTCCTTGAAGGGCTCACCGGTCCGGCCGTCGAACAGCCTGGCCTTGCCGCTGCGGCCGACCAGCTGATGCCCGTCACGGTTGGGCAGGCTGGCCTCGAGCAGCCCGGTGATCTCCTCCTCGCGGGCGCCGTCGAAGACCGGGGTGGCCACGGGGACACCCGGCTCCGCGCTCGCGGCGCCGATCTTCTTGAGCCGCTTCTTCCACTCGGCGTCGTCGCCGGCGACGTTCCACCCCGCCTGGGCCACCCAGCCGAGATGGGTCTCCAGCACCTGGCCGACGTTCATCCGGCCGGGCACGCCGAGCGGGTTGAGGACGATGTCCACCGGCGTCCCGTCCTCGAGGAACGGCATGTCCTCGATGGGCAGGATCTTCGCGATGACGCCCTTGTTCCCGTGCCGGCCCGCGAGCTTGTCGCCATCGGTGATCTTCCGCTTGGCGGCCACGTAGACGCGCACGAGCTGGTTCACGCCGGGCGGCAGCTCGTCGCCGTCCTCCCTGGTGAACACGCGGACGCCGATCACCTTGCCGGACTCACCGTGCGGCACCTTGAGCGAGGTGTCGCGGACCTCCCGCGCCTTCTCGCCGAAGATGGCCCGCAGCAGCCGCTCCTCCGGGGTCAGCTCCGTCTCGCCCTTGGGCGTGACCTTGCCGACCAGGATGTCGCCGGTGACCACCTCGGCACCGATCCTGATGATGCCGCGGTCGTCCAGGTCGGCGAGCACCTCGTCGGAGACGTTCGGGATGTCCCTGGTGATCTCCTCGGGACCCAGCTTGGTGTCCCGGGCGTCCACCTCGTGCTCCTCGATGTGGATCGAGGACAGGACGTCGTCCTGCACCAGCCGCTGGGACAGGATGATCGCGTCCTCGTAGTTGTGGCCCTCCCACGGCATGAACGCGACGAGCAGGTTGCGGCCGAGCGCCATCTCACCCTCGCTGGTGCACGGGCCGTCCGCGATCACCTGGCCCGCCTCGACCCGCTGGCCCTCGGTCACCACGGGCTTCTGGTTGAAGCAGGTGCCCTGGTTGGACCGGCGGAACTTGGCCACCAGGTAGGTGGCGCGGGTGCCGTCGTCACCGGCCACGGTCACGTAGTCGGCGCAGACCTCCTCGACCACGCCCGGCTTCTCGGCGACGATGACGTCACCGGCGTCCACCGCGGCGCGGTACTCCATGCCGGTGCCGACCAGCGGGGCCTCGCTGCGCAGCAGCGGCACCGCCTGCCGCTGCATGTTCGAGCCCATCAGGGCGCGGTTGGCGTCGTCGTGCTCCAGGAACGGGATCATGGCGGTCGCCACCGACACCATCTGCCGCGGCGAGACGTCCATGTAGTCCACGTCGTCCGGCGGGATGTAGTCCACCTCGCCGCCCTTGCGGCGCACCAGGACGCGGTTCTCGGCGAAGGACCCGTCGGCCTCGAGCGGCGCGTTGGCCTGCGCGATGACGTGCCGGTCTTCCTCGTCGGCGGTGAGGTAGTCGATCTGCGCGGTGACCTTGCCGCTCTTCACCTTGCGGTACGGCGTCTCCACGAAACCGAACTCGTTGACCCGGCCGTAGGAGGACAGCGACCCGATGAGGCCGATGTTCGGGCCTTCCGGCGTCTCGATCGGGCACATCCGGCCGTAGTGGGACGGGTGCACGTCGCGCACCTCGAACCCGGCGCGCTCACGGGACAGGCCGCCCGGGCCGAGCGCCGACAGCCGGCGCTTGTGGGTCAGCCCGGCCAGCGGGTTGGTCTGGTCCATGAACTGGGAGAGCTGGCTGGTGCCGAAGAACTCCTTGATGGAGGCCACGACCGGCCGGATGTTGATCAGCGTCTGCGGCGTGATCGCCTCGACGTCCTGGGTGGTCATCCGCTCCCGCACCACGCGCTCCATCCGCGCCAGGCCCAGCCGGACCTGGTTCTGGATGAGCTCGCCGACGGTGCGCAGCCGCCGGTTGCCGAAGTGGTCGATGTCGTCGACCTCGACCGGGATGATCGCCTCGCCGGCCTTCATCTCCTCCTCGCCGGCGTGCAGCCGGACCAGGTACTCGATGGTGCCGACGATGTCCTCCTCGGTCAGCGTGCCCTTGCGGATGGGCTGCGCCAGGCCGAGCTTCTTGTTGATCTTGTACCGGCCGACCTTGGCCAGGTCGTAGCGCTTGCCGTTGAAGTACAGGTTCTCCAGCAGCGCCTGGGCGGACTCCCTGGTCGGCGGCTCACCCGGGCGCAGCTTGCGGTAGATGTCGAGCAGCGCGTCGTCCTGCGAGGTGGTGTGGTCCTTGTCCAGGGTGGCCAGCATCGACTCGTACTCGCCGAAGCGCTCCCGGATCCGCTGCTCGTCCCAGCCCAGCGCCTTCAGCAGGACGGTGACGCTCTGCTTGCGCTTGCGGTCGATCCGCACGCCCACGCTGTCCCGCTTGTCGATCTCGAACTCAAGCCACGCCCCGCGCGAGGGGATCACCTTGCAGCTGTAGACGTCCTTGTCGGAGGTCTTGTCCACCTGGCGGTCGAAGTAGACGCCGGGCGAGCGGACCAGCTGCGAGACGACCACCCGCTCGGTGCCGTTGATGATGAACGTGCCCTTGGGGGTCATCAGCGGGAAGTCCCCCATGAACACGGTCTGGCTCTTGATCTCGCCCGTCGAGTTGTTGATGAACTCCGCCGTCACGAACATCGGGGCGGAGTAGGTCATGTCCTTGTCCTTGCACTCCTCCACGGAGTACTTGGGCGGCTCGAAGCGGTGATCACGGAACGACAGCGACATGGTTCCGGTGAAGTCTTCGATCGGGCTGATCTCCTCGAAGATCTCCTCAAGCCCCGACTGCTCAGGAACGTCCTTGTCCCCTGCCTTCTTGGCCGTCTCAATGCGGCCAAGCCAGCGCTCGTTCCCGAGCAGCCAGTCAAACGAGTCAGTCTGCAGGGCGAGGAGGCCGGGAACCTCGAGCGGTTCCTTGATGCGGGCGAATGAGATACGACGAGTGGCGGAAGCGGTGGCCGAGGCGCTGCGCGATGCTGCCAACAGGGGTCCTTCCAGAGTTCACGCGAACTTTCACCGCACGCACGCAAAACGCCCTTCGGACACGCCACGAGGGGTTCGGGTATGTCGAGGACGTAAGAGTGCAGCGCAAATTAGCAGTATAGTCACTACGCTACACTGCTCGTCAAGTGTATCTCACTATGAGGTTCACGGTTCTCCGCAGCATGGCTGGTTCCGGGCGAAACGTCAAGTCCAGAAGGCCTGGCAAGGCCATCTGATTTGACGTGACGAACGCCACACCAGGAGCTTGGTGTGGAGTCCATCCCTCATGGGTAAAAGCTATCAGTTCCCCGGGGAAGCCGCCCGCCTGACTCGCAGGAGGCGGACGGGGCGCGCGCCGGGAAAGCAGGGCGGCGACGGGTGCCCGGCCAGCGCGAAGCTGGCCGGGCACCCGTCCGGCGGCCCGCAGGCCGCCGCTCTCGCGCTACTTGACGGTGACCGTCGCGCCGGCGCCTTCCAGCGCTGCCTTGGCCTTGTCGGCGGATTCCTTGTTCACCCGCTCGAGGACCGGCTGCGGTGCGCCGTCCACCAGGTCCTTGGCCTCCTTGAGGCCGAGGCTGGTCAGCGACCGGACTTCCTTGATGACCTGGATCTTCTTGTCGCCCGCCGCCTCCAGGATGACGTCGAACTCGTCCTTCTCCTCGACCTCTTCCGCCGGGCCGGCACCGCCGGGGGCGGCGGCCTGGGCCACCGCGACCGGGGCCGCGGCCTTCACGTCGAAGGTCTCCTCGAACTGCTTCACGAAGTCGGACAGCTCAAGGAGCGTCATCTCCTTGAACGCGTCGAGCAGTTCGTCGGTGCTCATCTTCGCCATGGTTGGTCAGTCCTCCGTTGCGTCTTCAGTCGTCGCCTGCGCGGCGACATCGGCCGCGGCGTCTTCGTTGGGGTTGGCATCGTCTGTCTCGGTGGCCGGCGCTGCCTCGCCGGCGGCCGGGGCCGCGGCCTCGGCGGCGGGCGTGGCCTCGGCGGGCGCGGCCTCGGCGGCCGGGCGCGGCGGCCTCGGCGGGCGCCTCTTCGGCCCGCTTGGCCTCCAGCGCGGCGGCCAGCCTGGCCATCTGCGTGGGCAGCGCGGCCAACGTGGCCGCGGCGCGCGCCATCGACGCCTTCATGGCGCCGGCCAGCATCGCCAGCAGCACGTCGCGCGACTCGAGGTCGGCCAGCCGGTCGATCTCGGCCGGGGTCATCGACTTGCCGTCGATGATCCCGCCCTTGATCTCCAGCGCCGGGTTGGCCTTGGCGAACTCGCGCAGGCCCTTGGCCGCCTCGACCACGTCGCCCT
The DNA here is from genome assembly GCA_963795785.1 of uncultured Actinomycetes bacterium. GTDB lineage: Bacteria > Actinomycetota > Actinomycetes > Streptosporangiales > Streptosporangiaceae > DASXKD01. The sequence continues at coordinate 26,008 of CAWCKG010000014.1, forward strand.
TGACGAACGCGATCGCCGACGGGCCGGTCAGCAGGTCGCCGAGCTGGTCGGCGACCCCCGCCTCGGTGGCGGCGATCTTCGTCAGGGTGTTCTTGACCACCGCGAAGTTGGCGTGCCCGTTGAGCGCGCGGCGCAGCTCGGCGAGCTGGGCAACGGTCAGGCCACGGTAGTTGGCCAGCACGGCCCCGCTCGAGGTCTGGAACCGCTCGGTCAGCTCGGCGACCGCGGCCACCTTCTCCGCATTCGCCATGGGCCTCCTTTCGGGCCGGACAGTGTCAGCCCGGGGGAGCGACCCCCGGAGCCCCCGGTGGCCTGCGGCTCCTGCGACTTCGTCGCGGGAGCCTTGGCCGTGGCGGTGCTCACACTGCCCGGCAGTTATCCGGCTTTGCGTGCCGCCGGCGAAGGGCCCGACGAAAGGCGAACGCCCCGGCGCGGCGCACCAGGGCGTGGACACCGCCCGGTGCGCACACCGGGGCGGCGGATCAGCTCGGTCACCTGCGCGGGCCGCCCGCTCTCGCGGGTCCTTCGGTCGCCGCGCGCTGGGCGCACGGCGACAGCCGACGGTCTTGGGCTTGGTCTCAAGGGTAGCGGCCGCGGGCCCGCCCGGCCAAATCGCGCCGCGTTTGTGGTCGTTGGCACACCGACCACATTCTATTGTGGCCAATCTTCCAACGATCATGAACTGGCGGATGGTGCGCGCCCGGGCCAGCACGGCCGCAGCCCTCGCGACGGAGTCACGAGGGCTGCTAGGCCATCGGGGGTTCCGGGCCCGGCGGCCGTTCGACGCCGCATGTGTGCAGCACCAAAGTGTTACCGCCTGGGCTATCGCCGGGCGGGCGGCGCCCGCTATCCGGCCGCGGCTTCCAGTTCCTCGGTCAGGCCGCGGGTCTTGGCCGGGTCGACCGGGATGCTCGGGCCCATCGTGGTGGTGATGGCGGCCTTCCTCAGGTACCTGCCCTTGGCCGCCGACGGCTTGAGCCGCATGACCTCATCGACCGCGGCCGCGTAGTTCTCCAGCAGCGCGGCATCGGGGAACGACGTCTTGCCGATGATGAAGTGCAGGTTGCCGTGCCGGTCCACGCGGAACTCGATCTTGCCGCCCTTGATGTCGGTGACCGCCTTGCCCACGTTGGGGGTGACCGTGCCGGTCTTGGGGTTGGGCATCAGGCCGCGCGGGCCGAGGATGCGGCCGAGCCGGCCGACCTTCCCCATCAGGTCCGGCGTGGCCACCACGGCGTCGAAGTCGAGGAAGCCGCCCTGGATCCGCTCGATCAGGTCGTCGGAGCCGACGTAGTCCGCGCCGGCCGCCCGCGCCTCCTCCGCGCGGTCACCGGTGGCGAAGACCAGCACCCGGGCGGTCTTGCCGGTGCCGTTGGGCAGGTTCACCGTGCCGCGGACCATCTGGTCCGCCTTGCGCGGGTCCACGCCGAGCCGCAGCGCGACCTCCACGGTGGGGTCGAACTTGGCCGGCGAGGTCTGCCTGGCCAGCGCCACCGCCTCGGCGGGGCTGTAGAGCTTGGCGCGGTCGATCTGCTCGGCGGCGCTGCGGTATGCCTTGCTGCGCTTCATGGTGTCTCCTTCGCGAAACGGAGGTTGTGGTCAGCGGGCCAGCGCAGGCCCTGCCACGAGGGGTGATCAGCCCTGGACGGTGATCCCCATCGACCGGGCGGTCCCGGCGATGATCTTCTCTGCCGCTTCCATCGAGGTCGCGTTGAGGTCGGGCATCTTGGTCTGCGCGATCTCCCGCACCTGCGCGGCGGTGATCGAGCCGACCTTGTCCGTGTGCGGCGTGGCGCTTCCCTTGGCCACGCCGGCGGCCTTCTTGATCAGTTCGGGCGCCGGCGGGGTCTTGGTGATGAAAGAAAACGACCTGTCCTCGTAGATCGTGATCTCCACCGGGATGACGTTGCCGCGCTGGGACTCCGTCGCCGCGTTGTACTGCTTGCAGAAGTCCATGATGTTGACGCCGTGCGGGCCCAGTGCCGTGCCCACCGGCGGGGCCGGGGTAGCCGCGCCCGCGTTGAGCTGCACCTTGACTACCGCAGCGATCTTCTTCTTCCTCGGAGCCGCCATCAGCTGATGTCCTTACTCATGCCTGCTTTGATACGGGTGCTTGCCTGGAGTGCCGGTCAGATCTTGGAGACCTGGTCGAAGGAAAGCTCGACCGGCGTCTCCCGGCCGAAGATCGACACCAGCACCTTGAGCTTCTGGGTATCGGAGTTGATCTCGTTCACGGTAGCCGGGAGCGTCGCGAACGGCCCATCCATTACGGTAACCGATTCGCCGACGGCAAATTCCACGGCGGTCCTGGTGACCTCGGCCTTGGCCGCGGCTTCCTCCGGCTCGGGCGCGAGCAGCGACGCCACCTCGGTGAGGGACAGCGGCGACGGCCGGCTCGACAGGCCGACGAAGCCGGTGACGCCCGGGGTGTTGCGGACGACCGCCCAGGACTCGTCGGTGAGGTCCATCCGGACCAGGATGTAGCCGGGCAGCACCTTCTCCGAGACCTGCTGCCGCTTGCCGCCCTTGATCTCGATCACCTGGTGCACCGGGACCTCGATCTGGAAGATGAAGTCCTCCATGTTCAGCGACTGGGTGCGGCTCTCCAGGTTGGCCTTCACCCGGTTCTCGTAGCCGGCGTAGGAGTGGACCACGTACCACTCACCGGGCAGCCGCCGCAGCTCCTCGGTGTACTGGGCGACCGGGTCGAGTTCGCCGGCACCGTCGGCGGTCGCGTCGCCGTCGGCGTCGTCAGCCTCGGCACCGTCAGCCTCGGCACCGTCAGCCGTCGGCAGCGTCAGCCGCGGCGGCCGTCAGCATCGCGCGGCGCCGTCAGCTCGGCGGCACCGTCATCGGCCGCGGCGGCACCGGCCTCGGCCAGCCCGGCCTCGCCGGTCCCGCCGAGCTCACCGGCCTCGCCGGGCTCTTCGAGCTCGTCGAACTCACCGGACACGTCGGCCTCACCAACCTCGCCGTCTTTGACCGGGGCTTCCTCCGTCTCGTCGCCGAAACGGACCCGGGACTCGGACACGATCGCTCTTCTCCACTCTCCTGGCGGCGCCAGCGCCAAGGCGCTCCGGCGGCACCGGTTGCCCAGGCCTTGTTCTTTCCCCCGGCATCGCTGCGCGCCAGAGGCGCAGGTCACCAGCCGCTGGTTCGTGCCCCTCCGGCCATGCCGCCGGGCCGGCGTGCCAACGCCGGCTCCGGGCTCAGCCGAAGGCCCAGAACACCAGCTTGGTGAACGCGTAGTCCAGGCTGGTCACGATGCAGACCATCACGAGCACGAACACCAGGGCCACGATCGTGTACGTACGCAGCTCCCGGCGCGTCGGCCAGATGACCTTGCGCAGTTCCGCGGTGACCTGCCGCAGGAAAAGTGCGGGAGTGGTCCGGTCCCGTTTCGCCGGGCCGGGCTTGTCCCGCTTCTCCGTGAGCTGAGTCGCCATGTCCTCACCTGAACAACGTCACTCGCTTGATGCAGCAGGCCCGCAAGCCGCGGTCCATGCTCGCAGGGCAGGAGGGACTCGAACCCCCAACCACCGGTTTTGGAGACCGGGACTCTAGCCAATTGAGCTACTGCCCTGTAGATGGCGTGGCCGCATGCTGCCGGCCGTACCACCGCTGCTGGCGCCCCCGCGGCCGGTTCCCGTGAGCCCATTCGGGCGCGCGGGGTCCGTAGCGGAACCGCCACCAATGGGTGAAGTGTAGTTGCCCCGGGCGCTGCCGTCGAACCGTCCGCGGCGACGGCGCCCGATCATCGTCGCGGTGATGACAGGATGGCCCTATGACTGCCGCCCACCGCCGCATTTCCGAACGTGTCAGCGCCATAACCGAATCCGCCACCCTCGCCGTGGACGCCAAGGCGAAGGCGCTCAAGGCGGCCGGGCGGCCGGTAATCGGCTTCGGCGCGGGGGAACCTGACTTCCCCACCCCCGATTACATCGTGGCCGCGGCGCAGCGCGCGTGCGCGGAGCCCCGGTTTCACAAGTACTCCCCCACGCCCGGGCTGCCGGAGCTGCGCGAGGCGGTCGCCGCGAAGACGGCGCGCGACTCGGGGTACCAGGTCACCGCGGGCCAGGTGCTCATCACCAACGGCGGCAAGCAGGCGGTGTACCAGACGTTCGCGACCCTGCTCGACCCGGGTGACGAGGTGCTGCTGCCCACCCCGTACTGGACCACCTACCCCGAGGCGATCGCCCTGGCCGGGGGCGTCGCGGTCCCGGTGCTGACCGACGAGCGGTCCGGGTACCGCACCTCGGTCGCCGACCTGGAGGCGGCCTGCACGCCGCGCACCAAGGCGCTGCTGTTCGTGTCGCCGTCCAACCCCACCGGCGCGGTGTACCCGCCGGAGCAGGTCGCCGAGATCGGCCGGTGGGCGGCCGGCCGCGGCCTGTGGGTGATCACCGACGAGATCTACGAGCACCTGGTCTACGGCACCGCCCGGTTCGTCTCCATGCCGGTCGTGGCGCCGGAACTCGCCGGACCGGTGCGTGGTGCTCAACGGCGTGGCCAAGACCTATGCGATGACCGGCTGGCGGGTCGGCTGGATGATCGGCCCGGCCGACGTCGTCAAGGCGGCCACGAACCTCCAGTCGCACGCCACCTCCAACGTCTGCAACGTCGCCCAGGCCGCGGCGCTCGCCGCCGTCACCGGGGACCTGTCGGCGGTCGAGGCGATGCGCCAGGCATTCGACCGGCGCCGGCTGGCCATGACAACGATGCTTAACGACATACCGGGGGTGAACTGCCCCCTCCCGGAAGGGGCGTTCTACTGCTACCCCTCGGTCAAGGGCGTGCTCGGCAAGGAACTGGCCGGTGCACGGCCAGGCAGTACCACGGAGCTGGCCGAGGTGATCCTCGAGCACGCCGACGTGGCCGTGGTGCCGGGCGAGGCCTTCGGCACGCCGGGGTACTTCCGGCTGTCCTGTGCGCTCGGTGACGCCGACCTGGAGGAAGGAATCACCCGGCTGCACAAGCTGCTCGCGCAGGCGAAATAAGCCCCTGGATGGCCCGGCCGCTCGCCGCACTCCCCAAGGCGCACCTGCACCTGCACTTCACCGGTGCCATGCGGCACGCCACGCTGGTCGAACTGGCCCGCGAGCGCCGGGTGCACCTGCCGGACGCGCTGGCCTCGGGCTGGCCGCCGCAGCTGAGCGGCACCGACGAGCGGGGCTGGTTCCGGTTCCAGCGGCTGTACGACATCGCCCGCTCGGTGCTCCGCGAGCGCGCCGATGTGTTCCGGCTGCTCGCCGAGGCCGCGGCGGACGAACGGGCCGAGGGCTCCGGCTGGCTGGAGATCCAGGTGGACCCGTCCGGGTACGCGGGGCGGTTCGGCGGCCTCACCCCGACCGTGGAACTCGTGCTCGAAGCGGCGGCGGCCGCGCAGGCCGCGACCGGGGTGGGCATCGGCGTGATCATCGCGGCGAACCGCACCAGGCACCCGCTGGACGCGCGCACGCTGGCCCGGCTCGCCGGGCAGTACGCCGGCCGTGGCGTGACCGGGTTCGGCCTGAGCAACGACGAGCGGCGGGGCGCCGCGGCCGACTTCGCCCCCGCGTTCCGCATCGCCGGGCCGCGCGGGCCTGCTGCTGGTCCCGCACGGCGGGGAACTGGCCGGCCCGGACAGCGTCCGCGCCTGCATGGACGCGCTCGGCGCGCACCGGATCGGCCACGGCGTGGCCGCGGCGGCGGACCCCGATCTGACCAAGCGCCTGGCGGCCGGCGGGATCACCTGCGAGGTCTGCCCCGCCTCCAACGTCGCGCTGGGGGTCGCCGCCCGGCCGGGCGACGTCCCGCTGCGCGCCCTGCTTGACGCGGGCGTGCCGGTGGCGCTCGGTGCCGATGACCCGCTGCTGTTCGGCTCCCGGCTGACGGCGCAGTACGAGCTGGCCAGGCAGGTGCACGGCCTGGGCGACGCGGAACTGGCGGCACTCGCCGCGATGTCGGTCCGCGGCTCGGCCGCGCCGCCCGCCACGGCAGCCAGGCTGCTGGCGGGGATCGACGCCTGGCTGGTGTTAGCCCGGGGGGCGACCCCCGGAACCCCCGCTGGCCTAGCGGCCCTGTAGCCCGAGCGGGCCGCGGCCCCGCTGGCCAGGGCAGCGACCCGGCGGGACCCCGTCCGCGGCCTAGCGGCCCGTGCTGGCCGCGGGCCGGGCTGACCCCCGGTGGCTGCCAGGCTGGTCAGCGGCCGGCCGTGACTGCGTCACGCGGGCCGCGGCCCTGCTGGCTGAGGCCGGGACCCGATGGCTGCCAGGCTCAGTTCGGCGTGACCGGCGTCACGGACCGCTGCCGCGCCATGCGGGCCAGCTTCGCCCGGCGCCTGCCCGGCAGCACCCTGGGCTGTGGCGGCGCGGTGGTGATCTCGACGGTGATCAGGTCGGTGTAGGCGTCCTGGCGCAGCCGCAGCAGCAGAGCCTGCGCCTGGTTCTTCAGCTTCGCCGACACCCCGGCGATGGAGAACCCGGTGACTCCCGCGGCCGCCAGCAGGCTCTTGGCCAGCGCAGTGCCCCGCGGGCTGGCCAGCAGGTCGGCGAACGCGATCAGGGCGGCGCCCGCGAGGCCGGTGAGCAGGAACTGGAGCCAGAACGCCCGCAGCACGTGCGCGACCTGGCGGAAGTTCCGCAGCAGCGCGTTAGGGGCTGATCAGCGTCGTCGGATCCTGTGCGGCGATGGTGAGCTCGTACCAGTGGCGGATCTGCTGGTACAGGGCGGGAGCCGCGTCCTTGCGCCAGTCTGGGATCGGCCGCGACGTTCATCCAGACCATCGCCGAGCCCGCGATGGCCGCCGCCGTATACATGTGGAAGTAACGGGACAGGCGGCCTGCGAGCCGGCCGATCTCGCGGCAGCGCGGCTCGCTCAGCAGGTACTCCCAGGCGGCCGGGTCGCCGGTCCCTGGCGGCTGCGCCGAGGATCCAGCGCCCAGTAGGCCTCGGCCATGGCCCGGCCGAGCTGATAGCCGGACGACTGCGTCTCCGACCGCGCGGCCAGGATGTCCTGGATGTGCGCGTCGAACTTGTAGATCAGCTCGGCCAGGTCATCCCACAGCGTGCCGGCGGTCCCGTCGTGGCTTTCCCGCGCCTGGTAAAGAGCCTCGGCATCGCTGTTCAGCTGGCGTGCGTAGCTGGGCTGCTTTTTGCCGTCGCCATCCACCCCCACCTTGGCGGCAAGCGCGATAAGCAGCTTCTCGGCCTCGATGCGCAATTCGTCCGGCGTCCGCTCGATTTGGAGCGGCAGCGCATGGCCGGGCCGGGGTGGTTCCACCCCGGCGCCAGGCGGGGGATCGGGCCGGTTACGTCCCCGTACTTCGGCCATGCACCAGCCCAGCCGCAGCGCTGACACAACGGCCGCCGCGTCTGGTGGTACCGCCATGGCATCGTCCCGCCCCGTGCGTCGTCCCGATGGGAACGCCCGCCGTTAAGGGACCAGTTCGGGCACGCCGCATCGTATTGCAACGACAAAGTATGCCAAGCCTGGAGTAAAAGCACCGGATTGGCGGGAAATGGCGGAGCGCCGTGGCGCCGCAAGCGGGCCGGTTCCGGCCGCTGGCGGGCAGCCGGAACCGGCTTTCACCGGCCCGGGTGGGGGACGGCCACCCAGGCGCCGGCGAGATGGACGGTGATCACGGCGAGCAGCAGGCCGGTCAGCAGCGCCGCAGTCAGCAGCAGCCAGCGCGCGGCCCGGCCGCCCAGTACCTCCTCGCGCCCGGTGCCCGGCCCGGCGGGCCAGGTCACCGCCGACCAGCCTGAGGTCAGGCGAGGGTCCAGCGCCAGGTCGGGAGCAGCTCGTCCAGGAGCGCCTCGGTTTCCGTGGTCATCTCCGGCGAGCCGTCCAGGCACGCGCGCGTCCAGATCTCGCCCGCCGCGGCGTAGAGCAGGTTCTCCTGGCCGGTGGCATGCGCGGCGGCGAGCAGGTCCCGCCAGAGCAGCTCGTCGTCGGGCGCGACCCGCAGCCCGGTGCGCACGGCATCCATCGCGCCCCGCGAGTCCCCGTCGTTCAGCCGCAGCTCGCACAGCCGGTGCGCGGCATCGGCGACCCGGGCAGCCACCTCGTACTCCAGCCCGTCGGTGACGATCCAGGAGTAGCCGCCCGGCCCGCAGCCGGCCAGGAAATGGCCTTCGATCAGGCTCAGCGCCTGCGCCAGCTTGGCCTCCTCCGCGCGGTGACCGCCCTTGCCGCCCGGCCCGCCCGCCTGCCCGGCCTGGGCCACCAGGGTGAGGAAGACCTGCCAGTCCACCCGCACCCCGGATCCCAGGCGCAGCCGGCCACTGGCATCCGCGGCCAGGTGCGGCCGGCCGATTCCGTCGGTGCCGAGCCAGTAGGCGACCTCGTCCAGCACGGCGTCCAGGTCCTCGTCCGCGACGCCCTGCGGCCAGATGGCCCTGGCCAGCACGTTCGGGTGGACCCCCGCCGGATGGGTGGCGAGGTACACCACGATCTCCGTGGCCAGCGGGACCAGGCCGGGCTCGATCTCGCCCTGGGCGTGCACCGACACCGGGCCCAGCACGGTGACCTCGGCCGGCATGCGCGCGTCGGGGGCCAGGTGCGGGGCCGGTGCCGCGTCCACCGGCGGTGCGGACATCAGCGCCCCGCTCATGTCGTCGGCGGCGTCGAACAGGCCCGCCAGCGCGGCCTGCTGTTCGGCCGGGAGGAACTGCGCCGCGACGTCCAGGCCCAGCTCGGGTGCCCGCAGCAGCCCGTCCGGGGTGACCTCCCAGGTCCAGGCGGCGCCGGGAAGCTCGCCCGCGACCAGGTACCCGGCGGCGAGGTGACCGGTACGGCCGAGCGCGGCCAGCCGCTGCGCCTCGTGCGGGGCCGGGGGGATCAGCGTGATCAGGTAGTGCGGCACCCAGGCCTCGGGGATGAGCCCCTCGGCCCGGCCGGCCAGCACCGACCGCGCGCCCGAGGCGGCCAGTGCGTCCGCCATGCCGGCGGCGTGCGCCTCAAGCAGCGGCAGTGCCTCGGCCAGGGAGTCCGCCACGTGCACCCGGCCGGGCGCGAGCACCGCCAGGTCGGCCTCGGCCCCCACCAAGGTCAGGTGCAGCCCGTCGGACCAGAGGCTGGTGGCGATCTCGGTGGCCATCGCGCACAGCGCGTCGGCGACCAGCTCACCCGGGCCCAGGACGGCGATCGGGCCGCGCGCGGCCTCCAGGTCCACCAGTACCCGGCCGGTGGCATCGGTACCGATGGTCACCAGCCCCGGGTAGAGGGCGGTGCCCTGAGCCGCCTGATCCCGGTCCAGGCCAGGCAGGTCGGCCAGCGGCAGCCGCCACACCTGGCCGTCGCCCACCGCGTACCAGGGGGCGGGCACATCCTGGCTGGGCGGGGTGACCCACAGGTCCAGGTTGTCGTCGCCGATGTGCGCGGCGAACACGGTCGGCGGCGTCCGGCCCTGCCGCTGCAGCGCGCGGCTCAGGTAACGCAGGCCCGCGTCCAGCGTCCTGGCTGTGGCATCCTCCTCGCCCAGGCGCAGCGCCACCTCCGCCCATGCGGCGTCCGGCTGCGGTGCGGCCACCTGCCGGCCGGGTGGCCTGCGCCGGGCCTGCTTCCGGCGGCGGCGTTCCAGCTCGGCCAGGACGCCGGCGGCGAGCAGCCCCGCGGCGGCGAGTTCGAGGGGGTAGCCGGGGCCGGGCCGCGCGCCGTGGCCGGGCGCGGGCGCTGACCGGCCCGGGGCGGACCGGCCGGGCGCGGAGTGGCCGGGCGCGGGCTGGCCGGTGGCCGGCCGGCCGGTGGCGGAGGGAGCAGGGGCCGCGGACGCGTCCGGGGGCGGCGCCTTGGCCGGGGCCGGCGCGCCGGGCGCCGGGGCCGACGCGGCCGGCGTCTTGGCGGCCGGCGTCTTAGCGGCCGGCCGGGCTCTGGGCCGCCGGCGTCTTGGCGGCCGGGCTCTGGGCCGCCGGCGTCTTGGCCGCCGGGCTCTGGGCCGCCGGCGTCTTAGCCGCCGGGCTCTGGGCCGCCGGCGTCTGCGCCGCCGGGCTCTGGGCCGCCGGGGTCTGCGCAGGCGGGGTCTGGGTGGCCGGGGTCTGGGTGGCCGGTGGGGTCTGTGCGGAGGGCGGCTGCGCCGGCGGCACCGCCGCAGGCGCGGAGGCGTGCCTGCCCTGCGCGGGCGGGCGGGCCGCGGGCCGCGGCTCCTGCGGCCGGCCGGAATGCCTGGCCAGCGGGCCGGCCTTGACCTCTTCGATGCCCGGGCCGTACGCGTCGTGCGGCATGCGCAGGATCCAGCCCGGCCGGATCAGGCTGGCGATCGTGAGCATGGAGCCGTCCGGCTGCGGCAGGTCCTTGTTCAGCTCGAAGATCTCGTGGTACCGCCTGCCGTCACCCAGATGGTTCTCGGCGATCTCCCACAGGCTCTCGTGGAACCGGCCGGCAGGCGGCTTCACCACGTAGATCTTCTCCGTGCGGTGCGCCCACCTGTCCTGCGCGCCGTCCGGGCTGGCGGCGGCGGCCTGCGTCCCGTTGCCGTTCGCGGGCCCGGCGGCCGGCCGGAACTCCTGGCTCAGGTCCGCGGGGCCCGGCTGCCGGTGGTGGCCGCCCCCGTTGGCCGACGGGAGGACCAGCAGGGACGGCGGCATCGCCTGGCCGGGAAGCACGCCCCCGGGCGCGGCAGCCTGGGCCGCGGCCGGTGCCATCGCCGCCGCGGCGGGCGGGGTGGCCGCCAGCGCGGCGACCGGCGCCAGCGCGGGTGCCACCGTGGTGGCCGTGGACACCAGCAGCGCGGTGGTGACCAGGCGGTGCACGAGCGCCTGCATCCCGCCGGCCAGCGGCACCCGGCTCGGCATGCCGACGTTGCGCACGGCCGCGGTCACCTCGGCCGCGACGCACCACACCAGCTGCAGCCAGGCCAGCCACACCACCACGGCACAGGCCCGCAGCACCGTCGCGGCCTGGAGCCGGTGGGTGACCAGGGACGCCGACGGCATGGTGTGCGGGATCGGCAGGCCGAACACCGTGATCAGGGCCACCGGGGGCCCGATCAGCAGCACGAGCAGCACGACGATGGCGCCCAGGCCCGCGGGCACGTCCCATCGGGAACGTGCCCGGCCCGGCTTGCGGTCTTGCCTGGCCATCAGCACAGCGCTCCTTGGTTGATCCCGCATTCGGGGGTGGCGGCCGCCTGGGCGGACTCGTGGAACCCGGCGAGGACGCCGGGAATCAGCGGCCGGGTGGACACGGTGACCTGGACCGTCGCCCGTTCAGAACCGGGTGGCGCGGTGCAGCTCACCATGCTGGTGCTGGTGACCTTGTCCAGCCCGTTGGACAGCAGCCGCCCGTAGCTCTTGACCAGGGTGGCCGCGGCGAGGCAGGCGCCCGGGCCGATCTCCGCCCGGCCGCTGGCGCGCAGCGTCTGCAGGTCGATGGTGTCCGCGGCCGCGCGGGCCGCCTGGCCGGCGATGTCCATGGCCCGCTCCTTGGCGTTCAGCGCCGAACCGCCGTCGAGGATGAGGGCGAGCAGGAAGATCACCGCGATCGCGAACACCGCGGTGAACACCGAGACGGATCCGCGCTCGCCGCGGCCGCGCACCGGCATGGCTGCCCGGGTCAGCATGGGAACACGTCCCGGCACATGAACGGGTCGAGCGGCGCCACGGCCTGGCCGGTGAAGCGTTTGGTCACGCCGAACCCGAGCGTCTTGAACGGGCTCATGCCGGCCTGGCAGGTGACGGTGACGGTCACGTCCCCGGGGGCGGCGGTGACGGGCACCGCCGGGTAGCCGGCCAGCTGGACGCCGACCGTGCCCGGGGTGCACAGGCTGGTGGGGCCCAGGTCCGCCTGGGCAGCCTGCTGGGCAGCCGTGACGGCCTGGCTGTAGGACCGGGCGATGCTGGCCGCCCTGGCGGCGTCCCTGGCCGCGCCGTCGATGTGGCCCTGCACCTCCACCACCCGCGCACCGGCGGCGACCAGCAGTAACAGCAGCGCCAGCCCTGGCGCGAGGACCGCGAGCTCGACCGAGATGGACCCGCGCTGGCCCTGCCTGCGGCGGCGCATCAGCAGCCCCCGTTCTGGCCCGCGGGCCGGAAGCACTCGACCGGGCCGCCGGCGGTCGCCGACACGGCCAGGTGCAGCCCGAAGAACGGGAACACCGAGACAGCGACCTGGCCGCTCACCGTGACGTACACGTTCCCCGGTGCGGTCGTTGCGGTGGTCGCGTTGACCTGCTTGAGCAGCTTGCTGTTCAGCTTCTGGTAGTACTGCCGGGCGGTGCCCTCGGCGTCCGCCTGCCACCGGCCCGGGTTGCTGGCCGCCTCCTGGCGGGCGACCGCCGCCCCGGCCTGCGCCGCCGCCAGCGCGGTCTGCCGGGCGTTGAACCACAGGCCGAACTGGAGGATGAGCATGCAGATCATCATCAGCGCGGGGGCCAGCACGGCGAGCTCGACCGCGCTGGAGCCGCGGTCGGCCAGTGCCGCGCGCCACCTACGGCGGGCCAGGCGCTGGGCGGTCAACGGGTCCTGCCCTACGGGGTCGTGTTCTTGATCTGGTTCGAGGCGCCCCGCACGAAGTGCTGGATGGCCACCAGCAGCACGACCGCCACCACGAGGATCATCGCGGTGATCACGGCCAGCTCGACCGCCGATGCGCCGCGGTCCTGGTCCCGCCATGCCACGCGCAGCGCCGCCAGGTGCACGCCGAGGAAGGCCCGCACGTAGCTCGACACCGGGTTGTTCATGCCCTTCTCCCAACTTTCTCTCCGCCACGACCGCTTCGCCACATGTCTCAGACACCCAGCAGCCCCACCACCGGGAACACCAGGAAGAGCAGGAAGCCGGCGCACAGCATGAGCTGGGCGACCAGCATCGACTGGGACCGCTCCCCCGCCTGCCCCTCCAGGTCGGTCAGCTCCCTGCGGCGCAGGCTCTCCGCCCGCGCCACCAGTGACTCGCGCACCTTGGCCCCGTCCTCGGCGACCAGGCTGAGCGCCGCGGACAGGTCGCGGAGCTCGTCGATGCCGACCTCCTCGCCCAGGGCGCCCAGCGCGTGCCACGCGGTCTGGCCGGTGATCCGGGCGCTGGCGAGCGCGTCCCTGATCCGCCAGAACGCCCAGCCGGTGCCGACGTCGCTCGCCGTCATCAGCGCCTCGGGCACGCCGCGCCCGCCGGCCAGGTTCATCGCGAACAGGTCAAGGAAGGACCCGATCGCGTGCCGGAAGTCCCGGCGCCGCTTGGCGGCCTTCTGCCTGACCTCCAGGTCGGGCAGGAAGCTGAACACCGCGCCGAGCAGCAGCCCGAGCCACACCTGGATCCATATCGAGAGGTGGATGCCGAGCAGCCCGGCCAGCAGCCCCAGGGCGGGGCCGAGGACAAAACCGAGCACCGCGAGCAGCACCTTGGTGGCCAGGAAGATCTCGAACGGGGTCCCGGCCAGCGACAGGTTCTTGCGCAGCGAGGAGAACTCCCAGCCCTGCTCGGCGCACAGCCGCGCCAGCCACGAGCCGAGCCGCCAGCGCGGGCCGGCGTCGGTGACGTCAGGACCACCGGTCCAGTGGCCGTTCGCGCCGCGCCGCGCCGCGTCGAACGCGGCCAGGCGGCGGGCCAGCCTGGGCCGCGGCGGGTAGCAGCGCGAGGCCGAACAGGAACAGGCCGAGCCCGGCCAGGCTGCCAGCGAGGAATGCCCCGGTCATGACGCACCGCCCCGCCAGGCGGCAACCGCCTCGGGGATCTCCGGCGCGGGCCCGGCTCCGTCGCCGGCCAGCAGCCGTTCCGGCACCGGGAACCTGGCCAGCGCCCGCATCCACACCACGCCGACCGCGTACAGCGCCACCACGACGCACAGCACGAGCTGGCCGGTGACGCTGTCGTAGACCTGCACGTAGGCGTGGTTGAACAGGGCCAGCCCGAGCGCCAGGCCCACCGAGATGCCGACCACGATCTGGGCGCCGCGCCGGGTGGACCGGCGCTGCGCGTTCACCTTGCGGCGCACGTCCAGCTCCTCCCGTACCGAACGGGACAGCGCGCCGAGCAGGTCCCGCAGGCCGGGGCCGCGCAGCCGGGCGTTGATCATCAGCGCGGCGATGATGAGGTCGGCGCCGGGATCGGCGAGGTCGTCGGCGAACCTGCGCAGCGCCTCGGGCATCGGCACCCGGGTGTGCAGCCGCTCCACCAGGGCCGCCAGCGGATCGCGGAGCGAGGGTGCCGCGGCCCGCAGCGAGGCGGGGATGGCCTGTTCCAGCCCGACCGCGCCGGCGATCGTGTCACGCAGCGACTCGGTCCAGGTGGCGAGCGCCTCCAGCCGGGCCATCGCGGCCCGCTCCCCCGCCACGCCGGACATGCCGCGCCAGCTCAGCACGAGCAGCGCCGCCCCTATCCCGGCCACCAGCCACCGGGTCGCCACCAGCACCACCAGGCCGGCCACCACGGCGGCGGCCCAGCGGCCCGGGCCGACCGCACGGGCCCAGCCGCGCAGCCGGCCGGTCTCGCCGGGCGGCCTGGCCGGAAGCCCGCGGATGGCCACGATGAGCAGGAACAGCCCGGTCCCCGCCACCGCACCGGCGAGGATGGCGATCAGGCCGGGCCCGGCCACCGCGGGACTCACCAGGTGCTCCGGACCGGGTCGTAGCCGTGCTCGGCCAGTTGCTGCAGGCAGGACGGCGGCGCGTGCGGGACGGCGCGGCCGTCCGGCCCGGCCGCGAAGATCTCGCTGGACAGCACCCGGGTGTCGATGCCGGTGATCTCCCGCACGCTGGTGACGAACCGGCGCAGGGTCCCGCCGCGGGAATAGTCGTTGCGCTTCTCGATGAAGATCACGAAATCGACGGCACCGGAGATGAGCATGTGGGTGGCCTCCACCGGGAGGCGCTCGGCCGCCTGGATGGCGTAGGTCGCGATGCGGTTGAACACCTCCATCGAGGAGTTGGCGTGAATGGTGGACAGCGAGCCGTCGTTGCCCTGCGTCATCGCGTTCAGCATGGTGACGATCTCGTCGCCGAGTACCTCGCCGACGATCACCCGGCTGGGGTTCATCCGCAGCGAGCGGCGGACCAGTTCGGCCATGGAGATGGCGCCCTGGCCCTCGGAGTTCGGCAGCCGCTCCTCCATCGCGACCACGTTGGGGTGCAGTTCGGGGAACTGGTCGAGGCCAAGTTCGAGCGCGCGCTCCACGGTGACGAGCCGTTCGCCGGGCGGTATCTGGTTGGCCAGCGCCCGCAGCAGCGTGGTCTTCCCCGCGTTGGTGGCCCCGGCGATCATGATGTTCTTCCGCGCGGCCACGGCGGCGGACAGGAAGCCGCCAAGCTCGGGCAGCAGCGTGCCGTTGCCGACCAGGTCGGCGAGGAAGACCTTGCCCAGCCGGGCCCGGCGGATGGAGATGGCCGGCCGCAGCGTCACGTCCATCACCGCGGACAGCCGGGAGCCGTCCGGCAGCCGCAGGTCCAGTTGCGGGTGGGCGGCGTCGAAGGGACGGCTGGACAGGCCGGAGTAGGCGGCGAGCGCCTGGATCAGCTCGACCAGTTCCTCGTCGCTCTCGGCGACGGGCTCGCCGAGGACCTCCTGGCCGTCGGCGTAGCCGAGGAACACCCGGTCGCAGCCGTTGACGTCGATGTTCTCTACCCGCTCGTCCTCCAGCAGGGGCTGCAGCCGGCCCACCCCGAACAGCGCGGCGTGGATGCCGGTGGCGAGTTCCTCCTCCTCGTGCGCGGTGAGCGGCGCCCGGCCCGCGGTGATCTCCGCACGGGCGTGCCCCTCCAGTGCCGCGACGATCAGCGCCCGGGCGAACTGCCGCTCGTCCTCGGCGGACATGGGCGGCACGCCGGACGTCCCGTCCAGGCGGCGCTGCTCGGCGAGCCGGTCGCCCACCTGGCTGCGCAGCCGCTTGACCACGGCATGATCCACGCGTCACCCCCTTCCGGCCGGGGCGGCCACCGCCGGGGCGAGGGAGCGGGCCAGCCTGCCCGCCAGGTCGCGGGCCGTCCGCAGCAGCAGCGACCGGCCCAGATGGCCGCGCTGCTCGCCGCCGAGCGCCTCGGCGGCCTTCGGCTCGTAGGCGAGCCCGCCGAGTATCCGGGCGGCACCGCCGGAGCCGAGCGCCTGCCCGGTCTCGGACAGCGCCGCGTGGAACCGGCGGTGGTCGGCCACCACCAGCACGCCGACCGGGATGCCCTGGCGGTGCCGCAGCGCGAGCGCACCGGTCACCGCCTCGACCCGCTCGCGCAGCCGCACCACCTCCTCCAGCGAGGCACGGGTGACCAGCACCACCGAGGACGCATACGCGAGCAGGTCGTAGTGCGGGCCGTCCGCGCCGATCCGGCCGCAGTCGGCGATGACGTCGCAGTCGGGCAGCCGGGCGAGCGCGGCGCCGACGGGGCCCCAGAGCGGTTCCAGCCCGGCGCCCTGTTCCGCCGTGACCACGCCGACCAGCACGTCGAGGCCGCCCCGCAACTGCTGCGCATGCTCCATGACCTGGCCCGGGGTCAGCCCCCGGCGGGCGGCGACGGCCAGGCTGAGCAGCCCGCGGCCGGGGTCAAGCTGGCCGCCGCGGGCCGAGGGCAGCCGGTAGACCAGGTCCCCGCCGGCCGGGTCGCACTCGGCCAGCAGCACCGGCCGCGGCCAGACCAGGGTGAGCGCCAGGGCCGCGGTGGTGACCCCGGGTGCGCCCTTGTCCGCCGCGATCGCGATCAGCGCCATCGCTAGCCCGCTCCGGTGGGCGACCCGGGCTGGACCGCCACCGCCACGTTGCTGTTGGCCGCGTTGCAGGTGACGGCGCCGGCCGCGGCCGGGTCCAGGGCTACCCGCACGTCCACGGCGGAGGCGCTGGCGGCCGCGGGCGGGGCGCTGATGCCGAGCACCACCGCGTTCGACGCGAGCAGGCTGCCCGGCGTGCCCGGGCATGACTGGCTGGCGTCACTGACCTGGTAGAGGTTGACGTGGTCGCCCGCCTGCAGCCCGTCGGGAAGCTGCCCGTCCTTGAGCGCCAGCCCCACCACGGACTTGCCGCTGGCCAGGCCGTTGACCTGGGCCACCATCGAGTTGGTGAGCAGGGTGCCGGGCGGGATGCCGGTGGCCGCGAAGAACCGGCTCACCTGGCCGGCCGCGCTCCACGGCACGTAGCTGAGCCCGCCGCTGGTCGCGATGTCCACCTCGCGCAGGGCGGTGAGCGGTATCTGCTGCCCGGCACCGAGTTGCTCGGTGACCTCGATGGCGGCCACCCGGTGCCCGTTCTGCAGGACGAGATAGGCGGCGCCGAGGGCCCCGCCGACGATGAGGAGTAACGCGAGTGCCGCGAGGGCGGGCTTGCGCTCCCGCGCCACCTGTGGCGGGCGACGGCTTCCCGGCGCGGTCGGCCGCCGCGACTCCTTGTCCTGCGCCGGCCGCGCCCGGCGGGTCAGCGTGCCTCGGTCACCCGCCATGATCCCGGTCTCCCCTGCCTCTCGTGCCTCCCGGGTTTACCGGTGTTAGCAGCGAACGGTATTTCGATAAACGGCTTTGCAATGATCCGTAGCCTGGCGACCGTATCCCGCAGGAAGGCCGGGTCATAAGCAGGGGACGACAAAGGTCATAAATTTGTGACGAACCCGTCACCGTACTCACGTCACACGCCTCCCACCTGGGCACTTGCACCACAGCAGCCGCTCTGCCCGGTGTCATCTCAGTTGACCGCCTGGATTTCCCGCACGGTCACGTTCGTGCTTCCGGTCTGCACCGGAACCGGCCACGGCGGCGAGGTGAACGTGCCCCGCTCGCCCGTGCTGTCCGTCCATGTGACGGTCCACCGTGCGGTGACGGTGATGGTGTAGGGCCCGTGGCTGGAGGGGGCCAGGAAGGTCACCCCGCACGGCGGGACCGCGGCCGGGCTGCCGGTGTACCGGCTCCCCGTGGCACCGCAGTTGTTGTAGAGGCGCGCCGCGCCGGTGTTCACCGAGACCGACACCTGCGGCGGCGAGGTGGCGACCGTGGCCGACAGGGTGCCGCCGCCGGGCAGTGGCACGCTGGCGGTGTCGGTGGGCTGCTCCGGGCCGGCGTAGCGCACCCCGACCCAGATGGGCAGGTTGACGTCGCTGGGCTTGCCCACCGCCGGGTTGGTGAAGATCTTGACCGCGGGCAGGGCAAGTTCGGCGCGGGCGAGGGCGGCCAGGATCCGCCCGTCGATCGGGTGGCCGGGGGCGGCCGGCCCGCCGGTCTGCGGGGGCAGGTACTCCAGGTACTGGGCGCTGAAGTTGAGCATGTGCACCAGGCCCATGGCGCACGCGTACCCGTTGACGCCGGCGTTGATCCAGCCCGGCACCCACCACCAGCCACCGCCGCCCTGGCGGGCCTGGAACACCTTGTTGACGGCCTGCTTGAGGCCCTGGATCCGGCCGAACACCCCGGCCAGGGCCGGCTCCTGGCCGACGAACCACCACCAGTAGGAGTCGGCGTCCCCGGTCGCGCTCGGCTGCGGGTCTCCCTTGTGGTAGGAGTCGGCGCCGGTGAACCGCGGTTCCACCCAGCACGGGGCCGGGGTGTACGCGGTCGGGTTGCCGAGCGCGCCCGGGTTGACGTCACCGGTGACGCTTACCTGGGAGTACGCGAAGCTGGAGTACACCGGGCCACCACCGGCGGGCGCGGCGGCCGCCTGGCGCGCCGCCTGGCCGGCGCGCTGGGCCAGGGCCGGGGTGCCCTGGCCCAGCGCGGCCGCCGCGGCGACCGCCGCGAGCAGCGCCATGCTGGTGAGAAGGCGGGTTCTCATCGGCACATCGCTCCCTTTGTGCTGGTTGCCGGGTAGATGGCCAGGCGGGTGACGGACCAGGTGCCGTTGCTGCCGCGCCCCTCGGCCACGTTTTCCAGGTAGCGGGTCAGCCGGGCGGGCAGCGCCGGGCCCATCGTGGCCCCCGTCTGCGCGTTCACCTGGTGGAACGCCGAGGCGTCGACGCAGGAGAGCACGTCCGCGCCGGTACCGAAGTAGACCCCGGCGACCCTGGTGCCGGTGTAGGAGATGGTCCCCTTGACCGTCACGCCGGACGATGCGTACCGCGCGGTCTCGCGGCGCACGAACCCCGCCGCGTTGCCGCCGGCGTGCTGCAGGTAGGCGGTGTTGCTGCCGTGGGTGAGGACCGCCGCCCAGAGCGAGAGGACGTAGTCCTGGTAGCCGGCGATGACCGCCCGCTGCACCGTGCTGGCCGGTGCCGGGGTGGTGAAGTCGATGGACACGTCACGGGGGAACCGGAAGCTGCCCAGGCGCTGGCCCGCCGGCGCCGGTAACGGCGCCTGGACCGGCGCGGGCGACAGGGCCCCGGCCGGATGGAACACGGCGGCGTTCCCGTTCCCGCACGCGGTCACGCCCGCCAGGATGCCGACAGCGAATAACGCCGCAGACCCGCACCGGCGCCGCATGGTGCCTCCCTGGCCGCCCGGATCGGGGTGACGCGCTCAGTCCAGCCCGGCGCTCCCGCCGGCGCCGTTCACCGGCCAGCGCCCACCCAGATCCACCTAATAAGCTACAGAACGATATCTACCGCTCGCAGCCCGTGCGCCAAGACAAAAACGGGACTATTCATGGCCTTTTCCCAGGTTGGAAGCCGGACCTGGGCCCTATCAGCCACTCTGGTCACAATCGCCACTGTGGTCGCGGTGGCACTGCGGTTCGGGCTGAGCCCGCAGGCACCGGCGTTCTGCGTGCTGGCCGCGGCGGGCGTCCCGCTGGCGTTCTTCGATGCCCGGACGCTCCGGCTGCCCAACGTGGTGACGCTGCCGGCCTATCCGGTCAGCCTGGCGCTGCTCGGCGTGGCGGCCCCGTTCGTGGCCGGGGGCACCGGCCGGTTCGGCCACGCGCTGATCGGGATGGCGGCCGCGGTGGCGTTCTTCGGTGTCCTCGCGCTCGTGTCGCCGGCCGGCCTCGGCCTGGGCGATGTGAAGCTGGCCGGGCCGCTCGGCGCCTACCTGGGCTGGCTGGGCGCGACCGCGTTCCTGGCCGGGCTGATGGCCGCCTGGCTGCTTGCCGCGCTGGCCGGGCTCGCCCTGCTGCTGGCCCGCCGGGCCAGCAGGAAGCGGATCCCGTTCGGCCCATTCCTGATCGCGGCGACCCTGGGGGTCGTCCTCGTCAGCGGGCTCGCGGGCTAGGGCGGCGGCGGCTGGCGAGATCCGCGCCGACGAGCACCGGTTCGGCGGCCAGGTCCACACCGAAGACCTTGTGCACGCCGCCGGCGACCTCCCGGGCGAGCGCGAGCAGGCTGGCCGTGGTGGCGCCGCCGGGATTGACCAGGGCCAGGGTGTGCTTGGCGGAGATCCGCGCGCCGCGGGCGTCCGGCCCCGGCCGGTATCCCTTGGCGAAACCGGCCCGCTCGATGAGCCAGGCGGCCGGCACCTTGACCTGCCCCGGGCCGGCCGGGAACGTCGGCACCCGGACGCCGGGGCCGAAGCCGGCGGCCACGGCCCGCTCCAGTTCCGCGAACGCGGACAGGCCGAGGACCGGGTTGGTGAAGAAAGACCCTGCGCTACGCGTGTCAGGGTCGGCGGCGTCCAGCACCATGCCCTTGCCCCGGCGCAGCGCGAGCACCGCCGAGCGCACCTGCGCCAGTGGCGCCCGGCCGCCCTCGGAGATCCCGAGCGCCCGGGCCAGTTCGCCGTAGCGCACCGGCGCGGACCGGGCCGAGCGTTCCAGCCGGAAGGTCACGCCGAGCACCACGAAGCGCCCGGTCACGGCGGGGCCGGCGGCTGCCCAGGAGTGCAGCGACCGCTTGAAGGCGCTGGTCCGGTAGCCGAACCCGCACTCGGCGGCGGGCAGGTCCGCCACCTCGCCGCGTTCCCGGTCGTAGCCGCGGACCGCCACCAGCGTCTGGGCGACCTCCTGGCCGTAGGCGCCCACGTTCTGGATGGGCGTGGCGCCGGCCAGGCCCGGGATCCCGGACAGGCACTCCAGGCCGGCCAGGCCGTCCGCCACGGCCCCGGCGACGACCGTGTCCCAGTCCTCGCCCGCGGCCACGGTCAGCAGGACGCAGTCCCCGTCCGGTTCGTGGCGGATGCCCCGCGTGGCGACGTGCACGACGGTGCCGGGGAAGCCCTCGTCGGCGACCACGAGGTTGCTGCCGCCGCCGAGGACCAGCAGTGGCTCGCCGCGCTCGTCCGCGGCCCACACCTGGCCGACGAGTTCGGTGTCGTCGTGCGCCTCGGCGAAATGCCGGGCGGGCCCGCCGAGGCGCAGCGTGGTGTACCCGGCGAGCGGGACCTGCGGCACGAGGGTGCTGGCCTGGGGGGGCGACCCCCCTGGAACCCCCCGATGGCCCGACGGCGCGGCGTTCGGGTCAGGCGGCACGCTGCGCCATCGCGGCTAGGGCAGGCGGACGACCGCGCGGGCCCGGGTCAGCACCTTGGCATCGCCCGAGCGCGCGGTCAGCGCGACCGCCACCAGGTTGCCGTCAAGCTTCTCCTCGACCGTGCCGCTGACCTCGATGGTCGCGCCGGTGTCGTCATCGGGGACGGGCACCATGGCGGAGAACCGGACGCCGAACTCCACCAGGGCCCCGGCGTCACCGGCCCAGTCGGTCACGTACCGGCCGGCCTGCGCCATGGTGAACATGCCGTGCGCGATGACGTTCGGCAGGCCGACGGAGCGGGCGATCCGCTCGTTCCAGTGGATCACGTTGAAGTCGCCGGATGCGCCGCAGTACTTCACCAGGCTGAGCCGGGTGACGGGGTAGGACACGACCGGCAGTTCCGTGCCGGCCGTCACGTCCGCGAACTTGGTCATGCGTTCCCCCGTTCCACCAGGGTGCCGTAACCGGTGCAGACCAGTTCGCCGTCCACGGTCTTGATCTCGGTCTCGGTGGTCACCATCGTCATGCTGCCCACCTCGCGGATCCCCGAGATCGTGGACTGCGCGACGACCACGTCGCCCGCGTGCAGCGGGCGGGCGTAGCTGAAGCGCTGTTCGCCGTGCACCACCATGGCGTAGTTGATGCCCAGGCCGGGATCGGCGATCGCGGCCCGGCTGGCGGCCATGGTGATCACGATCGGGAACGTCGGCGGGGCGATCACGTCGGGGTAGCCGGACGCCTGTGCGGCGGCGGCGTCGGTGTACAGGGGGTTGCGGTCCCCGATCGCCTCGGCGAAGTCCGCGATCTTGACCCGGCTCACCTCGTAAGGCTCGGTGGCCGGGAAGGTGCGGCCGAGGTAGTCGCTGTTGATGGCCACCGCGGCTAGCGGGTCTCGCGGTGCGGCCGGTGGCAGCGGCAGTTCGGGCAGTACTTCTTCAGTTCGAGCCGGTCCGGGTCGTTGCGCCGGTTCTTCCTGGTGATGTAGTTGCGGTGCTTGCACTCCTGGCAGGCCAGGGTGATCTTGGGCCTCACATCGGTGGCAGCCACGAGGGAGTGCCTTTCTCTTGCGTCGGTCCCGGGCCACATTTCGGGCCAGGGTTCCAGGGAGCGTTCCCCGGGGGTTCCAGGGGGTCGCCCCCCTGGGCTAATACTGCGGGCCACGGCGCAGCCGCGCCAGCGGCAAGCAGGGCTAGCCGCTCGTAGCGGAGGCCGGACTTGAACCGGCGACACAGCGATTATGAGCCGCTTGCTCTGCCTGACTGAGCTACTCCGCCGCCTGTCCGGCCGTCAACATGCCGCCGCGGAGGCGGCCCGGAGCGCCGGAGGCGCACCTAGCTTACCGGGATCCGCTACCAGCGCGCATCGAGGCCAGTCCGGCGCTCCGGCTTGACATGCAGCCAAACGGCTGCCTATTCTCAGACATGCAGCCGGACGGCTGCCTATCAGCAGGAGGTGACTCCGGGTTGGACGACGTGTTCCGGGCGCTGGCCGACCCCGGCCGCCGGCGCCTCCTGGACAGCCTGAACGACCGCAACGGCCAGACGCTGCGCGAACTGACCGAGTGCCTGGACATGGCCCGGCAGTCGGTGAGCAAGCACCTGGCGATCCTGGCCGCGGCCAACCTCGTGACCACGGTCCGCCGCGGCCGGGAGAAGTACCACTACCTCAACGCCGCGCCCATCAGCGAAATCGCCCAGCGCTGGATCGGCCAGTACCACCAGCAGCGGGTGGACGCCCTGTCCGACCTGAAACGTGCCCTGGAGGACACTCCGATGGACAAGCCCGAGTTCGTCTACACCACCTACATCCGCACCACGCCCAAGCAACTCTGGCAGGCGCTGACCGAGCCGGCCTTCACCCGGCGCTACTGGGGCGGCGTGGCCATGGAGTCGGACTGGCAGACCGGTTCCGGCTTCACGGTCACGCTCGCGGACGGGACCCGGATCGCCGACCCGGCCCAGGTCATCGTGGCGGCCGACCCGTACCGGCGGCTCGCCTACACCTGGCATACGTTCACTCCCGAGTGGGCCGCCCACTACAGCATCGGCGAAGCGGACCGGGCGGCGTGGGCCAGCGAGCCCCGGTCCACGGTGACCTTCGACATCGAGGACCAGGGCCCGCTGTGCAAGCTGACCGTGCTGCACGACGGCTTCGAGGCAGGCAGCGCCGTGCTGGCCGGGGTGAGCCAGGGCTGGCCGCGCATCGTGGCCGACCTCAAGACCCTGCTGGAGACCGGCGATCTGGAGCCGGCCCGCTGAGGTCCGGCCTGCGGGCCTGGTACAGCAGCAGGCCCGCGGCCACGGCCAGGTTCAGCGACTCCGCGGTGCCGGTCATCGGGATCCGCACCTGGAGGTCGCCGGCGGCCAGCACGTCGTCCGGCAGCCCGGCCCCTTCCCCGCCCAGCAGCACCGCGAGGGGCCGGGCATAGCTGGCCGCCCAGAAGCTGGTCCTGGCCTTCGCCGAGGTGGTGACGACGCTGACCCCGCAGCCGGCCGCCCAGCCGAGGAACTCCGCCGCGTCGGCCGCGCGGGCGACCGGCACCGCGAACAGCGCGCCCATCGACGCCTTGACCGCGGCCGGGTCGAACGGGTCGGCGGCCGCGCCGATCAGCACCACGCCGGCCCCGCCGGCCGCGTCGGCGGTCCGGATGATCGTGCCCAGGTTGCCGGGGTTGCCGACCTCGTGCAGCGCGACGAACACCGCGCCCGGGGACACCTGGAGGCTGGCCAGCCCCGGAACCCTGGCTCTGACGATCGCCGCCAGCCCGGACGGCCCGTCCCGCGCGGAGACCCGGGCGAACAGTTCGGCGGTCAGCCGGGCCACCCTGACCCCGGCGGCCTCCTGCCCGGCGACCATCCGCGCGGCCGCGGATCCGTCCAGCAGGTCCGGGGCCACCACCAGGACCTCCACGTCGGCCCCGGCCTCGACGGCCTGCCAGACCGGCTGGATGCCCTCCACCACGAACGCGCCCTCGCGCCGCCGGTGCTTGCGGTCGCCGAGCAGCCGGATCCGCTTGACCACGGGATTCGCGGCGCTGGAGATCAGATCGGTCATGGTGCGGCCACGTCGAGGACGACCTTGAGCTGCGCCGGGTCTTCGCTGGCGGCCAGGGCCTGCGTCACACCGGATAGCGGGAACCGGCCGGTGACGAGCGGCGCGGCGTCGACGCGCCCCGCCGCGCAGAGCCGGATCGCGGTGTCGAAGTCCCGGGGCCGGGAGGCGCGCGGGCAGCGGATCGTGAGTTCCTTGAGATACGCCTCGTAGGCCGGCAGCCCGTCGGCCGTCCGCACCGCACCGAAGAGGATCACGGCCGCCCCGGGGCCGGCCAGCCCGATGGCCTGGGCCAGCGTCGCGGCGGTTCCGGCGGACTCGATCGCGACGTCGGCGCCACGGCCCGCGGTCACCTCGGCGACCGCCGCCGCCGCGCCGTCCGGGGTGACCACGCTGCTGGCGCCGCAGGCCAGGGCCAGGTCACGCTTCCAGGCCGCGCGGGTGACCCCGACGATCGCCCGCACGCCCTTGGCCCGCAGCAGTTGCACGTGCAGCAAGCCGGCCACGCCCAGGCCGATCACCACGGCGCTGGTCTCCGCGGAGACCGCCACATCGGCCTGGGCGTGCACGCAGGTGGACAGCACCTGAACCAGGGCCGCCTGGTCGGCGGTGACCTCGGCGGGCAGCGGGTGCAGCAGGGTCTCGGGGACCGCGACGTACTCGGCGAAGCAGCCGTCGAGGTCGCGGCCGAGCAGCCCGCCGCGGGCACACAGGTGCGGCAGGTCCCGGCGGCATTCCCGGCACAGGCCGCAGAAGGCGGCCGGGTTCACCACCACCGGGGTGCCGGCGGGCACCGCCCCCCCGGGACCGGGGACCTCCACCCAGCCGGTCATCTCGTGCCCGAGCACCCGGGGCGCGGTGACCGGGAACACGCCCGCGGCGAGCTTACGGTCGGTGCCGCAGATGCCGGCCACGCCCACCCGCACCAGGGCGAGGCCGCCGGCCTGCGGCACCGGGACCTGCCGCACCGTCACGGCCCCGGGCCGCTCGATGACCGCTGCCAGCATGGTGCAATGCTCTCACCGGCCGGGACAGGAGGCGTCCGTGGTACCACAGGACACAGTCGTGGGCTTCATCGGTCTTGGCACGATGGGCTCCGCGCTGAGCGCCCACCTGCTCGCCGCGGGCTTCGAAGTCGACGGCTACGACATCGACCCGGCCCGGCTGGCCGATCACGCCGGGCGCGGCGGGGCGGCTGCCGCCAGCCCGGCCGGCGCCGCGGCCCGCGCGGGCATCGTGGTGACCTCGCTGCCCACCGCGGCGGCGCTGACCGATGTCGGACGGCCGGCCGGGCTGGCCGCCAGCGCCCGCCAGGGCCTGGTGGTCATCGAGACCTCCACGCTGCCGCTCGCGGACAAACGCCAGGCGCGCGACGCCCTCGCCGGGCACGGCATCGTGCTGCTCGACTGCCCGCTGTCCGGGACCGGCGGGCAGGCGCTGACCAAGGACGTGGTCGCCTACCTGAGCGGCCCCGCCGAGGCCAAGGCCCGTGCGCTGCCGGTGCTGGCGGCGATGACCCGGGGGGTCCACGACGTCGGGGAGTTCGGCAGCGGGTCGGCGGTCAAGTTCATCGCGAACCTGCTCGTCGCCATCCACAACGTGGCCGCCGCGGAGGCCCTGGTGCTCGCCGAGCGGGCCGGCCTGGACCTGGCGGCGGTGCTCACCGCGGTCGCCGACGGGGCGGGCTCGTCGGACATGTTCGAGGTCCGCGGCCCGGCGATGGCCGCCGGCGACTATTCCGGCCCCGGCGTGACGACCACGGTGTTCGACAAGGACCTGCAGATCATCGCCGGGTTCGCCAGGCAGACGGGCACCCCCACCCCGCTGTTCACCATGGCCACGTCGTTCTACACGGCCGCGCTGGCCCAGGGCCACGCCGACGACGACACCGCCTGCGTGCACGCGGTCCTGCGATCGATGGCCGGGCGGTGACCGGGATGCTGACCGTCGACGTGCATACGCACTTCCTGCCGTTCGATGTGCTGGCGGCGGCCCGCCGGGGGCAGGGGTTCGACGGCATGACGGCCGAGCACGGCAACGGCCAGGAGTGGCTGGTCCACCGGCAGGGCTTCCGCTGGCCCGTGCCGCCGGTGTTCTACGACCTGCCCGCCCGGCTGGAGGCCATGGACCGGCGCGGGATCGGCCACGCCGTGCTCTCGGCCGCCCCGCAGTTGTTCATGTACTGGGCGGACGGCGGGGAGGCGGCCGGGTTCTGCCGGGCGGTGAACGATGCGCTGGCCGCCTTCGCGGCCGGCTCGGGCGGCCGGATCACCGCGGTGGCCACGCTGCCGATGCAGGACCCGGCGGCCGCGGTCGCCGAACTGCGCCGGGCGGTCACCGAACTGGGCATGCGCGGGGCGGAGATCGGCCCGGACGTGGCGGGCACCCCGCTGGACGATCCCGGGCCGCGCACCGTGCTGGCCGCCGCCGCGGGCCTCGGGGTGCCGCTGATCCTGCACCCGTACTATGTCGGGGCCAGGCCCGGGCTCGCGGACTTCTACCTGACCAACCTGATCGGCAACCCGCTGGCCACCACGATCTGCGCGGCCCGGCTGATCTTCAGCGGGACGCTGGACGAACTCGGCGCGCTGCGGCTCGTGCTGACCCACGGCGGCGGTTACCTGCCGTACCAGATCGGCAGGCTGGACCACGGGCACCGGGTCCGCCCCGAGGCGAAGGGCTGCGCGCATCCCCCGTCGGCGTACCTGAACAGGTTCTGGTTCGACACCGTGACCCATGCGCCGGGCCCGCTGCGGTTCCTGGCCGGCACGGTCGGCGCGGATCACGTCGTCTACGGCACCGACTTCCCGTTCGACATGGCCGCCGGCCCGCTGGCGGACCAGCTCGCCGGCACCGGCCTGCCGCGAGGCCGACGCCGAGCTGATCGCCGGCCGCAACGCCGCCGCCCTGTTCGGCCTTCCCCTCCCCGAATCCCAATCGTGATCATGGCGTTTTGGCTGCGCTATCAGCCGGCCAAAACGCCATGATCACGATATCGGCCTCGATGCCGGCTGCCTCAGCGGAGCGTCACGCGACGGCCTTTGGTCCAGACGCCGGTGATCTGCTCCGGGTCGGCGAGCACCGCGATGTCGGTGAGCGGGTCCGCGGCGACGGTGAGGACGTCGGCGTCGTAGCCGGGTTCCAGCCGGCCGGACCTGGGCGCCTGCGGGCCGAGCGTCAGCGGGGCGGTGGCGGTCGCCGCCTCGATCGACTGCAGCGGCGTCATCCCGAGCCGCACCAGATGGGCAAGCTCGGCCCCGTTGCTGCCCCAGGCGTTCGGCCGGTCCGGGCCGGTCACCGAGATGTCGGTGCCCATCGCGATGGTGACGCCGCGGCTCGATCGCGCGGGACACCGACTCGGCGTGCCGCCCGGCGATCGCGGTGAGCTTGGCCGCCGCGTAGTCGGGCACCGCCGCCAGGTCCGCCAGGATGTCCTCGAAGATGGCCCTGGTCGGGACGAGGATGGTGCCCGTTTCGCGCATCGCGTCGCAGGCCTCGTCGTCGAGGTAGGTGCCGTGCTCGATGGTGCGGACGCCGGCCTCCACCGCGGCCATGATGCCGGGCTTGCCGTGGCAGTGCGCCGCCACGACGCGCTCGGCGAGGCCGGCCACCTCCACGATCACCCGCAGTTCGGCCACGGTGAACTGCTGGTGGATCGGGTCGTCGATCTCGGACAGCACCCCGCCCGAGGCGCACACCTTGATCAGCCGGGCGTTCTGCCGCAACTGCTCGCGGACCGCGCGCATGCACTCGGCGGGCCCGTCGGCCAGCCGCAGTTCGCCGTGATGCGCGGCGAAGTCGGCGATCCACGGCAGCGGATAGGAGTGCAGGTCGCCATGACCGCCGGTGGTGCTCAGGATCGCCCCGGCGGCGTAGATCGCCGGGCCCTCGAGCACGCCCTCGGTCACCGCCCTGGCCAGGTGCACGCCCAGGCCGCCGACCTCGCGGACCGAGGTGATCCCGGCCCGCAGCGCGGCCACCAGGTCGCGCGCGCAGCGCGCCGCCCGCAACGGCACCGGGTCGAGCGGCAGCCGCCCAAGGTCGAGCGTGCGCATGCCGAGGAAATGGCCATGGCAGTCCCACATGCCAGGCATCACCGTCTCGGCCTGGTGCACGCTGGCCGCCGGCGTCGCCGGCGCTTGGCCGCCGCCCGGCGTAGCTGATCACCGAGTCGTCGATGATCACGACACCGTCGCTGACCGGCTCGCCGCCGCCGGGGATCAGCAGCTGCGCCTCAATCCGCTCCATCTCGCCATCCTGGCACGGGCCTTGCCAGGCTGAAGCGGGCACAAACGTTTGTATCTGTCGCTGCTGCGGCCGCTGCGGGCGCTGCTATGGTCCCGCCATGGTGATCGAATGGGACGTTCCGATCACGATGGACGACGGGCTGGTGCTCCGCGCCGACGTGTTCCGCCCCGACGGCCCGGAGCGGCACCCTGTCCTGCTCACCTACGGTCCCTACGCCAAGGGCCTGGCGTTCCAGGACGGCTACGCCGACCAGTGGCGGCTCATGGTCGCCGAGCACCCCGACGTCGCGGCCGGCTCCAGCAACCGGTACGCCAACTGGGAGACCGTCGACCCGGAGAAGTGGGTGCCCGACGGCTACGCCTGCGTGCGGGTGGACTCCCGCGGCGCGGGCCGCTCCCCCGGTGTCCTGGACCCGTTCTCCCCGCGCGAGGCCCGCGACCTCTACGAGTGCGTCGAATGGGCCGGGACGCAAGGCTGGAGCACCGGCAAGGTCGGCATCAACGGCATCTCCTACTACGCGATGAACGCCTGGCACGTCGCCGGCCTGCAGCCGCCGCACCTGGCCGCGATCTGCGTCTGGGAGGGCGCCGCGGATTTCTACCGGGACGCCACCCACCACGGCGGGATCCTGTCCACGTTCTTCCGCCACTGGTACGACAAGCAGGTCACCGTGGTCCAGCACGGGGTCGGCGACAACGGCCCGCGCAGCGCGGTCACCGGTGCGACCGTGGCCGGCCCGGAAACCCTCACCGCGGACGAACTGGTCTACGCCCGGGCGTACTTCGGCGAGCAGATCGCCGCCCACCCGCTCGACGGCGAGTTCTACCGCGACCGCTCCGCGCACTGGGACCGGATCACGGTGCCGCTGCTGACCGCCGCCAACTGGGGCGGCCAGGGCCTGCACACCCGGGGCAACTTCGAGGGCTTCACCCGCGCCGCGTCGGCGCACAAGTGGCTGGAGGTTCACGGCCTGGAGCACTGGACGCACTTCTACACCGACTACGGCGTCGGCCTGCAGAAACGGTTCTTCGCCTGCTTCCTGCACGGTGACGACGCGGGCTGGCGGGACCAGCCTGCGGTTCAGCTACAGGTCCGCGCCCTCGACGGTTTCATGCAGCGTGCAGAACGAGAGTGGCCGCTGGCCAGGACCCGCTGGACGAAGCTGTATCTGTGGCCGGACAGGAGCCGGCTGGGCCCGGAGCCACCGGATGCCGGGAGCGGCGTGTCGTACTGGGCGGACTCCGGCGGGGTCACGTTCACCGCGCCGCCGCTGGCGGCCGGGACCGAGATCACCGGCCCGGTGGCCGCACGGCTGTTCGTGTCCTCGACCACGGCCGATGCCGACCTGTTCTGCGTGCTGCGGGTGCTGGCACCGGACGGCTCCGACGTCACGTTCCCCGGCGCGATCGACCCGCACACCCCGGTCGCCCAGGGCTGGCTGCGGATGTCGCACCGCAAGCTGGACCCGGGCCGGTCCGCCGACTACCGGCCCTACCACGCCCATGACGAGGTCCAGCCACTGGTGCCCGGCGAGGTCTACCAGGCCGACGTGGAGATCTGGCCGACCAGCCTGGTCATCCCGGCCGGGTACCGGATCGCGCTCACCGTGCGGGGCAAGGACTGGGAGGTGCACTACCCGGACTCGCCCCGGCTGGGCTCGTTCAAGAACGAGATGACCGGCTGCGGGCCGTTCCTGCACGACGACCCCGCCGACCGGCCGCCGGAGCTGACCGGCAGTTCGCAGACCCTGTGGTCCGGCCCCGGGCGCGAGTCGTTCCTGCTGCTGCCGGTCATCCCCGCTGACGGCAGCCCGCGGGCGGCCACGGGCGGAGGTTCGCGCAAGGAGGAGATGGCATGAGAGAAGCGTTCGGCGGCCTGAGCACGGACTGGAAGGAAGGCATCAACTGGCCCGCCGTGCGGGCAGTGGCGCCTGACGCGTGCCCGGGAGGCGATGGCGCGGCACGGGCTCGGCGCGATGCTGCTGATGTACGACGAGAACATGCGGTACGTCTCCTCGACGTACACGCCGGGCTGGAACCGGCTCAAGCCCGGGCTGCGTTACGTGGTGCTGTGCGAGGGGCGCGAGCCGATCGTCTACGAGCAGGGCGACATCGGCATCCACCTGAAGGTGCACAACCCGTGGATCCCGCCGGGCAACATCCGGCACTCCTATTCCTGGATCAAGGGCGCGGCCGGGCCAGGCGTCGCAGAACCAGGTGGCCAAGTTCACCCGCGCGCTGGTCGGCGACCTGGAGGACGCGGGCGTGCGGGACCGGCCGCTCGGCGTGGACTTCATCGACCTGAACATGATCGCCGCGTTCCAGCAAGCCGGGATCACCTGGGCGGACGGGATGACGCCGATGATGGAGGCGCGCGCGATCAAGAGCGTCGACGAGCAGAAGGCGCTGCGCATCGTCGGGGCGATCTGCGACACGCTGCACTACGAGTTCACCCAGTTCCTGCGGCCGGGGCTGACCGAGAACGAGGTCGCGGCGTTCGGGTTCGCCTACCTCTACAACATCCCCGGCATGGAGGACGTCGAGGACATCATCGTGTCGTCCGGGCCGAACGCCTGGCCCAACTGGCGCAACTTCTCCGACCGGATCATCCGCCCGGGTGAACTGGTGATCATCGACCTGGCCGCGCTGACCTGGAACGGGTTCAAGTCGTGCGTGTACCGGACGTACTGCGTGGGCGGGACGCCGACCGCGGAGATGAAGCACTACTACGAGACGGCGCACAAGTGGCTGTGGGACGCGATCGAGGTCGTGCGGCCCGGGGGTGACCACGCGGGACATCGCGCTGAAGTGGCCGTCGGCGCGGGAGGCGTGGGGTTACGACGAGGAGGATCAGGCCGCCGCGAACCTGTGGGGGCACGGGCTCGGGCTCGCCCAGTACGACCGGCCGGTGATATCGCGGATCTGGTCGCTGGACTACCCGGAGGAGATCCGGCCGGGCATGGTGTTCGCGCTGGAGACCCAGCACGGCAAGGTGCACGAGTTCGGGGTCCGGCTCGAAGAGATGCTCCTGGTGACGGATTCCGGGCATGAACTGCTGTCCACGTACGCCTCGGACTCGATCATCGAGGTCGGATGAGCCGCTCGTTCCGCTCGCCGTCGCCGCAGACGGGCGGGCCGCTCCCCCAACTACCCCAACCAGCGCAGACCCGGCGGAGGGCTGGCCAGGCAAGGATGGTGTGGCAACTGGCAAAACGCCATTTGCCACACCATCGCTTGCCCGTCCTACGGCGCGCGCGGTCCCACTACTCGCCCGCCGCTGCGGCCACCGCTCCCGTCTCCTCCGGCCCGGGCGCATCCCCAACCCCCGAGATCGGGTTCAAGGCGGCGCGGCTGGCCGCCGCGCTTCGGGCAGGGTTGCCGGTGCTGCCGGGGTGGGTCGTGCCGGTCGGTGAGGGGGAAAGCGCGATGGGGGCCGGGGCGGCGGCGGTTCGCGCGAATGGGGTGGGGGCGGGGCGGGTGGCCGTGCTCGGCCTGGCGCTCGATGCTGGCGCTTGTTGCGGAGCTGACCTCGGCCGTGGATGGGCTGGGGGGGCGGGTGATTGTGCGGTCGTCCAGTCCGCTGGAGGGGGATGCGCGGTGGGCGGGGGCGTTTTCCTCGGTGACGGGGGTCGGGCGGGAGGATGTGGCGGCGGCGGTCCGGAGTTGCTGGGCTTCGGCGTTCGCGGTGGATCCGTTGCGGCGGCTGGAGGAGTGCGGGCTGGGGCTGGAGGCGCTGGAACTGGCCGTGCTGGTGCAGCCGGAGATCGTTCCCGAGGCGGGGGGCGTGGCGCGGGTGCAGGCTGGCGAGGTGACCGTGGAGGGGGTCCGGGGGCATCCGGGGGCGCTGCTTTCCGGGTGGGCGGAGGGCGCGCAGGACGGTGACCTGGCTGGGCTGATCGGGGCTGAGGTCGTGGCGGAGGCGGCCGCGCTCGCCGGTCGCGTTCACGCCGAGCTCGGGGACGACCTGATCGAGTGGGCGGCGTGCGATGGGAAGGTGTGGCTGCTTCAGTCGATGCGGGGGGCGGCGCCCGATTGCGGCGGCGAGCCGGAACCGCCGATGCCGGCGGACGGCCTGCGGGTGGCGGGGCAGGCCCGCGGTGGCCGGGGACCGCGGCCGGGCCACTGGTCGCCTGCCGGCCGCACGAGACCGGGGCGAGCGAATGCCGGGGCGCCATCGTGCTGGTGGACCGGCCGGTGCCGGCGCTGGCGCCGCTGCTGTTCGGCGCCCGGGGAGTCATCGCCCGGACCGGGGCGGCGAGTTCACATCTGGCCGAGGTGGCCCGCAGCCTGGGCGTCCCGATGGTGACCGGCTGCCGCCCCGAAACGGTGACCGGGCCGGCCCCGGCCCCCGGCGCCTGGCTCGCCACGATCAACGGCGGAACCGGCGAGGTGGTGCTGGCCCCGGCGTGACGCCGGCCAGCGCGCGGCTGGCCGGCGTCACTCGCCGCTGGGCGGTTAGGGCACGGACCAGTGCTGGTCCGTGGCGTTCGTGCAGGTCTGGGCCTGGACCTGGGTGCCGTTGGTGGTGGAGCCACTCGGGTCGGTCAGGCACAGGCTCTGGAAGGCCAGCACGTACTCGCCGCTGGTGTTGCGCGACCACTGCTGGTTCCGCTGGCCGTTGCAGGTCTCGATCACCAGCTTGGTGCCCGAGCCGCCCCAGTTGTTGTCCGTCAGGCACTTCCTGCGGACCGGAGTTCACGGTTCTGCTGCGTCCACCGCTGGCGCGCGCCGCCGATGCACTGCCAGATGTCGACCGGGTTGCCGTTGGCGCTGAGCCCGTTGTTGTCGTCCAGGCACAGGTTCCGGAATCCCTTCAAGTGCCCCGACGGGCTTCATCACGCACCCGTCCCCGCCGTTGGCGAGGGCATCGTTGTCGAACAGTGGCTGCACGGCGAACGTACCGGTGGAGAGCGTCACGGTGCCGATGTCGATATTGCCGCTGACCGGGTCGACGCCAGGCGCATTTGTCACCGATTTCACCGCCCGATGCGTCGGCCGAATCCCACCAGCCGGAGACCGGGAAAGGATCGGTGATGGTTTCCGCGTATTCGTGGCCGCCGACGATCGAGAACCCGTCGTACTGGCTCTGCACGATGTCCTCGCCGCAGCCACTGCCCGCGTCGAGGATGTAGGGCAGGTTGGTGTACGGCTCGTTGGAGTTGGAATGCCAGGCGCAGTAGTCTCCGCTGCCCCCGTCGCAGTTCGGGGAGTAGAACCCTTGCGGGCAGGTCCCCGACTGCGTAGCGACCACGATCTGGGCGTCGGCCAGGTCGGTGATGCCATGGGTGCTGGCGAACGCGTCGGCCTCGGCGCCGAGCTGGCTCTGGTCGACGCCGGCTCGGCGGGGTGCTGGTGTCCTGGAAGGCACCCTCGTACACCGAGCCGGTGAACGTGGGGAAGCCGCTGCCGTCACCGTACAGCGAGGTGATTTCGGACCAGCTGTCCTTCGGCTGGACACCAAGGCCGGCGTAGAAGCTCTCCAGGTAGGAGGCGCTGGCCGCCTGGGACGGGTCCGAACTCCAGTTCGGCCCCCACAGCAGCAGGTAGACGTGCGGCGAGTGCTGGACCGAGCCGCCGTTGTAGACGAGCGGGCAGTTCGGCTCCGAGCAGGCTCGTGGTGACCTTCGCCGCCTTGGGCTGCCTTGCCCCGGGCGTACATGATTCCCGGCGATCTTGGCTGCCTTCGTGTGGCCGAGGTGCGCCAGGTAGGCGTGGTGCAGGTTGATGACCGTGGCGTGCGGCGCAGGCGTGGCTGGCGGCGCCGGGGTGATGGCCTGCGCCTGCGCCGCGGTGGCGGCGGACATCAGGCTCACGGCGGCCACGGCCGTCCCGGCAAGGACACGTTTCAGCATGAAATCCCCTTTTATCTGTTGGTAAAAGATGCCCGGATTACACCGGCCACAGGTTGGACACTTATAGCTCGCGCCATAGTGGGATATGACGCCGGTTTGATTCTTGATTGAGGTGCGCTTGCCCCTTTTGGGCGGGGGTTTGAGTGGCAGCCTCGGTTAGGTTACAGCCTCCCGGAACTCTTGCAAGATAACCAGGCCGGCATTATCGGGGAGGAATTCGAGAATGCGGCGGGCCCGGATACCGCTGCGCCCCGGTGCCGTTGGCCCTAGCTGGGGGGAGGTGGCGCGGTTAGCGTAAGCGGGAACAGGCGTGCTTCGCCGCGTACCGATGCCCATGAGGTCCGTAGGCCCCGGCGGCGCGGGCGCTTGGATGCCCGGATACCTGCCAGGGGAGTCATGATGCACAGATCTTCGGCATTGAGGGTGGCCAGGATGTTGCGGCGGCCGGTCGTGAGTGCCGGGGTGGCGGCCGGTGTGGTCGTCGCCCTGGCGGCGGGCGCGAGTGGCAGCGCCCGCCCCGGGCAGGGGGCGGCCGGGGCGCGCGGTGCTGGCCGCACCGGGCCGTCGCTGACCGGCGTGCAGGCCCTGACCTGGACGTCGGTACCCAGCCCCAACCGGGGGACCGGCAACAACCTCCTCGACGGCGTGTCCTGCATCTCGGCGACCGCGTGCACGGCCGTGGGCTACTCCACAGCCAGCAGCGGCGCTTTCAGGACCTTGGTCGAATCGTGGGACGGCACCCACTGGTCGGTGGTGCCCAGCCCCAGCGTGGGCACCGGCAACAACATCCTCGAGGGCGTGTCCTGCGTCTCGGCGACCGTGTGCACGGCCACGGGCTTCTCCGCAGCCAGCAGCGTCCTTAACAGGAACAAGACCTTGATCGAGTCCTGGGACGGCACCCGCTGGTCGGTGGTGCCCAGCCCCATCCTGGGACCCGGTAATCACGCCCTCAACGGCGTGTCCTGCATCTCGGCGCACCGCGTGCACGGCCGCGGGTTTCCAGGCGCGCTGCGTAGAGACTTGATCGAGTCGTGGGACGGCACCCGCTGGTCGGTGGTGCCCAGCCCCAACGTGGGCACCGGCGGCAACGACCTCTACGGCGTGTCCTGCGTCTCGGCCACCGCGTGCGCGGCCGCGGGTTTCTACCACATAGCAGGCAGAAACTCCAGAAGACCCTGACCGAGTCCTGGGACGGCACCAGCTGGTCGGTGGTACCCAGCCCCAACCCGGGAAACCCCCACGCCATCCTCGAGGGCGTGTCTTGTGTCACGCCGACTGTGTGCACGGCCGCGGGCTTGTCCTACACCAACAGCGGCGCTTCCACGACCCTGATCGAGTCCTGGGACGGCACGAGCTGGTCGGTGGTGCCCAGCCCCAACCCGGCGGCCGAAAGCGGCCTCTCGGGCGCGTCTTGTGTCTCGGCGACCGTGTGCACGGCCGTGGGCTCTCAGCGGTTCCGGGACCGTGATCGAGTCCTGGGACGGCACCAGCTGGTCGGTGGTGCCCAGCCCCAACCCGGCGACCGACGACGGCCTCGAAGGCGTGTCCTGCGTCTCGGCGACCGCGTGCACGGCCGTGGGCCGCGGCCTTATCAGCGGCGTCTCCAAGACCCTGATCGAGTCCGGCACAGCCAGCGGGTAAGCCAGGACCTTCCCACACCGTGCCCTGCCCGCGCCTGCTATACCGGAATCCGGACGCCACCATGGAGAATTACCTGATGTCACTGCTCGGTAAAGAGGGGATGCCGTGGAACTTCTGCTGACGTCTTCTGGCATCGCGAACACGAGCATCCACGACGCGCTTCTCGGGCTACTGGGCAAGCCGATTGAGGAGTCCAGCGCCCTCGTCATTCCGACCGCGATATACCCCTTCCCCGGCGGTGCTGGCCACGCATGGGAGGCAATCTGTGGAAGGAGCAAGAGTCCCTTCGCCGGATTGGGCTGGAAGTCTTTGGGAGTACTGGAGCTCTCCGTGCTGCCCAGCATCGACGAAGAATGCTGGGTCCCGGCGGTCCAGGAGACCGACGCCCTGCTGGTTTGGGGCGGGGATCCAGTGTTCTTGTCGTACTGGATGCGGCAGTCGGGGTTTGCAGAC
Organism: uncultured Actinomycetes bacterium; assembly: GCA_963795785.1. Taxonomy (GTDB): domain Bacteria; phylum Actinomycetota; class Actinomycetes; order Streptosporangiales; family Streptosporangiaceae; genus DASXKD01. The sequence goes on from CAWCKG010000014.1 coordinate 62,464, forward strand.
GTGCTGCAGTCGGTGCCTAGCGAGACGGTCTACCTGGGGGTGAGCGCCGGGAGTATCGCAGCAACCGCCACCTTTGCCGAGACTTACCGTGAACCGCGTCGCGGCAGCGGTGAAGCGCTCTCGACGGAGGACATCGTGTTCGATACACCCAATGGCGAACTCCGCATGATCCTGGTCAAGGCTCAGGGAGTCGGACTGGTGGATTTTGCGATTATTCCGCACGTGGACAACGCGGATCACCAAGACATGGCCATCGCGGAACAATGGGCCGCGAGGATACCGGCGCCGACGTACGCGATCGACGACCAGACCGCCATCAAGGTGACTGACGGCAACGTCGAAGTCGTCTCCGAAGGGCACTGGAGGCTGTTTACCCCCTAGTACCGCGAGGGTCCGGCCTAGGTTTTCACCTCGGCAAGAGCCCTTTGGTTGAACAAGCTTGGGGCTGAGTACCCAACGGCAGTGCAGGTTCCACCTGAGGCGCACGACACGCCATTCAGCTGGCTTTCGATGGCGCCGGCTGGGTTCGGCGTGGTCTTGACCGTCCAGGCGGTCCCGTTCCACGACTCGGCCAGGGTGAGCTGGACACCCGAGCTGTCAGTGTAGGAACCGACGGCGCTGCAGGCCTTGGGCCCACTGCACGACACGCCGCCGTCGATGTAGCTGGCCGTCGCTCCGGAGGGATTGGGCGTCGCCTGGACCTGCCACACCGTGCCGTTCAACGATTCGGCCAGGGTCAGTTCAGTGCCCGAGGGGTCGAATGAGTGCCCGACGGCCCAGCACGCTTTGGCAGTGCGGCACGACAGGCCGACCAGAGCGCTGGCGGTGGCGCCTGTGGGATCGGGAGTGGCCTGGACGTGCCAGGCGGTACCGTTCCACGACTCGGCCAGCGTGACCTGGGTTCCCGAACTGTCGTTATAGGACCCAACCGCGGTGCACGCCGAGGCCGACCTGCACGATACGCCGCTCAGCTCCGCTCCCGTGGCGCCGGCCTGGAACCGCAGCGGCCTGGCTCGTCCATGCGGCACCGTTCCACGACTCGACTACCGCGGTCTGGTTGCCTGCCGCGTCGAAGGAGCGCCCGACCGCGGTGCAATCCGTGGCGGAGCCGCAGAACACACCGGCCAGGGCAGTGTTCGTGGCGCCGGCCGGGTTGAGCGTGGTCTCGATCGTCCAGGCGGTGCCATTCCACGACTCCGCCAGCGTGACGACGTTGCCGGCGGTGTTCGTGTAGTTCCCGACGGCCATGCAGGCGGCGGCGGAGCTGCACGAGATGGCGGACAGGACGCTGCCGGGAAACGTAGCGGCGTCGGCTGGGTCGGGAGTGGGCTGGATACTCCAGGCGGTTCCGTTCCACCCTTCGGCCAGTGTCAGGTCGGTGCTGGAGCTGTTCTGGGAGAACCCGACGGCGGTGCAGGCAGTTGCCGAGCTGCACGACACGCCGTTGAGCTGACTCACGGCCGCGGGGCCAGGTGGGCTGGGAGTGGCCTGGATCGTCCATACGTGCCCGTTCCAGGCTTCGGCCAGTGGAAGTGCGCCTCCTGGGCTGTCGAAGAAGCCGACGGCGCGTGCAGGAGGCCGCCGAGCTGCACGACACGCCGTCGAGGACGCTGCCGGTGGTCGTCGCCGAGTTGGGCGTGGTCTCGAAGAGCCCACGCCGTACCGTTCCACGCTTCGGCCAGTGAGAAGAGGTCCGAGCTCCCCTCGAAGCTGCCGACCGCGGTGCAGGCGACGGCCGAGCTGCACGACACGCTGCTGAGGGTGCTGGCGACGGCACCTGCCGGATTGGGCGTCGACTGCAGCTTCCAGGTGGTGCCGTTCCACCTCTCCGCCAAGGTGACGTCGGAGGCAGAGGCCCTGCTGAAAGAGGATCCGACGGCGATACACGCGGTCGCCGAGCTGCACGACACGCCGGTCAGCTTTGTCACTATCGCCCCTGCCGGATCGGGAGTCGCCTGCACTGTCCAGGCCGTTCCGTTCCACACCTCGGCGAGCGTCACATCGTTCTTGACGGTCTTGGTGAACCATCCAGCAGCGGTGCAGGCTGTGGCCGAGGTGCACGACACACCGCCAAGGACGCTGTCGTAATTCGGCGCTGGGGGCCCCCCGTGGGTTGACGGTGGTCTCGATGGTCCAGGTGGTGCCGTCCCAGCCCTCGGCGAGAGTGACGTCGCCGACGCGCGCTGCCCTGAGTCCCGACGGCGGTGCAGTCGCCGGGGGCGCTGCACGACACGCCCTCCAGTGCGGACCCGCCGGCTGGCGTGGGAGTGGGCAGGATCGCCCAGGTGGTGCCGTTCCACTGCTCCGCGAGCGCCTGAGCGCCCGAGAAGCCGACGGCGACGCAAGAAGTCGCAGAGCTGCACGAAACACCGTGCAGCTCGCTATCGGTGAGCGCCGGCCGGGCTGGGCGCGGACAGCAGGCTCCAGGTGGTTCCGTTCCAGTGTTCGGCGAGAGGGACCTGCGTGCCCGAGCTGTCTGCGAAGGTGCCGACGGCGATGCAGGAAGCTGGGCTGCTGCAGGCATCGGCGAAGAGGTTCCCCTGCGAGATCGAGGGAAGAGCTGGGCTCTGCAGGGACCAAGCGGATGTGGTCGCATGCGCCACTGGTGCCAGGGGCGGCATTTGCCTGCCAGCCGCCGGCATCTGGGCCGATCGACTCGACGCCGCGCCGGCAGGCGAAGCCACGGCTGCCATCGACCCGCCAGCCAGTACGGCGGCGCTGATGGTGCAGGTTGCAGTCGCTCGACCGGCGCGGAATGCCCGATGCCGCCAACTCCGAGCCGTGGTTCGCTGATCGCGCCTCTGATGTTTCACTGCGCCCCTCCAGCTCGCCCTCCTTTCTCTACGGTGGGCGAGCCTGATGGGTTCAGCCTTGGCCGCTGCGACTTTGGACTTCTGGTCAGGACTGCCAGGGGATGACGGCTGCTTCACCGGCCAGCAACTGGCGGCGGGCCTCCTGCTCGTCCCTGATCACGTGCATGACCGCGTTGATGAGGGCCAGGTGGGTGAACGCCTGCGGGAAGTTGCCCAGGTGCCGGCCGGACCGCGGGTCGATCTCCTCCGCGTAAAGCAGCAGCGGGCTGGCGTAGGACAGCACCTTCTCGCAGAGGTCCCTGGCCCGCCGGTGCTCACCGATCTCGGCCAGGGCGGAGACGAGCCAGAACGTGCAGATCGTGAACGTGCCCTCCTCGCCGGGCAGCCCGTCGTCCGTCTCGGCGATCCGGTAGCGCAGGACCAGCCCGTCCCTGGTCAGCTCGTCGGCGATCGCCAGTACCGTGGCACGGATCCGCGGATCCTCCGGCGGCAGGAATCGCAGCAACGGCATCAGCAGCAGGGATGCGTCCAGCGCCGTAGTGTCGTAATGCTGGCAAAAAACGCCACGATCATCGAGGGCGTTGGCGCAGATGTCGGCGTGGATCTCGTTGGCGGCCTTCTGCCACATCCTGGCGGTGTCGTGCTCGTCGCGGAGCCTGGCCAGCCGCGCGCCGCGATCGGCGGCCACCCAGCACATGACCTTCGAGGACGTGAAGTGCCTCGGCTCGCCACGGATCTCCCAGATGCCACGGTCCGGCTCGCGCCAGTGTTCGAGGGCATGCTCGACCTGCTGGCGGGCGACCCGCCAGATCCGCTCGTCGAGCCGGTCGCGCGACCTGGTGTGCAGGTAGACGGATTCGAGCACCGTCCCCCACACGTCGTTCTGCCGCTGCTGGTAGGCGGCGTTCCCGATCCGCACCGGGCGCGCGTCCTGGTATCCCTGCAGGTGGTCGAGCACCCGCTCGGTGAGATCCGCGGTGCCGTCGATGCCGTAGACGATCTGCAGGTTGCCGCCGTCACGTTCGGCCAGGTCCGCGATGAAGGCGAAGTAGTCGTCGGCCTCCCAGTCGAAGCCCAGGGTGTACAGGCCCCAGAGCGCGAAGGTGGCGTCGCGGATCCAGCTGTAGCGGTAGTCCCAGTTGCGTTCCCCGCGCGGGGTTTCGGGCAGGGACGTGGTGGCCGCCGCGGCGATGGCGCCGGTCGGGGCGAACGCCAGGCCCTTGAGCGTCAGCGCGCTCCTGGTGAGGTGGCTGCGCCAGCGGTGGTCGGGGAAGTTGCCCCGGGCCAGCCAGTGCTGCCAGTGGTGCGCCGTCCACCGCAGGCGCTTTTCGGCCTCCTTGTAGCTCTTCGGCGGGGCCTGGTGGCCCCAGGACAGCGCGCAGAACCGGGTGTCGCCCTCGCGCAGCAGGGTCCGCCCGCGGGCGGTGGACCCTTCGATGCCGAACCGGATGTCCGAGGTGAGGGTCAAGTCCAGTCCGTTGCCGTCCTGGGCGACGGCCTGGTGGTACCCCGCTTCCGGCCGGCTCCAGCGGGCCCGCTCCATCCCGTAGCCGAACACCGGCTCGCAGTCCAGCGCCAGTTGCACCGAGCCCTGCACGCACCGGACCGTACGGATCAGCGTGTGCTCGGCGTCATAGTCGGTCGGCGGCCTGATGTGGGTGGTGCGCTCCGGGTGCTCGTGCCGCCACTCGCCCATCACCAGGCAGTCCCGGACGACGATCCAGCCCTCGCCGCAGTCCCAGCTGGTCTCCAGCACCATCGTCCCGGGCAGGTAGCGCCGGTCCGCCGGCACGTCCACGTTCTCGGGGCCGAACCGGAAGTTGCCCGCCCGCCGGTCCAGGATGGCGCCGAAGACGCTCGGGCAGTCCATCCTGGGCAGGCACATCCATTCGATGGCACCGCTCGGCGCCACCAGCGCGGTGGCCTCACAGTCGGACAGGAAGCCGTAGTCCGCGATCGGCGGGTAGGCGGAGAACTCCCCGGTACTGGTGATCAGCCCCATGTAGTCCGGCTCGGATCCGTCCGGCGCCGCTGGCTCGCCATCCATCGTCACAGTCCCCCTGTTGCCACAGGTATGCCAGGTAGCTACCCCGATGCCCGCAGATGCACCCCTCGCTCACCTGTCCGGGCTGGTCAGCACCTGCCTCGCCGCGTTCGCGAACAACACCGCGAACGAGGACCTGATGGCCGCCGTTCCCGGTCCGGGGCTGGTGCTGAACTTCTGCCGGACGCGTCCGGCCGCATCGATCACGTAGCCTCCTGGGTGTGCAGCGCCACCGCGCCGGCCCGGGCCCTTCCTGCACGCATTCGGCTCATAAATCAGCCTATTGACCCGTCTCTGGTCTACGTGATCTCGTTAGGGCAATGCTATGCGCCAAAGCAGCACCGTTAGGTGTCCCTGCCCCCAAAGACTGTGATCCTGCGCTTACGCCAGCCCGGTCACATCCAGCCTGTGCGGGCTCTGTAGTGCAGGAGAGCGCGCAGCGCGCTGATGTTCCGCTGGGGTGCGGAACTGTCCAACGGTGGGGCGCTGGCTAGGCGGCCAATGAGGGCCCCATGAGGGAGGAATCATGCGCAAGAAAGTCACACGCCGCGCTATCGCGCTGCTGTCGCTGCTGTCGCTCCCGGTGATGCTGTTGGTTGCCGCCGGAGGGTCGGCGGCGGCTGTTCCGACCGCCGCAGCTGCGGGCGTTCAAACGCACGCGGTGACGTCAAAGAGTCTGGGGACATTCAAGCCAACCTTTGCCGGTCCGGCCGCGACCGGCTGCGCCGTCAACTGCAACCTGCTGAGCGGGCCGGTCAACACGCCATCGACCGCGGCTGCCGCGCTGAGCAAGCACCCGGCGGCCGCTGGGCGGACCGGGAAAGCAGATGCATACCACATGATGCCGCTGCCGGACCTGCGGCAGCTGCATCTCTCCGCGGCCCAGCGGCGCGAGCTCGCCGCTCACGGCTCCTCCCAGCCGCTTCCGTCGGTCAGTTGTGTGCCGCTGGGGCCGGGCTGTGACAACATCAGCACCTCGGCGGGCGGCGCCACCGGCGTGAAGGGCCTGAAGGCGGTCGACAGCGCCTCGCTGCCCACCAACCCCCTGGGTGACATCGAGCCCCCGGACCAGGGCCTGTGCGCTGGTAACGGGTTCGTGGTCGAGACCAACAACATTGGGGAGATCCTGGTTTTCAACACCGCGTTGAAGCGGCTGTCGGCGCCGATCTCGTTGGACACGCTCATGGGGCTCACCGGCCTGGGACGGAGCAGCGGCGGCGATCCCTCGTGCGTGTATGACCCCGCCAACGGCGGGCACTTCTTCTTCACCGAGATCGTCTCGAATACCCCGGAGTCCGCGGGTGGCACGTTCGCCGGCTGTTTCGCGGCCGCGGCCAACGACTGCTCCGAGGGCATCGCGGTGACCGACGGCAACAGCCCGTTCGGCCCCTACCACGTGTACTTCTCCAACGCCGACTACAACCCGGCCGAGCCGGGCTACCCCTCCCTGCTCAACGACTTCGCGAAGATCTCGGTGACCCGGGACGCGTTCCTGATGTTCTATGACGAGTTCCCGCTCCTGCCGGGGTCGCTGCCCGGCTTCGGCGGCGGTTTCTTCAACGGCGCGCAGGAGTTCGCGTTCAACAAGAGCGCGCTGGAGAAGGGCCTGCCCACAGTGCTGGAGAACGGGAAGCCGAACCCCGCGGTGACGGTGGTGAGGGAGAACATGGGGCTCATCCCCACTCCGGATGGGACCTGCGCCCGTGACAACATGCTGCACGACGGCGGCATCACCTGCTGGGTGGCGGTGATCCCGGCGCAGCCGGTCGGGAGCCAGTTCGACAACGCCCATGGCGGCACCGGGTTCATGGTGGGCTCGCTGGACTTCTACGGGTTCGCGGCCATCTCCCCGACCTCCGGTGACAACCGGATCGCGGCGTGGGCCTGGACCGGGCTGTCCGCCCTCAACAGCAGCGGCTGCGCCACTTGCAGCAGTGCCGTCCGGTTCACCGGCCAGCTCTTCTCCGGCGTCGATCGCTACTACGACCCCGAGGTGTCATTCAACGGTTTCCAGGCCTCCGTGGGCGCGCAGCGGGGCGGCCCGATACCGCTGGGCGATGAGTGCGGCGCGGCCGGCCTGAGTTCGGCCACGTCCTGCCCGGAGGGCGGGATCCAGACCAACGGCGACAACCTGACGCAGGTCTCGCAGGCGCAAGGCCAGCTCTGGGCAGCCGCCCCCACCCAGATCGCCCAGACATACACCAGGGCCAACGGTGAGATCCACCAGGGCGCGGTGTACTGGGTGGTCGGCACCAAGTCGTTCGACAAGACCGGCAAGTTCACCCTGACCAGCCAGGGGTACGTCGCGGCGAAACACGAAGACCTGTCCATGCCGGCCATGGCCGCGACCCCCACCAGCGGCGGCAGGGCGATCATGCTGTTCACCCTGTCCGGCAACGGCGGGCCGACCGGCGCCGACCACGGCGGCTTCTTCCCGAGCACCGCTTTCGGCCGGGCTGACCAGCTCCTCCGGCGGCCTGCTCAAGTCCACCATCAACATCGCGGACATGGGCAAGTCCCCCCAGGACGGCTTCAGCGAGTACCAGGGCTTCCCAGGCCCGACCCGCCCCCGCTGGGGAGACTACAGCTGGGGATTCTTCCTGCCGGGCACCGGCGGGAAGATCTACTTCGCTAACGAGTACATCCAGTACCCGAACTGCACCGGATCGGGGTTCACCCTGACCATCGGCACCTGTGGCGGCACCAGGGACGGCTTCGCCAACTGGGGCACCTCGGTCAACTACGTCAAGCCATAACAACCCCTGCAACGCCGAAGGGCCCGGGCCTGCCAGGTCCGGGCCCTTCGGCATTGCGACTCCACGCAGAGAGCGCCGCCCACTGCCGTACGCGACATGCGGGCGCTTGAATACCGGACCGCAGGTCCGCCGCCCGACCACACCGGCTGGGGCGCGGCGTAGCGGGCCGGATGAAGACGCGCGCCCGGGTTTGTGGTAAAGCGAGCGTTAGGTCGGAACAAGATTGTTCCAGGGAGGTTTGTGTGAAGATTCCGCTCGCTCGTCCAGGTTTCCTGACGATCACCGCGGCGGTGGCGCTGGGAACCAGCATGGCCATCGTCCCGGTGGCCAGTTCCGTCGCATCGGCCGCGCCTCAGGCTCGGTCAAGCCAGGTCAAGGCTACGGTGTTCACTCTCCCGCTGAACGTGGTCGGGGAGGTGAACCTCGGTCAGCTAGCCGCCTCAGAGCACCGCACCAAGGTGGCGACCCATCCGCAGGGCGCGCCTATCTCACGGTCGGCCATCGCGGCCAGCCACTTCCATGCGGTTGACAACGCCCTCATCTCGCGCCGCCCCAAGGGCACGCCGACCGGCCTGCCGGCCGTGGCCAACACCCCGCTGACGACGAAGAACGTGCCCGGCGAGATCGGGTTCAGTGGCCTGACCAACGTGTTGCAGGCCGAGACGCACGGCGGGGCCGACCTTGAGCCACCCGACCAGGGCTTGTGCGCGGGTGGCGGCTACGTGATGGAGTTCATCAACAACGCCCTGGCGATCTACAACAAGAGCGGTTACCAGTTGGTGGCCCCGATCGGGTCGGCGGACGCGTTCCTCCAGCCGACCACCGACTTCTTCTCCGACCCCCGCTGCTACTACGACGCGCCGACCCAGCGCTGGTTCTACCAGGAGTTCAGGTCGGTGGCACGGTCAACTCCGCAGGCCAGGAGGTCACCCCGAGCGTCCAGTACGAAGCGGTGAGCAACACGCCGGACCCGACCGGCAGCTACACCATCTACTCGTGGGACACCACCGACGTGGGGCATGCCGCAGTTGCCCGTGCTTCGGTGACTACGACAATCTGGGCGCCGACGCCAACGGCATCTACGTGGCCACCGACGAGTTCCCGGCATCACCCACGGCTACAACGGTGTGGTCCTCTACGGGATCGCCAAGGGCGAGCTTGAGACCGTCGCGCAGACCGGCATCGTCCCGCCGGTGGTCGGATACCGCATCCCCACCGACCCGTTCGGCCAGACCGAGATCATCGCGCCGGCCAGTACACCGCCGGGCGGCAGATACGCGCCCGGCACGGAGTACTTCATCGAGTCCAACCCCGACGCGGTCAGCGACAACCACCTCATGGTCTACGCGATGCACGACACCTCTGAGCTCACCCTGTTCACCAGTGGGCCGCCGTCGCTGTTCCGCACCGAGGTGACGACCCAGAAATACGCATTCCCGCCGGACGCCGCCCAAAAGCCCGGGCCGCGTCCGCTCGGGCAGGAGTTCCAGGCACCGGCCGGCGGCATCCAGACCGACTTCGACGCCGAGATGGAGCCCACCTACACCAACGGCCATCTCTACGCCCAGCTGGACTCCGCGACAACCAGTAACACCAGCGCCGCGGACTGGTTCATCCTCAAGCCCTCGCTGTCCGGCACGACACTGTCCGCCAGCGTCGTGCATCAGGGGTCGGTCCAGGTCAAGAACACCAGCCTGATGTACCCCTACACGGCGGTGAACGCTCAGGGGAACGGCTACCTGCTGTTCTCGCTCAGCGGGAAGGACAACTACCCAAGCCCGGCCTACATCGCCTACAACGGCGCCACCGGGCCCAGCGGGCCGGTGCGGATCGCGACCCCCGGGACTGCCCCCGAGGACGGCTTCACCTGCTACGCGGCCTTCGTCGGCCCGAACTACGGCGGCTGCCGCTGGGGTGACTACTCCATGGGAGTGGCGATGGGCAACCGGATCTTCATGGGCGCCGAGATGATCCCGCCGACCTACCGCGACGAGATAAGCAACTGGGGCACGTTCATCTACAGCGCCCCAGCGCCCTGACCGTCCCGGCCGCGGCACTGCCACGGCCGGGAAATTATTAGGCCGAACGGCTGGCGCGTGGTGATCACGGTCCCCACCGCCAGCCGTTTGGCATAATGATCGTCTTTAACCGCACCGCTGCCGGTCACCGGCCGAGATGGTCGAGCATGACCTCGTGGTGGCGCAGTACCGCCGCCTGCGCCCGGCCGGCGTCACCGGCGGCGACCGCGTCGTAGATCGCCTGGTGAATATCCAGCAAAACGGACATCCCGGGGCCGGCCAGCCACCCGGGCTCGGCCTCCGTCCGTACCCAGGGCTCATGTTCCTGGCTCAGCACGGCCGTATGGACACCCTCGTACATGGCGGTCAGGTACGCGTTCCCCGCGCCGCGGACGACGTCCGCGTGGAACACGGTGTCCGCGGCGATCCAGGCGGCCGCGCTGCCCGTGGCCCCGGCCAGCCGCTGCAGGCTGCCGCGCAGCCCGGCGGGTTCACCGCGCTCGGCGGCATGCACCGCGCCCAGCGTCTCCAGCCATAGCCGCAGTTCCGCGAGATCGCGCGAGCGGGCCCTGGTCGAGGTCGAGCATGAGGCCGACCGACGCGGCGACCATGTGCTGCGGCCGGCGCAGCACGTAGGCGCCCGAGCCCTGCCGGATCTCGACCAGGCCCATCAGCGACAGCATCCGCAGCGCCTGGCTGACCATCGGGCGGCTCACGCCGAACCGCTCGGCCAGATCGCGCTCGGGCGGAAGCCGGTCCCCCTCGGCCAGCCGCTCGCCGGTGATCAGGATCCGGATCTGGTCGGCCACCTGCTCCGAGACCCGCCGGGAGGACACCGGCTGAATCCCGGCCAGGCCGGCGGCCCGCCGCCGATCCGCCATCGTGGTGACCTCCCCTTCCCGGCCACCGGCAGGCACTTCCCCGGGTGGCCGGCCTGAGGCAGAATTGGCATAGCCACTTTACCAAAGGAGGCCGCCCTGACCGTGAACCCCAACGCGACCGGGCCCGGGCTGCGTCAGCTGGCCACGGCGATCCGGTTGCGCGCCGTGGCGATGGTGGCCCCGCAGGGTTTCGGCTACCTGGGCCAGGCGCTGTCCGCGGCCGAGCAGTATGCCGCCGTCTATGGCGCGGCCTACCGGCCCGGGACCGACCGGGTGGTCTGCTCGCCGGGCCACTACGTCATCGCCGCCTACGCCGCCGCCGCGGAGACCGGCCTGATCGACGAGGCGGCCCTGGCCAGCTACGGGCAGAACGGGTCGTCCCTGGAGGCGATCGGCACCGAGCGCAGCCCGGTCCCCGAGTACACCTGCGGCTCGCTCGGCCAGGGCCTGTCGGCAGCCGCGGGCTTCGCGCTGGGGGACAGGCTGACCGGCCGCGACGATGTCCGCACGTTCGCGTTCGTCAGCGACGGCGAACTTCAGGAGGGCCAGGTCTGGGAGGCGGCGATGTTCGCCGGGCACCACCGGCTGTCCCGGCTCACCGTCCTGCTGGATGCCAACAACTCCCAGGTCGACGGCCCGGTGGACAGCATCACCACGATCGAGCCGGTGGCCGCGAAATGGCGGGCGTTCGGCTGGGATGCCGACGACCTGGACGGCCACGATGTCACGGCGATCGCCGCCGCGCTCGCGGCCGGCGCACGGGCCGTGCGGCCTCAGGTGCTCATCTGCCGGACCTCGACCCGGCACGGGCTGGCCTGCCTGCCGCCGGACGCCGACGGGCATTTCATCAAGCTGCCCGCGGATCTCGCCGAGGCGGCCACCGCCGAACTCCTGGCCGAGCGGGACCGGGCGGCCGGCCATGGCTGACCTCAGCCGGCAGGCCGTGCTCGGCCCGCCGTACCGCACGGCGCTCAAGCCCTACGGCCGGGCATTGGCCGAACTGGCCCGCGGCCGCCCCGAGGTGGTGTGCCTGTCCGGCGACCTCACCCGGCAGTGCGAGGTGGACCTGTTTCAGGACGAGTTCCCGGACCGGTTCATCCACGCGGGCATGGCCGAGGCCAACATGATCGGGGTCGCCGGTGCGCTGGCCCGGCAGGGGCTCATGCCGTTCGTGCACTCGTTCGGCGTGTTCACCACACGCCGCCCACTGGACCAGATCGTCAACGCGGTGGCCTACCCGCGGCTGCCGGTGCGGATCGTGGGCTTCATGCCCGGCGTGTCCAGCCCCGGCGGCCCGAGCCACCAGGCGATCGAGGACGTCGCCCTGATGCGCGCGATGCCCGGCATGACGGTCATCGACGTGGCCGACGCAACCGAAACGGCGCAGGTGGTCGCGGCCATGGCCGACGTTCCCGGCCCGGTCTACCTGCGCCTCAAGCGCGGCGAGATCCCGGTGATCTTCCCCGCGGATCACTCGCTGTCGCTGGACCGCGCCCAGGTGCTGGAGTGGCGTGGCGAAGAGATGGACGGCGGTGCGCAGACCACGGGCGGGGCGGGCACCGACGGCGGCGGGGTGACCTCCGGCGGCGCGCAGATTGCGGGCGGCGGCGTCACCAGCGGCGGAGCGCATATCGCGGGCCTGGCCGACACCGACGGCGGCGGAGTCAGCGCCGGCGGCGGCGTCACCAGAGGCGGCGCGCATACCGCGGGCCTGGCCGACACCAGCGGCGGCGGAGTCAGCACCGGCGGCGGCGTGACCCGCGGCGGAGCCGGAATCCGTGACGGCGGGTGGAGTTCAACTTCGGGCGCAGCCCCATCCTCTGACGTCGCTCTGCTTGTCAGCGGCATGATGGTCGCCCCTGCTCTCGCCGCGGCCCGCGTCCTGGAGGCCGCCGGTGCCGTCACCGTAGTAGTGAATGTTCCCGTCATCAAGCCCCTGGACACGGCAACAGTCCTCGCCGTTGCCGCAGCGAGCCAGGCCGTCATCACGGCCGAGAACCACACAGTCATCGGTGGCCTGGGTTCGGCAGTAGCCGAGGCACTGGCCGAGTCCGGCCTGGGCCGCCCATTGCGCCGCATCGGCCTGCAAGACACCTTCGCCGAAGGAGCCAAAGACGCTCAGTACCTGTTCACCAAGTACGGCCTTACGACCCAGCACATAGTGGACACGGCCTGGTCCGTACTCCATCGCCCCGGGCCCACTCCCCGCTCTCCCACCCTCCCTGCCGATGTTGGCGAATACGCACCCGTGTAGGGCGCCCGGGGCAGGCGGCCAGGCGCTTTCGCTTCGCTCTTTTACGCTGCCTGGCCCCCTCCCCCGTCCGCCCTTTGCGGCTGAGGCTCAGACATTGCCGGGCAGTCACGAGACCCCAGCGGGAGCAGATACGGACACCTGTTGAGCAGACCTAGGCGCGGGCGGGGTGGGGCGAAGCGCGCGTGTAAAAGCGGAGCGCAGCGGAGCGAAGCGCGCGTAGTCCCCACCCCGACCGCGCCCCCCGCGGGGAGAGATAAAAAGCGAGAAGTGGTTCCTAGGCAATGGGATACCAAGGAGGAACTCATGGTTCAGAATTACGACGCCACGACACAGTCCGTGCCGATCGCTTCGCCGGGTGCCACGCTGGGCACTGACTGGGAGCAGCGGGTTGACTTTGCCCGGCTGAGAGCTGAACGGGCGAGAAAGGTTCAGGACGCTCTGGCAAGTTCTGAAATAGGCTCACTGATCTTGTTCGATATGAACAATATTCGTTATACGACGGCTACCCATATAGGCAACTGGGCCCGGGACAAGCTGTTTCGGTGCTGTTTGGTGATGCGGGGGGAGCAGCCGATCCTGTGGGATATCGGGTCGGCGGCCAGGACGCATCAGGCGTTCGCGCCGTGGAATGCCAAGCAGAACTGGCGGGCCGGGATCTCCAGCTGGCGCGGGTCCATTCCCGAGGAGGTCGGGGTGGAACGGGGGAATGCCCGGCGGCTGGCCGGGATCCTGCGTGATCACGGCCTGGACGGCGAGCCGGTCGGGGTGGACGTGGTGGAGCTTCCGGTGCTGCGGGCACTGGAGGCGGAGGGCCTGAACGTCACCGACGGGCACGGGTTCATGCAGGATATCAGGGCCATCAAGACCGCCGACGAGATCGCTTTGCTCGACCATTCCGCCGCCCTCGTGGACGGCGCCTACGACGAGCTGTACCGGTACCTGCGCGCGGGCATCAGGGAGAACGCTTGCGTCGCGCTGGTGACCAGCTACCTCTACGAGAACGGCTCGGAGGAGGTCGAGGCGGTCAACTCGATTTCCGGTGAGCGGTGCAGCCCGCACCCGCATGTGTTCTCCGACCGGCTGATCCGGCCCGGCGACACCGCGTACTTCGACATTATTCATTCGTTCAACGGGTATCGGACCTGCTACTACCGGACGCTCAACGTCGGCAGCGCCAACCGGCAGCAACGCGCGGCGTACCGGCGGGCCCGCGAGTTCATGGACAACGCGATCTCGGAGATCCGCCCCGGGGCCACCTCCGCCGACGTGGTGCGCCATTTCCCGGCCGCCACGGAATTCGGTTTCGCCGACGAGGAAGAGGCGTTCGGCCTGCAGTACTGTCATGGGCTGGGCCTGTCGAACTGGGAACGGCCGCTGATGAGCCGCTACCACTCGTTCGAGCATCCGGTCGAGCTGAAAGAGGGCATGGTGTTCGCGATCGAGACGTACTGGCCGACCCCGGATGGGTCGGCGGCGGCGCGGATCGAGGAAGAGGTGGTCGTCACCCCGGGCGGCTGCGAACTGCTGACCCGGTTCCCCGCCGACCAGTTGTACGTGGCCGGTACCCGCCTGTTCACCGGCGTGGATCTCCCGGCCGGGGATCATGACCAGCGTCCCGCTGTCAGCCGGGCGGTCAGGAGCCGGGGGGCAGGTAGACGGCGCCGTGCTCGACCGCTTGGTAGATGTCCATGCCGATCGGGCGGCGCTGTTCCTCGGCCAGGTGGCCGAGGAGGCCTGCGGTCCGGGCCAGCAGCGCGAAGCCGCGCAGCAGGTCGGGCGGGAGGCCGAGGTCGGCCAGGGCCGCGCCGCAGGTTCCGGCGCCGTTCAGGGGGAGGGTGCGGCCGAGTACCTGGGGGTGGACCCGGCCGATCGCCTCGAACAGGCGCAGGTGCGGGCCGTGGGTGCCTTCCTCTTCGGCGATCCGGATCAGTACCGGGGTGCGCGGGTCGGTGACCTTGTGGATGGGATGCCCGAGCCCGGGGACCAGCCTGCGCTGCTCGCGTGCGGCCCGGACCGCGGCCAGTGCGAGGGCATCGAAGGCGGCGTCGTCATCGGGGCACTTCGGCCGCCCCGGCCAGCGTATCGGCCAAAAAGCGCCCGGCGTCCTCGGTGACACCGAGGAACCGGGAGCCGCCGCCGAGCAGGCCCGCGGCCAGCGCACCCTGGACCGAGTCGGGTGCGCTGAGGTAGGTGAGCCGGGCGGCGATGGCCGTCGGCGTAAAGCCGTGGTCGGCCAGCGCCACCAGGACGGCCTCGAACACCCTGACCTGGGCCGGGGCCGGCTGCTGCTGGGTCACCAGCCATAGCGCCAGCTCGCCGAAGCCGACCTTGCCCATCAGGTCGGCGGCGAGGTCCTGGCCGAGCAGCGTGATGCGGTCCGCGTCCGAGGTGCCCAGCGAGGTGGGGAAGCGGGGCGCCTGGGCTGGTTCGGTCATGGGCTCGTCCCTCTCTGCGATGCGCTGCCGGTGCCCGGTTCCGTGCCGCGCCAGGGTACCGGGGCGGGCGGGGCGGCGAGCCAGGCGCGGATCTGGTCACCGTGCTGGTCCAGCGCGGGCGGGGGCAGCGGGTAGCGCGGCGGGGTCGCGGAGAAGTCCACCGGGTGCCGGATGGTCGGCACGGCGTCCGCGCCGGTTCCGGCGGTCGCGACCGGCCGGAGCCCGACGCCGCGGGCGAACTCGACCCCGCCGTCCACCGTGTTGATCGGGCCGCACGGCACCCCGGCGGCGATCAGCAGGTCGAACCATTCCGCCGAGGGCCGGGCCGCGAGCCGCTCCTCCAGCAGCGGGCGCAGTTCCTGCCGGTGGGCGGTGCGCTCCCCGGTGGTGGCGAACCGCGGGTCGTCGGCGAGCTGCGGCGCGCCGATCACCTCGCACAGGCGGCGGAACTGCCCGTCGTTGCCCGCGGTGACGATCAGTTCGCCGTCCGCCGTGGGCAGCGGCTCGTAGGGCGTCAGGCTGGGGTGGGAGTTGCCCATCCGGATCGGGACCACTCCCCCGGCGACGTAGGCGCTGGTCTGGTTCACCATCCCGGACAGGGCCGAGCCGAGCAGCGACGACTCGACGTGCTGCCCTTCGCCGGTGGCCGCCCGGTGGTGCAGCGCGGCCAGGATCGCGATGGCCGTGTGCAGGCCGGTCATCACATCGATCACGGAGATGCCCGCCCGCTGCGGCGGGCCGCCGCCTCGCCGGTCAGGCTCATCAGGCCGGACACGGCCTGCGCCATCAGGTCATAGCCGGGCAGGTGGGCGCCGCCGGTGGTGCCGAAGCCGGTGATCGAGGCGTAGATGATCCCCGGGTTGGCCGCGCGGACCGAGTCGTAGTCCAGCGCGTACTGGGCCAGCCCGCCTGGCTTGAAGTTCTCCACCATGATGTCGGCACGGCGGGCGAGTTCGGCGCCGGCCGCGCGGCCCGCGCGCGTCCTTCAGGTCGAGCACGACCGACCGCTTGTTCCGGTTGATCGCGAGATAGTAGGTGGCCACCCCGTCCCTGGTCGGCGGTACCCAGCGGCGGGTGTCGTCCCCGGCCGGGCTCTCCACCTTGATCACATCCGCGCCGAGGTCGGCAAGCAGCATGGTGCAGTACGGGCCCGCCAGGACCCGGGAGAAGTCAGCCACCAGCAAGCCGTCGAGCGGGCCGGGACGGGTATCTGCCTCGGGCATGCCTAGGTCGGCCGGTAGTACAGCACGTTGCCGCGATGGTCGGTGGCGACGCAGAACGTCGTCGCTCGCGCAGCTCAGAGTGTCGATGGGGATGGATCCGTCGACCACAGACACCGGCGACCACTTGCCATCGCGGTAGACCGCCGATCCGCCCGCGCCGTTGGTGGCCACGCAGAAGCCACGCGCCGGGCAGGAGACGGTGACCATGGTGCTGCCGATGGGGCCCACGGTCCAGGTTCCGTGGTTGAGCACCGCGGCGTTGCCGGAGTTGTCGACCGCCACGCAGAACGTGGCCGTGGCGCACGACACCGCGGTGAACGAGTGGCCCACGTCGATCGCCGAGACGGCCGCTCCACGAGGTGCCGTTGAAGGTGTAGACGCCGCCACCGTTGTCCACGGCCACGCAGAAGCTGGAATTCGCGCAGGACACGCCGGTCAGGCCGCCGCCGCTGGTGTCCACGGTGAACTGCTGCCAGCCGGCCGGGGTGCTGGCGAATGCCGCGCCGCTGCTGTCAACGGCCATGCAGAACGTCGCGGTGGGACAGGACAGCCCGGTGAACGTCCCGGTGCCGGTGTCCACCATGGCCGGGGAACTCCAGATCCCGTTGCTGAGGGTGAGCGCCTGGCCGGAATGGTCGAGCGCGACACAGGTGGCCGGGCTCCCGCAGGAGATCGCCACCAGCCCGCCGGAAGGGTCGGTGAACGCCTTCCGCCAGCCGGCTGGCGGGGTGGAGGACAGCACCGCCCCGCTGCTGTCCGCCGCGAAGCACGCCGAGGTGCTGGGGCAGGACACCCCGGTGATGACGGCGTTGCCGTGCAGCGGCTGCACCGGGAACGGAGCGCTCCAGCCTGGCGAGCCGACCGGCTGGGCGGGGGCAGCGACGGGGCCGGGGATGTGGCACCGGCCGAGTTGCCGCCGCTGGCCGTGGTGCGGGCCGCTGCTGGCGGCTGATGCGGCCGGGCCGAGCGGCGCGGTGAGCTTGGCGGCGTAGTGCCGGTGCAGGGCCAGTGCCCCGGCGGTGCCGCCCGCGCCGGCCGCGATCACCAGCAGCAGGACGACGATCGCCCGGGCACGGCGGGGCCGCCGGGGCTGCAGTTCCGGTTCCGGCTCGGGTTCTGCGGCGAGCGGGGGCCCGTCATCGTGGTGCACGCCCCCGTCGGGGCCGGGCGCGTCGCGCGGCTTGGTACTGCTCCGCCAGGTGTGGGCCGGGTCCCTGGGGACCGGAAAGCGCAGGTCAGGGGGCGGCGCGGTGACCGGATGGGCCGCGCCGCCGTTCACCGCCGGCGGCGCTGGCTGTCGGTGCAGGCGGAGCGGCTCGCACCGGTGTGGCGGCCGCCGCGGCGGGCGCAGGGACAGGTGCCTGCTCGGCGCGCGCCGCGCCGGGCCCGGGACCGGTATCGGCGCCGGGCTCCACGGGGGCGGGACCGGGGCCAGCCGCACCGGATCCGGGCTCCGCCGCTCCCAGACGGAGAAGGGGGCAGGTGGCTCGGGGGCAGGCTCCGGCCCGGGTGGCGGTTCCGGCTCGGGCACTTGGACGGCCTGCGGCTCCGGCTCAGGCAGGGGCTCCGGCTCGGGCAGCTCGGCCGGCGGCTCCGGCTCGGACGGCGGCTCCGGCTCGGCTGGCACCTGGGCGGCCTGCGGCTCCGGCTCGGGCCGGGCTCCGGCTCGCAGGGGCTCCTGCTCGGGCGGCGGTTCCGGCTCGGGCGCCACGGGCGGCGGCCCGGGCGCCACGGGCTGCTCTGGGCCGGATTCCGGCGGCGGCCCGAAGTCCAGCAGCGGCTCCGGAGTACGCGGCTCCGGGATGATGACCGCCTGGGCCACCGGCTCGTCGACCGGAACTGGCGCGGACACGTCGGCCAGTTCGGGCAGGTCCTCCGGCGCCGGCCAGTCCAGCGGGACGGGCAGCGGCCGGGACCCGGACGGCGGGCCGGGTCATCGTCGCCTCCGGCGATGAAGTCGGCGAACGACCCGGTGCTGTATTCCATCGTGAGCGGCGCGGCGGGAGCCATCGCGGGCTGGCTGGCCGACAGCGGCAGCAGTTCACCGCATGTGTCACAAAAGAGCAGGCCCGCCCCGCTCACATGACCCTGGCTGCAATAACGCCTCAGGTCATCACCGCAAATCTCGCAGGATTCCATTCCGGGGGATACGGAATGGCCCAGCGCGCAACTAGACACCGTGTCCCGCCCTCGCTCACCATGTCACCGATTGAAAATGCTAGGGCAGATACCCGCGGCCGGCGGCGCGGTTCGGCAAGGTGGCCGGAGCCGATGCGGGCCGGACCGGCCCCGGGCAGCCCGTCGCCAGGACCGCGTCACGGGGCCGTGGGCGAGCCCATCCGCCACAGCGCGGGCTCGTCCCAGGCGCCCACGATCGCCGCGTCCGGGTTCTGGCGCCGGAGCCGGGCGAAGTTCCCGGCGAGCAACTGGAGCCGCACGGTCATCGGGATCTGCGCCAGCAGCGGCGCCCAGGCCGTCGCCGTCGCCGGGTGCCGCGAGCACGGCCACCGGGTATCCCCTCCGCACGGGCCGCGGCGGCGACTGCGCCGGTGACGCCATCCGGATCGGCGGCAGGCTCCAGCACCACCAGCCCGTCCGCCGCCGTGTAGGGCACGGCACCGCCATGCAGCAGGCGGTCGGTGTCGAAACCCTCGGCGAGCATCCGGGCCGCCTCCCGTATCTTCAGCGCGCCCTCCCGCGCGGTGACCGCCCACGGCCCGCAGCCGACGATCGCCAGGCTGCGCGCGGGCACGGCGACCGCCTCGGCGTCCGGGCCCGGGTCCGCGCAGGCGCGGCGGACCTGTTCCGCGGCCAGGGCCAGCTGCCCGGGGGAACCCTCCGGCGAGCCCAGCGTGTGGGCGAGCCGGGCGAGCACGGCCAGCGCGGCGGTGTAGCTCACCGTGTAGGTGTGCGATTCGTCGGGGGCGACGGTCTCGATCGCCTCGGGCCAGCCGCGCCCGGTCCCGGTGACCGAGACCACGGGCACGCCCGCGGCGAGCGCGTCCGCACGGGCCCGCGCCGCGTACGCCGTCTCCGCCGTGTGGGTGATCACCACGACCACGTCGGTCGCACGCGGCCCGGTGCCCCACCGTGCCCAGGCGGCCGCCGGATAGGCGTACGCGTCGTGGCCGGCCTGGGTGAGCATCATCGCCCCGAGTTCCGCCGCGTGCAGGCTGGTGCCGGTCCCGACCAGGAGGATCCGGCGGGCCTGGGCGAGAATCTCCGCGGGACCGGCCAGGTCCAGCCCGGCGATGCGCTCCAGCGCGCGGCCTGGGAGCCGATCATGCGCAGCAGTGCGGTACCGCCCATGGGCGTCCCTCCGGTCAGCATTCGATGACGTTGACGGCCAGGCCGCCGCGGGCGGTCTCCTTGTACTTGTCCTTCATATCCGCGCCGGTCTCCCGCAGTGTCTTGATCGCCTTGTCCAGTGACACATGGTGCGTGCCGTCCCCCCGGACCGCCATCCGGGCCGCGGTGATGGCCTTGACCGAGGCGATGGCGTTGCGCTCGATGCACGGGATCTGCACCAGCCCGCCGACCGGGTCGCAGGTGAGGCCCAGGTTGTGCTCGATGCCGATCTCGGCCGCGTTCTCCACCTGCCCGGGCGTGCCGCCCAGCACCTCGGCGAGGCCGGCCGCGGCCATCGAGCAGGCCGACCCGACCTCTCCCTGGCAGCCCACCTCGGCACCGGAGATGGAGGCGTTCTGCTTGTACAGCACGCCGATCGCGGCCGCGGTGAGCAGGAAGGCGACCACGCCGTCGTCGTCGGCGCCGGGCACGAACGTGGTGTAGTAGTTCAGCACCGCCGGGATGATGCCGGCCGCGCCGTTGGTGGGCGCGGTGACGACCCGCCCGCCCGACGCGTTCTGCTCGTTGACGGCCAGCGCGTACAGCGTCACCCACTCCATCGCATACAGCGGGTCAGCCCGGTCGCTGGTCCGTTCCAGCGTCGCGCGCAGATCCCTGGCCCGGCGCCGGACCTTCAGGCCGCCGGGCAGCACCCCCTCCGCCTGGCAGCCCGCCTCGACGCACTGCTGCATGACCCGCCAGATCCGCAGCAGGCCGGCCCGGATCTCCGCCTCGTCCCTGCGGACCTTCTCGTTGGCCATCATCACGCCGCTGATGGGCAGGCCCGTCTTCGCGGTGTGGCCGAGCAGTTCCGCGCCGGTGTCGAAGGGGTAGGGCACCGGCGTCGCATCCGCCTCGATCCGGGGCGCGCCGGTCTCGTCCTCGCCGAGGACGAAACCACCGCCGATCGAGTAGTAGGTGCGTTCGGCGATGCGGTCGCCCTGGTCGTCGGTGGCGGCGAAGAGCATCGCGTTGGAGTGGAACGGCAGGCGCTTGCGGCGGTGCAGGACGATGTCGGAGTCGGGGTCGAAGGTGATCTCGCGGCCGCCGGGCATGGCCAGCCGGCCGGTCTCGCGGACCCGGGCGACCATGGGCTCGGCGGCCGCCGGGTCCACCGTCTCCGGGTGCTCGCCGGTGAGCCCGAGCACGATCGCCTTCACGCTGCCGTGACCGTGCCCGGTGGCGCCGAGCGAGCCGAACAGTTCCACCCGCAGCCCGGCCACCCGCGGCAGCAGGCCGTCGTCGGCCAGCGACCCGGTGAACATGCCCGCCGCCCGCATCGGCCCGACGGTGTGCGAGCTGGACGGCCCGATCCCGATCTTGAACAGGTCAAACGCGCTGATCGTCATGGCCCGGCTCCTCTCTGCGGGTACCGCGTCGTTGCGATGCCCACGTCCACCCCCGTACCCCCCGCTACGGCGCGGAGCCGCCGCGAACCCGCTCCCCCGCCGGGTCGAACGGCGGGCGCAGCGACACCGTCGCCGCCCGGATCTCACCGCCCACGTTCACCTGATACGAACCGGTGCGCACGAAGTCCGGCGTTACCGGGTCACCGGCCGGAATCCCGGACGTAGGCCAGGCCGGCGGTGGCACCGAGCGCGGCCCCCCAGGCCGCCGAGGTCACCTGGCCCACCGGCACGCCGTCGCGCAGCACCAGCTCGCCGCCCCACATCATCGTGCCCGGGTCGCCGGCGACCAGCGACACCAGCCGCCGCCGGGGGCCTTCGGCCCTGGTCTTCTCCACGGCTTCGCGGCCCAGGAAGCTGATGTCGGTGCGCAGCTTGCAGGCGAACCCCAGCCCGGCCTCCACCGGCCCGTAGTCCGGGGTCAGTTCCCGCCCGTAGGCCCGGTAACCCTTCTCCAGCCGCATCGACTCGATCGCGTAGTAGCCCGCATTGACCAGGCCGAACTCCCGCCCGGCACGGGTCAGCAGGTCGAACACGCCGACCGCGAACTCGCACGGCACGTACAGTTCCCAGCCCAGCTCGCCGACGTAGGTGATCCGGGTCGCGCGGACGGTGAAGTGGCCGAGGCCGATCTGCCTGCTGGCCCGGAACGGAAACGCCTCGTCGGACAGGTCATCGCCGGACAGTGCGGCGAGCAGGTCGCGGGACCGCGGCCCCATCACGCCGAACACGGCGTACGCCGACGTCACGTCCACCAGGGCGGCGCGGGCACCGGCGGGCATCCGGGTGGTGATGTGGTGCTTGTCCCGCTCGGTGGTCGCCGCGCTGCTGATCAGCAGGAACTCCAGTTCGGAAAGCCGGGTCACGGTCAGGTCGGACTCGTAGGTGCCGCGCTCGTTCAGCATGCCGGTGTAGACCGTCCAGCCGGGCTCCACCGCCACGTCCGCGGTGCACAGCCACTGCAGCGCCTGCTCCGCGTCCGGCCCGGTGAGCAGGTACTTGGAGAACGAGGTCTGGTCGAACAGCGCCACGTCGCGGCGGGCGGCGCGCTGCTCGGCCGCGCAGGCGGGCAGCCAGTTCTGCGCCCCCCAGGAGTACTCGATGACGGGCTCATCCCCGGGCAGCGCGAAGAAGTTGGGCCGCTCCCAGCCCATCCGGCTGCCGAAGCACGCCCCGGCCGCCTCCAGCAGGTGGTGCACGGGCGAGCGGCGGAACGGGCGCGCGGTGGCCAGTTCCCGGTTCGGCCAGGGCAGCGCGTAGTGCAGCCCGAGGATCTCGCCGACCCGGTCGCGCAGCCACCGGTTGTTGCCGTGGAACGGCGCGAACCGCCGGATGTCGCTGGCGGTCAGGTCGATGCCCGGATCGCCGGTGAGGATCCACTGGGCCAGCGCCTGGCCGGCGCCGCCGGCGGAGGCGATGCCGACCGAGTTGAACCCCGCCGCGACGAAGAAGTTGCGGCACTCCGGCGCCTCGCCGATGAGGAACTGGTTGTCCGGGGTGAAGCTCTCCGGGCCGTTGTACATCTTCTTGATGCCCGTGGTGCGCAGCGCGGGCACCCGCCGCTGCGCTTCGTCGGCCAGGAGCGAGAAGTGGTCCCAGTCCTCGGGCAGCAACTGGAACTCGAACGGGTGCGGCAGCGCGTCGGGCGCCACCCACGGCTTGGCGTTGGGCTCGAACCCGCCCACCACCAGCCCGCCCACCTCCTCCTTGAAGTAGGTGTAGCCGTCCGGGTCGCGCAGGATGGGCAGGTCGCGATGCACCCCGTCGATCTGCTCGGTCACCACGTAGAAGTGCTCGCACGAGTGCAGCGGCACGCTCACCCCGCACCACGCGCCGACCTGCTTGGCCCACTGGCCTGCGCAGTTGACCACGATCTCGGCCTCGATGTCCCCGGCCGCGGTGCGGACCCCGGTCACCGCGCCGCGCGCGACGGCGATGCCGGTGACCCTGGTGCGCTCGGCGATCACCACGCCCGCGTCCCTGGCTCCCTTCGCCAGCGCGTAGGTGAGGTCGGCGGGGTTGGCCTTGCCGTCGTCGGGCAGCCAGGCCGCGCCGCACAGATCGCTCACGTCCATGACCGGCCACAGTTCGGCGGCCTGCTGCGGCGTGATGATCTCGCAGGACAGGCCATACGCTGCTGCCGCCGCGGCCGTTCTGCGCAGTTGCACCATGCGCTCCGGGGTCCGCGCGACGATGACGCCGCCGCACCGGACGAACCCGGTGTCCTGACCCACCTCCGTGGCCAGCCTGGAATAGAGCTCGGTGGAGTACTGGACCAGCCGGGTGCCGCTCTCCGAGGCGCGCAACTGGCCGACGAGCCCGGCCGCGTGCCAGGTGGTCCCGCAGGACAGCTGGCCCTGTTCCAGCAGCAGGACGTCGCGGCAGCCGGCCACGGCCAGGTGGTAGGCGACGCTGGTCCCGATCACGCCCCCGCCGATGATCACGATTCGGGCCCGGCCCGGCAGCTCAGCCATCGTGTGCCTAGTCCTCTCGAACCACATCGTCAAGAAGCCGACCACCCTGCTGGCCCGGGGGGGCGACCCCCCGGAACCCCCCGCTGCCCGGCTCCGTTCCGTTAGTCCTCACGCTGCACGTCCTCCAGGAGCCGGGCGAAATCGTCGCTGGTCAGGCCTTGCGCGGCGCCCTCGAAGCGCTCCATGGCCCAGGACCAGAAGTCGAAGTCGATGGGGCTGGTCGCGTGCTGGATCGCTCCCCACAGCGTCCAGCCGTACTTGCCCACCACGCCGAGCAGCCGGGCGCGGGCGATCTTGTTCCGCAGCGTGGTCCCGTAGTACGCGGTGATCAGCTCGGCCAGCGCGTCCACGGACAGCCGGCACTCGCCCCAGATGTTGCCCAGTTCGAAACAGGGGTCGTTGTTGCCCGAGTACTCGTAATCGATCAGCCAGATCCGCTCGCCGTCGTCGATGAAGTTGGCGGCGAGCAGGTCGTTGTTGCAGGGGACGGTGGGGCCCGCCCGGACGGCGAGCGCCGCGCGGGCGTCCTCGATCCGGGCAATCAGGTCGTCGTAGCCGGCCGGGATGGCGAACCCGTGCTCGCGCGCCACGGCCCGGTAGCGCTGCTGGATGGCGAACATGTCGAAGTCACCGAGGAACCTCGGGCCGGCGTGCAGCAGCCGGCAGGCGCGGGCGATCCGGCCGATGTTCCCGGGCTCGGTCACGTCGGCGTTGCCGAAGGTACGCCCGTCGATGTAGCCGAGCACCAGCAGGCTGTCCTCGGGACGGTAGGCCACCACCGGGGCGCCGACGCCGGCCTGCGCCGCGGCCACCGAGTTGTGATGCTCGTGGTCCCGGTTGATCGCCAGCATGTCGCCGCGGGACCAGATCCGGGCCACGAACGCGCCGTCCGGCGTGGTCACCTTGTAATTGCGGTTGGTGAGCCCGCCGGGAAGCTCATCCACCGATCTGGGGGTGCGGGACAGGGCCGGTACCCGGTCGAACAGTTCCGTGACATCGAACACGAGATGAGACTAGACCCAAAAGGTCTAGACGAAAATAGACAAGTAATCCTAAGTAGTCAAAGGTCTAGACAGTTAGGCCTTGAGAAGCCTACGCTACGCCTCATTCTGCGCAGCACCGCAACGGAAGGACCAGCGGATGAGCGCCAGCCCCGGCACCTCAAGCGATCAGCAGTCGGATGCGGCCGACCTGGCGCGTTTCGGCTATCAACAGGAATTGAAGCGCGGCCTGGGCCTGTTCAGCTCGTGGGCGGTCGCATTCAGCTACATCTCGCCCTCGACCGGCATCTTCACGCTGTTCGCGCTCGGCCTGACCACCCTGGGCGGGGTTTTCATCTGGACCTGGCCGGTGGTGGCTCTCGGCCAATTCATCATCGCGCTGAACTTCGCCGAGGTGACCAGCCACTATCCGGTCGCGGGATCGGTGTTCCAGTGGACCAAGTACCTGAGCACCAGGAGTTATTCCTGGTTCACCGGCTGGATCTACCTGTTCGCCGGAATCCTGACGGTGACCGCGGTGGTCGCCACGCTGCCACTGGCGCTCATTCCGGCCCTGAACGGCCTCGGCTGGCACAGCCTGGTCCTGACCCTGCACACCGAACTGGTCTTCGCCCTGATCACCCTGCTGGTGATCACCGTGCTGAACATCTACGGCGTCCGGCTGGTCGCGCTGATCAACAACACCGGCGTGGTGTTCGAGATTCTCGGCATGTTCGTCTTCGCGCTGATCCTGATGGCGTTCCACAACCACCAGGGCTTCCACGTGGTCACCAACAGCGCCGGCTTCCATGTCAACGGCAGCTCGTTCCTGGCCGCGATGTTCATGTCGCTGTTCGTGATCTACGGTTTCGACACCGCTGCGACGCTGGCCGAGGAAACCAAGGACCCGCGCCGGGCGGCGCCCAAGGCGGTGCTCTTCTCCATCATCGGCGCGTTCATCATCGGCGGCGTGTTCCTGCTCGGCACGCTGATGGCCATCCCGAACATGCACACCGCGATCACCAACGTCTGGTCCCCCGCCAACATCATCGAGGCCAACTTCTCGACCGGGTTCGCCACGCTCTACCTGTTCGTGGTCTCCGCCGCCATCTTCGTCTGCTGCCTGTCGATCATGGCGGCGACGATCCGGCTGTGCTTCGGCATGTCGCGGGACAACACGCTGCCGTTCTCCAAGCCGCTGTCGCAGGTCGCACCCAAGCCTGCACACCCCGGTCTGGACCTGCATCACGATCGCGGTGCTCGCGGCGGTGCCGTTCATCCAGTACTCGGGGGCCGCCACCGTCGCCATCGCGGCGACCGCGATGATCTACCTCAGCTACTTCCTCGGCAACATCGCGATCCTGCGGGCCAGGCTGACCGGCTGGCCGAGGACCACCGCGCCGTTCAAGCTGGGCCGCTGGGGCCCGGTGGTCAACATCGTCGGCCTGCTGTACGGCGGCGCCATGCTGATCAACTTCGCCTGGCCACGGGCGCTCAGCAACCCGGAGCCCAACCAGACGGTCATCGGCGGCGTGCAGCAACTCGACTTCCACATCGCGTTCCTGAACAAGATCCCGATCCTGTGGACGGTGTTCGTGGTCATCGCGGCCATCGGGGCGATCTACTACCTCGCGGTCGGGCGCACCAAGGAGTTCGCCCCGGTGATCTCCCCCTCCGCCGACGACCCGCCGCTGGTCGCGGCCGCGCCTCCCGGTACGGCGGCCCAGCCAGAGGGATGAGTGATACTGGGCTGAGCATGCCGTCCTTGCCCTGGCCCGGGCCGGCCCCCGCAGCGTCGCAGATCCTGGGCCCGGCGCCGCCGACGATCTCCCGCGGCCCGGGCCCCACGGTGCACGCCCAGATCGAGGACTGGCTCGCGGAGCTGATCTCGGTCGGCCGCCTCGCCCCCGGCGACCGGATGCCGACCGAGCAGGATCTCGCCACCTGGCTCGGGGTCAGCCGGATGACCCTGCGTCACGCGCTGGCCAATCTCGCCCGGCGCGGGCTGGTCACCCGCACCGTCGGGCGCCGGGGCGGCACCTTCGTCGCCGAGTCCAAGCTGGAGCAGGACCTCACCACGCTGGCCAGCTTCTCCGAGCAGCTGCGCCGCCACGGGATGGTGGCCGGCGCCAGGGTGCTGTCGGCCACCGAGCGCCCGGCCGGCCCGGTGGCCGCCGCCGCGCTGGAGGTGGCGGAGGGGGCGGCCCTGTACGAGGTGCGCCGGGTCCGCCTCGGCGACGGCAGGCCCATCGCGCTGGAGCACTCACTGTTCCCCGCCGCCATCTTCCCCGGCATGCTCGGCTGCCGCCTGGACGGTTCGCTGTATGAGCTGCTCGAAGCCAACTACGGGCAGCGGCCCTGCCGCGCCAGGGAAAGCCTGGAGCCGGTCAGCGCGGGCGTCCGGGAGGCGGAGGCGCTGGAGGTGAAGGAGGGCGCGGCGCTCATGCTGGTGGAGCGGACCGCCTACACCGACGAGGGCACGCCCGTGGAGTTCGCCCGCGACCTGTTCCGCGGCGACCGCACCCGGCTGGTCATGTGGACCTCGGAGCTGCCCGCCCGGCTGTGACCGGCCGGCCTGCCGCGAGCCAGGTCCCCCACCGGCCACGTGATGTCCCGCGCCGCACGCCGGCGCGGATTGGATTTCACCTGAGCTGGGCACCAGTTGACGCTGTCTGGAGGCCTCGCTTAATCTACTAAGCAGGTCGGAATAGTCGATTTAGCTGGCGGCGGCTATGCCCAGGAGGTCTCCCCGTGGCCTTGCCGGATTTCTTCATGATCGGTGCCCCCAAGGCGGGCACCACAGCACTGCATGCCGCCCTGGCCGCTCATCCCGGGCTGTTCATGTCGCCGATAAAGGAGCCCAAGTTCTTCCTCACCGACGGGCCGCCACCGGCCCGCGGGGGCGGGCCCGGCGACGTGCAGACCTACCGGGAGCACATCTGGCGGCGCACGGACTACGAAGCGCTGTTCGCCGGCGCACCGGCCGGCGCCCTGCGCGGCGAGTCGACACCTTTTTATCTCTATGACCGCGCCGCGCAGCGCCGCATCAGCGAGCTGATCCCGCACGCCAAGCTGATCGTGATCCTGCGCGACCCGGTCGAGCGGGCCCATTCCAACTGGACCCACCTGTGGTCGGCCGGGCTGGAGCCGGTCGGCGACTTCGTCCGCGCCTGCGCGCAGGAGGACGCCCGGGTGGCGGCCGGCTGGGCGCCGTTCTGGTACTACACCCGGCTCGGCCGGTACGCCGAGCAGCTTGAGCACCTGTTCCTCAGGTTCCCCAGGGAACAGGTGTTCATCCTGCGCTACCGCGCCCTGCTGGACACTCCGGCGCTGGCCCTCGACGACATCTGCGAGTTCCTCGGCGTCCACCCGGGCGTCATCGCGCACATGCCCAGGGAGAACGTCACGGCGCACCCGTCCGGCTCGGTCGCCCACCGGGCCCTGTCCAGGCTGGCCCGGGGCGCCGCCACGGCAGGCCGGCACCTGCCCGGCCAGGCGGGCACCTCCCTGCCCCGGTCCCTGGAGCGCTTCCTGCAGCAGAACGCGGGCCAGCGCCAGCCGCTGTCCTGGGAGCAGCGCCAGGCCGTGCTGCCCTACCTCGAGGACGACATCAGGCAGCTTGAGCGCCTCACCGGCGAGTACTTCGGCGACTGGCTGCAGCCCAGGGAGCGTTCCGGCGGGCTGGTCGGCGCCAGGCCAACCGGGCAGTCGCAGGCACGCAACGGCCAGCCCCGCGTGTGACGGCTTCCGGCACCGGCAGCGGGCCGGCGCCGGAAGCCCGGAGCCGCACGGCCAAGGCCCCGTGACGGAGGAACGGGGCCGCAGGCCATCGGGGGTTCCGGGGGGTCAGGGCCGGCCCGCGACGAAGCGCGGCCGAGGCCACGTGAGCGGAGTGCTCCCGGCTAGCACGCTCCCCGGGCTAGCAGCGCAGTTCGGTACGCAGTTCGTGGGCGCCGTCGGGCCGGGTCATCTCGTAGTAGATGCGGCGCCCGCCCCCGGGAAGGTCAAGGAAGTCGAGGTAACGCAGCCCCTTGCCGGCGTACGGCGACTCGGCCGCCGGGTCCGTGCCCAGCGCCGCCAGCACGGCGGGCCCGTCGCCCGCGGCGATGCCGGTGCGCTCCTCGTAGTTCTCGGCCACGCTGGCCCGCCCGTCGTAGAACGCGACCACCGAATCCCCGTCCTGCCACACGGTGCTGATCCGGGTGCCCCGTGCGTCCCAGTGACCGGGCCGGCCGCTCAGCGCGGTGCCGTGCCAGGTCCAGTCGAGCCCATCGGAGCTGGTCGCATAGTCGGTCACCATCTGGTCGGTCTCGGCGGGATCGCCCAGCGGATGGCAGCACGCCCACATCTGCCAGCTGCCGTTCAGCCTGATCACCGGGTCCTTGACGCCGGTCTGCGCATCCCCGGGGAGCACGACGACGCGCCTGCTGACATCGAACTCGGCCGGGTGTGCGGCGTCCAGCACCTCGATGCGCCAGTGCTTGGTGCCGGGCGTGGCGCAGCTCAGGTACAGCCGCCACCGTCCCGAGCGGTCGCGCACCAGCGCCGGCCGCTCCAGCGACTCCGCGCCGGCCTCGTCGCGCCCGATCATGGTGAGCGTCTCGAAGTGCACCCCGTCGGCCGACCGGGCCACCGCGATGGCGTAGCCCCGGCCGGCCCGATCGGCCGGCGCAGCCGGTAGGCGAGATAGATGCCGTCGTCGCCCAGGGCAGCGCTGGGGGCGCCTGGCCCAGTAACCCAGGCCGGGAGCGGGCGGGGCGATCACGACGGTGGACTCATCGGGGCGCGGCAGAAGCGCGTCGCCCGTACGCTTGGCAAATTCGCTATTAAGCATATCGGAATACTAGACAGCCCTTCTGGCCGCACGCTGGCCGACGGTGACATCGCCCGGATTGCCCGGGCGGCATACCCGAGCATGCTACTCGCTGCCGCCACGGCAGCCTCGGTGAGCGGCGCCCTGCTGAGATCACTGCCCGAAGTGACAGACAGAGCGCGGACCGCGCGGATCCTGTGCGGCCACTTGCGCGCGATGTTACGGCGAAGTAACGTACTCGCGGGTAGGCAAAACCAGTTCGACCGGGGCAATTCCCCAGATTGTGGCCGCCCACCATGGCCGGCCCGGGGACCTACGGTGTCAGGACTCGATCAGGGAGGATCGGCGGATTCACATCGCGTGGCGACCAGCGTTTGCAGGTCGTGCCCCGACGGGACCGCGGACAACGGCAAATTCAAGATCACCCACACCGCCAGCATCACACGCTGAGGTCCTGGCCGCTGGGCGGCACTGTGCTCGACGTGAGCGGCTGCCCCGGCCGGTGAACAGAACTACCGCCGCAGAGGCGGGGGAGGGAGTGGTAGCTGCAGCATCACCTCGATTCACATGATCACAGCAATTCGATCGAGGAGGAATCGATCACATGCGCAAACGTCTAACCGCTGTACTCCTTGCCGGTGGCACCGCCCTGGCTGTCGGCCTCGGCACCACCGCGGCCATGGCGGCCGACGCCACCTGGACGGTCACGCCGGGCGGCACCTTCAGCTTCTCCGGATCGGCCCAGGTGAAGGACGCAAGACCGGAACCATCGCCAAGTGCACGTCGATCAAGCTGTCCGGCACCCTGAAGAAGGGCAGTGGCCTGTCCGGCACCGGGCTCGGCACGATCAAGACGGGAGCCTTCACCGGCTGCACGGTCGGAGGCATCGCTGTCACGGTGACAAGTCACGGCCTGCCCTGGAAGCTGAACGCACCTCGTTACAAGAACGGCGTGACCACCGGCACGATCACGGGCATCGATCTCGTGGCCACCACCACCGGGTGCAGCGCGACCCTCGACGGTACGGCAGCCGGTGCGAACAACGGCAAAACCAAGATCACCTACTCCAATTCCATCGGGGAAGATCACGCTCCTGGGCTCGGGCGGCAACCTGCACTCCTGGGCCGTCAGCGGCTGCTTCGGCCTGATCAACAACGGTGACGTCCAGAATGCCTCGGGCAGCCTCACGGTGACCCCGAAGCAGAAGATCACCAGTCCCTGACCCCAACGCACAGCCCCCGTGTCTGAGCGACGGGGTGAGGACATCCGCCGCCCCGGGATCCCGCGCGGATCCCGGGGCGGCCCGCCCGCCCGGCCCGGGCAGTGGCTATGTCGATGCCCCCGGGACGCCGGCCGCGTCGATCAGGCAAGGAGTGGATCACGATGCGGATGCGCACGGCAGGCTGGCCTGCGCAGCTGACGTCAGGCTGCCCTGGCACGGCGCGGCGCCGCGCGGCGCCGTCAGGGTCATCGCCGTCGCGGCACTGATCGCCGCGGCCGGAGTGACCGCCGGGTCGGCGGCAGCGAGCGGCCGACGGCCAGCAAGCCGTCAGCCTGCGGCTGGGCTACACCTGCACGTTCCCCTCGGCGTCGCGGCCGGTAAGCACGCTGGTCACCGCCACCTTCCCGGCGACCGGGACGGTCGGCCAGCCGGTCCAGCCGACCGGGGCCGGCATCGCCGTCACCCTGCCGCGAGCCGCGATCACCGCTCTGGCCCGGCGGCACACCACGGTGACGCTGACCGCGAGCCTGGGCACCAAGGTCAGCGAGGGAACGAGCCAGGCGGCCGCAATCTGGCCAAACCTCAAGTCTCCGGCCACGGCCATCCCGCGGAGCGGGCCCCTGACGCTCACCGCGTCCGGCCCCGCCCCCGCGGTCACGGCGGCCGCCGCCGGCGATGGTCACCGTCACCGCTGGCGGCCTGGCGCTGCTGGTCGTCAGCACGAGCACGGCGGACATCCGGCCGGGGGGCCCGGCAAGGCTGCAGGCCACGTGCGTCCCCCGTGCCGGCCAGGACACGACCCTGGCCAGGTTCGCCGTGGCCGGGCCGGCGAAAGCAAAGAAGCAGCCCCCCGGGCGGCGCCGCCCCCAGGCGGGCGACCCCGCGAAATGCATCCCGTTTCCCACCGGCCTGAAACTGAATCCGCGCTTCCCGCTGCCAAAGCCGCTGCCGGGGTCGAGGGTCTTTCACCAGCCGCAGCCGGGGTGTCCTACTCGACCGGATTCACCGATGCGCGGAAACTCCACGAGGCGGCGCTCGTCGGCCCTGGCCTCACCGACCTGAAGCTAGGGCTGGCGACATACACCAAGTTCACCGACAAGTACGGCTATCTTCCAGCAGGACGTGGCCGGCCAGTTCCAGTATCACGGGCGGGCCGTACTTCCCCCGGCACGGGCCACACTCCTGGCTTTCGGGTTCATGCCGGTCTCCGCGACGCTCCAGATATCAGAGATCGGGTCGCTCAACGCGGCCCTGATATCGTGCACGCCCACGAAGCACGTAAGTGCCCCAATCGACCCACCCAACGTGGCCCTGTTCTTCGGGCTCGTGACATTGCGCATCTCCGACGTGGACGTGAACGGGCGTGCCACTGAACGTCGGGTCCCACTGCCAGACCGCCACCCCGTTCAATCTTGAGCTCCTCGGGGTACCGCCCTCGTATAATATCTCCGGATCAATGGCGTGCTCACCGGCATGGTCACGATTCCCTCAGTTCTCGGGCTGCGCCAACGGCCCCGACAACCTCGACCCGATTTTCGACGCGACCGTGTCAGGCCCGGGCAACTTCGCCAAGATCACCCAGGCTGCCGTGTCTGCATCGACTCCCGCACGACCGGCTGGCATGCCCGCCCGTCAAACCGATCCCGAAGCATTGACCGCTGGAATACGCCATTTGCCATACCGCGCACATCCACTCGATCAGGAGCCACCGCATGACAGATCCCTCAGGAACAGGATTTCGCCGGGCCATGGCCGGGACGGCGGCCAGCCTGCTGGCCGTGGCCGGGGTGCTCGCGAGCACCGGGACGGCGTCGGCCGACACCACCGCTGACCTTCCGGTACCCGGTGACCGGGAGCACCCATCTGCCACCCCCAACGCCGACGTGGAGCTCGGCCCCGGGCATCTCACCGCGACCGCCGACCTGAACACCGACGCGATCACCGCGACCCTGAAGCTGCCCGACGCCACCGGCTCGTTCAAGGAACTGGGGCTCGTCCCGGTCACCGCGACGGTCAAGCTCATCAACGACGGGCCGACGACCGGAACCATAAACGGCGACACGGGCGCCGTCACCACCACATCGAAGATCACGATGAGGATCGTCGACCTGAAGGTAGCGGGTGTCGACATGCCGGTGGGTAGCGCGTGCCAGACGTCAACGCCGGTGCCGGTGACGGTGTCGAGCCAGCCGGGCTTCAGCATCCTCAAGGGCGGCAACCTCGCAGGCACCTACACGATCCCGCAGTTCGCCAATTGCGGCCTGGAGACATCTCTGATCAATCTGACCGTTCCAGGAGCGGGTAACAGCATCACCTTGACGCTCGGCAAGGGAAAGCCGGTCACCTGACCCTGGCCAGGCCCCACACGCGGGTGGGACAACCCTGACAAGGTTTGACCCCAGCTGCGAAGTCGATCCCTTGCGG
The DNA here is from genome assembly GCA_963795785.1 of uncultured Actinomycetes bacterium. GTDB lineage: Bacteria > Actinomycetota > Actinomycetes > Streptosporangiales > Streptosporangiaceae > DASXKD01. The sequence goes on from CAWCKG010000014.1 coordinate 95,555, forward strand.
CAATATCTGCCGAGCCGTAGCCTACTCGCGAGTAGCGTACTCGCGGTAGCCCCCCAAGCGTGTACAAGGAGATGCGACAGATGAGACTGACCAAACCCTCCCGAATCCGCAGGACGGCGACCGTGGCCACCGCTGTGGCTGCCGCCCTCGCCGTGGCCGCCACCGCCGGGCCGGCCTCAGCGGGTACCACCGTCCACGCCAGATACAAGGTGACCGGAAGCACCTTCCTCAAGGCCCCGAATGCCACACTGCCCCTTGGCCCCGGCAGGCTGGCCGCGAACGTGAACCTGACCACGGGCGCGATCAAGGCGGCGCTCACGCTGCCCGATGCCACCTTGTCGTTCAAGCAGTTCGGGCTTATCCCGGTCACCGCAACCACGCACTTCATCAACAACGGGCCGACGACGGGAACCCTCGACCTCAGCACCGGGGCGATCACTTCGACCTCGCAGATCACGATGCAGATCGTGAGCCTGTCCATCGCGGGACTCCCCGTGCCCGTCGGCCCAGCCTGCGAGAGTTCCACGCCTGCCGTGATCCAGGTGGCCAGCCAGCCAGGGTTCAACATTCTGAAGGGCGGCGACCTCGCGGGCAGCTACACGATTCCGCAGTTCGCGAACTGCGGGCTGGTCACACCGCTGATCAACCTGACCCTGACCGGCCCGGGCAACACCATCACGCTCACGCTCGGCAAGGCGAAAATCGGGTAACTGTCCCGCCCGCATGATGCTGCCGGCTCCGCCCGGCGCTCACACATCACCGTGCCCGGGCGGCGGGTGCCAGCCTGGCGCCCGCCGCCCGGGCACTGCCCGGCTCCCAGGCCGCGGCCCGACAGTCGGCGCGACGCCGGTTTGGCCAGCGTGGCCGGTGCGGCCCGGCTGCCCGCCGAAGGACGGTCCAGGCGCCCGTAACAAACCTGTGACCAGCGGAGATCTGGACGGATCGTGACTTGCGCCGGTTCGGTATCTGTTAACGTGCCCTTGACCCAGATATCCCGGCATATCTAGGATACTGGCCGGTAACAAATACGGCTTGACGCAGCTAACTCGGATGGGCTGCGGACAGGGCCTGTGATGAGGCCGGGGCGCTGGTTTCCGTGCGCCGTCGGCTGATCCTCCAGTGCGTCAGCCGTCTGGCTGCAGCCGTGGAGGCCAGGCTGACAAGGGATGGAGGCGGATGCGTGGCTCTCGCCACCTCTGAGTTCAGGCTCGCCCCGGTGCCCGGCAACCGTCACGGCCGCGAGCGCACGCTGGGAGGCGTCACCCGCGCATGAGGGTGACCGGGGAGGACGACGCGGCGCGCGCCCCGATGCGGGCCGCCACCATCATCCGTGGCCACAGCGCTCTCCGCCGCCATTACCCAGGGAGGTGAGATGGGCACCGAGGTGGTCGTGGAAGGGCTGACCAAGTCCTTCGGGCGCCATGTCGTGTGGCGTGATATCTCGCTCTCCCTGCCGGCCGGCGAGGTGAGCGTCATGCTCGGTCCCTCCGGCACCGGCAAGACGGTGTTCCTGAAGTCGCTGGTCGGCCTGATCAGGCCGGACCGCGGCCGGGTGATGGTCGACGGCACCGACACGGTGCACTGCACGGAGCGCCAGCTCTACCAGGTGCGCAAGCTGTTCGGCGTGATGTTCCAGGACGGCGCGCTGTTCGGCTCGCTGCACCTGTACGACAACATCGCCTTCCCGCTGCGCGAGCACACGAAGAAGACCGAGGCCGAGATCCGGCAGGTCGTGCTGGCCAAGATGGAGATGGTCGGCCTGGCCGGGCAGGAGCACAAGTTCCCCGGTGAGATCTCCGGCGGCATGCGCAAGCGCGCCGGGCTGGCCCGGGCCCTGGTGCTCGACCCGCAGATCATCCTGTGCGACGAGCCGGACTCCGGCCTCGACCCGGTGCGCACCGCCTACCTGTCCCAGCTGCTGATCGACCTGAACGCGGAGATCGACGCCACCATCCTGATCGTGACGCACGACATCATGATCGCCCGGACCGTGCCGGACAACATCGGCATGCTGTTCCGCGGCAACCTGGTCATGTTCGGCCCGCGCGAGGTGCTGCTCACCAGCGACAACCCGGTGATCACCCAGTTCGTGAACGGGCGCAGGATCGGCCCGATCGGCATGTCGGAGGAGAAGGACGAGGCCACACTGGCCCAGGAGCGCGGCCGCGCTCGGCAACGGCGACGGCGACCCGGGCAGTCCCGCGCTCATGCCGCAACTGGTGCCCAGCCCCGGGCTGCCCGAACGGCAGGCCGTGCACCGGCGCATGGACCGGGTCATGTCCATCCTGCCCACCCTGCCCACCCCGGCGCAGCAGGCGATCCTGGCCGACATCGCCGGCCAGCAGGCCGGGCCGGGCCCGGCACCGGCCGGCGGCCCGGCCCAGGCTCAGCCCGGACCCGGAGCGGGAGCGGGCCCAGGCCCAGGCGCGCGCCGAGGCCTGGCGGCTGGCCAGGGAGCGGGAGGCGGCACAGCGCGAGGCGGAGCAGGAAACCGCGGAGCAGGACAAGCCCGGCAGCTGGCCGCCCGACTGGCCCGGAGGCGGCGGGTGACCACACAGCAGCAGCAGCCAGAAACCCCCGCCGCGGAGCCGGTCACCAGGCCGGAGGTCAACTTCCCCGGCGCCGGGGCGCTGCGGCAGACCGGGAACCTGTTCGCGCTCGCGGCGAGCGTGATCCGGCTGACGTTCAAGCGCCCGTTCCAGTCCCGGGAGCTGATCGAGCAGTTCTGGTTCATCGCCAGCGTCACGATCCTGCCGACCGCGCTGGTGTCGATCCCGTTCGGCGCGGTGATCACGCTGCAGGTCGGCTCGCTCACCCAGCAGCTCGGCGCGGAGTCGTTCACCGGCGCGGCGAGCGTGCTCGCGGTCGTCCAGCAGGCCGCCCCGATCATCGTGGCGCTGCTGATCTCCGGGGCGGGCGGCTCGGCCATCTGCGCCGACATCGGCTCCCGCACGATCCGCGAGGAGATGCAGGCCATGGAGGTGATGGGCGTCTCGCCCATCCAGCGCCTCATCGTGCCCCGGGTGCTCGCCGCGATGCTCGTCGCGATTCTGCTGAACGGCCTGGTGTCGGTGGTCGGCGTGCTCGGCGGCTACTTCTTCTTCGTCTACCTCCAGCACGGCACCCCCGGCTCGTTCCTGGCCAGCTTCTCCGCGCTCGCGCAGACCCCGGACCTGTTCATCAGCGAGATCAAGGCGCTGATCTTCGGGTTCATCGCCGGGGTGGTGGCCGCGCACCGGGGCCTGAACCCCAAGGCCGGCCCGAAGGGCGTCGGCGACGCGGTCAACCAGTCCGTGGTGATCACGTTCCTGCTGACGTTCTTCGTCAACCTGGTCCTCACCGCGATCTACCTGCAGATCGTGCCTCCGAAGGGATCGTGACCCATGGGCGTGGTGACCGGCACTGGCGCGGGCAGGTGGCCCGCCCGGCTCGCCGCGTTCGGCGACCGGAGCCTGTCCTGGCTGGACATGCTCGGCGACCAGCTCGTCTTCTACGCCCGTGCGCTGGCCTGGACCCCCCGTGCGATCAGGCGCTACTTCAAGGAGGTGCTGCGCCTGCTGGCCGAGGTCAGCTTCGGCAGCGGCGCGCTCGCGCTGATCGGCGGCTCGGTCGGCGTCATGGTCGCCCTCACGCTGTTCACCGGGACCGTCGTGGGCCTGCAGGGCTATGCCGCGCTGAACCAGATCGGCGCCGCCGCGTTCACCGGCTTCGTGTCCGCCTACTTCAACACCCGGGAGATCGCGCCGCTGGTCGCCGGGCTGGCGCTGTCGGCCACCGTGGGCGCGGGCTTCACCGCGCAACTGGGCGCCATGCGGATCAACGAGGAGGTGGACGCCCTGGAGGGGATGGGCGTGCCCAGCCTCCCCTACCTGGTGACCACCCGGATCGTGGCGGGCTTCGTCGCCGTCATCCCGCTGTACGCGCTGGGCCTGGTCAGCTCCTACTTCGGCTCCCGCCTGGTCACCACGCTGTTCAACGGCCAGTCGGCGGGGACCTACGACCACTACTTCGGGCTGTTCCTCTCGCCGGTGGACGTGCTCTGGTCCTTCCTCAAGGTGATGCTGTTCAGCGTGGTGGTGATTCTCATCCACTGCTACTACGGGTACCGCGCCAGCGGCGGGCCGGCGGGTGTGGGCGTCGCCGTGGGCCGGGCGGTGCGGACCGCCATCGTGATGATCAACATCATCGACTTCTTCATGAGCCTGGCGATCTGGGGCGCCACGACCACCGTGCGAGTCGCCGGATGACGTCCGCGGCACAGGAAAAGACCAGGCTCCGCCTCATCGGCGTGGTGTTCCTGCTGGTCTTCGCCCTGCTCGTGTGGCTGTCCGTGGCGCTGTACAACAAGCAGTTCACCCCGGTGGCCACGGTCACCCTGTACACCGACAGCGTCGGCAACGAGATGCACCCCGGGGCCGACGTGATGATCCGCGGCGTGCAGGTCGGCGAGGTGCGGCAGATCTCCGCCGACGGCACCGGGGCCCGGCTGGCACTGGCGATCCAGCCGGGCATGGTGGACCAGATCCCGGCGAACGTGACCGCCGAGATGGTGCCGACCACGCTGTTCGGCGAGCGGTACGTGGACCTGATCATGCCGGCCCAGCCCGCGCACGGCCCGGCTCACCGCGGGCACGGTGATCACGCAGGACCACGCCGCCGACGCGGTGGAGCTGGAGAAGGTGCTGAACAACCTGCTCCCGCTGCTGCAGGCCTCGGAGCCGGACAAGCTCTCGGTCACGCTGACCGCGCTCGCCCAGGGCCTGCAGGGCCACGGCAAGGAACTGGGCCAGACCCTGGTGGAGCTCAACGCCTACCTGGCGAAGTACAACCAGCACCTGCCCGCCCTGGACACCGACATCAGGCAGCTGGCCGCGTTCGCCAGGAACTTCAACCAGGCGTCACCGGACCTGGTCCAGGCCCTGGACGACTTCACCACCACCAGCGAGACCGTCGTGCAGGAGCGGGACAGCATCTCCGCGCTGTACAGCACGCTGACCACGGCGGCCGGCGACCTGCAGGCGTTCCTGGACGCCAACTCGGCCAACATCATCCAGCTCAACGCGGACAGCGTGGGCACGCTGAAGATCCTGGCCCGCTACTCCCCCGAGTTCCCGTGCTCGCTGAAGGACCTGGTCAACTTCGAGCCCGCGGTCAACAAGCTGCTCGGCAAGGGCACCAACCAGCCCGGCCTGCACGTCCAGGCGGTCGTCGTGCCACCGCTCGGGCCGCACAACATCGGCCGCTACGTGTTCCGCCAGGACACCCCGAAGTTCGGCGACAACCTGGGCCCGCACTGCTACTCGGTCCCGTTCAAGGGGATCACCCTCAACGACGGCGCGGCCCCGTCCAACCCCGGCGACCACGGCCGTCCCGGCGGGCACCCCCCGGGGGCGCCGGGCACGCGCGGCAGGCGCACACCACCGCGGCCCAGCTGGCCGGCTCCCCCGCGGAGAGCGAGCTGGTCCGTGAGCTGGCCGGGATGGAGCTGGGCCGGTCCCCGGCGCTGGTCCCCGCCTGGGGCAGCCTGCTCACCGCCCCGCTGTTCCGTGGCACCACGGTGACGCCTGAGGACCCCGGCATGAAGCGCGCGAGCCTGGCCGGCCCGATCATCAAGTCGGTCATCTTCATCGTGATCACGGCGACGGTCACCGCGATCCTGGGCATCAGCATCGCGCACAGCGGAGTCTCCGCCACGGTCGGCTACCAGGCCGTGTTCTCCGACGTGACCGGGCTGAACGTGGGCGACGACGTGGACATCGCCGGGGTGCGGGTCGGTGACGTGACCTCGATCAGCGTCTACGGGCGCAACAAGGCGCTGGTCGGCTTCGCCGTGCAGTCCGGCCGGGCGCTGCCGGCCTCGGTGACCGCCACGATCAGGTACCTCAACCTGGTCGGGCAGCGCTACATCGAGCTTGGCCAGGGCACCGGCCCGGTGGGCCGGACACTCCCCCAGGGGGGCACCATCCCGGAAGCGCACACCACCCCCGCCCTGGACCTGACCGAGCTGTTCAACGGGTTCCAGCCGCTGTTCCAGGCGCTGTCCCCCGGTGACGTCAACCAGCTTTCCGCCGAGATCGTCCAGGTCTTCCAGGGCGAGAGCCCCAACATCACCGCGCTGGTCGCCAGCGTCGGCTCGCTGACCACCGCCCTGGCCACCAGGGACCAGGTCATCGGCGCGGTGATCGACAACCTGAACTCGGTGCTGCACACGATCGGCACCCGCAGCGGCGAGCTGTCCAACCTGGTGACCACGCTCCAGCAGCTGGTGTCCGGGCTGGCCGCCGACCGGGAGCCGATCGGCAGCGCGATCTCCGCCATCGCCAGCCTGTCCAGCGCCACCGCGGGCCTGCTCCAGGTCTCCCGGCCGCCGCTGAGCGAGGACATCACCCAGCTCGGGCGGGTGGCCGGCACCCTCGCGAACAACACGCCGACGGTCAACACGTTCCTGAAGAACCTCCCGGTCAAGATGTCGCAGATCGCCAGGCTCGCCTCCTACGGCTCGTGGCTGAACTTCTTCATGTGCGACGCCCTGGTCAGCGGGGTGAAGGAGAAGTTCGGCCCCAACCCGACCGGGGTTCCTGTCACCGCGGCGAGGTGCCAGTGATGAAGCCCCTGTCCGAGCGCAACCCGATCGCCGTGGCCATCGTCGGGCTGCTGCTGCTGGCGCTGATCGCATTCGGTGTCTTCGACTCGGCCAACCTGCCGATCATCGGCGGCGGCACCGGGTACACCGCGTACTTCGCCGAGGACGCCGGGCTGCAGGCCGGCAACGAGGTGCGGGTGGCCGGGGTCATCGTCGGCCGGGTGACCGGCATCGCGCTGGCCGGCAACAAGGTCGCGGTGACCTTCAAGGTGAAGGGCACCTGGGTGGGGAACCAGACCACCGCCGCCATCAAGATCAAGACGCTGCTCGGCGACAAGTTCCTGGCCCTCGACCCGCTGGGCACCCAGTCGCAGAACCCGGCCACGCCGATCCCGCTGTCCCGTACCACCTCGCCCTACGACGTGACCCAGGCGTTCAACGGGCTGGGCCAGGAGGTCAGCCAGATCAACACCGTCCAGCTGGGGAAGAGCCTGGAAACGCTGTCCGAGGCGTTCTCCGGCACCCCGCCGTACACCCGCTCGGCGCTGCGCGGGCTCGCCTCGGTGTCCCAGGCGATCGCGTCCCGCGACAACCAGCTGTCCGGCCTGCTCGCCGGGGCCAAGAACGTCACCGGGGCGCTGGCCGGCGAGGACGCCAGGTTCGCCAAGCTGCTCGGCGACGGCAACCTGCTGCTGGCCGAGCTGCGCCAGCGCCAGGCCGCGATCCACGCGCTGCTGACCGGCACGCAGGCGCTGGCCATCCAGCTCTCCGGCCTGGTCACCGACAACCAGGCCAAGCTCGGCCCGGCACTGCAGGCGCTCAACCAGGTGACCACCGTGCTGGTGGCCAACCAGGCGAACCTCAAGAAGGCACTGGCGCTGGCCGGGCCGTACTACCGGCTGCTCGGCAACGCGCTCGGCAACGGCCGCTGGTTCGACACCTACCTGTGCGGCATCGTCCCCAAGTCCTACCTGCCGCCCGGCACGGGTCCCTCGACCGGGTGCGAGCCCCCGAAACCATGAGGTCCCGGCGATGATGACGATGCGGATCGGCGGCCTGCTGCGGACGCGGCGGGACCGGCTGGTGCTTGGCGCCGGGGCCGTGATCGTGGCCGCGGCGCTGGTGGCGGGCGGCGTCCTGGTGTACCAGGCCTCCCACAAGGGCAAGCAGGTCACGGCCTACTTCAGCGAGGCCATCGGGGTCTACCCGGGCTCCACGGTCCGGGTGCTGGGCGTCCCGGTGGGCACGGTGGACGCGGTCCAGCCCGAGGGCACCGAGGTCAAGGTCACCATGACGGTCAACGCCGGCGTGCCCGTGCCCGCCGACGCGAAGGCCGTGGTGGTCGCGGCCAGCGTGGTGTCCGACCGGTACGTCCAGCTCACCCCCGCCTACACCAGCGGCCCGCAGCTCGCCGACGACGCGGTGATCCCGGTCCGCCGCACCGCGGTGCCGGTCGAGGTGGACCAGATCTACACCAGCATCAACCGGCTCTCCCAGGCACTCGGGCCGAACGGCCTGAACAAGAACGGCGCGCTGTCCGAGCTGGTCAAGACCGGTGCCGCCAACCTGACCGGCAACGGGGCCAACCTGCACGCCATGATCACGCAGTTCGGCGCGCTGTCCAAGACGCTGGGCGACAACTCGGGCAACCTGTTCGCCACCATCACCTACCTGCAGCGGTTCACCTCGATGCTGAAGGCCAACAACGGGCAGGTGCAGCTGGCCGAGCAGCAGCTCGCCGACGTGTCCGGCTTCCTGGCCAGCGACCGGCAGGACCTCGGCGGCGCGCTGCACGAGCTGTCCATCGCGCTCGGCCAGGTGCAGGGCTTCATCGCGGACAACCGCGGGCTGATCAAGACCAACGTCACCAAGCTGGCGTCGATCACCAAGCTCCTCGCCGACGAGCGCGCCTCGCTGACCGAGGCACTGGGCGACATACCACTGGCGGTGGACAACGTGGTCAACGCCTACGACGCCACCAACCACACGCTGGACGGCCGCGGCGACCTGAACGAGCTGTCCATGGGCCCGGGCGCGAACGACCTGACGGCGATCACGCCGGGCGGCACGGGCGCGGGCGGCTCGGGGCCGGCCGCACGGTGCCGCTGTCCCCGGCGGCGCTGCGGGTGATCCCGCCGCTGCCGCTGCCGGGGGTGGGCCTGTACGGCACGCCGCAGGCCGCGCAGGCGGGAGGCCGCTGATGCGATTTCGCTGCGCTACGCTCCCCGGCCGGTCCACGCCGCCCGCGGCGCGCCCGGATCCCGGCGCTGGCCGCCGGGGTGACCGCCGCCGTCACCGCGGTGTGCCTCGCGGGGTGCAGTTCGGGGGGGTTCAACGGGATCTACAGCATTCCGCTGCCCGGCGGGGCCAGCCTGGGCTCGCACCCCTACCAGGTGACCGCGGAGTTCAGCAACGTGGGCGACCTGGTGCCGCAGTCCTCGGTGAAGGTGAACGACGTCTCGGTCGGCCGGGTGACGAAGATCTATCTCCCGCCCCGCAGCTGGACCGCACGGGTGACCATGATCATCAACGGCAGCGTCCACCTGCCGGCCAACGCGATCGCCCAGGTGCAGCAGGCCAGCCTGCTCGGTGAGCAGTACGTGGGGCTGTCCGCGCCGCCGGGCCTCGCGCCGCAGGGGCGCCTGCGCAACGGCTCGGTCATCCCGCTGTCCAGCACCACCACCAACGCCACCGTGGAGGAGGTCTTCGGCGCGCTGTCGCTGCTGCTCAACGGCGGCGGGCTGGCCCAGTTGCACGTCATCACCACCCAGCTCAACGCCGCGCTGGCGGGCAACGAGCCGCAGATCCGCGCGCTGCTCGGCCAGCTCTCCACGCTGATCGGCAATCTCAACGACCACCGCCAGGACATCATCAGCGCACTGGACGGGCTGAACGCGCTGTCGGCGACCCTGGCCGCACGGAACCGCCAGATCGGGCACGTGCTCGACCACCTCACCCCCGGCCTGCAGGTGCTGGCCGATCAGCGCGCGCAACTGGTCACCATGCTCAACGCGCTGCACCGGCTCAGCGACGTCGCGGTGCACACGATCAACGCCAGCGAGGCCAACTTCGCCACCAACCTGCGGTCGCTCGCACCGATGCTGCGCGAACTGGCCGACGCCGGGCAGAACCTGCCGCTGGCCCTGCAGGTGCTGCTCACCTACCCGTTCACCGACCAGGTGCTCAAGGACATCAAGGGCGACTACCTCAACGCCTACCTGTCCCTCCAGGCCGCCCCGGGGACCACGGTCATCGCGCCGGTCAGCCCGGCACCCGACGCCCACCCCGACGCCGACTGCTACGGCGAAGGGAGGCGGGCACTGATGCTGACCCGCGCCACAAGGATCCAGCTCGTCGTGTTCGCGGTGATCGCCGTCCTGGTGATGGGGTACACCGGGTACCACTACGCCAACCTCGGCCGGCTCCTCGGCGTGCGCGGCTACTACACCGTCCAGATGGAGCTGGCCAACGCCGGCGGGATCTTCCCCCAGGCCGACGTGACCTACCGCGGCGTGTCGGTGGGCCGGGTCGGCGCGGTGCGGCTCACCTCGACCGGGGTCGAGGCGGACCTGAACATCAGCAACTCCGCGCCGCCGATCCCGGCGGACCTGTCGGCCAGCGTGGCCGACCTGTCCGCGGTGGGTGAGCAGTACGTCAACCTGCGGCCGGCCACCGGCAGCGGGCCCTACCTCGCCCAGGGCAGCGTGATCCCGCGCAGCGCCACCTCGCTCCCGCTGCCGGTGACCAGCCTGCTGACCAGCGTCAACCAGCTGGCCACCTCGGTGCCGCTCGGTGAGCTGCGCACGGTGCTCGACAATCTGGCCACCGGGTTCGGCGGCACCAGCACCAGCCTGCAGGCGCTCATCGACGGGCAGAACAAGCTGGTCCGCGCGGCCGGCGCCGCCCTGCCGCAGACCGACACGCTGATCCAGGACGGCCAGACGGTGCTGGCCACCCAGAACGAGGAAGCCGACGCCTTCCGCTCCTTCGCGGCCAGCTCGCGGCTGTTCGCGGGGCAGCTCGTCGCCTCCGACGCCGACCTGCGCCGGCTGTTCGCGAACGGCGCCGCGGCCGCGGCCCAGGTGGCGGGCCTGATCACCGACAACACCCCGACGCTGGGCGCGCTGATCGCGAACCTGCTGACCATCTCGCAGATCACCCTGACCCGCGGGGCCGCGATACAGGAGACGTTCTCCGCGCTGCCCGCCGCGATCGCCGCCGGGTCCACGGTGATCACCAGCAAGGGGGCGCGCTTCGGCGTCGCGCTGACCTTCTTCAACCCGCTGCCGTGCACCGCCGGGTACCAGGGCACGAAGATCCGCAACGGGCTGGATACCTCACCGGGGCCACCGCTGAACACCAACGCGCGATGCACCTCGCCGCCCAGCAGCGGGATCGACGTGCGCGGCTCGGCGAACACCCCGCCCCCCGCGTCCTCGTCCGGGCTGGCCAGCCTGCTGGGCCTGAACCCATGAGCCGGGCGCAACCGCTCCCGGCCATCACCTAGAGTTTCTGGACGTGTCCACGGCAAGCATGACCTCGAAACCGGGCGCCCGCGGGCGGCTGGGCGAGCCACTCGTGGCCACCGCCCTGGTGCTGGCCGTCCTGGCGGCCCTGTTCGCGGCCTGGTCGGGCTGGTCGTGGTACCGCGCGTCGAGCGCGGCGCCGCCCGCCTCGGCCCAGCGCCGCGACCAGGTGCTCCAGGCGGGCGAGCAGGCGGTGCAGAACTTCAACACGCTCGACTACCGCAAGGTCGCCGCGGGCCTGGCCCTGTGGGAGCAGTCCTCGACCGGGGCGCTGCACGCCGAGATCAACGCCGGCCGCGCGCAGTTCACCCAGCAGATCGCGCAGACCAAGACGGTCACCACAGCCAGGATCCTGGACGGCGCGCTCACCGCGCTGACCCCGAACACGGCGAGCATCATGGTGGCCGTGCAGATCACCGTGACCCCGGCCAGCGGATCGCCGTCCGTCAAGCAGAGCCGCCTGCTCGGCACGCTGACCAGGACGCCGGCCGGGTGGAAGCTCAGCGCCCTGGGCCAGGTCCCGGTCGGCGCCGCGGCGCCGGGTAGCGGGAAAGGCTCCGCCGGTGGCTGACAAGGACGTCGAGGTCACCGAGGCCACGGCCGGGGCCAACGGCGCGGCGGCCGGGCCCAACGGCGCGGCGGCCGAACCGGCCGAGCCCGGGCCCGCGGACACGGACGCGGCGCAGGCCAGACAGTCCCATCTCGTACAATCCGAGATCGCACAAGCCGAGGACGGGCAGCCCGAGATCGCACAAGCCGAGCACCGGAAAGTCCGAGATCGTACAATCCGAGGACGGGCAGCCCGAGATCGCACAAGCCGAGCGAGCGCGGCAGCCAGCGAGCGGACGCGGAGCCCACGGCGGACGCGGAGCCGCGGAGGACGCGGAGCCAGCGGCGGACGCGGAGACCAGCGGCGGACGCGGAGCCAGCGGCGGACGCGCAGCCCACGGCGGACGCGCAGCCCACGGCGGATGCCCAGTCCGGGCGCCGCGGCTGGCGTATCGCCGCCGGGCTCGGCGCCGCCACGGTGGTCCTCGGCGGGTTCGGGGTGTGGGCCACACTGCATGCCAGCAGCCTGCGCAGCAACGCCGCCGCACAGGCCAACACGGCGCTCACCGACGGGCCGGCCACGGCCGCGGTGCGGCGGGAGATCTCCGCCGGGGTCAACACGATCTTCTCCTACAACTACGCCGACACCGCGGCGACCCGGCAGGCCGCGCAGCGCGTGCTCACCGGCCCGGCGGTGCACGAGTACAACACCCTGTTCGCGCTGGTGACCAGGAACGCGCCCGCGCAGAAACTGGTGGTCACGACCAAGGTCACCAACAGCGGGGTGGAGTTGCTCAACGGCAACCGGGCCAGGGTGCTGGTCTTCGCCAACCAGCAGGACACCAGGGCAGGCACCGGCCAGACCAGTTACGCCGGCGCGATGTTCGCGGTCACCGCCCTGCGCCAGGGCGGCCGGTGGAAGATTGAGAACATCGACACGTTCAGCGGTTAGGGCGTGCCCGTGGATCCATGCCGTCGCAGCAGGCCGAATGATCTATGGGACACGCCCTGAGCCAGCCCGCGAGGAGACCGAGCCACCGTGACCGGCACCGGGCGCGCGCGGCAGCCGGGTGCGGCTGGCCGCCACGGCCGCCGTCCCGGCAGCGCTGGCCTGCCTGCTGGCGGTGGCGTGCGGCAGCCCGCAGCCAACCGCCAGCGGCACCGGAGCCGCCGGTGATGCCGCAGCCTCTCCCGCCGCGCCGGCCTCCCCCGGCCCGGCCTCCCCCGGCCCGGCCACCCCCGCGGCCAGCCCGCAGCCAACCGCGGCGGCCAGGCCCCTGGCCGGCCTGACGGTGGGCATTGACCCCGGCCATAACGGCCGCAATGGCACCGATCCTGGCTACATCAATCAGCCGATTTGGAACGGCCGGGAAACCGAGACATGTGACACCACCGGCACCCAGACGGCCGGCGGCTACACCGAGGCGCGGTTCAACTTCAACGTGGCCCGCTATTTGCGGGCCGCCTTGCTCGCCGACGGCGCGCGCGTGGTAATGACCCGGCAGAACAACCACGGCGTCGGGCCGTGCGTGACCCGCCGGGCGCAGATTCTCAACCGCTCAGGCGCGCAGGTGGCGATCGACATCCACGCCGACGGCGGCCCGGCCTGGGGCCGCGGGTTCACCGTGCTGGAACCGGTGGCCGACGGCCCCAACGACCACGTGATCGGGACCTCGGAACGGTTCGGCCGGGACGTGCGCGCCGCCATTCTGGCCCGTACGAGCATGCCGGAGAGCGACTATTACGGCAGCCACGGCATCGAGTTCCGCAACGACCTGGCCGGGCTCAACCTCACCACGGTGCCGAAGGTGCTGATCGAGAGCGGCAACATGGTCAACGCGACCGACGCCGCCCTGCTGACCACGCCCCGCTTCCAGCGGCAACTCGCCGGGGCGCTGCTCGCGGCGATCTTGAAGTTCCTGCACCGGTAATAGTTTGGCTTTCCCAACATTTAACGTCACCGGGTGCCCGCCCGAGCGCCAAAGGTAACCATGAATAACCGGTTACCAGCAATAGAAACCAAATGTTTCACATGGATGGGATTGTCTCGGGCTGGCCGTCGTGATGGCATTGCCTCGTGACAAAGCGGTCGCGCTCGGCCTGCCACCGCATGCTGGTGGTACTTGCCTGCACCGGAGCCCTTGCCTCCGGCTCGATCCTGCCCGTGCTCGCCACCACGGCGGCCGCGGCTACCGCGGGCGGGCTCGGCCCGCCGAACACCTTTGTCGCGACGGGCGCGCTGGGCGTCGCACAGTCCGGGCAGACCGCCACGCTGCTGCATGACGGGCAGGTGCTGATCGCCGCCGGTGGCACCACGAACGCGGAGCTGTACAACCCGGCCACCCGGACGTTCTCGCCGACCGGGAAGATGCCGCTGGCGGTCAGCAACGCCACGGCCACGCTGCTCCCGGACGGGAAGGTGCTGGTGGCCGGCGGGGTGCACGGCCTCAAGCAGGTGACGAACGCGGAACTGTATGACCCCGCGACCGGCACCTGGTCCGCGACCGGCGCGATGACCGTGGCCAGGTCCGGGCAGACCGCCACCCTGCTGCCCGACGGCCAGGTGCTGGTGGCCGGCGGCGGCTGCAACGGCAGCGGGTACGGCTGTGACGCCGGCAGCTTCGAGAGCACGCTGAGCAAGCGCCGAGCTGTACAACCCGGCCACCGGGACGTGGGCGAAGACCGGGCCGATGAAGTTCGGCCGCGAGTCCTTCACGGCCACCCTGCTGCCCGACGGCCAGGTGCTGGCCGCAGGCGGCTTCAACAACTGCGACGACGACTTCTGCAGCGACGTCAGCAGCGCGGAACTGTACAACCCGGCGGCCGGGACGTGGACCCAGACCGGGTCGATGCAGGGCGCCCGCGAGCAGCAGAGCGCCACGCTGCTGCCCGACGGCGAGGTACTCGTCGCGGGCGGCCTCAATGAGGGCGGCGACTGCTGCTCGCAGTTCGAGTACTCCAGCGCCGAGCTGTACAACCCCGCCAACGGCACGTGGGCCCCCACGGCCTCGATGGCGGCCAAGCACGCGGGCCAGACGGCCACGCTGCTGCCGAGCGGCTGGGTAGCTGGTCGCGGGCGGCGGGACTGCGGTGGCCGAGATCTACGAGCCGAAGGCCGGCATCTGGGTGTCGCCGGGCCCGATGAGCACCGTGCGCACCCACCAGACGGCGACGCTGCTGCGGGACGGGCGCGTGCTGGTCGCCGGCGGTGACGGCCCGGACGGCCAGCCGCTGTCCACCGCCGAGGAGTTCCTGGCCGGCAACGGCCCGCTGGTCACGGTCGCGCCCGGCTCGATCGCGTTCGGCGGGCAGCAGGTCGGCACGGTCAGCGCCGCGCACTTCTACAAGGTCACCAACGTCGGCTCGGCCAATCTCGTGGTCACCGGGGCGACCGCGAGCGGCAAGAACCCCGGTGACTTCCGGGTGCACACCGGCTGCGCCAGCGCCCCGGTGCCGCCCGGCGGCACCTGCACCGTGGCGGCGCGGTTCGCCCCGTCGTCCATCTCGCTGCGCTCGGCCACGATCTCGGTGTCGGACAACGCGCCGAACGGCTCGCAGGGCGTCCCGGTCACCGGGTACGGCGGCGGGCCCGACGCGTGGGTGCCCGTCGGCTCGATGACCTCCGCCCGCGAGCACGCCACCGCGACCCTGCTGCCCGGCGGCAACGTGCTGCTGGCCGGCGGCCAGACGCAGACCGCCACCAGCCTGGCCACCGCGGAGCTGTACAACCCGGCGACCCGCTCGTTCGCCGCCACCGGGTCGCTGCACGCCGCACGGTCCTACCCGGCCGCGGTCCTGCTGCCCGACGGCAAGGTCCTCATCACCGGCGGCCTGTCCAGCAACTTCATCCCGCTCGCCAGCGCCGAGCTGTACAACCCGGCCACCGGCACCTGGGCGGCCACCACGCCGATGAACGCGGCCAGCTACGGCCTCACCGCGACGCTGCTGCCCAGCGGCAGCGTGCTGGTGGCCGGCTTCGGCGGGACAACGCCCGCCGAGGTGTACAACCCGGCCAAGGCGACCTGGACCAACACCGGGCCGCTGGCGGTCTCGCAGGGCCCCTTCCCGACCGCCACGCTGCTGCAGAATGGGCAGGTGCTGCTGGCCGGCGGCGGCACCGCGGAACTGTACAACCCGGCGACGAACGCCTGGACCGCGACCGGCGCGATGAACGCCGTCCGCCAGAACGCGGTCGCGGAACTGCTGCCCGACGGGGACGTCCTGGTGGCCGGCGGGAGCGCCCCGGACGGCGGCGCCTCCCTGTCCAGCGCGGAGCTGTACGACCCGGCCACCGGCAAGTGGGCGAGCACCGCCCCGATGAACGATGCCCAGTACGGGGCGGCCGCGGTCCTGCTGCCCGGCGGCACGGCCATGGTCATCGGCGGCTGCTCCAGTTGCAGCAACCAGCCCGCCCTGGCCAGCGCCGAGACCTTCGACGGCAGCTTCTGGCTCCCGGCCAACTCGATGACCCAGCCGCGGGTGTTCCAGACGGCCACGCTGCTGCCCGGCGGCAGCGTCCTGGTGGCCGGCGGCGGCGAGAGCTACTACGGCGCGGCGACCAGCACGGCTGAGGTTTACACGCCGGTCCTGATGTCGGTGAATCCGGGCAGCGGCGCCGTGGGTGCCCAGGTCACCGTCGGCGGCAGCGGCTTCTACGCCGGTGAGACGGTGACCATCTACTGGGACGGCAGCACCGTGCTCGGCCATGTCAAGACCACCGCGGCCGGCACCTTCACCACCAAGATCACGATCCCCCAGGCCACGGCCGGGGCGCACAGCATCGAGGTGCGGGGCCGCCGCAGCTTCGCCTCGGCGAGCACCACGTTCACCGTGACGGGCTGACGGCTCACATCGGCAGGGTGCGGCCCGCGGTGATCGCGGTCAGCTTGTCCGGGTTGACCAGCAGCTGGATCGCGGTGATCCGGCCGCCCGAGACCGTCAGCGTCAGGGCCGCGATCGCCCGGCCGCCGGTCATGATCAGCGTGCCCGGGCTCCCGTTGATCTCGGCCGGCGCCAGCGTCATGCCGGAAATGTCCACGCCCATGTAGGGCCGGCCGGCGATCGCCACGAGGAACCGCGCCGCCTTGCCGGCGCCGGCGATCGGCCGCAGCGCGGCGCGGGCCTTGCCCCCGCCGTCGGTGAGCAGCGTCACGTCCGGGGCGAGCACCGTCATCAGCCCCTCGATGTCGCCGCCGGCCGCGGCGGCGAGGAACCGCTCGGTCACCTCGCGCTGCTGGTCCCAGTCCACGTCGAACCGCGGCCTGCGCGCCTGGACATGCTCCCGCGCGCGATGCGCGAGCTGCCGCACCGCGGGAGCGGACCGGCCGAGGGCGGCCCCGATCTCCGCGTGGCCGAACCCGAAGACCTCCCGCAGCACGAAGACCGCCCGCTCCTCCGGTGTCAGCGACTCCAGGACCACGAGCATGGCCACCGACACGGACTCGGCCAGCTCAGCCCGTTCCGCGGCATCCGGGCCGGCCTCGGTCAGCAACGGCTCGGGCAGCCACGGCCCTACGTAGGCCTCCCGGCGGGCGCGCGCCGAGCGGAGCCGGTTCAGCGCCGTGGTGGTGACGACCCGGGCCAGGTACGCCTTCGGGTCGAGGACATCCGCGCGGGGCGCCGCCGACCAGCGCAGCCAGGCGTCCTGGACCGCGTCCTCGGCGTCCGCGATGCTGCCCAGCATCCGGTACGCCACCGCGAACATGAGGCCGCGGTGCGCTTCGAACACCTCCGCGTCGGTCACCCCACCCGCCTCCCCTTCCCCCTTCAGGGCCCGGCCCCGCTGGCCGCCGCGGCGCCATCGGCCGCCGCACCGCCGGGGGCCGGTATCTCGCACCGGTCCTTGAACCCCTGCGCGGTCAGGCCCGAGCGCCGAGTTGATCCGCGACCGCAGGTTCTCCACGGCCACGATCGCGGTCAGCTCGACCAGTTCCGCCTCGCTGAGGTGTGCGCTCAGCCGGGCCACCAGCTCGTCGGTGACGCTCGGCGGCGTGTCCGTCATCGCCTCGGCGTACTCCAGCACGAGCCGCTCCAGCTCGGTGAACACGTCGCTGTCCCGCCAGCCCGGCACCGCGCGGATCTTCTCCGCGGGCACCTGGTGGTTCACCGTGGCCTCCCAGTAGCCGAAGTCCAGGCACCAGGTGCAGCCGATCGACGCGGCCGCCGCCATGACCGCGAGGTCCTTCAGGCCGTGGTCCAGCGCCCGCCAGCGCTCCACGCCCAGCTCGAAGAGCCCGTACGAGCGCCCCACCTTCATGTTGTGCCCCATGGCGGCGACGGGATCGAGCATCACCCCGTACCTGCGGCGGGCGAACCGGGTGCCGATCCGGTAGCTCAGCGTCTTGGGGGGGTCCAGTGAGATGCGCGCCATGATCTGAGTCCTTTCCGTCGCCAGTGTGCGTCCGCACCACCGTCGACACCGGGAAACCGGCCAGGTGTGACAGGTCGCGTCAGGCCGCGTAGGTGCGCAGCAGCCGCAGCGCGGCAGGCCCCTGCGGGCCGGTGGCCCGCAGGCCGGACCGCTCGGGCGCCAGCCGCTGGGCGGCCACCCGGCAGAACGCGCCGGCCGGGCCGCTGATCACCGATCCGGCGTCGTCCGGCCCGAACCGCCAGGACGTCACCCCGTCCGGGGCGGTCAGCTCGCAGCGCACATCCTGGGCTCCCTCGCCGGCCAGCGCGAACGCGTACGGCAGCGAGCGGTGCGCCAGCCAGGCGATGTGCCGCAGCCGGCCGGTGTCGGGGAACGGGATGCCCAGCGGCCCGGTGATGTCCAGTCCGTGGGCCCAGTGCTCGGCCAGCCGGGTGGTGGCCATCGTGGCCGGCTTCAGCGGCGCCTCCACCCAGGACAGCGGCTGCCCGGGGTCGGCCGCGCGCAGCGCGCGCACCGCCGCGCGCCTGGCCTCGCGCCACCGCCCGAAGACCACGGCTGGCTCGGCTCGCTGCGCCCGGACCATATCGTCGGCGAGCTGGTCCACCGTGGTCCCTGATTCGCGCGCGGGGCGCAGGGCGGCGCCGCTCACGCTCGCGACCACGGCTTCCTCGGTCTGCGCGAGGTGCAGCACGACGTCGGCGACGCTCCAGCCGGGCGCCGCCGACGGCGCCGTCCACTGCGTCGCGGCGAGGCCGGTGAGGATCTCCTCCAGCCGGTCCTGCTCCGCCTCGAGGTCGTCAAAGATGGCCATGCCTGGACTATGGCATGGCCACCCGGCCTAAGACCCGCGCCGGGGCAGGAACTAGGGCATTCGTACGATCCGGCGGCGGGGGCCTTACGGCGATGCTGAAAGCACGAACGGACAGGAAGTCCGTGAGAGAGGAGCCTCAGATGACTGCAATCGAGCCCAGGACGCGCTTCGGCCGGATCGTGCACCGCGTGGCCGGCGTCGTGGAAGAGATGAACTACTCGCAGCGGCGCAGCCTGGAGCTAGTAGCCGTTGTTGTTGCCGTGCTGGGTGCGGGCGATCTCGTCGCCGCCGCAGATCATGGGAACGCCCTGCGAAAGAATGAGCGTGGCGAGGAAATTGCGCATCTGGCGCTCGCGCATCTCGTTGATGAGAGGATCTTCGGTGGGGCCTTCCGCGCCCATGTTCCAGGAATCGTTATCGTTGTTGCCGTCGTCGTTGTTCTCGCCATTGGCTTCGTTGTGCTTCTGGTTGTAGCTGACGAGGTCTGCGAGCGTGAAGCCATCGTGAGCGGTGACGAAGTTGATGGACGCGTATGGCTTGCGGCCGTCCATCTCGTAGAGATCGGAAGAGCCGGTAAGGCGATACGCGAAGTCGGAGAGCAGGCCGGAATCGCCTTTCCAGAAGCGGCGGACGGTATCGCGGTAGCGGCCATTCCATTCGGCCCACAGAACGGGGAAGTTACCGACCTGATAGCCGCCTTCTCCCACATCCCAGGGCTCAGCGATGAGCTTGACGTCGGCGAGCGTGGGGTCCTGGTGGATGGTGTCGAAGAAGCTGGAGAGTTTGGATACGGCATGCAGTTCGCGGGCAAGCGTGCTGGCCAGATCGAAGCGGAAGCCGTCGACGTGCATCTCGGTGACCCAGTAGCGCAGCGAGTCCATGACGAGCTTCAGCACCTGGGGATTCATCACGTTAGGGTATTCCCGGTGCCGGTATAGTCCATGTAATAGCGGGGATTGTCGTTGACCTGAGCGATAGTAGGTCGGGTTGTCGATGCCCTTCATGGAGAGCATGGGGCCGAGGCGATTGCCTTCGCAGGTGTGGTTGTAGACAACGTCGAGGATGACTTCGATGCCCGCCTTGTGGAGGTCCTTGACCATCTGCTTGAACTCGACGACCTGCTGGCCCATGTCACCGGAAGAGCTGTAGCGGGACATAGGCGCGAAATAACTGAGCGTGTTGTAGCCCCAGTAGTCGCGCAGTCCGCGATCAACCAGGTGGCCTTCGTCGATGAAGTGGTGGACGGGAAGCAGCTCGACCGCGGTAATGCCGAGCTTTTTAAGGTACGCGATGCTGGCTTCGGGAGTGAAGTCCGGCGTAAGTCCCGCGAAGATGCTCGGGCACCCCGGGATTGCGGATGGAGAAGCCGCGAACATGGACTTCGTAGATGACAGAGTCAGCGAGGGGAATCTCGGGCGGAAAATCGCCGTTCCAGTCGAAACTGGGGTCGACGACGATACATTTGGGGACTCCGCGGGCGGAATCCTGCTTGTCGTCGCGATGAGATCGTCGCCGGATTCGAAGAGGGGAAAATCGGGGCTTTCCAGTCGACGTCGCCGGTGAGGGCCTTCGCATAAGGGTCGACGAGGAGCTTGCTGGAGTTGAAGCGCAGGCCATTCTCGGGTCCCATGGGCCCTCGACGCGAAAGCCGTAGCGCTGGCCGGGCTTGATGATTGTGAATCCGTGCCAGACAAAAGCGGTGCGCTCGCGGAGCTGAATGCATTCGGTCTGTTGCCCGTCATCGAAACAGGCAAACGTACATGCCGGCTGCCGTCTCAGAGAAGACGGCAAAGTTGGTGCCTCGTTTATAAGCTGTTGCTCCTAAGGGGTGAGGTCGTCCTGGCAACAGCGTACGTGTCATAAGGGCTACGATGCTCATTTATCGTATGCCTGTTGGTATGGAATTATCCGACGCTGCGGAATCAAGTCTCACCAACCCATATTCCAAACAACGCATCTTTATTAAATACAGTCCATTTGGCGGGCGCAGCCCGAGCTGGGGGCCCGGCTCCCGCTTGCTTCGCCGAGACGAGCTATCGAGAGTTTCGCATTGAGGCATGAATGCGATGAAGCCAGCCGATGGTCGGCAGCGCGTGGTGATTGAGGGCGTCGGTCCGCAGATCGACGCGGGAGGCGCACCCGGTACGCCGGATTTGCGGCAACGCGTTGTCGGTGAGCGCGGCCGGTTTCGCGGATGGCAAAGACGAGATTGCGGCGCGCGTGCTTTACCGGCATGCGAGCGAGAGAGCGCTGGCGCTCTGTTCTCCATGCAGGCCAGTGGGCGACGATCTCTGGAATGGCCACGTTTGACTGTGGACGAGCTTCGGCGCGTGGCAGTTTCGCAATCCTTGGCTGGGTTGATCATTTTGCGACTTGGGTGAGCGATCTGAAGAAACGTCTCGCTGCGCAGAGCCGTCCGGAGCTCCATCGATCACATGATTGCCGCCGACGCCTCCGAAGGCGAACGCCGCGCTACCATATCGTGTCGAATCCAGCCCGCGCAGGAGATCGCGCTCGCGCTTCGCGCCGGTGCAGGCCTGGTCGAATCCAGGCGGCGGCAGGGGGCGCAAGGCAACTGACGCCGAACGCAGTGGGCAATTTGGCGCGCGAGATGGAGGCTGTTGGCCAGGGAGCAGCGCGACATTTTCGGCGACGCGGTAATCAACGAGGAATTACAGACTCCTAATGGCGCGCTATCCGGATCTGGCGCATGCTACGAGATTCGAGCCGGAATTGCCGGTGTGGGTCGAGCGCGCGCGCGCGCAGTTCTCGTCGTGGTATGAGCTCTCTCCGCGGTCCGCATCGCCCATTCCCGGTA
>CAWCKG010000015.1:0-198494 GCA_963795785.1 uncultured Actinomycetes bacterium
GCTACACGGTCACCGCCGGTTGGTGATCTTGGATGGCGGGGCATGTTATCCTGGAAAGACGGTAGTGCAGGTGGGTGACGCCCGGGGTCCTCGATGACCCCGGTCAGCTCAAGGCCCTCGCGGCTGGCGGCCTCGCCGGTGTAGTCGAACAGGCGGCGGCCCGCGCCCAGCAGGATCGGCACGAGGTGAAGCTGTATCTCATCGAGGAGGCCGGCGTGGAGTAGCTGCTGGGCGACATCGGGGCTGTGGGCGAGAACGTTCTTGCCGTCGGCTGTCCGTCCGTCGCCCGGTCCAGCGCGGCGGCCAGGCCGGTGGTGAAGAACGTGAACGTGCCGCTGGCCATGACGACGTCCTCGTGCGCCTGGTGGGTGAGCACAAAGCAGGGCACCGGGAACGGCGTGTCACCCACGGGCCGACACCGAGGTCGAACATCCGGCGGCCCATCAGCACCGCTCCGGTGGTGGCGAACAGTTGCCTGGCGACCGCACCGTTGACGTCGGCCGTCTCACCGTGGCCTGGCGGCTCGCCGGGGCCGGCGGCCCCGCAGAGCATCCAGTCGTCCAGCCGCTGCCCGCCCTCGCCCAGCGGCATCCCACCCCGGGCCGGGGGCCGGTGACGAAGCCGTCCAGCGACATGGATATGTCCAGCACTACGGCTGTCATCGCAACTACCTCCGTGGCAGATCGGGCACCCGGGTCCGGCGCCGGGCTGCGCGGCGCAGCGGCTGAAGGGTAGACCGGTGACCGGCGGGAGATCCATCGGTGCCGCTCGACAGGATAGCTTTCATCCGCAGCGCCCGAGGCGGTCAGATCACCACATGGCCGCGCGGGCCCCGGTTCCGGCCCCGCATGCGTGGCCCGCCGCAGTCGCGCCCCGGGCGGGCTGGCTAAGCCACGGAGGGGCAGTGCTTGCCCACAGCGGCAAACAGATGTTCTGCCCGCTGCCGTGACCTGGCCGAGCGCGGTAGCAACGCTCGCCACGGCGCTGGCGCTGGGGCTCGCGGCCAGTTTTGGACCGCGGTCCCGAGGCTGGTGAGCGCGGACTTCAGGCTGCTTGTCTGGGCCGGAACTGGCCCTTGGCCTCGTCGCGAGGCTCGTCGCGGCCGTCTTGACCCGGCGAGGTCGGCCTTGATCTCGTTCACCGCGCCTTTCCCGACCTTGACCTGTGTGAGCTTGGCCAGGGCAGTGCGCAGGGCAGCGGCGTCGGCACACAGGGCTGAACTCGCGGGCGAGGCAGAGACAGAGGCAGAGGCAGGCGCCGACGACGAGGGTGCGCTGGCGGCCGTGCTGCTGCTGCCCGATCCGCACGCGACCGTCAGGAGCATGACACCGCAGGAGATCGCGGCGAGCCGCCGGGGCACATACTTGGCCAGGATTCCTAGAGCTTTCATAGCACCACCAGCGTCCCTGCTGAGCGGGCCCTCGCACATCACCCCTGAGGGGGCATTCCGCCACCCGATTCGAGGCGGGCGGCGCCCGCATGGCTGAGGTGGTCGCGGCGGCGGCCAGGCCCGCAGGTCACCTGGGGGCTGTCGTGACCGCGGCACGTTCGTGGCGGAGGGCGCAACCAGGGCAACTGATCGGCGCGTCCCCTGGGTCAGGCGTGCGGGCCGAGCAGGCCGAGAGGGCTGGGCGCGGTGAACTCGACGCGGAGCACGGCGCCGCTGGCCAGGTGCACCGTCTGTACCCGCGCGGCCCGGAACTGGCCGTGCTGCGAGCGCAGGAACTTGACCATGGACCGGACGTACTCACCGCTGACCGCGTGGCCCCGATGATGGTGCGCGTGCGCGTCCTCGGCGAGGTCCGCCTGGCGCAGCGGCATGGCCGCGTCCGCGCCGGGGGCGGGGCGGCCGAAATCGACGATGTACATCGGGTGCGCGGCGGCCATCTCCGCGATGGCGAGCAGCAGCCGCGGGTCCACGTCCCCGGCGGCCAGTTCCCGCCGCGCGAGAAGGTCGCCGTGACCCGGCCACTGTTCAGCAACTCGTTCCCCGACGCCTTCCGGTTCGCCACGTCGGCGCTGAGCGTGGCCCGGTAGGCGGCGGCACCGTGCGGGGCGGTCTCCCGTATGTCGACCCGCGCCGCGCCGGAACCGAAGCTCGCCAGCACGGCAGGCGCGTACACGGAACTGAGCAGGTTGCCGAACTGGGCCCGCACGGCGGCCGTCGCGACGATGATCTGGGACCGGAGCGGGCTGGTGGTCTGCGGGCCGAGCTGGTACAGGTCGCTCGCGGGTATCCCACGTGCCCTGAGTGCCTGGCAGGTGACCGGGTCGCAGGCCACCACGGCGGTCCTGCTGACCTGGCCGGCCACCCAGGCGACCGCCTGGGCGCGCGCCGCTGCCTCGGCGTGGCGTGCCTGCGGGCCCAGGCCGGTGCCGTGCCCGCCCGCGGGCCGGCCAGACAGTATCAGCGCGACCACGCCGGCCACGATCAGGGCTACCACGGCGAGAAACACGCCGAAGATGCGCCAGCGCCGCCCGGACCGCCGTGGCTTCTGACCCGGCCGGGGGCCGCCATGGGCGCCGGTGCCGCGGTGCGGCCGCCTGGCCACCACCGGGGCCCGGCCCGCCCAGGTCGGCCGGCCTTGAGTAGCGGGGCGTGGGTTGCGCGGGCAGCGGCGGATTGGCGCGCGGCAGGCGCCGATTGCCCGGGCAGGGGCGCAACGCCGGCGGCGCTGTCGAGTCCGCGGCGCCTGGTACGGCCGGGCGTGCCGCAACGGCGTCGGCGCCGCGCGCCAGGCCCGCCGCCAGGCCAGGTCGGGCGGGACCGGCATCGTCATGGCATCCGGCGCGACAGCCGAGCCCGCGGCCCGGCGCGGCAGGCGTTCCTGCTTTCCCCGGCGCTGCGGCTGGGCCGGGGGTGCGGTCAGGCCCAGCGACCGGGCCAGGTCGGGCGGGACGGGCATCGTCAGGGCATCCGGTGCGGCTGCCGACGCCGCGGCCGGCGGTGCGCCTCAGCCGGATCGGCGGCGGCGGTGCCGGTGCCGGAGTGGCGGGGGCGGCCTCGGCGGGCTGGGCGCCGGCCGTGCTCACAGGTACGTCCGGGTGCAGCCCGGAGATCCTGGGCAGCGGCTCCGTGTGCGCCTCCGGGTCCAGCCGGCGGCCGAGCACGGACGGCGGCAGGTACTCGCGCCGCAGTTCCGCGGGCGGCGGCGGGGCGCCGTTCGCCCCGGGGGCCCGCCGCGGCAGCGGCACCGGCGGCCACGGGGGCGTGCCGTCCGGGGGCGCGGCGGCCGACCGGCCAGGCCCTGCCCGGGAGTGCCCGCCGATCCGGGGCCCGCTCGGCGTCCTGCGGAGCACCGCGGGCCCCGTCCGTCGTAGCGCCGCGCTCGGTGTCTGTGTGCTGGGCCGCCGCCTGCTCCCGCGCCGATTCCAGGCCGGCGCCTTGCCGTTCGCCGGGCTCTGGTCGCTGCCGTTGGCCTGGACGCGCCGCCGCCGTTCGCCCCGCTCGCGCCGCTGCCGTTTTCCTGGCCTGCGCCGCGGCCGCGAAGGCGCCCCGCGCCTGCCCCGCGCCCGGCTCGCCAGCGGAAGCCAGGCCCGCGGCACCGTCCGCTCCTGGGCCTTGCGCCGCTCGGCCTCGTCGCGCTCAAGCTCGGATGCGATCGCGGTCAGCACGCGTTGCCGCAGGTCCTCGGGGATCGCCGTCCGATCGACCCGCACCGACGGCTTGGGTGAGTCGGACGCCCCGGGAACGCGGCGGGGAAGCGGCGAAACGCCGCCATCATCTATCATGCGGCCACCCCCCGGAGGCCTGCCCACGAGCGGGACGTGTGCCTGGACAGCGGAACATACATTGCCCGGTTAATTCAACCGAAATCGCATATTGTCGCAAGGAAACTACCTAAAGTGCGCACGCCCCTTTGAGGGGCTGCGTGACCGGCCGTATAGCAGCGTAGCCACATTTGGCTATCCCTGGGTAGTTACCTGCGCTCGCCCCCCGGTTCTTCCTCGGGACCGCCCCGTGGCCGCCGCGGCCCACCGGATTATCGGCTGACCTGCGGTCCAACCCAGCCAGTCAGGACGCCACCGCGCTGCGTGGTGCCGGCCGCCAACGGATTACGTGCCGCGCGAGCAGGCAGACCAGCGTAAATCCTGGCAAACGCCCGCCGGTGCCGAGGGATGTTAGTAGCTTCACCCCAGCGGTCTCCTGTTCGGGGGTTCGCCTGGCACGGCGATGCCAGCAGGATTGACGGGCTGCGGGGGGCAGCCGACGTGCCCCGCTCAGCCCCTGCGCGGGCAGGTGCGCTAATGGAGAACGGCACAGCAGGCCGGGGGGGTTCTCCGCCACCACAGCCGGCTGAGGCGTCCCCATCGGAGCGCTGGTCGCAGGCGTGGGCCGAGAACTTCCCCGGTGCCGCACCCGCGCCGCAACGGCCGCGCGGCCGCCGCCCAGGCCGTAGCGCTCGAGCTCCTCCCCGTCACGGTTCCCCCCGCCCCGCCCGCGGCCCTCCCCGTCGGCCCCGGCGCGTTTCCCAGCCCGGGTAGCCGGGTCGCACCGCCAGCAGCGGAGCCCGCAGCCCCCACCGCCCCGAACGCCACAAGCCCCCCAGCCGGGCGAAACCGGAGCCCGGCGCTCCCCCGGCCCGCGGCCGCACCGCCGCCCTGCTGTGCGCCGTGCTGGCCGTTCAGGCCATCCTGTCGTGCCGGCTGCTCTGGTCCGACACCGCGTCACCGGACGAGGCCACCTCGCTGTGGGCCGGCCACCTGCTGTGGTCGCACTGGCTGCACGGCACCCCGGTGCCGCCGTTCCAGGCATACCTGTCCGGCGCCCCGGTCGCCTACCCGCCGCTGGGCGTCCTGGCCGACAACGTCGCCGGCCTGACCGGAGCCCGCGTCCTGTCACTGGTGTTCATGCTCGGGGCGACCGCGCTGCTGTGGGGCACGGCCAGCCGGCTGTTCGGCCGCCGGGCCGCGTTCTTCGCGGCGGCGCTGTTCGCGATCGACCGGCCCGGTACTGCGGCCTGGGCGCGCTCGCCACCGGCGACGCCATGTCGGTGTTCTGGTCGCGCTGGCCGCCTGGTGTGTGGCCAGGGCCGGGACCCGCGGCGACGCGACCGGCTGGATGATCGTGGCCGGGGTCGCGCTGGCTCTGGCCAACGCCACGGCCTACTGGTCCGCGCTGCTCGACCCCATGGTGCTCGCTGCCGCGCTGCTGATCGCCTACCCGAAGCCAGGCGGCAAGCAGGCGATCGGCCGCGGCCGCGACGCTGCTGACCGTGCTGGCCACGCTGGTCACGGTGGGCACGCTGACCGGCGGTGACGTACTACGTCACCGGCATCCATCAGGCACTCTCGCTGGGCGTGACCGGGATGCACCCGGCCCTGTCCGTGCTGCGCCGTCCGGATCATGGACCGGGGGTCATCGTCGTGGCCGCGGTCTGCGGCGTGGTCATCGGCGCGATCCGTGGCGGGCCGAGGGCCAGAGCCTGGCTCGCTGGCTGCTGGCCGCGGCGGTGTTGTCGGTGCCCGCGGAGCAGGCCCGCCTGCGCACTGCGCTCGCCCTGAACAGCCACGTCGTGCATGGGGGCCTGGTTCGCCGCCATGGCCGCGGGCTACGCGGTGGATCGGCTGATCGCCGCGGTGCCCAGCGGGTGGACCAGGGCCACCGTCGCGCGGCCTGCGCGGTCGCGCTGGCCTTCCCGTGACCCTCGGCGCCAGCCAGTCCCTGGCGCTGGCCACCGACTGGCCCAACGCGGCCAGCTTCATCTCTATCTTCGGCCCGCTGGCCGACCACGCCGCGGCCACCTGCTGGTGGAGGACCCGCAGGTCGCCGAGTACTACCTCCGTTCGGGCAGTCAGTGGCAGCGCTGGTCCACCACCCGCAACATCGTCCTGCCGTCCGGTCAGAGCATCGGCATACTGAACGGTGGCCGCCGGGCGCCACAGGTGCCGGACCCCGGGAGTTCGCCCAGTACATCGCGCCGCGGCTACTTCTCCCTGGTCGCGCTGAACTTCGCCGACACGACCGCGCTGGACCACAGCATCGACGCCGACACTGCAGGCCAACCACCACTACCACGTGCTCTAGTGGTCCCCTACGGCCCGGGCCCGTGACGTACCGCGTCCGGCAGTACCAGCACCAGCCAGTTGCCACCGCGCTACGAGCCGCGGCTGCGGCGACCAGCGCCGCCCAGCCAGCACAGCCAGGGCCGCCGGTGAGCGCGACGTCGCCTGCCGCCGGCCGGGCGGCACCGGCCGCACCTGCCTGGTGCTGCCGTTGCCGCCCGACACCAGCGAGAAGTACTCCTACGTCGAGCGGAACCTGTTCTACCTGGCCACCGCCCTGGTGATCAGCGCGGCCGCGCCTCATCTTCAGCCAGGTCGAGTTCGAGGCGCACGACCCGCTGCCGTGGCCGTTCATGGTGTTCACCGTGACGTTCTTCCTGTACCAGGCCATCAGCCTGCCGGTGAACTTCACCGGCCGCGGCTTCGACCTGGCCGCGCACGACCGGCGGATCCGCACCTGGTATCCCGTCGTGGTACCCCGAGCGTGGACATCTACCTGCCGATCTGCGGCGAGCCGATCGAGGTACTGCGCAACACCTGGACGGCGGTGGCCGGACTGATCGGCCGGCTACCGGGGCGTGGCCCGGCCTACGTGCTGGACGACGGCGACGACCCGGAGGCGGCCAGGCTGGCCGCCGAGTTCGGCTTCAGCTACTGGGTGCGGCCCGATCCCGGCGAGTACAAGAAGAGCGGCAACCTGCGGTACGCGTTCGCCCGCACCGACGGCGAGTTCATCGTCATCCTGGACGCCGACTTCGCGCCGCGCCGCGACTTCCTGGCCGAGACGCTGCCCTACATGGACGACCCGGCCGATCGCGATCGTGCAGACGCCGCAGTACTTCCGCGGCAGCACGGCAGGCAGACCTGGATCGAGCGGGCGGCCGGCGCGATCCAGGAGGTGTTCTACCGCTCGGTCCAGGTGGCCAGGGACCGGTTCGGCGCGGCCATCTGCGTGGGCACCTCCGCGGTGTACCGGCGGGCCGCGCTGGAACCGCAGGGCGGCCCGACGCTCATCCCGTACGCCGAGGACGTGCACACCGGGCTCGACGTGCGCCGGGCCGGCTGGCGGATGGTCTACCTGCCGATCGTGCTGTCGGCCGGGATCTGCCCGGACAACCTGGACGCGTTCGTGCGCCAGCAGTACCGCTGGTGCACCGGCAACGCCGGGGTGATGTTCTCGAGCGGCTGTGGACGGTGCCGATGTCGTGTCCCGGCCCGGCTCACCTACCTGTCCGGCTTCTTCTACTACGCCTACACCGGGCTGCTGACGTTCTTCGGGCCGGTGCATCCCGATCGTCATGCTCGTCCTGTTCTGCCCGGCGACATCCGGCTGCGGAACTTCGTCATCCTGCTCCCGGCCGTGCTCACCGGATTCGTGCTGTACCCGCTGTGGCACCGGTCCAGGTACGGGCCGTCGGTCTGGCCGCTGGGCATCGCCCGGGGCTGGGCGCATGTGTTCGCCATCTGGGACGGCGCCTGGGGCAAGACCATGGGCTGGCAGCCGACCCGGACCCCGGGCAGCGCGCTGCGGCGGTTCCGGCTCGTGGGTCACCGGGTGGAGCGGCGGCGCGGCCCTGGCCTGGGTGGTGCTGGCGGTCTGGCGGACGGTGTCGGCGCAGACACCCCAGTTCGCCGTCCTGCTGATCTTCGGCCTGGTCAACCTGGCCGTGGTCGGCCGGGTCGTGTTCCCGGGGAAGAAGGCGGCATGAAGACCGAGCTGGCGGCGCTGCCTGGCCGTCCTCATCGCCGTCGGCGCGGGCTGACCTTACGCCGTCACCAGGTCGTGTCGCCCAGCCAGCACGGCCCCGGCCGTGCACGCCTCGCTGCCGCCACGCCTGGCGTCCTACCTCGGCGTCTACGAGGACGGCGCGCCGCCCGACTACCAGCCGATCGCCGGCTTCAGCCGCGCGGTCGCCGCCAGCCCAACCTGGTCGGCTACTTCAGCGGCTGGGCGCAGCCGTTCGCCGACCTCCTTCGCCGAGCCTGCTGCACGCGCACGGCATCGTCCCGTTCGTGCAGATCGACCCCACCTACGCCTCGGTGGCCGCGATCGCGGCCGGCGACTACGACGACTACCTGCGCTCCTACGCCGACAGCGTGCGGGACTTCGGCCACGCCGTGGTCATCGGCTTCGGGCACGAGATGAACGCGCCCTGGTACTCCTGGGGCTACGGGCATGTGCCGCCCGCCACGTTCGTCGCGGCCTGGCGGCACATCGTCACGGTGTTCCGCGGCGAGGGCGCCGACAACGTCACCTGGCTGTGGACCATCAACCAGGACCGCGGCGGCACCGGGCCGATCGCGTCCTGGTGGCCCGGCGCGAAGTACGTCACCTGGGTCGGCATCGACGGCTACTACTTCCGCCCCACCGACACCTTCACCACCGTGTTCGGGCAGCACCATCGATCAGGTGCGGGCGCTCACCAGCAAGCCGATCCTGCTCTCGGAGACCGCCGTGGGCCCGCAGGCAGGGCAGTTCGCGAAGATCGGCGACCTGTTCGCGGGATGCGCAAGTACCAGACGCTCGGGCTGGTCTGGTTCGACAAGGACCAGGACGACGGGCATCTACCACCAGGACTGGCGGATCGAAAACGACCCGCGGCGACGCCGCGTTCCGGCTCGGCCTCTCCGAGCTGAACCTGGCCCGGCCCTGACGGCGTCTGCCGGGATCGCCGGGGCGGCGGGCCCGGGCCGGTGCCACCGGCGCCAGGACCCGCGCGCTCATGTCTTCGCGACGGAGCACTCGTGACAACCAGCACAGAAACGATCCTCGCCAGCCTGAACACCCACGGCGGGCGCGGCGCGGACGGGCGGCCCTACGACCTGGAGGCCGCCTGCCGCCAGCTCAAGGCGGACATCATCGTGCTGCAGGAGGTGTGGCACCCGGGCGGCGAGCCGGACCCGGTCGCCGAGATCGCCGCGGCGCTCGGCGCGGAACTGCTCCGGGCCGACCTGGTGGACGACCTGGACCTGCGCAGCGTCGGCATCGCGGACGAGACCGACCGCGGCCAGTGGGGGCTGGCCACGCTCACCACCGTGCCGGTCACCGGGTACCAGGTCACCGACCTGGGCCGCATCGCCGGCGACCCCATGCCCCGGGCGGCCCAGCTCATCACCATGGAACTGCCGGGCGGCGGCCCGCTGCGCATCGTGAACACGCACCTGACCCACCGGCTGCTGAGCCCGGTTCAGCTACTGCGCCTCGTCCGCCGCCTGGCCGCCGACGACATCCCGACCGTGATAGCCGGCGACCTGAACATGCCGGCGCCGCTCACCGGGCTCGCCGCCGGCTACGCCCCGGCGGTCAGCGGCCGCACCTACCCGGCACACCGGCCACTGCTGCAACTCGACCACATTCTCGCCAGCCGCCAGGTCGCGCGGTGCGGCGGCGAGGTGCTCCCGCCGGCCGGCTCCGATCACCTTCCGGTGCGCGCCCGGCTCCGGCTCAAGTAACGGCACACATGCGCTACGCACGCCCAGCCAGACCGGGCCCCGGCCGAGCCGGGCATGCGCGGCATCGTCAGCCAGCGCCTGCCGCGCGGGTGAACGCCAGGGCGCGGGTCAGGTCCGCAGGTAGGAGGCGCCGTTGAGGTCGAGGATCGCGCCGCTGGCCCATTCCGCCTCCGGTGAGGCGAGGTAGACCACCGCGGCGGCGATCTCGGCCGGCGTGGCCACCCGCCCGAACGGGCTCTGCGCCCGGATCTCGTCCCCCTCCGGGCCCGCCAGGAGCCCGGCGGCCATGTCGGTCGCCACATACCCGGGGGCGACCCCGGCCACGGCGATGCCGTACGGGGCCAGGTCCCGGGCCAGCGACTGGCCGAAGGCGTTCAGGCCTGCCTTGCTGGCCCCGTAGGCGGGGTGCCGCGGCTCGCCGCGGAAGGCCCCGCGGGACGAGACGTTGACGATCCGCCCGCCGCCCCCGGCGATCATGTGCTGGACGGCGCACCAGGTGACGTTGGCCGCCCCGGTGAGGTTGACCCCGAGGACGTCCCGCCAGGCCGCCTGCCACTGCTCGTAGGACACCTCGGCGATCTGGTGCTTGACGTAGACCCCGGCATTGTTGACCAGGACGTCCAGCCCGCCGAGCGCGGCAGCCGCCTGATCGACCGCCCGGCGCACCGCCCCGGGGTCGGCGAGGTCCGCCTGCACCACCGTGTGCCCGCCGCCGGGGAGCCCGGCGGCGATCCCGGCGGCAAGGCCGGCCGAATCACGGTGGTGGACCGCGACCCGGTCGCCGAGGCCCGCGAACGCCTGGGCGATCGCGGCACCGATGCCCCGCGACGCCCCGGTTACCAGCACCGCCCGGTCAGCCATGGGACCCGACCTTACCGGCCTGCCCCGCCGCGGCCGCCGCCCCGGGCCCCTGGCCCGGCACCGGGTGAACACTGCGTGAAGAACGAGCATGCGGCGTTGTCACGGCCTCGGCGGGCGGCTTTGAATGGGATTGCGGCCATGGTGCGCATGTCGTCCGTAACCCTCAAACGCTGATCCGCGCGTATCTGGAGGGCCGCAATGGGCACCACCGCAATGGTCGCCAACTCCACCATCAGGCTGTCCCCCGGCTGGAACGCCGTCTACTACTGGGGCGTCTGGGCGGTCTGCATCATCGGCGTCGGCATCGTGCTGTGGGCGGCGCTGAAGTCCAAGCGCTGGGCCCGCTGGACGACCCAGGACATCCTCATCGTCGCGGCACTGGGCGTGCTGCTGGAGGTCTACGACAACATCATCGGCGACCAGATCATCGGGCCGCTGCTCAACCCGATCCCGGGCGCGGACTTCACCCAGATCCAGGACCTGCCGTACCTGTTCCTGCTGCTGGTCGGGGTGGCCCTGGTGCGCAAGCCCGGCTGCGTGACGGCCATGGTGTTCGTCAACTTCCTGCTGGCCCAGTTGCTGTTCGGCAGCGGGCACGGGGCGCTGGACTGGACCGACGGCCTCACCCAGGGGATCTTCTGCGACCTGTACATCGTGGCCCGCCGCGGCCGGGTCTTCGGGCCCGGCGGCGACCAGGCTGTCCATGGTCCTCGACGGGTTCATGATCGGCCTGCTGCGCGGCGGGCCGAACGCGTTCCTGACCGACTGGACCTTCGACCCGTACCTGAACGCCACGTACTACACCTGGCTGCAGATGTGGAACGACACCTGGTCGAACGGGCTGTTCAACGCCATCGAGGGCGGCGTCAGCGCGATCCTGGCACACCGCGTCGCGGTGTCGGTGGTGCCTTCGCTCGGGGCGAGCCGGGCTAAGCCGGCGGCCGACCCGTTCGCCGAGCCGGCGGGCGCTACGGCGGGCACGCTGGCCAGCCCGAAGACAGGACCTGGTGAGGGAGAGCGGACATGAAGCGGGTCGCGCTGGTATTCGGCGCCGTGTCCCTGCTGCTGTTCGCGGACGGTATCTACCTGCTGGCGACCCATAACGAGGTCGGCGGCGACACCGGCGTCCTGTTCGGCAATCCGAACAAGTTCCTGTCAGCCGGGACGATCGTGGTGATCTCCGCGTTGCTCCTGCTCGTGGCCAGCGTAAGCATGTGGCTGGTGGGGGTCCGCCGCGAGGATAAGGAGCGGCGGGCGGCGGGAGATCCGCCTGCGAGCGAGCAGTCAGGGCCGTCCGGCCGGACGGCGTCGCAGGCGTGACCCCGGCCCGCGCCGACGGCGGACTGCGCGCGGAGGATGTGTCGTTCGCCTATCTCGGCGCCGCCCGTGCGGCGCTGCGGCACGTGGACCTGCAGGTCAGCCCCGGCGAGGTGGTGCTGGTCACCGGCGCGTCCGGCTGCGGCAAATCCACCCTGGCCCTGGCGCTGTGCGGGCTGATCCCCTCCCGGGTGCACGGCGAACTGCGCGGCCGGGTCACGTTCGGCGGCGCCCCGCTGAGCGGCCTCAAGCCGCACGAGGCGGCGCAGTTCGTCGGCATGGTGTTCCAGAACCCGAACCTGCAGCTGATCAACCAGACGGTGCAGTCGGAGGTCGCGTTCGGGCCGGAGAACCTGGCGCTGCCGCAGCCGGAGATCGCCGCCCGGGTGGACTGGTGCCTGGACGTGACCGGGATGGCCGGGATGCGCAAGGCCGCGGTGGTGACCCTGTCCGGCGGCCAGAAGCAGCGCACCGCGATCGCCGCGACGCTGGCCATGCGGCCCCGGGTGCTGGTGCTCGACGAGCCGCTGTCCGACCTCGACCCGGTCGGGGCGCAGGAGGTGCTCGCGACGCTGCAACGGCTGGCCCGCCACGGCGGGACCGGCGTGATCGTCATCGAGCACCGGGTGGACGAGGTGGCCCCGTGGGCCGACCGGGTGGTGCTGATGGACGACGGCCGCGTGCTGCTGGACCAGCCGCCGCGCACCGCCTGGGCGGATCCGCGGCCCTGGCAGGCCGTCGGGGTCGGCGTCCCGGACATGGCCCGGCTGGCGCACGCGGTCCCCGGGGCGTTCGGCCCGGTGCTTCCGCTGTCGGTCGAGGAGGCGGCCGGTCAGCTGAAGGACACCTGGTTCGAGGCGGCGCTGGCGGCGGCCGCGGCGCGGCGCGCCCCCCGCGCCGGGGCCGGGCCGGCGGCCGCCGGGCCGCCGGTGCTGGCCTGGGACGGCGTCAGCGTCGAGTTCGACGGCAAGCGCGCGGTCGACGACGTGACGCTGGCCGTGGACGAAGGGGAATGGGTCGCGCTGATCGGCGCGAACGGATCCGGGAAGTCGACGCTGACCGGCCTGACGGTCGGCCTGGGCAAGCCCAGCGCCGGGGCGGTCCGGTTCCGCGGCCAGCCGGTCAGGCCGGGCAAGGTGTTCGAGCACGCGGCCCAGGTCGCGCTGCTGCTCCAGTCGGCCGACGACATGCTGTTCGAGACGACCGTGCTGAAGGAACTGGAGTTCGGCTTCCGGTTCCGCGCCCGGCCCAAGGACCCGGTGCTGGACGTGGCGGAGGCGATCGAGTTCTTCGGCTTCGCCGGCCGCGAGGCGGACAGCCCGTGGGAGCTGAGCCAGGGCGGCAGGCAGCGGCTGGCCCTGGCGGCGCTGCTGGTCGGCGCCCCTGGCGTGCTCGTCCTCGACGAGCCGACCACCGGCCAGGACGCCGACCACATGCGCGCGTTCCTGCGGCTGCTCGACCGGGTCCGGGCCCGCACCGGGATCACCATCGTCACCGTCACCCACGACATCCGCGGGCTGGCCAGCCGCGCGGCCCGGGTGGTGCTGCTCGGCGAGGGCCGGGTCCGGATGGACGGGCCGGCCAGCCAGGTGTTCGCGGCAGCCGGGGAACTGGCCCGGTGGGGCGTGCTGGCGCCGCCGCTGGCCCGGCTCCAGTCCGCCCTGCTCGGGCCGGCCGCGACCGATGTGCTGCTGGATGTGGACGACCTGGCCGCCGCGGTGCTCGCGCACCGGCCGGGCGCGGCCCGGGCCGCATCCCCCGGGACGGGAGCGCTGCGGCCGTGATGAACTCGCTGATCGTCGAGACGATCATCGCCTATCTGCTGATCTTCGCCGTGCCGCTGGTGCTGCCGGTCGCCTTCATCAAGCTGGTCGGCCTGTCCGGGCTGCGCACGCTGGTCACCTACGAGGCCAGGGACACCCCGCTGCACAAGCTCGACCCGCGGCTCAAGGTGCTCTACCCGGTCGGGATGGGCATTCTGAGCATCCTGTTCACCTGGAAGTTCATGCTGATCGTGTTCGGGCTGACGATCCTGCCGTGGTTCTGGCTGCGCCCGTCCAAGGCGAAGATCAGGGTCCTGATGGTGATGATCATCGGCCCGGCGATCGCCGGGTTCTGGGGGCAGGGCATGTACTACCTGCCGCCACCGCCAATCCACTTACATCTACCAGTTCCCGTGGACGCTGGCCTGGCTCGGCTCGCCGGGAATCACCACCTACGGGATGATCTTCGGCCTGCAGCAGACCTCCCGGGTGCTGGTGACCGTGTCCACCTCGATGCTGATCCTGATCAGCACCGACGTCGGCGACTTCACCTGGGCGTTCGAGCGGTTCCGTGCACCGCCGCAGGTCGGCTTCGCGCTGACCGCCGCGCTCCGGTTCCTGCCCGAGATGATCTCCCGGACCAACCTGGTGCTGCGCGCCGTGGAACTGCGCGGCTACGACATGTCCCGGCCGCGCTGGTACCAGGTCCGGCGCTGGCCGGACTATGTCGGGCGGATGTGCCGGTGCGTGGTGCTGGTCACGGTGCCACTGCTGGTCGGCACCCTGCGCGGCACCACGACCATGGCGATGGTGGCCGACGCGCGCGGCTTCGGCGCGGTCAAGCGCCGCGGCTCGCTCCGGGTGCACAAGACCACCGCCGTGGACATCTGGGGTTACGCGATCCTCGCCACGCTCGTGGTCGGCGCGCTCGTGCTCAACCACCTCGGCATCGGCGCCCGCTACTACGGATGAGGAGACTCGATGCGCTTCGACGCAGTCCTGTTCGACAACGGCGGCACCCTGACCCACCGCAGCTCGCCGGTGGCCATGGTCCGCACGCTCGCCGCCCGGCTGGGCGTGGACATCTCCGAGGAGGAGGCGGCCAGGAACTGGCGCCGGTCCCGGGAGCACAGCCGGTCGCTGATGGCCGAGAAACGGCTCCGCCGGAACCTGTCCCGCGCCGACCACCGCGAGGCCTACGTGGCGGGCTACGCGCCGTTCGAGGAGATCGCCCCCGGCCTGGCCGAGCTCATGTACGACGAGTGGAAGACCAGCCCGCTGACCATGGTCCCCTATCCGGACACCCCGGCGGTGCTGAAGGCGTTCAGCAGCGCGGGGCTGCCCATCGGGATCGTCAGCAACACCGGCTGGAGCATCGACAAGGGCTACGCGGCGACCGGCCTGGACGCCTTCATCAGCGCGTTCGTGCTGTCCTGCGACCTGGGCATCGCCAAGCCCGCGCCGGAGCCGTTCCTCGCCGCCTGCGAACGGCTCGGTGTGTCCCCCGAGCAGACCCTCATGGTCGGCAACAACCGGGTCGCCGACTCGGGCTCCATCTGCGTAGGCTGCCACTGCCTGATCCTGCCGCCGGTGCCACCCGGCGCCACCAGGGGCCTGCGCGCCGCCGCCGACATGGCCGGCCTGCCCTGGCCCGATTGACTAAGGCGCGCCGCGCACGCCGCAGAGGAAGGCCCGCCACTCGTCCGGGGTGAAGACCAGGGCGGGGCCGCCGGGGTCCTTGCTGTCGCGCAGGGCGACCACGCGGCCGCTGGCTCCCGTGGCACCGGGGACGATCGCGACCTCTACGCAGGCCCCGCCGTTCCCGCTGCTGAAGGACGACTTGCGCCAGGCGGCACCGGTCAGATCCATCTATCGATCGCCTTCTTTGCCAGGTCGATGGAGGCTCGCCGGGGCAGCGCCTCCGCCTTCAGTATGTCGTACAGCAAGGCCACCCTGGCTACCTCGTCGGCACGCTCCACCACCTGACCGGCCAGGGCATTGTCCAGGTAGGCGACGTCGGCGGCGCCGTCGAAACCGGCGATGACGACCGGCCCGGCGAGCCCCGGGTGCGCGCCTGCCTCGGCAGGCAGCACCTGCAGCACGATCTTGGGCTGGTGCGCCGCCGCGATCAGCCGGCCGATCTGTTCCCGCATCACGCCGGCCCCGCCGAGCGGCCGGGTGAGCACGCCCTCGTCCACGATCACCCACAGCAGCGGCGGGTCGGCCCTGGCCAGGATCGCCTGCCGGTCCATCCGGGCGATGACCAGCCGGTCCACCTCGCCGTCGGGCGCCGCCGGGTGCGCCGCCGCGAGCACCGCGCGGGCGTAGTCCTCCGTCTGCAGCAGCCCGGGCACCAGCAGCGGCTCGAACCACCGCAGCGACGTCGCCTCGCACTCGATCTCCACCCAGTCACGGAACCAGGCCGGGTACGCCTCGGCGCGCACGAACGGCTGCAGCCGGGTGAGCAGCCCGCCGGTGCTGAGCGCCTCGTCGGCGCGGGCCGCGAAATCCAGGCTGGGTGCCCGGCTCCCGGTCTCCACGTGCGCGACGAGCGAGGTGCTGTACGCCAGTTTCTCGGCAAGCTGGTCCTGGGTGAGCCCGGCCCGCGAGCGGGCCTGCCGCAGTTCCCCGGAGAACAGCGCGAGCGCGCTGACCTGCCCGTCACGGCCCACGGTCGGTTCCTTACTGCTCGGCTGCTGAGGTGACAGTTCCGCCCCGCACCCGCACATGTTGACGGTGCGTGACGATTTACTTCCCGAAGGTAGCCGCACCACGGAACCCTTGGGGGCATCAAGTCAAACCCCGCGAGGAGTGCACCGAATGTGCTGCCCCGGCCACCGCGATGCCGCATCGCACCTTGAAGATCTGCGCCAGGAGTTGACCGGCCGCGGGTGGATCACCAGCCTGCTGGAGCCGGAGGGCAGGCGCCCGGCCCTGTTCGTGCAGAACCCGGACCCGCAGGTGACCGCGCTGAGCGATCACGTCCTCGTGGCGCCCCTGCCCGGCGGCGGATGCTGGTTCTGGTGGCCCTGGGCCAGCCGCATCGCCCCGGCCGCGGAGGTGACCCGGGCCGCCGACCGGGTCACCCACGTGCTGGGCTCAGCCGCCGCAGGCTAGCTCCTGTCCCGCGCGAGGCTCGGCGCTACCTCG
Source organism: uncultured Actinomycetes bacterium (assembly GCA_963795785.1). Lineage (GTDB taxonomy): Bacteria > Actinomycetota > Actinomycetes > Streptosporangiales > Streptosporangiaceae > DASXKD01. The sequence continues at coordinate 16,551 of CAWCKG010000015.1, forward strand.
CCGTCGCCCGGGCCAGGTCAGCCGCCGTAGAGCGCCTGCGCCCGGCGGGCCATCTCCTCGGGCGGCACATCCTCGATGTGCTGGCTCATCATCCATTGCTGGCCGAACGGGTCGCGCAGCCGGCCTCCCCGCTCCCCGTAGAACTGGTCCTCCAGCGGGTAGATCTCCTCGGCGCCGGCCCGGACCGCCCGCTCCCACGCCGCGTCCACGTCCTCCCAGTACAGCGACATGACGCAGGTCACCAGCCCGCCCACCCGGCCGGGGGCGGCGACCGGGCCGTCCACCCCGTCCCCGGTGATCATGACCACCGAGTCCCCGATCCTGATCTCGGCGTGGATCAGCTTCCCGTCCGGCCCGGTGAACCGCTCCCCGAGTTCCTCCGCCCCGAACGCATCGCGGTAGAAGGCGATCGCGGCCGCGCCGTCGGGCACCACCAGCCGCGGGGTGACCGTGTGCAGCCCTTCGGGCACCGGGCTCACCGGGCTGGCCTGCGCTGCATCCACTGTGCCTCCCCTGACATGAGCCGCCGCGCTCCCTGAGTAAGCCGCGCTGGCGGCCAGCCTAATCCGCGGTGCCGGGCCTGGCCGGTACAAGCTCGGGCCCGCGCCCGGGCCGGGCTAGAAGCGGTGCCTGGTGTGGCTGAAGGTACCCTTGGCGAACGCGAGGACCTTGGCCGGCGCCACCGCGAACACCAGGACGGGGTGCGTCGGCGCCGGGGTGCCGGAAGGCACCGTCGCGCACCTGGTAGTGCCAGCTGCCGTCCCACTTCGCCGTCCACGCCTCGGCAAGGCGCCGGAGCGTGCCCTCGTCGGTGACCCGGACCGCGTCTCCCTCGACCACGACATCCAGGCCCCGGTCCCAGGCGTTGCTTCCGGTGCTCAGGATCACGTGCGGGTTGCCGCGCAGGTTGACGGCCTTCTGCTCGTCGGCGCCGGTGCAGAAGTGCAGGGCGCCGTCGGCCCACACGGCCACCAGCGGGGTCATGTGCGGCCGGCCGCCGGCCCGGACCGTGGTGATCCAGAACAGCTCGGCCTCCTCCAGCGCCCGGCGGGTCTGGTCCCAGCCGGTGGCGGCCGCGGCCGGATCGCTGAATCGCTGGTCCAGGGTGGTTACCGGGGTTGTCACGGCGTTACCTCATCTCTGGTCGTCCGGGTGGGCCGGTGCCGCCCGGCGCGGGGCGGCGTTGCGCTAGTCCAGACTGGCCGGCCCGCCGGGAATCATCGCTGCGGCGCGGCGGGCCGCCGGGCGGCGATCAGGGCGGTGGGGGTCTGGCCCGCCAGCCGGGTGCACTCCCTGGTGAGGTGGGCCTGGTCGGCGTAACCCAGCTCGGCCGCGATGGTGGCCAGGTCGCCGCCGGGCGCCCCGGCGTCGGCCCAGGACACGAACCGCCGGAACCGGAGCACCCGGCGCAGCGTGGCAGGGCCGTAGCCGACGGCGGCCTGGCAGCGCCGCCGCAACTGGCGCTCGCTGACGTCCAGCCGCTCCGCGATGCCCTCCGCCCGGGCGCCCGGGTGCCGGAGCAGCCGGGCCGCGCGCGCGGCCAGCGGGTCGGCCGGCCCCTCGCCGGTCATCGCAGCGGCCATCCGGGTCAGCACCCGCAGCGCCTGCGCCGGGTCCAGCGATCCCGGCAGCGCACGGGCCAGTTCCGCGCCCGGCCCGGTGCCCAGGTCGGCCGCGTCCACCCGCTGGTTCAGCAGTTCCGACATGGGCAGCCCCAGCGCGGGCCCGGCAGCGCCGGGAGCGAACCGCAGCGCGGCGAAGACCGTGCCCGCGGGCGACACCGACGGCGCCGGCCCGGTGTCCGGCCCGGCCACGAAAACCCCGTGGCCCTGCTCCCAGATGAGATCCACGCAGGCGTCCGGCAGCACCGCGGCGACCGCGTCGGCCCCGGGCCCGACGACCCGCGCCCACAGGCATGCCACCGACGGGAGCAGGCCCGCCGGGGGCGGCTGCTCCCGGTAGCCCGGGCCCCAGTCCATGAGTACAAGTCTCGCACCGGGCTGTCCGTTTAGTTCAAGACGGCGGCACCGGCGCGATGGTCAGCTAGGCAGCATGACCTCACCTGACATCGAAGCGGCCGAGCAGTTCCTGGCCGCGAACGCCCGCGTGCTCGAACAGCGGAGATTCGAGCGCCTGTTCCGTGGCGGTGACGCCGGCCCGGTCCGTGACGCCGTCGCCGCCTACCGCAATCCCGACGGCGGGTTCGGCCACGCGCTGGAGCCCGACGGCCGCTGCCCGGGCAGCCAGCCGCTGGCCATCGACTTCGCGCTGCAGGTCCTGCTGGAAGCCGGCGCGTGGGACACCGCCCTGGCCGACGGTGCCTGCGGCTGGCTCGCCGCGCACGCCCCGGCCGGGGGCGGCGCGGTGTTCGTGGACCCTGGCATCGAGGGCTGGCCGCACGCCCCGTGGTGGGTGCCCGAGGAAGGCGGCCCGGCCTCGCCGATCTGCACCGGGCTGCTGGCCGGCACGCTGCACGCGGCGGCGGCCGTGAAGGGGGAGGCGGGTGGGGGGCCGGCGCACCCGTGGCTCCGCCAGGCCACGGAGCTGCTCTGGGCCCGCATCGACACGCTGGCCGACGTGGGCCCCTATGACATGCGCGCGCTGTTCTGGTTCCTGGACCATGTGCCGGACCGGGACCGGGCCCGCGCGGCCATGGAGAAGATCGGGCCGATGATCTTCGAGGCGGGCATGGTGGCGCTGGACCCGGAGACCCCGGGCGAGGTCCACTACCCGCTGGACTTCGCGCCGCTGCCCGGCTCGCTGGCCCGCGGCCTGTTCGACCAGCAGGTGATCGACGCGGGCCTGGACCACCTTGCCGCGGCACAGCAGTCCGACGGCAGCTGGACGTTCAACTGGATGGCCTGGTCGCCAGCCGCGGAGCGGGAGTGGCACGGGCACATGACGGTGTCCGCGCTGCGCACGCTGCGTGCCCACGGCCGCTGCTGAGCGCGCTGTGGCCACCGGGGGGTGTCCTCCCCCGGGCTAACACGTGGTCCATCATGGGTGCCATGCCCTGGCAGGAACTGGCCGACCTCCCGTTCGCCGCGGCCCTGCGGGCGCACCAGGGCGCCCCGGGGCCGCGCGGCGACTACGACTGCGAGCACTTCGACAAGGCCACGTTCACCGGCGCCAGCGCGCCGGACAGCCGCTTCCTGGAGTGCGCCTTCACCGGCGTGACGTTCACCGGCGGCGCGCTGCGGCAGGCCCGGTTCGCCTCGGCCTGGCTGCGCGACGTCGCCTTCACCGGGACCGGCCTGGCCGAGACCGAGTGGACGGACGCGACGCTCATCGGCAGTGCCTGGGCCGGCGTCGAGGCGTTCGGCGCACGGCTGCACCGGGTGACCCTGCACGGCTGCAAGCTCGATTCGGTGAACTTCCGCGGCGCCGAACTGACCGAGGTGGTCTTCGACAACTGCCTGCTGCGGGACGTGGACTTCGCCGGGGCCACCCTCACCCGCACCTCGTTCGGCAACTCCCGGCTGACCACGGTCACCCTCGCGCAGACCACGCTGGACCAGGTGGACCTGCGCGGGGCGGACCTGGGGATCCTCACGGACGCGCCCTCCCTGCGCGGCGCGATCGTGACGTCCGCACAGCTCACGGCGATGGCACCGCTGCTCGCCGAGACGCTGGGCATCGTCGTGGACGATCGGTAGCGGCAGCGGGCACCCTGAGTCGAGATCGGAGCGAATGATTGAAGGCAGTCCGCTTCAGCCAGTTCGGGGGCCCGGAGGTCCTCGAGATCGTGGATCTCCCCGATCCGCATCCGGGTCCCGGCCAGGTCCGGGTTGCGGTGCGCGCGGCCGGCATCAACCCGAGCGACTGGAAGAAGCGCAAGGGCCTGATGGATGGGGAGCTCCCGCAGACCATGGGCCACGAGGCGGCGGGCGTCGTCGACGAGCTTGGCGAGGGCGTTGCGGACGTGGCCGTCGGCGATCGCGTGTTCGGCTTCTCCGCCGAGGGGGCGGCCCAGGCGGAGCTGGCGGTGCTGTCCCACTATGCGCCGATCCCGCCGTCGCTTGACTTCCCCGGCGCTGCCGCGCTGCCGGCCGCTATCGAGACGGCCACGCGCGCGCTCGGCCAGCTCGGCGTCGCGAGCGGCAGCACGCTGCTCATCAACGGCGCCTCCGGAAGCGTCGGCAGCGCCGCGGTTCAGCTCGCCGTGGTGCGCGGTGCGCGCGTGATCGGCACCGCCAGTCCGGCGAACCACTCCTACCTTCGCTCGCTGGGGGCCGAGCCCGTCGCCTACGGCGAGGGCCTCGCCGGGCGGGTTCGCGCGCTCGCGCCCGACGGCGTCGACGCCGCGCTCGACGTCGCCGGGAGCGGCGTCCTGCCCGAGCTCATCGAGCTCGCGGGCGGCCCGGAGCACGTCGTGACGATCGCCGACTTCGGTGGCGCGCAGGAGCACGGGGTGACGTTCAGCAGCGGGGACGCTGGCCGCGCGGTCCACGCGCTCGCCGAGATCGGCGAGCTGATCGAGTCCGGGCGCTTCTCGCTCCCGGTCGCGCAGACCTTCCCGCTCGCCGAGATCGCGGAGGCGCACCGCGTCAGCGAGGACGGTCACGTGCGCGGGAAGCTCGTGCTGGTGGTCGGCTCCACCGGTCCATGATGACGCACCTAGCGGTCGCTCGCCAGCGCAGTGCGCCGGCCGGACCTGACAGAACACCCCGGCCGCCGTCGGGTGACGGCGGCCGGGGTGCCTGGTGCCGGTTGGTTACTGGGCCGGGCCGTTGGCCAGGATCAGCGACGCCGAGTGGGTCTGGCCGGACTGGTCGGTCCAGGTGATGCTGACGCGGTTCCCGGGGTGGAAGCGCTCCAGGGCCGCCTGCAGGCCGGACGGGGACGAGACCTGGTGTCCGCCGGCCGCGACGATCACGTCTCCGCCGGTGATACCGGCGCGGGCCGCGGGCGTCCCGGGCAGGGCCTGCTCGACCACCGCGCCGGAGCCGGCCGTGATGCCGCTGGCCGAGGCCTGCTGCGCGGACTCGACGCCGACACCGAGCAGCCCGGTGGCGCCGATGTGGATGGTGGCCGACGCCTGGTGCCCCTCGATCTGCTGGGCGAGTGCGGCCGCCTCGTTGATCGGGATCGCGAACGCCTGGGTGCGGTCGCTGGACTGGATCTGGAACCCGGACGAGCCGGAGGCGGCCGTGTCGATGCCGATGATCTTGCCGGCCGTGTTGACCAGCGGGCCGCCGGAGTCGCCCGGCTGGATGGGGGCGGTGTGGTGGATGAGCCCGCTCAGCCGCTCGACGGTGCCCGCTCCCTCGTCCGATGCCATGATCGACGCGTTCAGGCCGGCGACCCGCCCGACGGCGACCGACGGGGTGCCGCCCTTGCCGCCCGCGTTGCCGAGGGCGACGACCTTGTTCCCGACCTGTGCGGTGGACGAGTCGCCGAGGGCCGCGGTCTGCAGCCCGGAGGCGCCGACGAGCTGGATGACGGCGATGTCACGGCTCTGGTCGTAGCCGACGACCTTCGCCGGGTAGGTGCGGCCGTTCCCGATGTCGGTGACCCTGATCGCGGTGGCGCCCTTGATGACGTGGTTGTTGGTGAGGATCTCGCCCGACGGCGTCAGCACCAGGCCGGTGCCGGCCGACTCGGCCTGCTGCAGGCCGAGGTTGGAGACGATGTCCACCAGGCCGGGGTCGGTCTGGGCGGCGATCTGCGCGGTGGTCAGTACCGCGGGCCGGGACGGGGCCGTCGCGGCAAGCACGGCGAAGAAGCTGCCGAGGCCCGCCACGACCGCGACGCCGGCCAGGGCGAAGCGGTGCCGCCAGCGCCGGACCGGATGACGGCCGTCGCCCCCGCCCCCGTAGCCATAGGGACCACCGGGGCCGCCTGGACCTGCAGGACCGTGCCACGGCGAGCCAGGCGGTGTCTGCCCGGAGCCCGTGTAGGTCGGCGGATCGTAGATCATGGTCATGGGAATCGGCTCCCTCGGGAAGGACGGGTCGTCTGTGGCCTCACCCCGATAGTCGGTCCCAAACCTGCGAGAAACCTGGACGGCCGCTGACAAGCGGCTCGGCCTTTGCTGGTTATCTGAGCGCCAGCTCTGACCGGCCGGCCGGCGCCGGGTGCGGCCGCTCCCCGTCCGGGGCGCGCCGCACCCGGGAACGCGGGATGGCGGGCGGCCCGGAAACCGGGCCGCCCGCCATCGGGTCACCGGTGCCGCGCGGTGGGTTGGCAGCCAGCACCGCGCGTTACTAGCTCCGCACCGTGTCGGCACGGCGGGGGGCTGCCGTGCCGGTGGCGACCGTGCTCGCGTATTCGGCGCTGTCGCTCGTCCGGATTGGCACGGGATTGCGCCGGTTCGCCGCCGAGGACGCGCCGCCCGGCGGCGCGGATCAGGACGGCCGCCCAGGTCCGGAACGGCTTCCAGGCCTCGGCCAGGGCCCGCAGCTCCCCGTCGGAAACCGGCCCGGGAAGGTTATAGAGCTGTTCCACCAAGGTAAGGAGCTTCGGCTCGCCGACGGGCAGCACGTCGGCGAACCCGGTGCCCCGGATCACGATGAGGGCGCTGTAGAACGGCCCGATGCCGGGGATCTCCCGCAGCCGCACCATGGCCTCGCCGGGACCGAGGCCGAGCAGGTGAGCCGCGTCCAGCCGGCCCTCCTGTGCCGCCCGGGCAACGCCGTGCAGCCGTTCGATCCGGTCGGCCGCGATGCCGGGGAACGACCCGACCTGCAGCATCTGGGCCGGCGCCGGCAGCGCCGCGAGCTGCTCGCCGGCCAGGTCGAAGACGGCCCCGTGGGCACGGCTGAGCCGCTCCCGCACGGCCGCCATCTGCTTCGGCGGCCGCCGGACGCTCAGCACGGCCCAGGCGGCCGCCTCGTACGGGGAGTAGAACAGCGGCGGCCGCAGCCCCGGCGCCGCCGCCTGGACCGAGCCCAGGACCGGATCGCGCTCCCCGGCCTGCAGGAATCCCGCGGCGTCGTAGTCCAGCGACAGCACCCGGGCGACCTGCCGGCGCACCGCGTCCACGTCCGTGCCGCCGGGCCCGTGGACCGTGCCGTGCACCCCGGCCTCGTCCTGCCGCACCTCGACCCCGACCTGGTGCTGGTAGCCGTCCAGGCAGAACGCCAGGCGCATGATGTCGCCCGCGGCGGCGTCGCGCTGCCCGAACCCGAACGCGATGGCCTCCGCCAGTGAGAACGGGCCGCTGGGCACGATCGTGAATGTCTCGGGCACGGTGCCTCCCCGGAGCCGGCGCCGCGGGACGGCGCTGCGTGACCGGTGCCTGGTGCCCGGTCCTGCCCCGCACTGTGCCAGCCGGGTCGGACATTCCGGCCGGGCCTGGCTCCGGGCCGCCGCGGCGGGCGGCCTGCATCCGCCGAGGCGGGCGGCCTGCGCCCGCTGCGGTGGAAACTGACCAGGTCAGCTAGTGATGCAGGCTGGCCCGTAGCCCGAGCACCCGCTGCACCGCGGCACGGAACGCCGCCTGGTTCAGGGTTGCGTGCTCGTAACCCTTGGACAGGGCGATCCGCGCCTGGTGTCCCTCGCCCTGCCGCTGCGCCGAGCAGAGAATCAGGTCCATTCCTGCGCCGGCCGCCAGGGCCGCCCGGTGCCGGATGGTGCCGAACGCCTGCAGGGCACCGGCCTCCAGCGCATCGGTGATGGTGACGCCGGTGAACCCGAGCCGCTGGCGCAGTTCGCCGCCGACGATCGCCGGGGAAAGCCCGGCCGGCACCCCCGGATCCAGCGCCGGGTAGATCGCCCACGACACCATCACCAGCTTGACCCCGGCCCGGATGGCGGCCCGGTAGGGATACTCATCGGTGCTCCGCAAGGTGCCCAGCGGCACGTTCAGCGTCACCGGCTCCTCGTCGGTGTTCTGCGCGGTGGCGGCGGCGCCCAGCCCCGGGAAGTGCTTCGCGGTGGCCGCGACGCCGGCGGCCTGCTGCGCCTTGATGAAGTCGGCGCCGAGGTAGGAGACCTTGCGCGGGTTCGGGCTGTAGGAACGGCCGAACTGGTCGTCGAAGTCGCCGGGTGCCCGGTACACGTCGAGCACCGGCGCCAGGTTCACGTTCAGGCCGGCCCCGGTCAGGTTCCGTCCTGCGCCCCGGCCCGCGGTCCTCGCCGCCACAGCGGGATGGGCCGCCTCGCCGATCTGCTTCTCCGACAGATCGGGTGCCCCGGGCAGGCGGCGGACCAGGCCGCCCTCCTGGTCGGTCATGAGCAGCAGCGGGTAGTGCCGCAGCGGGTTCCCCGGGCTGGCGTTGGCCTGGTTCAGTTCGGCGGCGACCGCCGCGAGCTGGGACTGGCTGGAGATGTTGCCGGTGAAGAAGATGACCCCGCCGACCTTGCCGGCCCGGATCCAGCGCAGCAGGTTGGCAGGCGGGGTCAGCCCGCTGTAGCTGTAGATGACCCGCTGGCCGGCCAGCTGCGCGGGCGACAACGGTGGCAGCGCAGCCGGCCTGACCGCGGCCGGCTTGACCCTGGAGGAGCCCTCGAACGCAGATCTCGCCGCCGCCGAGCCCGCTGCGGCCGTTTGCTTCGCCGGCTGGCCGCTGCCGGCCAGCTTGACCAGGCCAATGCCCGCGACCACAGCCACCGCGGCCGCGCCCAGGGCGACGGTGGCCGTGAGTACCGCCCGCAGGCCCCGGCGGCGGCGCGCGGGAACCCGCACGCGGTCTTCGGCCGCCCGCGCTCCGCGCGGCCTTGCCGGGATGGTCATATGTCTCTCAACGTCGTAAGCCACGTCCGCAGTCCTGCCCCCCTGGCCCGCGACCCCCCGTCCTCATTCCCACGGTAGACGGTACCAACCAGGCCGGGGACAGCCGCGCTCAACTGTGCGTGAGTGGATATACCATCTTTGTCACCGCAATCCGGGCACGGTCACCCGTAGAACAGAGTCTCCATCACGCCGCGGGCCCGGCGCGCCGCCTGGCGGTAGTCCTGCACCAGGTCCTGGGCGGTCCCGGACGGGTAACCCAGCACCGACGCCACCGCGGCCAGCTCGGACGCCCTGGCCGGCAGCACGTCCGCGGCCCTGCCGCGGACCAGCACCACGGCATCCCGGATCTGCGAGGCCAGCCGCCAGGCGCGCGCCAGCACCGCGGCGTCCTCGTGCGCCACCAGCCCGGCCCGCGCCGCCGCGTCCAGCCCGGCCAGGGTCCGTGTGGTGCGCAGCCCCGGCACCGCGTGGGCGTGCCTGAGCTGCAGCAGTTGCACCACCCACTCGACATCGGAGAGCCCGCCGGGCCCGAGCTTCAGATGGTGGCCGGGGTCGACGCCGCGCGGCATGCGCTCGGCCTCCATCCGTGCCTTGAGGCGCCGGATTTCCAGGACGGAACTCTCGGGGATGCCGCCGCCCGGATAGCGGATCTCGTCCGCCAGGGCCGTAAAGCGGGTGCCGAGTTCGCGGTCACCCGCGACGGGCTCGGCCCGCAGCAGGGCCTGGCTCTCCCAGGACGCCGACCAGCGCTCGTAGTAGGCACGGTAGGAGGCCAGGGTCCGCACCAGCGGTCCCTGCCGGCCCTCCGGGCGCAGGCCTGGGTCGATGAGCAGCGGCGGCTCCGTGCCCGGCTTGCTCAGCAGCGCGCGCAGTTCCTCGGCGGCGGCGTGCGCGGCGGCGGTCGCCTCCTGCTCGCCCGCCCCGGGCAGCGGGTCGTGCACGAACATCACGTCCGCGTCGCTGCCGTATCCGCATTCATGGCCGCCGAACCTGCCCATCGCCACCACGCACAGCCGGGTGGGGAAGTCGCCCCGGCGATCGGTCACGGACCGCAGCGCCACCTGAAGCGCGGCCTCGATGCTGACCGCCGCCACGACGGTGAGCGCCTCGCCGGTCTGCTCGGGGCCGGACCGGCCGAGCAGGTCGGCCATGGCGGTCCTGAGCAGTTCCCGGCAGCGCAGGGCGCGCACGGCCGCCACCGCGCCATCGGCCTCGCCGTGCCGGCCCACCAGCGCCGCGGCCTCGGCGTGCAGCGCCGCGGGGTCACGCGGCGCGAGCTGGGAGTCGTTGCCCAGCCAGGCGACGGTTTCTGGCTGGCGCAGCAGCAGGCCCGCCGCATAGCGGCTGGAAGCGAGCAGCCGCGCCATCCGCTGTGCCACGGTCATGTCGTCCCGCAGCAGCCGCAGGTACCAGGGTGAGTTACCCAGGGCATCGCTGACCTGATGAAACGCCAGCAGCCCGGCGTCGGGGTCCGCTGCGTCGGCGAACCAGCCGAGCAGCAGCGGCAGCAGGGTGCGCTGGATCGCCGCCCGCCGCGACATTCCGGCGGTCAGCGTCCCGATCTGCCGCAGCGCACCGGCCGGGTCGGCGTAGCCCAGCGCTTCGAGCCGGTCCTCGGCCGCCTGTGTGGTGAGCCGGGCTGCCTCGCCGGGCAGGCCGGCGACCGCGTCCAGCAGCGGCCGGTAGAACAGCTTCTCGTGCAGCCGCTGGACCTGGCTCGCGTGCTCGCGCCACCGGGCGAGCAGTTCGTCCGCCGGATCCCGGTGCGCATTGGCGCCGCCCGGGGCGCGCGTGCGCCCGTCCGCGACCGGGCGCGCCCCGGCCGCCGCGTCTGCCGGGGCAGCACCGGACTGCGCTGCCCGGCCGCCGCCCGCCAGGCGGAGCGCCCGGCCGATCATGCGCAGGATCTCGGGATCCTCGGGCATGGTGTGGGTCCGCCGCAGGTTCCTGAGCTGGAGCAGATGCTCGACCTGGCGCAGGAAGCGGTAGGCCGCGGCCAGATCGGCCGCGTCCTGGCGGCCGACGTACCCGCCCGCGGCGAGCATGGCCAGGGCGGGCAGGGTGGCCGGCTCGCGCAGCGACTCGTCCAGCCTGCCGTGCACGAGCTGGAGGAGCTGGACGGCGAACTCGATGTCCCGCAGCCCGCCGGGACCCAGCTTGAGCTGCCTGCCCGCCACCGCCGCGGGCAGCGTGCCGATCACCCGGCGGCGCATCGCCTGCACGTCGGAGACGAAGTTCTCCCGCTGGGCCGCCTGCCAGACCAGCGGGCCGGTCGCGGCGACGTACTCCGCGCCGAGCGCGGCATCCCCGGCGACCGGCCTGGCCTTCAGCAGCGCCTGGAACTCCCAGGTCTGCGCCCAGCGCTGGTAGTAGGCACGGTGGCTGGCCAGGGTCCGCACCAGCGGGCCGCTGCGCCCCTCGGGCCGCAGGTTGGGGTCCACCGGGAACAGGGCGCCCTCCGGGGTGCTCTGCGAGCAGGCCTGGATCAGGCCCGCCGCGAGCTGGGTGGCGGCACGCAGCGCGGCCGCCTCTCCCCCGTCCTCCCCCGGGCTGGCCGGCTCCGCGACGAAGATCACGTCCACATCGCTCGCGTAGTTCAGCTCCCTGGCGCCGCACTTGCCCATGGCGATCACCGCCAGCCGGCACGGCGCGGCTCCCGCCGGGAGGTTCGCCCGGGCGATCGCCAGGGCGGCCTCCAGCGCCGCCGCCGCAAGGTCGGCCAGTTCGGCGGCCACCTGGTCGAGGGACGCCTCCCCGGTGAGGTCCCGCGCCGCCAGTGGCAGCAGCAGCCGCCGGTATGCCACCCGCAGCGCGGCCACCGGGTCGCCGCCCGCCCGGCCGGTCCCGTCCTGGCCGGCTCCGCCGGCCGTGCCCGCGACCGGCTCGGGGTCCTCCGGGCGGGCACCGACCGCGGTCAGCAACTCGGCCCGCACCTGGGCGGGCCCGGGCGCGGGCAGGGCGTCGCCGCCGGACAGGACCCGCCAGTGGCCCGGGTGCCGGGCGAGGTGATCCCCCAGCGCCGCGCTGGCCCCGAGCACCGCCGCCAGCCGGGCGCGCAGCCCGGGGTCGGCGCAGAATGCCCTGGTGAGCCCGGGATCCGGGGGAATCCGCGCCAGCGCGGCCAGCGCCAGGTCCGGGTCCGCGGCGCTGGCCAGCGCTTCGAGCAGTGCGTCTCCCGCCTCGCTGGCATCGATGGCGAGGTTCCCGGTGAGCAGGAACTCGGCCCGCGCCGGGTCGGCGAAACCCAGCCGGGCCAGCCGTGCGGCAGCGGTGGTCCTGCGGGGCACGCTCACCCCAGCACCGTAACCGCCCGGGACCCTCCCGCCGGTCAGCGGATCGGGTTCGTCAGCCCTCCAGGCAGAACTCGTTGCCTTCGGGGTCGGCCAGCACGATCCAGCTCACGCCCGGTGGCTGGTCATCGAGCACGCGGCGCCCAGGCCGGTCAGCCTGGCCAGCTCGGCCTGCTGATCGCCAGGCGGGAGCAGGTCCAGGTGGATCCGGTTCTTGGCCGGCTTCGGCTCCGGCACGGTGGTGAAGTACAGCCTCGGCCCGCCCGGTGACGGCGGCGTCACGGCGTATTCGACATGGCCGGGGGTGGCGTCGCGCTCCTCGGCGGCCCAGCCGGTGACCGCCGCCCAGAACATGGCCTGCGCCCTGGCATCCGCGCAGTCGAAGGTGATGTTGAGAATGCTTGCGTGCATGGTCATACTCCGACATCTCCGCTAGGTGAACGCAGCTGGTCGTGCAGGACCTTGGCACCGCTCCCGTGCGCCACGCGCAGGCGTATCGCCGATAACAGGCCGTCTGCGCACTGGACGCTGTCCCGGGCGATGCCCGGTGGCGGGTCCCTAAGGTTCCAGAGCGGCGGGAAGCAGCTGCCTGAGCAGGCCCGTTATGCTCGCGGCCTCGTCGTTGACCAGGATGACGATGCTGGCCGCCCGGTCCGGGATCCAGCAGGCAAGGGACTGATAGCCCGGGTTGTCGCCGGGGTGGTACCAGGCCGTGCGCCCGGCGAAGATCCCGGTGAACATGCCGTAGCCGTAACCGGTGGTGGTCAGCCGGGGCTCACCTTCGTCATCGTCGTCGAGGGGCGCGTGCGCGGTGCACATCGCGCGCAGCGAGCTCGCGGCGATCAGCTCACCGGCGTGCAGGGCGGCGGTGAACCTGGTCAGGTCGCCCGCGGTGGACCAGATGTCGCCGGTGCCGGGCATCGCGTCCAGGTCCCAGGGCGCTACCGGCTGACCGTCCTTGTAGCCGCGGGCCGCACCGTCCGGGGCACCGCCGACGGTGGTCTGGGTCAGCCGCAGCGGGGACAAGATCCGCTCGGCGAGGAAGTCCCGGTAGGGCTGGCCGCTGGCCCGCTCCACGATGAACCCGGCCAGCACGAAGCCCGGGCTGCTGTAGTGCCACTGCGCGCCGGGCTCGGTGCGCAGCGGCGTGGCCTGGATGATCTCCAGCCGCTCGCCGATCCCCACCGGCTCGGCCGGGTCCAGGCCCGGCGCCTCGAGCCAGTGCGGGACGCCCGCGGTATGGGACAGCAGGTGATGGAGCGTGACCTGCCGCCACTGCGGCGGACCTTCAGGCAGCCAGTGGTCGACCGGCTCGCCCAGGTCGAGCTGCCCGGACTCGACCAGCAGCAGACCGCAGCGGCGGCGAACTGCTTGCTCACCGAGCAGAGCTGGAACCGCGTCCCCGGCGTGCACGCCACGCCGGCCTCCGCGTCGGCCAGCCCCTCGGCCAGATCCGCCTCGACCGAACCGCCTTTGGTCACCATGGCCGTACCGCGGAGACCCGCTACCGGACGCATATCAGGCATTCGCTGCCCGGGTGGCGGCCAGGACGGTGTCGTGGATGGTGACCTCGGCGCCGTCGGGGGTGGTCGCGGGACGGGGGCGGGCCTCGCAGGTCCGCACGGTCCACGGAGCCGTCGAGCGGGGCGGCGAGCTCCTCCGGGGTGTAGAACAGCTCGGGCATCGGCGGGCGGGGCACGCCGGTGTCCAGGTCGGACGGGTGGTGCCCGACGATCAGCAGCATGCCGCCGTCGCGGACCGCGGCGGCCAGCGCCGCGAACAGGGGGTTGCGCCGGTCCGGCGGCAACTGGATGAACTGCGCCGAGACCAGGTCGAAGGAATCCGGCCCGGGCGGCTGGGCGAGCAGGTCCGCCTGGCGCCACTCGATGCGCGCGGCGGCGGCCGGGTCGGTGTCTTCCGCGTGCCGGGCGGCCCGCTCCAGCGCGACGCCGGAGATGTCGGTCCCGACCACCCGCCACCCGGCCTGGGCGAGCCAGATGGCGTCGGCGCCCTCGCCGCAGCCGACGTCCAGCGCCAGGCCCGGCGGCCGGCCGGTCACCTCGGCGACCAGTTGCGGGTTCGGGTTGCCGCTCCAGATCCGCCCCGACGACCGGTACCGCTCGTCCCAGAAATCCACGCCGAACATGTGACCGGCATCGTGACCGTGCTCGCCCATCCGCCCAGTATCACCGTCGCAGGACCCGGACAGGCCCGGGGCCCAGGACAGGCGCCGGGGCCCGCCGGCGCGATGCCGGCGGGCCCCGGAGCCTCTAGTTAGCGGCTATTTGGACAGAACGATGAACGCGTCGACGTCGATCCGCGGGTGCCCCGAGGTGCCGAGCACATTGACGACCAGCTTGTGCGAGCCGTTCGCCGCGGCCGTGACGACGTCCACGATCTCCGCCGTCTTGGGTGAAGTGGTGTGCGTGTTGATGGTCGCCGCCGTACCGGAGTCCAGCTTGACCGTTGCGGAGCCCCGGGTCGGGCCCTGCGTGGACATCCAGGCGGCCTGGAAGCCGGTGAACGTCAGCGTCGCCGTCTTGCCCGCCGCCGTGGCGAAGTCGACGGACCCGCCGTTGGCACCGGAGAGCGTCTGCCGCGTCCAGCCGGCCGAGTACTTGATCGCACTCGCGTTCTCCTGGAACAGCGACAGCGTGTAGACGACGCCGGCCTTGGCGGTGCTGATGTTGCCGGCGTTGTCGGTCGCGGTGACCTCGAACTGGTAGGTGTGACCGGGCCCGAGGTTCTTGTTGAAACTCGGCGCGGACTGCGAGGCGATCTGGGTGTAGGCGCCGCCGTCCTTGCTCTCATACAGGGTGTAGTGGTTGATGCCGCTGGTGGCGTCGGTCCCGTTCCACGAGATCGTCACCGGGTCCGCGAGCGTGACCGGGCCGGTGTTGTTCCGCAGCTTGACGGTCGGTGCCGCGGTGATGGTCGGCGCCACCGAGTCGTAGCACAGCGGGCCGTCGGTGGCGACACCGGACTGCAGGCCCATGTTGTCCCACGCCTCGGTGTTCGAGCGTGTGGCAGCCCTGCCCCTCCGCGGCCAGGTCGACGTGAGTGCTCTCGGGTTGACGGAACTGCGGGCCCGTTGTAGAAGGCGTTGCCGGAGCCCGGCGTCGCCTCACCGGTGGGATCGGCCGGGACGGAGTTCCAGCCGACGTTGAACCCGGCCACGCCGCTGGCCGGGAAACCGCCGCCGGTGTCGGCGACATTGACGCCGATCGTCTGGTCGGTGTTGTACCAGTGGTTGGCGACCGGGCCGGAGTAGGTGACCGTCGGCCGGCCGTCGTCGGCCAGCAGGTGCCAGTTGAAGGCCCAGGCGAGCTGCAGCATGTTGGCCGAGCCCCACCCGGTCACCAGGTCATCCCCGGTGCCCGCGCAGTAGCCGGTGCCCACGTCGTTGCTGTTGCAGCCGGAGGTGGTGTCGTAGTAGGGGTTGTGCGGCGCCCCGTTGAGCCCCGTCTCGTAGAGCGGGAAGTTGGCGTTCCCGAACGGCGCGCACGCCGACGAGCCGGAGCCGCAGATGTTCCCCTCGGCCAGCAGGTAGGAATCCTCCTGGGCGAAGAACCCCGCCAGTTCCGGCGCGACGATGCTGGTGCCGCCGTTCCCGGACAGGCTGCCGTCGAAGTAGTAGTTCTGCGGGGTGTGGAACCAGTCCGCGTTCAGCGAGATGTCCGGGACGGCCCGCGACCCGCTGCCACAGGGCTGGTTGGACTGGTAGGACGGAGCGGTGTACACCGAACTGCAGCCGCCGCCGGAACCGCCGTCGTTGGAACCGCAGCCGTCCGGCCCGCCGGACCAGGCGACCTCGCTGTTGAACAGCGGCCCGGAACTCAGGCTCAGCTCGGTGCCGCCGGCGCCGACCACGTTCGGGTCCGAGGCCGGGAAGCTGACCGCCAGGTGCGAGCAGTCGTCGTAGGCGCCCCGGTCACCGGACGCGGCGACCAGGGTCCAGCCCTGGCCGGCCATCTCGCTGAAGATGGCGTCCCGGCTGCTCATCTCGCTCGTGTTGCACCCGAAGAGCTCGGTGCAGCTCCAGCTCGTGCTGAACACCCGGGCCAGGTTGTCGGAGACCATCTTGTTGTAGATGTCGGTGAACGTGGAGTCGTTGAAGTTCGCCCCGTCGTACAGGTACACCTTGGCGGTGTTGCCGGCCGAGCCGAAGCTGTTGGACATGGCGGTGGACCACTCCGCGTCCATGGTCCCCTCGGCGTCGCAGCACGCCGGGGTGCCGTCGATGAAGAACTCCTGGACGTTGTAGGCCAGGTAGGTGTACTGGTTGTGGAACCCGGGGATGTCGCTGATCTGCTGCTGAGCCGAACGTCGCGATGGCGATCGACGACTGGGCCGGCGAGTTGCCCGGGTTGCCCAGCGGGTTACAGCAGTGCCCCTGGTCGTAGAGCGCGTTGTAGTCGTAGGCCTGCGAGCTGTAGATGTCCGTCGGGTCGTAGGCGCCGCCGGTGATGTGCACCTTCGCGCCCTTGGCGGCCCCGCCGCGGGAGGCCCGCAGCGCCGCGCGCAGCTTCGCCCGGCTGCCGTTGCCCGCCGCGTGCGGGCCGGTGGCGGCGACGGGACCAGCCACGTACGCCGGGCTGGCCGGCTCGTGCACCGTGGGAGATGCGGGGAACATGGTCTGCAGGCTGGACATGCCCTCGACCGACTCCACGATGCCCGACAGCGACTTCGGCAGCACCGGGTCGTGGTCGTTGGCGAAGAAGGTCTTGCTGCCGAGCCGGTAGCTGTTGATCTGGACGCCCAGCGCCTTCTCGATCGTGCCGACCTGGCCGGCCAGGTCCACGACCAGGCGGTTCGGGTACAGGTGGGTCACGGTCAGGCCGGCGCTCCTGGCCCACGAGACCACCGCGTTCTGCGCGGCGGCGCTCGGGCCGAACCGGGCCGTCCACTGCGCCACGCGTCAGGTAGTGATGGAACAGCGGCGAATGCTTGTCCTGGATCGCATTGAGGAACTGCTGCTCGGCGGCCTTGTGCGGGGGCTTCAGCCCGATCGCGAGCCGGATGGTCTGGGCCGGGTTGTAGGCGCCCAGGTCCTGCGCCGACCCGTTACGGACCGGCAGCGGCGTTTGCAGGTTCGCCTGCCGGGCCATGCTGCGCGGCGACGGCACCCGTCGCCGGTAGCGATAGCCCGGCGACGACCCCGACCGCCAGGAGGCCTACGGGCAGCTTCAGCCGCCGCAGGGAAAATCGGTCACTCATGCTGAGACTCCATTCGTCGACTTCCGGCCCGAAAGCAGCCGACCTGCCCCCGCGGCCGCAGGGCGGCCTGGACCCCCCTCGCAGTACAGAGCACGTCATATGCTGGTAAATACAAACGCAATGCCGCAAGATCAACACGGAGATGAATTTGCGCAGGTACACGGCGGTGATCACCGCTCCGGCCGCTGCGGATGCGGGCGCGCAACCGTGCGCAGGAACCAGGCCGGGGCAGGAAGCGCTAAGGCTGGGCGGCGCGGACGCCGACGGCGATGGCGCGCGCCACGACCTGGGCGGCGACCGCCTCGATCGCGTCAGCGGGGGCCTGGACCGTGCCCGTGGCCAGGCAGAACATGGTGTCGCCGTCATACAGCGTGTGCGCTGGGCGGACCGCACGGGCGATGCCGTCGTGCGCCACGGCGGCAACCCGGATGGCCTGCTCCTTGGTGAGCCGGGCGTCGGTCAGCACGGCCCCGATGGTGGTGTTGCCGCCGGGGATCATCGGCGACGAGTAGTCCCATGCGGTGAGGGGCGCGACCCACTCGTGGCGGTCGTCGTCCCAGATCCCGCCGAGGCTGTTGGCTACCATCACGGCGGCGACCACGGCGCCGCCGGACTCGGCACTGGCAACCCCCAGCCCGCCCGGGCGCGGCTCGTTGCCGCCGGCCTTCGCGACGCTGGCCCCGGTGCCCGCCCCGATGGCGCCCTGGCCCGGGGTGCCGGTCGCCGCCTCGCAGGCGGCGTAGCCGGCCTCGGCGCCGGGCCGCGCGGCGGGATCACCGGCGAGCAGGTCGAAGATCACCGCACCGGCCACGATCGGCACCGCGACCGAGCCGAACATCAGCCCGACACCGCGCTCCTCCAGGTAGCGCAGCACCCCGGCGGCGGCACTCAGGCCGAACGTGCTGCCGCCGGTGAGCAGGATGGCGTGCGCCCGCTCGGTGACGGTGCCCGGCCGCAGCCCGTCGGTGTTGATCGTCCCCGGGGCCCCGCCCCGGACGTCCACGCCGGCCACGGCGCCCCCGGGGGCGAGCAGCACGGTGCACCCGGTCCGGCCCCGCTCATCGGTCCAGTGCCCGGCGGACACCCCGGCGGGCAGCCGGGCTTGTGCGCCGGCAGGCTGCGTGCTCATGCTGGCCCTCCAGGCGGCCGCCCCGCCGCCCGGCTCACAGCACGGGCAGGTAGCGGTCCAGTTCGAACGCGGTGACCTGATGCCGGTAGTCCCGCCATTCTTCCCGCTTGTTGCGCAGGAAGAAGTCGAACACGTGCTCGCCGAGCGTCTCCGCCATGAGCTCGCTTTCCTGCATGACGTTCAGCGCCTCGTCCAGGCTCTGCGGCAGCGGCTGGATGCCGAGGATGCGGCGTTCCCGGTCGGTGAGCGCCCACACGTCGTCCTCCGCCTCGGGCGGCAGTTCGTAGCCCGCCTCGATCCCCTTGAGCCCGGCCGCCAGGATGGCGCCGAAGGCCAGGTACGGGTTGCAGGCGGAGTCGAGCGACCGGAACTCGATCCGGGTGGCGTTCCCCTTGTGCGGCTTGTACATGGGCACCCGGATCAGCGCCGACCGGTTGTTGTGCCCCCAGCAGACGTAGGCGGGCGCCTCCCCGCCGGCCCCGGCGGTCCGTTCGGCCGCGCCCCACAGCCGCTTGTAGGAGTTCACCCACTGGTTGCACACGGCGGTGATCTCGGCGGCGTGCTTGAGCAGGCCGGCGATGAACGCGCGGCCCACCTTGGAAAGCTGGAACTCCGCACCCGGTTCGTAGAACGCGTTCCGGTCGCCCTCGAACAGCGACATGTGGGTGTGCATGCCCGAGCCCGGGTGGTCGGTGAACGGCTTGGGCATGAACGAGGCGTACACCTGCTGCTGGAGCGCCACCTCCTTCATCACCAGCCGGAACGACATGACGTTGTCGGCGGTGGTGAGCGCGTCCGCATAGCGCAGGTCGATCTCCTGCTGGCCGGGCGCCCCCTCGTGATGGCTGAACTCCACCGAGATGCCCATCTGCTCCAGCATCTGGATGGACACGTGCCGGAAGTCATGGGCGATGCTGTGCGGGGTGTGGTCGAAGTAGCCGCCCGAGTCGATGGGCTCCGGCCGGGCGCCCGGCTCCGGCTTCTCCTTGAGCAGGAAGAACTCGATCTCGGGGTGGGTGTAGAAGGTGAAGCCCAGGTCCGCGGCCCGGCTGAGCGCCCGCTTGAGCACGTACCGGGGGTCGGCGTGCGACGGCGACCCGTCCGGCATCATGATGTCGCAGAACATCCGGCCGACGCCCGGCCTCACCACGCCACGGCAGCAGCATGAACGTGGACGGATCCGGCTTGGCGATCATGTCCGCCTCATAGACGCGCGCGAAGCCCTCGACCGCGGACCCGTCGAAGCCGATCCCCTCGGCGAACGCCCCCTCAAGCTCGGCGGGCGCCACCGCGACCGACTTCAGGAAGCCGAGCACATCGGTGAACCACAGCCGGACAAAACGGATGTCATGCTCCTCAAGGGTCCGGAGCACGTACTCTTCCTGCCTGTCCATGTTCTTCCTGCCTCGCTGGTCAGCAGCCCCGCCGCGCGCCTGCGGCCCCTGGTGGCCGTGGCCTCCTGACGCAGGCGGCCGTCCCCCCAGTCTGCCGCCCCCCTGTTTCCGGCAGGTTACACACCCCCTGCCCGGCGTGGCCGCGTCCCCCGCCACAGGTCCGGCAGAACAAAGCCACAACCTTTTCGGGCAAAGGTGAGTCTTAACTGATGAACAACCTCCATCCCGCAGGACGGGGTCCTTTGAACAACGATCAGCTCCTCGTTTTCATGAGCCCTTTTCGTACGGGGTTGCAGCAGGGGCAGGAATTTGACCGCTCAGCGGCGCTAGATCAGTTTTCTCAGAGGATGGCCGGGTAACCGCGGTATCGCTGCCGCGCCGCGCAGTTCGCGCCGCGGGGCCCGCGCCGTAAAAGGGGGTCTTCGCGATGCGAAGGCAGATTGTTGGCGCCTTCTTCGCGGCAGTTGCCGCAGGAGGAGCAGCGCTTCTCACAGTGGGGCTTGCCGGGCGGCAGCGCGCGGCCAGCCTGAGGCCGCCGCCGGCGCGGCGTCCGCAGCGGCGGGGACACACGCCGGCGGGTCGCCTACCCGTCGTCTGCTACGATCCCGCCAGGCGGGGTATGTCGACCGGCGGCCGATGGTCCGCTTCGTAGCCACGACGGTCAGGTGCCGGGGGCAGGTCACAACAATTACGCCGAGGTCGTGCTTGGTGGCAGCAGCACCCACAGCCCACCGGTGACCCTGGCGGTGGCGCCCGGCGGAGGTCCTGACTCCGTAGCCTGGAGCGTGGGAGTCCCGCCCTATGGCATGGGCGGCGGCGCGCTGACCAAGGTCGATCCGAAGGCCGGGGACACGGTCCTCATTGACCTTTACTACAGCCGGGCCGACGGCGGCGTGGTGGCTACCGCCACCGACATCACCGCCAACCGCACGCAGCGACATCACTATTGGTACCGGGGCCCACGCCGTGTTCACGGCGGCCGAGGTGGCCGACGTACTCAAGAATCCGTCGTCGCCGCCTGCGGGCAACATCAGGCTGTGGGACTTCACCAACAGCGCGCTGCTGACCTACTCCGGCGTCATGGCTCGATGACCGGCCCGTGGGCCACCAGCGAGATCATCGACACCACGAATGGCGGCTCGTCCGGCCAGGTCGTGATGAGCCCATCGTTCCTGTGGAACAACGGCCAGAACTTCGGTGCCTGGCTTCGCGCTTACCTCCGGTAAGGCAGCACATGCCCCGGGCCGCGCCCAGCGACGCCGGGCATGCTGGCAGGCCCAGGCTTCGCCGGCATCCTCGCGCCGCACTCGGGCTGCCGCTGTGTCCTGCCCGCCGCGGCGTCATGCGAGGCCGCGGGCACCTGCACCCGCGCAGGCGGCCCGATGGCGGCGCAGACCCTCGCCGCGGCCGTGGAACGGGACCGGCGGCTACTGGCCGCGGCGGCCGCGCTGCCCCGCCTAAGCTGGGAAGCGTGCCGAAACTGAGGATCGCGCTCGCCCAGGTGAACTCGACAGTGGGCGACCTGGCGGGGAACGCGGAGACGATCGTGGCCTGGGCCCGCCGGGCCGCGGGCCACGGCGCGCGCCTGGTCGTGTTCCCGGAGATGATGCTGACCGGGTACCCGGTGGAGGACCTCGCGCTGCGCGCGTCCTTCGTGGACGCCTCGATCGCGGCCCTGCACGACACCGCGGCCCGGCTGGCGGCCGAGGGGCTCGGCGGCGTCGCCGTGGTCACCGGTTACCTGGGCCGGGAGACCGGGCTGGCACCACGGGTGGGCCAGCCTGCCAGCGCGGCGCAGAACGGCGCGGCGCTGCTGTACGGCGGCCAGGTGGTGGTCACCTCGGCCAAGCACCACCTGCCCAACTACGGGGTGTTCGACGAGTACCGGTACTTCGTGCCGGGGAACACGCTGCCGGTCTTCCGCCTCCCCTGCGGCCCGGGCGGCGGGGCGGTGGACGTGGCGATCGCCATCTGTGAGGACCTCTGGCAGGACGGCGGCCCGGTGGCGGTGACCAGGCAGGCCGGGGCGGGCCTGCTGGTGGTGCCGAACGCCTCCCCGTACGAGCGGGGCAAGGACGGCGCGCGGCTGGAGCTGTGCGTGAACCGGGCCGCCGAGGCAGGCGCCACGCTCGCCTATGTGAACATGATGGGCGGCCAGGACGAACTGGTCTTCGACGGCGACTCGATAATCGTGACCGCCGGGGGCGAACTGCTCGCCCGCGGGCCGCAGTTCGCCGAGGCACTTGTGGTCGCCGACCTGGACCTGCCTGCCGCCGACCCGGCCGTGCCGCCCGGGGACACGCCCGCCGACGCCCACGACGGCACCCAGATGACGATCCGCCGCGTGGTGCTGCCGCCCCCGCCCGCCGGCCCGCCACTGCTCCCCCAGGCCAGCAGGGCCAAGGCCCCGTGACGGAGGAGCGCGGGCCTTGAGCCAGCGGGGGTTCCAGCGGGTCGCCCCCCTGGGCTAACACTCTGGCCGCGGCTGGACCCGCTGGCCGAGGTCTACGCCGCGCTGGTCACCAGCGTGCGGGACTACGTGGTCAAGAACGGCTTCGGGTCGGTGATCCTCGCCCTGTCCGGCGGGATCGACTCGGCGCTGACCGCGACGATCGCCGCCGACGCCATCGGCGCGCAGCGGGTGCACGTCGTGCTGATGCCCAGCCGGCACTCCTCGGAGCATTCGGTGAGCGACGCCGAGGACCTGGTCAAGCGGCAGGGCGTGCACGCCCGGACGGTGCCGATCCAGCCGATGGTGGACGCCTTCCAGGCCGAGCTTGACCTGACCGGGCTCGCGGCCGAGAACCTCCAGGCCCGGGTCCGCGGCGTGATCCTCATGGGCCTGTCCAACGCCGAGGGGCACCTGGCCCTCACCACCGGCAACAAATCCGAGCTGGCCACCGGGTACTCCACCCTCTACGGCGACTCGGCCGGCGGGTTCGGCCCCATCAAGGACGTCCCCAAGACCCTGGTGTGGGACCTGGCCCGGTGGCGCAACGCCGACGCGGCCAGCCGGGGCGAGACCCCGCCGATCCCGGAGAACTCGATCACCAAGCCGCCCAGCGCGGAACTGGCGCCCGGCCAGCTCGACTCCGACTCGCTGCCGGACTACCAGGTGCTCGACGCCATCCTGGACGACTACGTGGTCAAGGACCTGGGCGTGGCCGGGCTGGTGGCCGCCGGGCACGACCCGGCGCTGGTGGACCGGGTCGCCGCGATGGTGGACCGGGCCGAGTACAAGCGGCGCCAGTACCCGCCCGGGCCCAAGATCACCCCGCGCAACTTCGGCAGGGACCGCCGCCTGCCGATCACGAACCGGTGGCGGGAGCCTGGCCGGTCCCCGTCCCGCTGAGGTCCCCGGCGCACGCCAGGACGAACTCCGACACCGCGCTGGCGTAATGCAGCGGCTCGTCGGCGTGCACGAAATGGCCGGCTCCGGCGACTTCGAGCAACCGGTGACCCGGGGCGGCACGGCGGAACGCGTCCCGCTGCGCGGGGCTGGTCAGCGGGTCGTACCCGCCGGTGATCAGCAGTGCCGGGGCGGCCAGGCGCGGCAGCAGGCCGAGCAGCGATTCGTAGGCGCCGTCGTCCGCGGTGATCGCCAGGTGGTGGCGCATCGAGCCCTCGTCGCCCGCCGCGCCGTCCGGCCGCTCGTGGGCTGCGCGGATCTCCGCCAGGCGGGCCCGGGTGGCCGGGCTGGGGACGAAGAACACCTCCCGGTCCGCGCCGAGGGCCTCCAGGGCCGCCACGTAGGCCGCGCGCAGCGGGCGCGCCGAGTCCTCCCGGCGCGGCCGCGGCCAGCGCCGCCAGTGCGGCGTCCCGCCTGCCCCGCTCGGTCAGCATGAGCGCGACGCGCGGCAGTGCCGCCCGCGCGCTGGCCGCCAGGTCCCACACCGGGTTCTCGAACGCCACGGCGGCGACGGCGGCGGGATGGGCGGCCGCGTACCGCAGCGCGAGCGAGCCGCCGAAGGACTGGCCCAGCACCGCCCACCGCTCGATGCCCAGTTCTTCCCGCACCGCCTCGCAGTCCTCGACCAGGTCGGCGATGGTGAGCGAGGCGTCCTCGGGCAGCGGCGCGGACCGGTCCACGCCGCGCTGGTCGAGGCCGATCAGCCGGACCGACGCGGCGAGCAGGTCCCCCTGCAGGGCCATGAAGTCGTGGCAGCCCTGGCCGGGCCCGCCGTGCAGGAACAGCAGTGGCGGCGCGCCCGCGTCACCCCGGACGTCGGCGTAGAGCCCGTGCCTGGTGAGCCTCGCGTGATCGGTGCCCATGCGGCCATCATGACCCGCGCCCGGGGAACCCGCGCCGCCGTTCGCGGTCAGCGCAGCAGGCAGGCCAGCGCGGGCCGTCGTCCGGGCTAGCTCAGCATCAGCACGGCGTAGCAGGCGAGCCAGTGCTCGACCATGTAGTCGTCGCCGACGACATGCGGGAGCGCGGCCCCGGCATGGGTGCGCGCGGCGGCGACGGCCGGGCCGATGCGCGGGTCCCCGGGCGGCAGCGATTCGGCGATCCGGCGCCAGCCCCAGGCCCGGCTGGCGTTCAGCCCGTGCAGGTGGGCGATCTGGCCGTCGGCGGGATCGGACACCACGGCCGGGGTGAACAGCGTGGCGGGCTCCCCGCCGGCGATCCCGGGCAGGAACACCGACAGCCAGGTGCCGAACTCGGCCTCGGGCAGTATCCGGGCCATCAGCTCGGCCTCGGCCAGCGCCGGCGACAGGAAGTCGAGGCCGGACGGCTCCCAGGCGGCCGGGTACATGGTGTCGCCGCTGAACCAGGTGTACGCCTTCGCGGTGATCGCGTCGAGCAGTGCGCGGTCCCCGGCCCCGGCCTGGGCGTGGGCGTAATCCAGCGCCCGGGCCAGGCCGAACGCGCTGTTCTCGTGCACGCCGTAGCGCACCGGGTAGGTCGCCTTGGGCAGCCAGTCGAGAAAGCAGCCGGTGACCGTGTCGGCGAACGGCTGCAGGGCGGCCGACCATTTCTTCCCGTCCCCGTCGTCCAGGGACTGCGCCTCGTGGACCAGGGCCAGCGCCCAGCCCCAGCCGTACGGGCGCTCCCCCAGCCCGTCCCTGCTGCTGACGAACTCCGCCTCGGCGGCCAGCGCCACCGGCCGGAAGTGCGCGTTCAGCGCGGACCTGATCTCCTTGGCGGGGATCACGTCCTCCGCGATGCGCAGCAGCCGCAGCAGCAGCCAGTGCATCTCCACGCAGGAGTGCCAGTCGTAGCTGCCGTAGAAGGCGGGGGTGCGGGCCTTGGGGCGGAACGGGAAGTCGCCGGGCGCGGTCATGCTGTGGTAGACCCCGGACGGAAACTCGCGCCTGATGTTGGCGAGCGCCACCTGCGCATAGTCCGCCGCCTCGGCACGCAGCAACTCACCCCAGTCGTCCGCCAGGTCCACGTCTCACCTCCAGCCCCCCACCGCCTGCGCCGCCGACGGCCCGAGCGTAGCGCCCGGGCCGGGGCCGGCGCACCGGCCCGCGCCGGCCGGGCTGGCAGACTGGAGGAATGGCGCTCGACGAATTGCACCAGCAGGCAAGCGAGTTCCTTCGGCGCGGTGGCCGACGTCTACGAACGGGGCCGGCCGCCCTACCCGGCGGAGGCGATCGACTGGCTGGTCCCGGCGCACGCACGGCGGGTCGCTGACATCGGCGCGGGGACCGGGAAGCTGACCCGCCAGCTGCGCGAGCGCGGCCTGGACGTGATCGCCGTGGAACCGTCGGCCGGCATGCGGGAGCAGTTGCGCCGCGCGGTGCCGGGGGTCCCGGTCCTGGCCGGCACGGGCGAGCAGATCCCGCTGGCCGACGGCAGCGTGGACCTGGTGATCGTGGCCCAGGCCTGGCACTGGGTCGACCCGGAGCGCGCCGTGCCCGAGGTGGCCAGGGTGCTGGCGCCCGGCGGGCGGCTGGCCCTGCTGTGGAACCGCCGGGTCGAGGACGAGGAGTGGGTCGCCGACCTGTCCACCATCATCGGCAGCCGCGGCACCCCAGGGTCCGGCCTGGCACTTCCCGGACATCGGGCCGCCGTTTGGCCCGGTGGAGCGGCGCAGCGTGGACTGGGTGCACCGGCTGTCCCGGGACGAGATGACCGACTGGGTCGCCTCCCGCAGCTACGTGATCACCCTGCCGGACGAGCGGCGCGGCACCGTGCTCGGCCAGGTCCGCGACCTGCTCGACACGCACCCGGCGCTGGCCGGGGGCGGCGAGATCGCGCTGAACATGGTGACCCGCTGCTCCCGCGCGGACCTGCCCCGCTGAGCCGTGGGGCGCCCCCGGCCCGCTGGCCCGGCCGGTCACCGGTCCCGCAGGAAGCGCTCGACGTCGGCGGCGTCGGCGGCCAGGGCCGCGGCGTCGGCTCCGGGCAGCGGCGCGAACGGCGTGAGTTCGACCTTGCCGCCGGGCAGGCTCCAGGTACCCACGGCCCGGCCGCGGACCAGCGCGAACGGCCGGAACAGGCCATTGATCGCGATCAGCGGGCCGTGCGGGCCGACGAACGGCTCCCGCGAAGCCCAGCCCAGCAGCAGCGGGTCATAGGCGCCCAGCAGCCGCGGCGGGGCCAGCGGGCAGTCGCCGTGCCGTCCGGCCAGGTCCGCCAGGCCATCGCCGGCGTCGGCGAGGCGCCCAGCGATCGCGGCAAGGCCGCGCCGCGCGTCCCGCAGCGGCAGCCCGGCCCACTTGGCCAGGTCGCGGTCGCTCGCCGGGCCGTGGCCGGCGAGGTAGCGGGCGGCCAGTTCGGCGAGGGCACGGTCCCGGTCGAACGCCTTGAGCCCGGCGGGCGGGGCACCGAGCCAGTCCCGGGCCAGCGCGTAGGCGTGGTCACGCCCGGCCATCGGGCCGCGCACGATGACCCCGCGCAGGCTGGCGAGCGCGAGCAGGTGGACGATGGCCTGGCCATCGGTGCGCACCCCGGCCGCGGCGATCCGTTCCGCGAGCTGCGCCCTGGTCAGCGGTCCCTCGGCGGTCACCGCCCGCTCGATGACAGCGGCCCCGCGCTCGGCGTCGGCAGGCGGGACGCCTTCCTGGGCGAGCCTGCGGGCATTGCCGCGCAGCAGCGGCGGCGTGGTCAGTGGGTGCAGCCACCAGTAGTCCTCGGTCCGCACCAGGTGCAGCGTGCCGCGGTTCAGCCAGGTCACCACGACGGAGCGGTCCCTGGTGAGGGCGGCGTCAACCTCGGCGGCCGATCGCGCACGGCTGCGGGCGCGCACGGCCAGCCGGGCCCCGCGCGGGTCCTGCGCCTGCACGGCGAGCAGCGGCCCGCGACCTCGGCCGCGCCTGCGACGGGCGGCCCGGCCAGCAACTGGGCGGCCAGCCGCTGCGCCTGCCGCCGGTCCGCCTGGCTGAGCGCCGCCTCCGGTGCGGTCATGGGCCCGATGTTGCCACGGCTCAAGCACGGTCGCCTGCCAGTGCCCTCGCGGACCCGGAGCCCGCACGGCCCCGGAGCCTCGCGGGCAAGCTCGAATCCTGCCCGGATTACCGGTCTATAGAGCTTTTGAGCCTGAATATCACGATTATTTCAGTTCAATCAATATTGACTGATGATCTGGGTGCAAAGTTAGTATGCGCGGGAGAGCAAGCCGGCAGAGATGGCCTGGTCAGCACCCAATCAAGATTGACTGACGCTCAACCGCGACCGAGGGCTGTCCGGAAAGAAGGAGCAGTTATTTGTCCGTGATCTTTGCTCGCTCAGGCGCGCTGCGCACGGTATTCGTCGCTGCATCCACGCTCGCGCTCGCTAGGCGCTTTCGCGGCTGCGGGCTCCGCAGCGGTGACCGGCACGACCGGGCACGCCTCGGTGAACTACCGCCGGGCCTGTGCCGTGAACCGCACGCCGGGAATCATGGCGTGCATGGTCGCTGGTGCGGACCGATGTCAAACAGCACAGCTGCGGCCGTCTGCGGGCGCGGCCTGGCGCCGGTCGGTGACGGATACGGCCCCTCCGACCTGCAGAGCGCCTACAACCTGGCCAGCGCGTCGTCGTCCAACGCCGGAGGGCGGTCGGGTCGCCGTCGTGGACGCCTACAACGACCCCAACGCGGTGAGCGACCTGGCCACCTACCGGTCGTCGTGGGGCCTGCCCGCGTGCAACACCTCGACCGAGGCGGGCTGCCTGACCGTGGTCAACCAGGGCGGCAGGACCACTCACCTGCCCGCGAACGCGGGTGACACCGGGTGGGACGTCGAGGAATCGCTCGACGTGGACATGGTCTCGGCCATCTGCCCCAACTGCCACATCTACCTGGTCGAGGCCAACAACGCCACCATCAGCCGACCTGGGCACGGCGGTGCGGAACGCAGTCAGCAAGCTCCACGCTGACTACGTGTCGAACTCCTACGGCGGCTCGCCGAGCAAGCAAGGACGGGACCTACGACACCGACTACTACAAGCATCCGGGCGCGGCGATCACGGCTTCCGCGGGCGACGACGGCTTCGGCGTCGCCTACCCCGCCGCCTCGCAGTACGTGACCGCGGTGGGCGGCACTAGCCTGGTCCCGACCGGAGTCGGCCCGGGGCTGGACCGAGACGGTGTGGGACGGCAGCGGGAGGCGGCTGCACGGGCAAGTACGAGCCGCGGCCGTCCTGGCAGAAGTACTCGGTCACGAAGTGCGGCCACCGGCTGGACAACGACGTGGCCGCGGTGGCCGACCCGGACACCGGCGTGGCCATCTATGACACCTACAGCCAGGGCGGCTGGCTCGAGGTCGGCGGCACGAGCGTGGCCTCGCCGATCATCGCGTCGGTGTTCGCGCTGGCCGGCAAGCTGGCGGCCGGAACCTATCCCGATGTCCTACATCTACGCCCACACCAGCGACCTGTACGACGTGACGGTGGGCAGCAACGGCACCTGCCGCGAGGCGATCTGGTGCAACGCGGGGGCGGGTTACGACGGCCCGACCGGCTGGGGCACCCCGGACGGCACGGCGCCTTCACCGGCTAGCCGCCACGGCGGCAGCCCTCCGGTCGACGAGTGGGGCCGCATCCGCGCCACGGATGCGGCCCCACTCAGGATCGGCGGTCAGCGCGGGGTCAGGCCGAGCAGCAGTTCGTCCACCACGCGCTCAACGTACCCGGGCGGCATGCTGCCCGGGTCGTACTTTCCCCGGGCGATCACGGCGCCGGTCAGCATGAACAGCGCCGCTTCGACGTCGGTGCCCGCCCGCAGCTCGCCGCTGGCCACGCCGCGGCGCAGCACCGACCGGATCACCTCGCGGCGCGGCTCCAGCATCGTCTCCACGTAGCGGGCCATCAGCCGGGGGTACTTCGCCCCCTCGCCCAGCAGCAGCGCGAACTCCCGGGCCCGGCGCGGGTCGGCGATCGAGTCGCGCATGGCGCTCAGCACCATCACCAGGTCCTCGCGCACCGACAGGCCGGGCGGCTGGGGCAGCGGGGCCTGCAGGGCGCCGATCGCGTCCAGGAGCAGGTCTTCCTTCCCCGGCCAGCGGCGGTAGATGGTGGCCTTGCCCACGCCCGCGCGGGCCGCCACCTGCTCGATGCACAGGCCCTCGGGCCCGGACTCGGCGAACACACTGAGTGCGGCGTCGATGATGGCACGCTCGGCCCGCTCGCTGCGGGGCCGGCCGGGCCGGCGCGGGCCCGGCGCGGCGCCCGTCTTCACCTCGGCCGCGGGCATCGCTCAGCCCTCCAGCACGACGGGGCCGCCCGCGGCCTCCGCTGCGGCGGGCGCAGCGAGGGGCGCGGCCTCGGCGCGCACCGCCGCCCCCGGGGAGACAGGCTCACTGGCCGCACCGGCTCGCCGGGCACGGCCTGGCCGGCGGCACGGCCTGGCCGGCGGCCGGGGCCGGGCGGGCAGTACCGGCCGCGGCGCGGCCCGGCATCCATCGCATCACGACGAGTGCGCCGAGCAGCGTGATCGCCGCCGAGAAAAGCGTGGTGAGGTGCATGGCGTGCACGAACGCGGCGTCGGCGAAGTCGGTGAGCTGGCGCCCGGCCGGGCCGAGCTTGGCGGCCACCGCCTGGCTCGCGGTGATCGAGCTGGTGGCCGCGTTCCGCGCGGCGGCAGGCAGCGGGCCCAGGTGCGGGTCGAGCTGGCTGCGGTAGGCCTGCGCCAGGATGGAGCCGAGCACGGCCACGCCGAGCGCGCCGGACACCTGGCGGGCGGTGTTGGTCAGCGCGGAACCGGCCCCGGCCCGTTCCCTGGGCACCACGGACATGACCGCCTCGGTGGCGGGCGGCATGACCAGGCCCATCCCGGCGCCCTGGACGAAGAACATCACGACGAGCAGCCAGATCGGCGTGGCCACGCCGAGCAGCTGATAGCCGACCAGCGCGGCGGTGACCAGCAGCAGGCCGGTCGCCACGACCGACTTGGCACCGAACCGCCGGACCAGGCGCGCGCTGCGCGGCGCCATGATCATCTGCGCCACGGCGAAGGCCAGCGAGAAGGCGCCGGCCCGCAGCGGGCTGTACCCGCGGACGCTCTGCAGGTAGAAGCTCAGGAAGAACAGCGCGCCCATCATGCCGAAGAACACCAGGGCCAGCGCGCCGATCGCGGACGACAGCCGCGCGTCGCGGAACAGCCGCACGTCCAGCGACGGGTGCCTGATCCTCGCCTCGTACCAGACGAAGAAGCCGAGGATCGCCAGGCCGCCGAGCACGGGGCCGAGCACGTCCAGGTGCACCCAGGAGCCCTTGTCGCCGCCCTGGATGATGCCGTACACGAGGAGCACCAGGCCGGCGATGGAGGCGAGGACGCCGACGAAGTCGATCCGCCCAGGGTTGGGGTTCTTCGACTCGGGCACCAGCAGCGCGATCGCGGCCACGCTGGCGGCGGTGAACGGGACGTTGATGAGGAATACCGAGCCCCACCAGAAGTGGGCGAGCAGCAGGCCGCCGACGATGGGGCCGATGGCGATGCCGATGCCGACGGCGACGGCCCAGATCCCGATGGCCTTGGGGCGCTCCGCGGGGTCGAACACGTTGGAGATGATCGACAGCGTCTGCGGCATCACCGCCGCCGCGCCCAGGCCCATCGCCGCCCGGGCCCAGACGAGCTGGTCGGGCGAATGGGAGTACGCGGTCATCAGCGAGAACAGGCCGAATGAGGCCAGCCCGATCATCAGCATCCGCTTGCGGCCGATGCGGTCACCCACGACGCCGAAGGTGAACAGCAGGCCCGCGAACACCAGCGTGTAGGAGTTGATCGCCCATTCCAGCTGGCTCTGGCTCGCGCCGAGGCCCGCGGTGGGCTCGGCGATGGTCTTGAGCGCGACGTTCAGGACGGTGTTGTCCAGCACGATCGCCATCAGGCTGGTGATCAGCACCCCGAGGATGATCCAGCGGCGCCGGTACACCTTGCGGTCGGTATCGGCGAGCGGGGCAACTCCGGGCGTGTCCATGGTTCCCTCTCCAGGTCCCTCGAGCCTGCGCACGGCCCGTACATCCCGGGGCGGCTGGGTCCGCCGCCCCGGGAGGGCCAACAATACGGAACAGGTCCGTATCGCAAAACATTCCCGCTCCCGGCAGGCCAGCCGGGCGGCCCGGCAGCCCGGCGCGCCCCTGCGGGGCTATCCCCTGGCCTGGGGTGCGTGGCATGCTGAAGGCGTCCGGGGACGCCATACCGGCGCCACGAGGCAGGAGGAAATCCCATGACCGCACAGCCCAGTGACTCGGGCGCGGCCGCGACCAAGGCGCGGACCGCGGAACCCCTCTACGGCGGCAGCACCGGCCGGCGGGTCACCGTACGTGACCTCGCCGCGGCCAAGGCCCGCGGCGAGAAATGGCCGATGCTCACCGCCTACGATGCGCTGACCGCGCGCGTCTTCGACGATGCCGGGATACCGGTGCTGCTGGTCGGTGACTCGGCGGGAATGGTCGTGTTCGGCCACGACACCACGATCCCGGTGACCGTGGATGACCTCATCCCGCTCACCGCCGCGGTGGTCCGCGGTACCCGCCGGGCCCTGGTCGTCGCGGACCTGCCGTTCGGCTCCTACCAGGGTTCGCCGCGCGAGGCACTCGCCGCGGCGAGCCGGTTCCTCAAGGAGGCGGGCGCGCACGCGGTCAAGCTCGAAGGCGGCCTGCGGGTGGTCCGCCAGGTCGAGGAACTGGTGGCGGCCGGGGTGCCGGTCATGGCCCACCTGGGCCTGACACCGCAGTCGGTCAACGCCTTCGGCGGATACCGGGTACAGGGCCGTGGCGAGGACGGCGAGCGCCTGCTGCAGGACGCCAAGGCGCTGCAGGCGGCGGGCGCCTTCTCCGTCGTCCTGGAGTGCGTGCCCGCCGAACTGGCCGCCCGCATCACCCAGAGCCTGACCGTCCCGACCATCGGCATCGGCGCCGGCCCGGAGTGTGACGCCCAGGTGCTGGTCTGGCAGGACATGGCCGGGCTCACCCCGCACACAGCGAAGTTCGTCAAGAGGTACGCCGACGTGGCCGGGATCCTCGGCGATGCCGCGCGGGCCTTCGCCGACGAGGTTGCCGGCGGCCAGTTCCCCGACGCGGACCATTCCTACCACTGACCCGCCTGCCGAACGTTTGTCATGGTTGGCGCAACCATCCAATTTTTCGTGATGGTTGCGCCAACGATCACATGCCGAGCAGGCCTGTCCGCCTGGTGGTTAAGGCTGCCGGGTGTCACGGCGCCGCGCGGCGGGGTATGCGGCGACTGGGGGGCCGCAGCGCCCAGGACAGTACGGTAAGGACGGTCAGGACGGCAAGCAGCCCCACCTCGGCCAGGGCGTAGCCGGTGGTCAGGTGGGAGACGATAGCCCCGGTGTAGGCGAAGAAGGCGCCCGCGTAGGCCCATTCCTTGAGCAACGGGCGACGCGGAACGATCAGGGCGACCGCACCCAGCACCTTCCATGTTCCCAGCAGCACCAGGAAATAGGACGGATAGCCCAGGTGCGTCACCAGGTCGCGGACGAATGGAAGGCGCGCGATGTCCCAGATGCCGCCGACTCCCATCTCGGCCGTTACCGCCGCGGTGGCCAGCCAGTAGCCAGCCGATCGGTAGCGCGTGGATTCGTGGCGGGTGGCGGCGGCCGGCGGTTCGGTCAAGGTGTCCATGCCGGTGTCCTCTTCTCGTCGGGCGACTGCCGAGGCGGCGGCACTGGCCGGGCAGCGCCCACGTGCCTGGCCTCCGCGTGCCCCTGCGCCTCGTTCTCAATTTGAGAGTATCACTCTCAAATTGAGAGTAGTAGTCTCGCATGCGTGACTACCGATGCCCACCGCCGCCCCGACAGCGGCAAGGGCGGCCAGGCCCGCACCCGGCTGGCCCGCGCCGCGGTCATCCAGGCGGCCCGGGCCTTGTTCCTCGAAGGCGGCTACGCCGCCACCACGATCGAGGCCATCAGCGAGCTGTCGGATGTCCCGCCTGCCACCGTCTACCGGCTGTTCTCGTCCAAACTCGGGATCCTCAAAGCAGTGCTCGACATCTCCATAGCCGGTGACGACCAGGCCGTCCCGCTGGCGGACCAGCCCCACGTCCGTGCGCTGCTCGCGGACCCGGACCCCAGAAACCAGCTAACGGGCTTCGCCGGCATCATCCACAGCATCCTGTCGCGGGCCGAGCCGCTTTACCGGATCCTCGTCAGCGCAGCGGCCACCGATCCTGACGCTGCCGCGCTGCTCGCGGAGCTGACGCAGCAACGGCAACAGGGCCAAGCGCAGTTCGCGCGTTCCCTGGCTCGCGCCGGCGCCCTGCGCCCGGAGCTGCGCGAACGCGACGCCGCGGACATCATTCACGCGCTCACGTTGCCCGAGGTCTACCGGTTGCTCGTCTGCGACCGAGGCTGGCGCCCCGACCGGTACGAGCAATGGCTGACGCAGACCCTCATCAGCCAGCTGCTTCCGCCTCCCGCAGGCTGATCGCGACCGCGTCCCCCGGCCACCAACGGCTATTTGTGGCCGCTGCAGCGGCCACCTGAGCCCCCGCTTAGTCCTTGCCGCTGCCCAGCGAGCCGGCCATCAGGCCCAGGCCGATGCCGAGCATCCAGACGTCCTTGCTGACCCCGGTGCCGGCCTGGGTCGGCCAGTACGCTGCCCGGCTTGTGCATCGCCGGGGTGCGCAGGTACATGGTGACCAGGCTGCCGGAGAACCCGGTGAGCGCGGCCCCGGCCAGCACGCTGGGCACCACCGGGGCGAGCAGGGCAGAGCCGATGGCGATCTCACCGGCGGCCAGCAGCTTGATGAAGCGCTCCGGCGGGACGCGCTCCAGGAACGGGAAGGCACCGGACGCCGCCTGGTGCACGCCCTTGGCCCGGGCCTCCTCGGCATGCCACTTTTCCAGTCCCGCGTGGAGAATATAAGCGCCGGTCGCGATGCGGCCGGGTAGGTCACGTGCCTTGACGCGGAAAATCACGGGCATCCCTTCTCTCCGCAGTCTTGTTGAACGCTAAACATACTAGGCCGTGTCGCGGCCCGGCCGGGCGCCCCGGGTCAAACGTCCGGCGAGCGGAGCTAACTGCCCGGGCGGGCGGAGCTAGACGTCGGTGACGCGCAGCCCGGCGTGCGCCTTGTAGCGCCGGTTGATCGACACCAGGTTCGCGGTGAGCGCCTCGACCTGCCCGCAGTTGCGCAGCCGCCCCGCGTACACGCCCCGCGCGCCGGGGATCCGGGCGGCCAGCGCCTGGACCAGGTCGGTGGCCTGCCGGTCATCGCCGAGCACCAGCACGTCGAGGTCCACACTGGGCACCGCCGGGTCGAGCAGCAGCATCGCCGAGACGTGGTGGAACGCGCCGACCACCAGAGAACCGGGCAGCACCGCCGCCGCCTGCTGCGCGGCACTCCCCTCGGCCACCGGCAGCGGGTAGGCGCCGCGCTGGTCGAAGCCCAGCGGGTTCACGCAGTCGATGACGATCTTCCCGGCCAGCGGGCCGGCCAGCGACGTGAGCAGATCCGCGTGACCGTCCCAGGGCACCGCCACGATCACCACGTCGGCGGCGGCGGCCGCGTCCGGGTTCGCCATGCCGCGGATGCCGAGTTCCGCGCCCAGGTCCCGCGCCACCGCGGCGGCGCGCTCCGCGCTGCGCGAGCCGATGATGACCGGATTGCCGGCCAGCGCGAACCTGCGGGCCAGGCCACGCCCCTGGTCACCGGTGCCGCCCAGGATGCCGATGGCCAGGGTCGCGACGTCGGGGCCGGGGGCGGCCTGCTGGTCAGACATGCCCCGATCCTGCCAGAGCGGGATCGGGGCGTGGCACCATGGGGGCGTGAACGCCGAGCAGGTCGCCGCGCTGCGGGTACTGCTGGCCCCCACCGGCTGGCTGGACCGGGCGGCGGAGTTCGCCCGCGCCCTGCGCGGGTCGGCGCGCACGCCCGGCGGGCTGCTGCTGGTCGGCACCCCCGAGCACGAGCCCTGGCACTTCGCGGCGCACCTGGACGACGAAAGCCGCCTCGCCGGCCTGCCCGCGCTGGCGCCGACGCTGGTCCGGTGGAACCCCCCGCCCGGCGCGCCGGCGCACCTGAGCGTCAGCCTGGCCCGGCTGCGTGCCGCCGGGCGCGGCGACTCGCTGGTGGTGGTGAGCCCGCAGGCAGCCCCGGACGGGCTGCTTGAGCGGGTCAGCGACGCCCGCAAGGGCGGCGCGACGATCCTGGCCCTGGAGCGCGGCGATCGCCGCCTGGCGGGCGTGGCCCATGAGGCGCTGACCGTGGCGCCGTCCGCGCCGCTGACCTTTGACGCGGTCCAGCACCTGGTCAGCGCCGCGCGCCGGGGACCGCATTGAGCAACCTCGGCGCCTGCGTGCCCGCCTCGCCAGGCTGCTCGACACGGTGAGCGGCCCCGTCTCCCCCTGAGTAGCGCTCAAAACGCTGCGATACGCCTGCCCGGCAGCCCGGGATCCCCGTCGATCACGCGGTTCCCGGCCGGTGTGCTGTCGCTAAGGTGTGGTCATGAGCGAGCTTTCCGGGCCATCGGACCACAGCCTCATGCGGGTGTCCGACAGCGACCGTGAGCACGCTGCCGACGTGCTCCGCGAGGCCGCCGGGCAGGGCCGGATCAACTTCGACGAACTCGACGAGCGCCTCGAACTCGCCTACGCCGCCAAGACCTACGCCGACCTCGCGGCGGTCACCAGCGACCTGCCGCAGCCGGGGCAGGTGCTGAGCCCGGCGGGCCGGCCGGCCCCGGTGGACCGCATCGGCGGTACCCCCCGGGCCAAGTTCTCGATCGCGATCATGAGCGGCGCGCGGCGGGCGGGCAGGTGGGTGGTCCCGCGCAAGTACGTCTCCGTGGCCGTGATGGGCGGGGTCGAGCTTGACCTGCGCGAGGCGCAGTTCAGCGAGCCCGTGGTCACGCTGCACGCCTACGCGCTCATGGGCGGGATCCAGATCACCGTGCCCGAGGACGTCGAGGTGGACGTGTCCGGCCTGGCCTTCATGGGCGGGTTCGACCACAACGCCAGCGGGCCCGGGGTGCCCGGCGCACCCCAGGTCCGTGTCCTCGGGTTCGCGCTGATGGGCGGCGTCGAGGTGCGGCGCAAGCGGGTGAAGGCCAAGCGGGCCTCGCTGGAGGGCGGCGGCCAGGGCGGTGTCACCGGCAGCGGCCCGGGCGCCATCGACGGTGGCAGCCAGGGGGACGCCGGCGGCCCTGACGCCATCGACGGCTGAACTGCCGCGGCTCAGCCGTCCAGGCTGAGCACCATGGTGGGGCGCTCGATGACGTGGTCCTCGCGCAGCGGCCGCACCGCGGTGCCGATGGCGAAGAACTCGGTGGTGTGCGAGCCCCAGGTGTGGCTGTGCTGGCGCAACTGCACCCCGACGATCCCCTCCGCGTGGAACGCCTCGGCCTCGGCCTGCATCCGGCTCATCGCCAGCTCGCGGGCGTCGTAGAGCGCCTGGGTGAACTGCTCAAGCTCGACGTTCTTGCCGATGTTGCCGAGCATGCCGCCCAGCCGCTGGTGCGCGATGTGGTAGACGCAGGTGCCCATCACCATCGCCAGCGGCGCGTACCCGGCCCGGATCAGCGTCCAGAAGTCCTGGCCGGACAGGTCGGAGGTGAACGGCTGGTTCTTGTTGTTGCGCCAGTTCGTGACCCCGCCGCCGCCCGCGCCCTCCTCGGCCTTGACCGCGGTGCCGACCGCGATGAACTCCGCGATGTCGGCGCCGAACTCCTTCAGCTCCACGTCGAGGCGGACGCCCACGATGCCGTCCGCGCCGAGGGCATCCGCCTCGGCCTCCATCCGGCCCATGGCCAGCTCGCGCGCGTGGTACATGGCCTGGGACAGCACGTCCAGTTCCTGGTTCTTGCTCCACCGGCCGAACTGCAGCCCCACGTGGTAGATCGAGCTGCCGAGCACCAGCCCGAGCGGGCGGAACCCCGCCTCGCGGACCAGCAGGAACTCGTTGACGGACAGGTCGGAGGTGAAGATGGAGCCAGGCTGGCCCGGCTTCAGCTCGGCCAGGCGGGCCAGCGCGTCCTGCGGAACGCCGGCCGCGCTCAGCTCGGCGGAGGTCTGGTCGGTCATCGTTCTCCTCGGATCAGCATGGTGGACCGTGCCCGTTCAGGGGCCCAGCCGGACCCGGGCGGCCTGGCGGCGCTGCGGGTCAAGGGACAGGATCGCCAGGCTGGGCCGCTCCGAGGCCCGCAACGGGGCGTGGAAGCGGGCGATGGCGGTACCAATGAGGGTGGCCTCGACGATGTGGTCGCGGCGGCCTTCGGCGGCCGGGCAATCGCGTTCCCGTATCCGGGTGCTCACGGTCGTCACGACCACCCCGTCGGCGCCCACCCGGGTCACGTCCCGCTCCAGTTGCTCGCGCGCGTCGTGGCGGGTCTGCGTCACGACTTCGGTGTAGCCGTGGACCTCGCTGTTCCCGGCGCCCCAGCGGGTCTGGGTGACGGTGAGCCAGTCGTCGTGCCGGGCCCCGACGGAGATGCCGAGTACCAGGCCGGCCGGCATCCAGCCGTCCATGAACAGCTTGGCGAAGTCCTGGCCGGACAGGTCCGAGGTGAACGGCCGCGCCAGCGGCGGGCCCGGGCCGCGCACCGCGGTGCCGATCGCCTTGAACTCCAGGCCGCCGGCCGGGAACGCGCCGATGCTCAGCGCCACGCCCACCACGCCGTGCCCGCCGAGCGCGGTGCATTCGGCCGTCATCCGGGCGATCGCGGTGCGCCGCGCCTCGTACAGGGTCGCCACCATCGGCCCGAACGAGGCGAAGTTGCCGTCCCCGGACACCGTGGTGATGCCCACCGCGGGCACCCCGTAGCGGCCCAGGCCGGTCCACGCACCCGGGCAGGCGAACCCGCCGGTGTAACCGACGTTGTAGACGGCCGCGCCGAGAACCTGGCCGACCGGCTCGAAACCGGTGCTGCGGATCGCGGCGAACTCTTCTGTGGACAGCGCCGAGCCCCACGTCCCGCTCTGCCGGATCTCGGCCAGGCGCGCCCGTGCCGCGGTCGGCAGGCCGCTGTCGCTGCCACCGTCGGCCACGCGCGCGCCCCCTTCCGTATCTTCCGGCGCCGCCTTTACGATACCGGCCTACCCGGGCGGGGCTCATCCGCCGTGCTCAGTCGCCGTCTTGGGCGTCCCACTCCTCGTTGCGGCGGCGCACCGTTTCCAGCGCCCTGGCCGCGTCCTCGCGGGTCGCGTAGGGCCCGAGCCGGTCCTTGGCCGGGCAGCCTTCGTCGGGTTCGACCGTTTGGTGCTGGAGGCAATACCACCAGCGATGTTCGGCGTCCATGCCGATTAGACTCGCAGACCATGGCGACCTTGCTCCAGCCCGGCCGGATTTCTCCCATGCGGCAGGTGCCGCCGAACATCCCGCGGCCGGAGTACGTGGGCCGGTCCCGGCCACGGATCGGGGAGCCGGACGTCAAGGACGCGCAGACCATCGAGCGGATGCGGGTGGCGGGCAGGCTCGCCGCCCAGGCGCTGGCCGAGGTGGGCCGGCGCGTCGAGCCCGGGGTGACCACGGACGAACTCGACCGGATCGGGCACGAGTTCCTCTGCGACCACGGCGCCTACCCCAGCACGCTCGGCTACCGCGGCTTCCCCAAGTCGCTGTGCACCTCGCTGAACGAGGTGATCTGCCACGGCATCCCGGATGACACGGTGATCGCCGACGGCGACATCGTCAACGTGGACATCACCGCGTTCCTGAACGGCGTGCACGGGGACACCAACGCGACCTTCCTGGCCGGCGCGGTGGACGAGGAGTCCCGGCTGCTGGTGGAGCGGACCCATGAGGCGATGATGCGGGGCATCAGGGCGGTGGCCCCGGGCCGGCCGCTGAACGCGATCGGCCGGGTGATCGAGTCCTACGCGCGCCGGTTCCGCTACGGGGTGGTCCGCGACTTCACCGGGCACGGCATCGGGACCACCTTCCACTCCGGCCTGATCGTGCCGCACTTCGACGACCCCGCGGTCAGCCTGGTCATGGAACCGGGGATGACGTTCACCATCGAGCCGATGCTCACGCTGGGCTCCATCGACTACGACATCTGGGCGGACGGCTGGACGGTGGTGACCAAGGACCGCAGGCGGACCGCCCAGTTCGAGCACACGATCCTGGTCACCGGGGACGGCTACGAGATCCTCACCCTGCCGTAGCGGCGGCCGTCATGGGTGAGCTGATCGTGCTGCGGCATGGCGAGACGGAGTGGAGCCACGACCTGCGCCACACCGGCCGCACCGACCTGCCGCTGACCCCCGCCGGCGAGGCGGCCGCCGCCGCGCTGGCACCCGCGCTCGCGGCCCGGCCGGTGCGGGCCGCGTTCACCAGCCCGGCGCGGCGCGCGGTCGTGACCGCGGCCCTCGCCGGGCTGGCCGGCGCCATCCAGGACCCGGACCTGCAGGAGTGGGACTACGGCGGGTACGAGGGCCGGACCACCGCCGATATCCAGGCCGGGCGGCCCGGCTGGTATCTGTGGCGGGACGGGGTCATCCCCGGCGACGCCGCCCACCCCGGTGAGACCCTCGCCGAGGTGGGCGCCCGGGCCGACGCGGTGCTGGCCCGGGTGAGCCCGCTGCTGGCGGCCGGGGATGTCGCCCTGGTCGCCCATGGTCACCTGCTGCGCGTGCTGACCGCGCGCTGGCTGCGGCTGGAGCCCGCAGACGGCCGCCTTTTCCAGCTCGGCACGGCAACCCTCAGCACCCTGGGCACCGAGCACGGCGAGCCGGTGATCACGTCCTGGAACGTGCCTCCTCCGGGCTGACTCACGCCAGGCCGCGGGAGGCCGAGGCCGCCCTCCGGGCTAGCACATCAGGCGGCGCCGTGCGCGTTGAACGTGCACCAGTTGACGAAGCTCCCGGGGTCTGCGGTGTCCTGTGACTCCCGCGCCTCGTGCAAGGCGCGGGCCAGCGTGGCGCCGCCGGACAGCCGCCGGTGCACCGCGGTCATCAGCCCGGCCGCCGGGACGTCAGGGACCACTGCCGCGCTGGCGAGGATCCCGGCGGTCCCCCGGGCCAGCAGCGCGCCGACGAATCCGAGGACCTCGTCGCCGGCGTAGCTGGCCTGGGATCCGGACTGGCACGACGCGAGGACGAGCCTGCGCGGCGCGATGCCCCGCGCGTAGATCTCCTGCAGCGTCATCGGGCCGTCGCTGAGCACCAGCG
Source organism: uncultured Actinomycetes bacterium (assembly GCA_963795785.1). GTDB lineage: Bacteria > Actinomycetota > Actinomycetes > Streptosporangiales > Streptosporangiaceae > DASXKD01. Next base: position 56,761 of record CAWCKG010000015.1, read on the forward strand.
AGGAGAACATCGGGTTGTCCGCCCGCAGCACGCCGTGGCAGGCCAGGTGCGCGAGATCGGCGCCGGCCAGGGCACCGGCCACGGCATCGGCGGTGCTGGCCGGCGGCAGCAGGGGCCGCGCCGAGGCGTAGATACCGGACAGCGCCCCGACCTCCTCGATGGCTCCGGGCAGATCGGGCCCGGCCACCAGGGCCACGTCGTGCCCCGGGCGCCGCCCGGCGTCCCGGCGTCCGCGGTGCGCGCCCAGAAGGTCGCGGACGGGGCCAGGGCCACCGGGCCGGCGTGCAGCGCCGCCCAGGGGACACCGTCCAGGCCGCGCGCGGGGATGATCACCACTTCGTCACCCGCGCGCACCGGCAGCGGGGCGAACAGCAGCCCGGTCAGCCGGCCCAGCCGCAGGTCGGCGCTGGCCCGGGCGGATTCATGCGCCGCCGGCTCGCCGGGCTGGGCGAGCCGGCGCAGCGCGAACAGCAGGGCCCGGAGCTGTTCCCGGACCGCCCGCAGCGGCCCGAGCGGCGCGATCTGGCTGCGCCGCGGCCCGATGACGACCGCCATCAGGTCCTCGCCCAGCCGCCCGTAGGCGATGAGCGCCCGCCCGTCCAGGCGGTCACGCAGCGCGCCGACGGTGACCGGTGCCTGCGAGGCGTCCCGCCGCGGTGCCGCCCCGCCAGGTGGCGCGCCGGATGCGCTCTTCGAGGACGGCCTGCTCGGCGGGGGGCCGCTCGGCGCGCGCGGCCGCCGGCTTCTCGGCGGCGCCGTCCCGCGTTCCGGCCTGCACCGCACGCAGGGCGGCGATGTCCGCGCTGATCCGGCCGAACGACGGCGGTTCGACGGCCAGTAAGGCCGCGGCGCGGCCGCGTTCCATCCAGTTCAGCACCCGGGCCGGTGAACCGTCCCTGACCACGACCTCCAGCCCGATCCGGCCCAGTTCGGCGCCGTGACCCGAGGCGAGCGCGCGCAGTTCCACCGACGGCAGCCCGCTGCGGTGCCTGGCCAGGTCGGTCAGTCCGCGCCGGCAGTGTGCCAGTGCCTCGTGGTCACGCTGCCGCAGGCCCGCCGCGAGCGCGGCGGCGACCTGGCCCCGCAGCCGTACCAGCACCGCTGACCCCCGGGCCAGCGACCCGGCCCGGGCCAGGGAGGCGAGCGCCTGGCGGCGCCGGCCGAGCGCGGCGGCGAGCCGCCCGGTCACCAGGAAACCCTGCACCGCCGCCGCGGTGGATCCGGTGCTGGCGAGCAGCCGGGCCGCGGCGCGCGCCCGGTGCAGTTCCTCCGCGCCGCCGGTGCCGGCCCGCAGCCGTGCCTCCGCGGCGACCACGACCGCCCGGGCCCGGAAGGCCGCGCGGGTCTGCCGCCCGAAGGCTGCCGCGGCGGCGGTCGCGGCCCTGACCGCCGCGTCGTGGTCGCCGGTCAGCAGGGTGAGCTGCGCGACCCGCAACTGGGCCTCGGCGGCCATGAGCGGGATCCCGGCGTCGGAGAACTCCTGCGCGGCACGGCGCGCGGCGCCGGTGGCCTCGGGCAGCAGCCGCAGTTCCATGAGGGCGTCGGCGTACTCGATGTAGTGCTCGCCCAGGGACAGTGCCGCGGCCCGGTAGGCCTGCGCGGCCTCCTCGAAGACCCGCAGCCCCTCCGCGAACCGGCCGGACCGCATGGTGACCCAGGCGCGGGTCTGGGTGAGCGTCGCGGTGAGCGCGGGGCCGATCTGCGCGGCACCGGGCGTCTCGGCGAGGCGGCGCAGGGCCGAGGCGAACCGGCCCTGCTCGGCCTCGATCAGCGCGAGGTTGTTCGCGCACTCCGCCCGGCGCCGTGAGCTGATCCCGGATTCGGCCAGCAGCCGGTGATAGATCGCGGCGGCGTCGGCCAGCCGCCCGCTGTTCTGCAACAGGACGCCGCGGTTGAAGTCCAGGTCCAGCATGCCCGCGCCGGTGACGAGCGCCGCCGCGGCGGCCAGGTCCCGCCGCGCCGCTGGGAACCGGCCGAGTTCCTGCCGCACGCCGGCCCGGCTCATCAGCAGGTCCGCAAGCGTGGCGTCGAGATGGTTGCGGCGCGCGATCCGGCAGGCCTCGTCCAGCAGCAGGATCGCCGCGGAGTCGTTGAGCCGGGCCCGTTCGGCCCACGCCAGCGCGCGCAGCGCCAGGGCCAGCGCCTCCGGCGGGCCTGCCTGCCTCGCCTCGGCCACCAGCGCCTCGGCCACCGGCCGGAACCGGTCCGGATTGGCCGCTACATCCTGATGCGCCCGCCTGGCACGTATCACAAGCCCCATCGGGGGCTCTGTGGTAGTGGAGGAGGATTGTGGCGGCCCGGCCCCGCTGACGAGGTCCGCGTCTTTTGCCATGTGAAAAGGATGAGTGAAACCAATGCCTTCTGACGAGCGCAATTCGGATGAGTTGGGCCGTGGCGTCTGGCCCGGGCGGCCTGGTGGCGACAAGAGGGAGCGATCTGCAACTGGCGAGCCGAGATCCAGCGGCAGGTCACCGAGCTGGCGCAGCGCCGCTACGAGCCGGCGGTCCGCCACGAACTGCTCCGCAAGCTTGCCGAGCGGCGCGCGGCAGGCGCCGGCGGGTCCGTCATCGAGTTCGACAGCCTCAAGGTCGACGTCGGCTATGACTCGCTGCTGGTGCGCGGCGAACTGCTGATCAGCCAGCAGTCCTTCGCGCAGGCCGAGCCCTACCTCGCCTCGCTGGGCCTGGTGCCGGCCGGGCTTGACCACCGGCGACTGCGCACCGAGCAGCAGGCCACCGCCTATTTAGCGGAACGGGTGGTGGTGCTCACACCGCAGGACCGCGGCGGGATGCCGATCCCGATGAGCGGCCGGCAACTGGCCGACATCGCCAAGAACCTCAGGCTCCGGGGTTATTCCGCGGCGGTGACGCCGGTCGCCGTGACCGCTCCGGTGACCAAGGGGCAGGGTGGCCCGCGCCCGGCCGCGCAGCAGCAGCTGCCGCAGCTCAGCCCGCAGCGGCCCGAAGGTGGCCATCATCGACACCGGCATCTCCCAGCAGCGGTCGGGCACCGTGCTGCCCGGCAGCACGCTTGACGACCTCCACCAGTTCCCGCTCGGGGACAGCCCGCAGGAGGTTGCCGAGCGGGACGAATACCTCAGCCTGGACGCCGGCCACGGCACGTTCGTCACCGGCATCGTCCAGCAGATCGCACCCGGCGCCGAGATCACCGTCTACCGGGCCGTGGACAGCGACGGCATCGGCAGCGACGTGACGGTGGCCTGCTGGATGATCCAGGCGGTCCTGGACGGCAACCAGATCATCAACCTCTCGCTGGGCTGCCAGACGGAGGACGACTTCGCGCCGGTCGCCATGCGCGCCGCGCTGGACTGGATCGCGGACTGGGAGCGGGAAACAGGCAGGGAGGTGCTCATCGTCGCGGCGGCGGGCAACTACGGGGACACCAGGCCCTGCTGGCCCGGGGCCTTCCGCGGCGTGGTGTCCGTGGCTGGCCTGGCGCCGGACATGCTGCCGGCGCTGTGGTCCAGCCGCGGCTTCTGGGTCACCTGCTCGACCATCGGGCAGGGCCTGTGCTCCACGTTCGTGGACGGCACCGAGTCGCCACTGATCACCCTGTCCCCGGTGCCGCCGGGGCTGCCGCACGGGGCGGTCACCTTCACCGGGAACCCGCCGTGGGCGTATTGGAGCGGCACGTCGTTCGCGGCACCGCAGATCGCCGGCGCGGTTGCGAACGTGTTCCCGGGTCACCAGACCCTTCGCGGCGCGCTGCAGGAGATCCTCTCCTACGGCTGGCCGCTTCCGGACTTCGGGCAGGCGGTGCGGATTCTCGATGGCATCTGAATTGTCACGATCGCGGTTATTGCGTATCACCGCGGGCCCGCTGCGCTCCGTAGGGGTAGACGGGATCGTGGGAATCCCGTCGTGCCAGATCCCCCCTTCGGTAGGAGGATGGTGGGCATGGGGGACAGACCGGAGGTCGGCCGGTTGGTCCGGGCGAGCGCACAAGGTGACGAGGCAGCGTGGATTGAGCTGGTCCGCCGCTTCACTCCCCGGGTGATGGCCGTGATACGGAGCTACCGCCTCACCGGGGCGGACGCCGAGGACGTCAGCCAGACCGTGTGGCTGCGGCTCGTCGAGCACCTCGATGGCTTGCGCGAGCCCGAGGCCTTACCAGGCTGGCTGCGTGTCACCACCGAGCACGAATGCGACCGCCAGCGGCAGCGGGGACGGCGGACGGTGCCGGTCGACCCGCACTCCGGCGAGGCCATGAGCCAGCCCAGCACCGAAGACATCGAGGCCGCGATCGTGCGTGCCGAGCTGCGGCAGGCCCTTCGGGACGGGCTCGCCGAGCTGGCGGAGCGGGACCAGGCCCTGCTGCGGGCGTACGCCCTGGCCGAGCCGTACAAAGACATCACCCAGCTACTGCAGATGAAGATGGGCAGCGTCGGCCCAACCCTGCGACGCTGCCTGGACCGGCTGCGGCGGACCCAGGCCCTGCGTGCGTACCTGGGCAGCACGCCGGCCGCCGAGAAGCAGAAAGGCGGTGATCGGTTTGAGCTCGCCCCGCTGGACTGACGACGAGCTCCTGCGCGAGTTGCGTGATGCGCTGCAGGAGCCGTCCGTGGACGAGCGGCATATTCGCGCCGCGCAGGCGGCGTTCACCTGGCGGACGGTGGATGCCGACCTGGAGATACTCGGTCTCGAAACCGAACTGGCGCCAGCCGGCGCCGCCCAGGTGCGCGGCAGCCCAGGCTCGCCGCGCATGTTCACCTTCCACGGCGAGCGGCTGAGCGTGGAAATCGAGATCGACGAGGACGGGATCGTTGGACAGCTGACACCGCCGGGACCGGCGCGGGTCACGCCTGCTGACCGCCGATGGCCCGCAGGCGGCCACGGAGGCGGACGAGGTCGGGTGCTTCTCCCTCCCCCCGCCCCCGCCGGGGCCGATGCGCCTGGACTGCCAGCGCGGAGCCGACCGTTTTCTCACCGAGTGGACCTCGGCCTGATCGGGGGAATCCGGCACGCTGGTGCCTGGTCAGTGGCCGGCGATCTGGCCGCCGTCGATGTGCAGGATTTCGCCGGTGATGAAGGGCGATGACTCCAGGAAGAGAATGCCGCCGACGATGTCGCTGACCTGGCCCACATGGCCGAGGGGGTGGAGCGCGCCGAGCGCCTCGTAGGCTTTGCGGCGGATGCCCGGGCGTCTGGATGATGCCCGGCGAGACGGCATTGACCCGAATGCCGTGGGCGGCGTACTCGATGGCCAGTGACCTGGTGGCCGAGGCGAGGCCGCCCTTGGTGAGCGCGGTCAGCACTGCTGGCACGGCGGAGTTTGCGTAGTCGGCGAGGGTCGTCGTGATGTTGACCACGTGGCCGCTGCGCCGCTTGAGCATCTCGGCGATGACGTGCTGGGTCAGCCGGAAGAATCCGGTGAGGTTGACGCTGACGGCGGATGCGTAGTCGTCGGCGGTGTAGTCGGTGAACGGCTTGGAGATGAACACGCCGGCGTTGTTGATGAGGGTGTCGATGCGCCCGAAGCGGTCAAGTGTTTCCCCGATGATCCGGCTGATGGTTGCGGGCTCGGCGATGTCTCCATCGACGGTGAGCACGGCTGGGTCCCCGGCGGGTTTGATCGTGCGGGATGTGGCCACGACGGCCCAGCCCTGCCGGCGGTAGGCAGCGACGAGGCCGGCGCCGATGCCCTGCGAACCTCCGGTGATGATGACGACCTTGTGGTCCTGTTCGGTCATGACCTCTCCTCTCGCCTGCGGCTTCCCACCGATGGTCAGTCACTCGGTGGACTTCGGCGATGAGTTGGGGCGACTGTGGATGCCAGGACCAGCCTCAGGGAGGACTCAGATGCAGGTGACCTTTGACTCCGCGGCGCCGCGCGGGGTGAGCACGTGAGCGACTACGACGTCATTGTCGTGGGCGGCGGCTCGCCGGGTGAGCACTGCGCCGGCGAGCTGGCCGACGGCGGGCTGCGGGTCGCCCTGGTCGAGCGCGATCTGGTCGGCGGCGAATGCTCGTACTGGGCGTGCATCCCGTCCAAGACGCTGCTGCGCCCCGGCGAGGCGGTGCATGGCGCCCGGGAGGCGGCGGCCACCGCGCAGGTGGACGCCCAGGCGGCGCTGGCCTGGCGTGACTTCATCGTCTCGGACTACTCCGACGCCGGTCAGGAACGCTGGCTGGCGGGCAAGGGCATCGATCTGTTGCGCGGCACCGGCCGGCTCGCCGGGCCGGGGGTGGTCGAAGTGGATGGCGCGCGCCACACCGCCCGGGATGTCGTCCTGGCGACCGGCTCGGATCCGGTCGTGCCCCCCGTCCCCGGCCTGCGCGAGATGGAGGGTGTCTGGACAAACCGCGAGGTGACCGGCATGAAGGCCGTCCCGCGGCGGCTGATCATCCTCGGCGGCGGGCCCGTCGGCGCCGAGATGGCCCAGGCCGTGGCCCGCCTGGGCGGCGAGGTGGCCCTCGTCGAAGGCCGCCCCGCATGTGCTCGCCCGCGAGCCCGCGCCGCTCGGCGAGGCGCTCGGCGAGGTCTTGCGCGCGGACGGCATCGACCTGATCCTCGGGGTGCGGGCGACCGCCGCACGGCGCGACGGCGCGGACTACATCCTGGCCCTCGACAACGGGCGCGAGCTGCGCGGGGACCGGCTGCTCGCAGCGACCGGCCGGCGCCCGCGCGTGGCTGGGCTCGGCCTGGACACCGTCGGCATCCAGGCGGGCGGTCACGGCATCCCCGTCGACCCACACCTGCGTGTCGCCGACCGGCTGTGGGCGGTCGGCGACGTCACGGGCGTGCGGCTGCTCACCCACGTCGGCAAGTACCAGGGCGAGGTCGTCGCCGCGAACATCCTCGGCGAGCCGCGCGAGGCCCACTACGAGGCCATGCCGGACGTGATCTACACCGATCCGCAGGCGGCTTCGGTGGGCGCCACGGAGGCCGCCTTCAGCGCCACCGCCCCCATCTCCGAGGTGGCCAAGACGGCCACCTATACCCAGGCCTACGCGCAGTCCAACGGCTTCCTGACCCTCCTGTCCGACGGGCAGACGCTGACCGGCGCCTACGCGCTCGGCCCCGAGGCGGGCGAGTGGCTGCAACAGGCCACGCTGGCCATCCGTGCCCGCGTTCCGCTGCGCGTGCTGCGCGACGTCATCCAGCCCTTCCCCACCTTCTCGGAGATCTACGTCACCGCGCTGAAGGCTCTCCAGGGTGAGATCACCGCTGCCCGCCCGCCGGCCGGGAGGTAAGGAGCCTCATGACTGTGCCGGTGGCTGCGGGGCCGGTCCCGGGGTGGTGCTCGGGATCAGCGCGCAGCACCGGGTCTGATCCGTTCCCAGCCGCGGTCCGCGCCGCTGACCGGGCGTGTGGGGCGATCTCCAGGTTGGCGGGCCGGTGCCCGGGCACCGGCTTGCCGACTATCCGGTAGACGGCGTCGCCGTCCACGGTCTCCTTCTCCAGCAGCAGTTCGACGAGCTGCCCGAGCTCGGCCCGGTGCGCGCGGATGAGTGTCACGGCGGATTCCTCTGCCTCGCGCAGCAGCCGGGAGACCTCGCTGTCGATGGTGGCCTGGGTTGCCTCGGCGAACGGCCGGCTGGACAGGCCGGGGCCGCCGCCGCCCAAAAACACCGACCCGCCCTCGGGATAGCCGACCGGGCCGAGCGCGGGGGACAGGCCGAATTCGCGGACCATCTTGGTGGCCAGGTCGGTGGCGCTGGCCAGGTCGTTGGCCGCGCCGGTCGAGCCCTGGCCGAATTCGACGAGCTCGGCGGCGCGGCCGCCGAGCCGGACCGCGAGGGAATCGGTCAGGTAGTCCTGGCCGTACAGGTGCCGTTCGTCCAGCGGGAGCTGCTCGGTGACGCCAAGTGTCTGGCCGGCCGGCAGGATGGTGACCTTGGCGACCGGGTCGGCGTGCTCGGAGAGGGCGGCGACGATCGCGTGGCCCGCCTCGTGCACGGCGACGGCTTGCTTCTCCTCGGGCAGCAGCACGTTGGAGCCCTCGCGGCGGCCGAGCAGGATCCGGTCTCTGGCCGCGCCGAAGTCGGCGGCGGTCAGCACGTCGCGGTTGTCCCGCACCGCGACGATGGCGGCCTCGTTGGCCAGGTTGGCCAGGTCGGCGCCGGAGAAGCCGGGAGTGCCCCGGGCCACGACGGTCAGATCCACATCGGGGGCCAGCTGTTTGCCGCGGCAGTGCACGGCCAAGATCGCGGCCCGCTCGGTCAGCGTGGGCAGCGGGATGGTGACCTGCCGGTCGAACCTGCCGGGCCGCAGCAGTGCCGGGTCAAGGACCTCCGGCCGGTTGGTCGCGGCGAGGACCACGATTCCCTGGGCCATGTCGAAGCCGTCCATCTCCGCCAGCAGCTGGTTGAGCGTCTGCTCGCGCTCGTCGTTGGACACGACGGCGCCCGCGCCCGCCCGCCGCTGCCCGATGGCGTCGACCTCGTCGACGAAGATGATCGCCGGGGCCCGCTTGCGCGCCTCGGCGAACAGGTCACGGACCCGGGCCGCGCCGACGCCGACGAACATCTCCACGAAGCTGGAGCCGGAGACGGAGAAGAACGGTACCGAGGCCTCGCCGGCCACCGCGCGGGCCAGCAGCGTCTTGCCGGTGCCCGGCGGGCCGATCATCAGCACCCCGCGCGGCGCCATCGCACCGGCCCGCTGGTAGCGCCCCGGATTGCGGAGGAAGTCGATCACCTCGGCGATCTCCGCCTTGGCGCCCTCGTAGCCGGCCACATCGGTGAACTTGGTCTGTGGCCGCTCAGCGTCGAAGACCTTCGCCCGGGACCTGCCCACACCAAGGACTCCGCCCAGCGGGCTGCCGGCGCCGCGGGCCATCCGCCGGAACAGGTAGAAGACGAACAACAGCGGCAGCAGGAGAATCAGCCAGGACACCAGCTCGGTGCCGAAGCCGGAACTGGGCGCCGACGCCGTGATCTCGACGCCGTCCGCCGCGAGCTGCTGGTTCAGCGCCGGGCTGGGCTGGCCGGGAATGATGGTGGTGTAGGACTTGCCGTCGGCCAGGGTGCCGCTGGCGGGAGTGTTGCCGGTGCTGGACGCGAACGTGACGGTTTTGATCTTGTGCGCGCCCGTGTCCGTGATGAACTGCGAATAGCTGAGAGTCACCGGCGAGCTGGGATGAATCGCGGGCAGGAACAGCCACAGCACCAGCGTGAGCCCCAGGGCGATCGGCCACAGCCAGTGCCGCCAGCCGGGTGCGGGCGGCGGTGCGGCCGGAACCGGCCGGTCGCCAGGCGGCGGGGGAATCGGCTGCTTACTCATGAGTCCTTCTTCCACTGGCAGAACAAGAGCGTTCTGGCCGGTAAAGGCACTGGCACTCTCACAACATAGTTCGGCGCTGCCGTCTTCCGGGCGCGGTGATCGAGGCTGCCACGTGGTGCTATGCCGGGGTCATGAGGCATGCCGATGGTTGGGGTAGACGTGTATCTCGATGACTTGCGCGTCTTCGACGGTAAAGACCTGGTAGAGGTGTTCAGGCGGGGCCGGCCGGGCTCCTTCGGCCTGGCGGGCCACGCTGAGTCCGAGCACGACGGCGTCGCCGTCGACCTCCACGCTTTCGACGGTCGCCCGGATGCCGTCGGCCAGGAGGCTTCGGTACCAGTCGAGGACCTGCGCGCTGTTGCTGCAGACTCCGGTCCAGTGGACCTCGGGGTGCAGGAGCGACCCCAGCAGCTCGAGGTCGAGGTCGCGGTAGGCGGCTTCAAGGTGCCGGGCGATGTCGGCCATGACGCCGGTACCGAGTGAGGCGCCGGGCACCTCGTCGTCGTCTGATTCGGGTTCGGGCTCGTCGTCAGGGGTGATGCCGTAGCCGCGGAGCAGGTCGATGACCTCCTCGCTGGGCGGCTTGCCCGCGATCCACACGCCGTCTCGGGAGGCGCCGGCGTCGACGAGTGACCGCACCACCTCGATCCAGTCGCCCGGCTGTCCGGCGCGCTCGCCGCTGCCCACGGTGGCGAAGGCCAGCGGCGTGGCGTCGAATCTGGCGTCGCGGCCGTCGACGTCGGCTCCGGCGTCGATCAGCAGACGGACCATATCGGCGTTCCCGGCGTAGGCCGCGCTGTGCAGCGGCTGCTCGCCGAAGCCGTTGCGGGCATCAGGGGAGAACCCCAGATCGAGCATCAGCGCCGACGGCGGCGACCGAGGCGGAGCCGGCGGCCTCGACGACTGCGGCGCGGTCGTCGTCGGTCAGCCGGTCGCGCAGGTCGGGATGCTCGGCGAGGAGATGCTCGGCGGACGGGCGGTCGGCGCGCAGGCAGGCGCCGATGAAGCGGTCAATGTCGGTGCTGTCGTCCGGCGCGCCGCGGCTAACGAGCAGCGCCGCCGTCTTGTCCTTGCCGGCCCGCACCGCTCGGCGAAGCGCGGAGAGCCCTCGGTCGTCGTCGTGGGCTGCGGGGTCGGCTCCGGCGGCAAGGAGGGCGGCGACGACATCGGGAGAGGCGTCCGCCGCCGCGTCGGGCAGCGCCTCGGTCGCCTCCCGCGCCGCCTGCGCCGGTGCCGCACCGTCGAGGGCTTCGAGCAGGAGCGACACCGCGTGGGCGTCGTCGGCGTAGACGGCGGCGCCGACCGTCCAGGTTCCGGCCACCACCCGGGCGCCGTGGGAAAGAAGCAACTCCAGGCACCGGTGGTCGCGGTGACCGGCCGCCTCGCCGATGGGCCGGCCAAGGTCGGGATTGGCTCCCGCCTCGAGCAGGACCCGGACGACATCGGGGTTGTTCAGCTCCACGGACCCCTTCAGGGCTGAGCGGTATCCCTGCCGGGCGCCGTTGTTGGTGTTCGGGCTGGCCCCGGCGTCGAGCAGGAGCCGCACCACCTCGGCCATCCCTGCCGCTCGGCCAGGGTCGATCCGGTGCCAGTCGGAGTAGCAGACATACAGCAGCGGCGGCCAGCCTCGAACCTCGTCGATGGCGACCGCAGCTGCCGGGTCGACGGCGAGCCTCTCGCCCACCTGCTCGGAGTCGCCGAGGACGGCGGCGGCCGCCAGGCTGTAGCGGGCGATGTCGGGGGCGGTGCCGAGAATGGTGACGGCCTCGCGCACCCGGCCCTCGACCGAGGCCGCTACGAACGCCCTGGCCAGTCGTTCGGGAGTGGTGGCACGGGCCTCGACTGCCACCTTGAGCTGCGGCCAGCTGGTGAAGCCCAGCTCGCGGGCGATGACCAGCTGGGCGGCGGCCAGGGTGACCGCGGCTTGGGGTGCGCCGCGTGATCGGCGGGCGAAGCGCTCGACGGCGCCGGGGTCGCCGCGGCGGGCGGCGTCGCGTAGCTCCTTGGCCTGGCGGCGCAGCTGGTCGAGGTCGGGGCGCTCGGGAAGCGAAGCGGACATGGCGTCTCCCTCCTACGCCTGCGGTCCGCTGCTCAGGCTGAAGGAAGAGGCTGACAACCAGCTTGGACTGACACAGAGGTGGACTCTGTCCTTCTCCGCGGACCCGGTGGCACCCTCCAGCGCCAAGGTCCAGGATAGCGATCCCGGCCACGTTGAAGAATGTCTAGGAGGAGGCGGCAGCGGCCTGCCGGGCGCGCCCGGTTGCGCTGGCGGGCGCGCGCGGCCCTGGCGGCTGGGAGCAGCAGGACGCGCCCGGGCACGCCGCTGGTCCCGTGCCGCAGGGCGTGCAGCGCCGCCGTGGCCGCGAGGTCGGCGGCGGGGGTGGCCGGAACCCCGTAGAGCCGCCGGGCCCAGCGCGGCAGGGTCGCGAAGGCCAGGCTGGTCACCGCGGGAGCGGCCAGTTTGAGGGGCGCGTAGGGGGCGGGGATCGGCGGCACGAACGAGCGCAGCAGCGCGGTGCGCGCCTCGGGCGTGACCCGCAGCCGCGGCCGCATCGCGGCGAAGTAGCTGTCGAGTTCGGCCATCGAGGCAGGCACGGTCGCCGGGTCGAGGCCAACCACCGCCGCGGCGCGGCGCTGCTCGTCCACGAACGCATCGAGTTCCGCCGCCGTGAGCGGCAGGCCCGACCTGCGGGCGATCTCCGCGTAGGAGCCGATCTCCGAGCAGTGCACCCACATCAGGAGTTCGGGCTCGTCGAGCCGGAAGACGCTGCCGTCCTCGTCGGTCCCGCGCAGCGAGGCATGGATCTTCCGTACCCTCCGCCCGGCCCGCTCCACGTCCGCGAGGCTGCCGTAGGTGCGCACGTGGACGAACCGGCTGGTCCGGACGAACCTGCCCCAGGCCTGCTTCGGGTCCGTGAACGCCGTGTTCTGCCAGGTGCCGCGCATCACCCTCGGATGCAGCGTCTGCAGGTACAGGGCACGCACGCCGGCCACCCACATGACCGGCTCGCCCAGCCGCCAGGTGACCGAGGCCGGGCCGAACAGGCCATGGCCGGCATCGGGGCTCCCGGCCGCGGCGGGCTCGGTCATCGCGGGCTCCCTCCCGGAGGAGCCCCGGGCCGTCAGGGCCTGAGGGTTTCCTCCTCGATCCAGCTTAGGAAGCCTTCCGAGCCCGCGACTATGGGCGTCGCGACGATCTCCGGCTCGTCATAGCTGTGACTGTGGGCGAGGAAGTCGGCGAGTGCCTGGTAACCACTGGCCGGCAGCTTCAGGGTGAGCAGCCACTCCTCGGCGCGCTCCACCGTGCCCTCCCACCAGTAGGTGCTGGCTACCGGGCCGCTGACTTGGGCGCAGGCCGCGAGCCGGCCCTCCACCGCCCCCCGGGCAAGTTCCACCGCCTCCGCCCGCGAGTCGGTGGTGGTCTGCACCACGAGGAAACGGCCGCTCACCTGGGACGGCCCAGTCTCGGCCGGCAGGTCGTCACCCGACATGGCACCCGATGGTACGCCCCCGCACCGTGGCACCCGGCACCGCGGACGCAACAGGTTCTGGCGCGCCGCCCCGCGGCGCGGGATGATCGCGGATGCGGGCGAGGGAGGCACCGACGTGACCGGTGATGCGTACTGCTTCGTGGTGAACCCGGCTGCCTGCCACGGCCGGGGGATCCGCCGCATGCCCGCGGTGCTCGGGCCGCTGTCGGCGGCCGGTGCCACTGTCCGCGTGGAGCAGAGTTCCAGCCTGGACCATGCCGCCACGCTGGCCGCCGATGCCGTGGACCGCGGTGAGATCGCCGTGGCGGTGGGCGGCGATGGCACGGTCGGCCGGATGGCCGCCGCCGTGGCGGCCGCGGGCGGGGTGCTCGGCATCGTCCCGGCGGGCCGGGGCAACGACTTCGCCCGCATGCTCGGCATTCCCGCCGATCCGGCCCGGGCCGCCGCGGTCCTGCTCCGCGGCGGGCACCGGGCGGTGGACCTGATCGGTGTGCGCGCAGGCGACGGGCCGGAGCAGGTGGTGGCGGGCAGCGTCTACCTGGGCATCCCCTCCGAGGGCGCGCAGATCGCCGCCGGCAGCCGGCTGCCGCCGGGCGGCCTGGCCTATCAGGTCGCCGGGCTGCGCGCCCTGCTGGCCTGGCAGCCGGCCAGCTTCACGGTGGACGCCGGCGCCGGGACGCCGGGGACGCCTTCCCCGGCTTCTGCGTGGTGGTGGCCAACTCGGCCTATTTCGCGGGCGGCACTCCCGCCGCACCGGATGCGGATGTCGCCGACGGCCTGCTGGACGTGATCACGGTCAGCGAGGGCTCCAAGCTCTCCTTCGTGCGGGTGATGCTCCTGGCCGCCCGGGGGAAGCACATGCGGCTGGCCCAGGTCGGTGCCACCCGGTCGGCCAGCGTCACGGTGCGCGCGGACCGGGCCATGCTCGCCGGGGCCGATGGCGAGCCGCTGCCGTGCGCGTCACCGCTGGCCACGGGCATCCCATTGCACGTCAGAGCGCTTCCCCGGGCGCTGCGCGTGGCCGGGCGGGAGCCTGAGCCGGCGGCCGGCCCGGCCGGTTAGCTCTCCGGCGTCCCGGCCGGGTGCCCGCGGCCGCCGAGGAACGACTCGACGAACTCGGGGCTGTCCGACAGCTGCGCCGGTGTCCCTTCCATCCGCACCTCGCCGCCGCCCAGCACATAGGTGCGGTCGGAGATGGCCAGCACCGCCTTGGCCCGCTGCTCCACAATGAGCACGGCCGCACCGCTGGCGGCGAGGCCGTGCACGTGCTCTTCGAGCAGGGAGATGGCGATCGCGGGCGCGAGGTTGGCGGTCGGCTCGTCCAGCAGGAACAGCCCCGGGTCGAGCATGAGCACCCGGCCCATGGCGAGCATCTTCCGCTCGCCGCCGCTCAGCTTGCCGGCGCTGCGGCCGATCATCCCGGCCAGCCGGGGGAAGACCGTGAGCACCCTGTCGATCCGGCCGGCCACCTCGCCGCGCGGCAGCAGGTACCCGCCCATCTCCAGGTTCTCCCGCACGCTCAGCGGCGCGAACACGTCATCGACCTGCGGCACGTAGCCCACCGAGGACCGGGCGATCTCCTCCGGCGCCATGTTGGTCACCTGCTTGCCGCCGACGGTCACCGTGCCCGAGGAGACCCGGATGATGCCGACCAGGCTCTTGAGCAGCGTGCTCTTGCCGGACCCGTTCGGCCCGACCAGCGAGACCACCTCACCGGGGTCGGCGCTGACGGTGATGCCGCGGATCACCGGGTCGCCGCCGTAGCCGGCCGTGATGCCCTCGGCGCGCAGCGGCAGGCCGTGCAGCGTGACGTCAGCCGACAAGGTAGGCCTCCACGACCTCACGCCGCCCGCGGAGCTGCGCCATGGTCCCCTCCGCGAGCACCGCGCCTTCGGCCATCACCACCACCGGGTCGCAGAACTCGTCCATGATGGCCAGCTCGTGCTCGACCATGAGGATCGTCATGCCGTCGGCGCACAGCGCGACAAGCTCGTTCCCGATCCGCCGCGCCAGGTGCGGGTGCACGCCCGCCATCGGCTCGTCGAGCAGCAGCATCTTCGGCTCCGCCATCAGCGCCCGCATGATCTCCACCAGCCGCCGCTGCCCCCCGGACAGGTCGCCCGCGTAGTTGTTGGCGTAGTCGGTCAGCCCGAACCGCTCCAGCAATGCCGAGGCACGTTCCACCGCGGCCCGCTCATCCGCCCCCCAGTACCGCCGCCCCGCCATCGCCCCGAGGAACGAATCCCCCCGGTTCCCCTGCACCGACGACACCAGGTTCTCCATCACGGTCAGCCGCTTGAACTCACTGGCCAGCTGGAACGTCCGCACGAGCCCTATCCGCGCCCTGCGGAACGCCGCCACCGAGGTCACATCGGCCCCGAGGTACATCACCTTCCCGACCGACACCGGCAACGTCCCCGCCAGCATCGCCAGCAGCGTCGACTTCCCCGCCCCGTTGGGCCCGATCAGCCCCGTCAGCGTCCCCTGCCGCACCACGAACGACACATCATTAACCGCCCGCACCCCCCCGAACTCCCGCGACACCCCGACCGCCTCCAGCACCACGGCCCCGTCCCGCTCCGCGGACCCAGAGTCCGCCGACTCCCCTCTCGCTCTCTCCCCTCCCCTCGGCACTCGGCTGAGGTACCGGCCGCGGGGATGCGCCGCCGGCGTTTTGTTGCTTCCCGTCACTTTCCACCTCGCGCGTCTCAGGCACCGGCAACGGAGGTTTCGCATCGCGTTCGCCAGCCCGCGGCGCGCCGCGCCGGCCGCCCGCGCCCGCCACAGCGCTGGATCGACCGCGTCTTGCGCTCCGGCAGCACCCCCTGCGGCCTGAACCACAGGAACCCAATGATCAGCAGCCCGATCGCCACCCACTCCAGCGACGGAATCAGGTTCGGCGGCAGGTTATTGGACGTCGGTATGTACCTGGTCACCTCTTCGAACCCCACCGGCACCAGGACCGCCCCGAGCACCGCGCCCCACCGGTTCCCGGCCCCGCCGATGATCACGGCCGCGAACAGCACGACGGTCTCGGCGTATCCCCACTCCGCCGGCGACCACGTCGTGATGTAGCTGACCAGGATGCCGCCGGACAGCCCGGCGACCGCTCCCCCGGTCACCAGCATCGCGGTCCGCATCGACAGCAGGTTCTTGCCGATCGAGTCGGCCACCACGTCGTTGTCGCGCATCGCCCGCAGCGACCGGCCGTACGGGGATTCGGTGAGGCGGCGCAGGAACAGGAACACGCCCGCGCCACAGGACGATGGCGCCGACGGCGAAGCCCCACTCGTAGCCGAGCGGCTCCACGCTGAACATGTTCTGCCCGCGCAGCGGCGTCGGGATCAGCGACAGGCCCGGCGTCCCCGTTCAGGAACGGCCGGTAGTTCGTCACCAGCAGGTTCAGCAGGACGGCCGTGACCAGCAGGCCGACCGCGGCGAAGTCGCCGCGCAGCCGCCGGCCGAACAGGAACGCGAACGGCAGCGCCACCAGCCCGCCGACCACGGCGGCGCCGATCCACGGCAGCGGGAACGGCAGGTGCCAGCCGCCGATGTAGGACTGGAACCCGCCGTTGGCGGTGTCGGCGGGCAGCGCGAGGATCGCGCACGCGTACCCGCCGGCCGCCTGGAAGATGATGAAGCCGAAGTTGGTGACGCCGGCCACGCCGAACTGCTGGTTCAGGCCCAGGCAGGCCATGGCGTCCACGGCCGCGTAGATCAGGAGGTTGATGGCGTAGAAGGCGTTCACGCGCGGTCCCGCTCCCTGGTCATGGCCGCTCTCCGAGCAGGCCGGTCGGGCGCACGCCGAGCATGATCAGCAGCGCGACGAACGCGATCACGTAACTTGTAGTCGGCCGGGATGAAGGCGGCGCTGACCTCGGTGGCCAGGCCGATGACGAGCGCGCCCAGCATCGCCCCGTAGGGCTGCCCGGGGCCGCCGAGGAACACCGCGGCCAGGATGAGCACGAGGAACAGGTCGGTGGAGGAGGAGTCGAAGCTGGTGGCGTCGATGGCGAACACGGTGCCGGCCAGCCCGCACAGCGCGCCGGTCAGCGCCCAGGTCGCGGTGATGACCCGGCCGGTGCGGATGCCGCAGTTGCGGGCGAGCGTCCGGTTGGCGGCGGTGGCCCGCATCGCCTTGCCCAGCTTGGTGTAGCGCAGCAGCACGTGCACCCCGGCCATGGTGGCCACGGCGATGGCCATGATGATCACCTGGACCCCGGTCAGGATGAAGCTGCCTGCCTGGAACGACGGGCCGTTGCCCCATGGTGTAGGAGACGGGCACGCCGCCGGCCACGGCCTCCACCCCGAACTCGATGATCAGGGTCATGCCGAGGGACACGATCACCATCGTGATCGGCGACGCACCGCGCCGCTGGAACGGCGTGTACACCAGGCTGTTGATCACCACCGACACCACGGCGCAGGCGGCCACCGCGATGAGCAGGCCGTACCACACCGAGATGCCGTGGGAGTTCACGTAGTAGGCCAGGAAGGCGCCCAGGATCATGACCGCGCCGAAGGCCAGGTTGAGCACGTCGGTGACGCCGAACTGGAGGGTGAAGCCGACCGCGGCGATCGCGAGCACCGCCGCGGTCACCAGGCCGAAGCCGACGGAGGCGATGAACAGGCTCACCGCGGCGCCGCCGGGCGGTGCTGTGGTGCCCGTCGCGGGCACTGGCCACCCCGGGGTGGCCAGTACCCGCACGGGACGCGTGGAGGTGCGGATCAAGGCTGCACGGCCCGCAACTGGGCGGCCTGATGTTGCCCACGACGTTGACCGCGCCGGACGGGCTGTAGGTGTCGATCTGGAAGATGCCGGTCGAGTCGTGGTAGGCGTCGAAGCTGGTCGGGCCGCCGGGGCCCTCGTACCTGATCGACTTGCCGGACTTGAGCGCGGCGGCGCAGCTGACGAACGAGTAGCACACCGTGGCGCCGGGCACGCCATCACCGATCTTGATGATGTCCGGCCCGTACACACTCGGGTCACGCTCTTCGACATCAGCATGGCCAGCGCCGCCAGGTTGATGCCGTCGTAGAGGTGGACGCCGCCGGGGGCGCTCAGGTAGGTGGTGAAGTTGCCGACGGTGCCGGGTACCTTGCCCTGCTGGGACAGCAGCGCGTCCTTGAACGGCCCGTAGGCGGGCCCGCTGGTCTCGGTGACCAGGTTGTCGGCGTGGAAGGTGGACGCGAACGTGCTCGCGCCGACGGCCGCGGCCGCGGCCTTGAAGAACGGTGGCGAGATCGCCGCCGAGGTGGCGATGATCGGGATGCTCTTGCCGTGGTTGAGCTGCTTGATCTCGGCGAACAGGGTGGGGTCGGCGGTGCCGAGCGCCTCGGTCAGGATCGCCTGCGGGTGGGACTGGATGATCGCCTCGGCCTCGGTGCGGAACGTGGACGCGTTGAGGGCCAGCGTCTGGCTGGTGGTGACGCGTCATCCCGGCCTTCTTGATCGCGGCGATGGCGGGCTGCACGAACGTCTGCGACCCGATGTCGTTGCCGAACGCGAGCGCGAGCTTGGTGTAGTGCAGTTGCTGGGCGATCACCACCATCGCGTAGGCCTCTTCGAGGTCCGGCGGCACCAGGCGGTAGAAGTACGGGAAGTGGACGTGGTCGAACTCGGACTGCCCGGTCATGCAGAACATGTTCACCTTGCGGGCGTTGACGATCGGGACGACCGAGGCCGCCTCGTCCGAGGTGCAGCCGATCACCAGGGCCAGGTTCGGCGTGCTGGCGAACATCTGGTTGACCGCGGGCACGGCGTCGGCGGGCTCGCCGCGGGTGTCCACGCTCTTGCAGGTGAGCTTGTGCCCGAGCACGCCGCCGTCGGCGTTGATGGCGTGGGTCGCGCCGTAGCAGGTGGCCAGGTATGTGGGGCCGAGCGCGGCGTCGGGGCCGCTGAACGGGGCGACGTCGGCGACGGTCAGCGTCGCGCCGGGCTTGGCGCCGGACCCGGAACCGCCCGAGGTGCCGCTCGACGCTGCTGCTCCCGCAGGCGGCGAGGGTGAGGGCGAGAGCGGCGGCGGCGGCCACCGCCCCGAGGGGCAGTATTCGCGGAGTAGTGCGCGGTGCATGTCTCTGATCACCCGCGGCCTGAGCCACGGTGACCGGTGTCGTCGACTTCATGGACTCTCCGTGAGGTGGAGTGACTGGGTGGGATGTGGGGCGGTGGCCCGGCCAGGCGGGTCACAGCCCCGGCCGGGCCGGGGAGCCAGCGGGGTGCCAGCGCCAGTCGGACGGCGCGCCCTCCTCGGCAACGATGCGGTTGCGGATGGTGCCGATATCCTCGACGGTCACCTCGATGACGTCGCCGGGCTCCATCCAGACGGGCGGGGTACGGGCGAATCCAACGCCGCCCGGCGTGCCGGTGGCGATCACGTCGCCGGGGGCCAGGTGGGTGAACGAGGAGAAGAACTCGATCGCCGCGGGAACGCTGACCAGCATCTGCGACGTGCGCGCCGACTGCATCACGGTGCCGTTGAGCGTCGAGCTGATGGCCAGGTCGCTGACGTCCACCTCGTCGGTGGTGACGACCTCGGGGCCGATCGGCATGCTGCCCACGAAGTTCTTGCCGGCCGTCCACTGGCTGGCCGCCCGCTGCCAGTCCCGGCAGGAGGCGTCGTTGAGCACCACGAAGCCCGCGATCGCGTCCAGCGCCTTCTCCGCGCGGATGTAGCGGCCGCCGGCCCCGATCACGATGCCTAGCTCCGCCTCGTAGTCGAACTTGCTGGTGAGCGCCGGCTTCACCAGGTCGGCGTACGGCGGCAGCACGCTGTCGCTGCCCCGCACGAAGGCGTCCGGCCAGGTCGGCACCGCCCGCCCGCCCTCCAGCGCGTGCTCGCTGTAGTTCAGGCCGAGGCACAGGATGCGTGGCGGGGCTGGCACCGCCGCGGCGAAGTCGGCCGGGCCGGCTTCGCGGCCGTCCCTGTCCGCCAGCGGCCGGATCGCGTCCATCGCCCGGTCCCCCTCCGTCAGCACGTGCTGGAGGGAGGACATGCGCTCATCGCCGGTTGCCTCGCCGACATCGACGTAGCCGGAGCGCCCCTTGACGTGCAGCCGCGGTCCCCGGTCCGTGGCAATCGTGGCCAGCCTCACCTGGGAGTCTCCTTTGCCTTCGCCCCAATCGTTTGCGGCGCCGGCGTCGCATCGGTGGCGCGAAGCTGGTGACCGGCCGCGATTGGTTCTGAGATGCGGATTGGTTGAGGATAGGTCTGGTTTACATCGCAGGTCAAGAGTTACATCTCCTCTAAACAAGGAGGCGGCAGCATCACAGTCTGGTCACGATTGGTATGATTGGTTGAGCTTGGGTCTAGCGCGAGTAAAGGAGCGGACGGGGATGGGCATACCGACCGGGGACATTCCGGCGGAACCGGGCGATCACCGGCACCGGCTCGCCGAGGTCATCCTCGCCGAGTCCCGGCGGGCCGGCCTGCGCCGCGGCTCGCGGCTGCCCACCGAACGGCAGCTCGCGGTGCGCCTCGGGGCGACCCGGACGTCGGTACGCCGTGCCCTCACGGTCCTGGAGGCCGAGGGCCGCATCTCCCGCGAGGTGGGCCGCGGCACCTTCCTGCGGGAGGAGCCGTGGCCGCAGGACGGGAGCACCGGGAACGGGGCCGCCGACGGCCCGGCTGCGGGCGCGAACGGCCAGTATGCCGCCCCCGGCGGCGGCCGCGGGCAGCCGACCAGGCGGGCTTCGCGCCAGCGGACGTCATGACGATCCGCCGGCTGCTGGAACCGCCCGCCATGCGGCTGGTCGTGGCGTGGGCCACGGCCGCCGATTTCGAGGAGATAGCCCGGTGCCTGACCGGTGGCGAGCGTGCGGCCAGCTACGACGAGTTCGAGACCTGGGACCTCGCGCTGCACCGCAGCATCATGGCCGCCAGCCACAGCCCGCTGCTGACCAGGCTGTACGCCGTCATCGAGGAGGCGAGGCACGGCCGCTTCTGGGGTGACCTGAAGCGCCGCAGCGCGTCCCGCGAGCGGCAGCGTGCCTACCAGGCCGACCATGCCGAACTGGTGGCCGCGCTGCGGGCCAGGGACGCCGACCGCGCCGTGGAGGCGATGCGCGCCCACCTCGCCCGGGTCGCCGGCCATCTGTTCGACGAGACCGCCTGAGTGGCGCTGTCCCAGGCGGCCAGCCTGGGACTAGCCTTCCGACATCCGCTGGCAGAGCCAGGCCAGGGACATCGGGTACCGGTAGTCGATGGCCATGTGCGAGGCCTCGAACAGCTCGAACCTGATCACCTCGGCGGGGACGCCCGCCTCTCGCAGCGCGGCGTGCACCGCCTCCGCACCGACGTCCAGGAACCACTCGTCCCGCACGCCCGCGTCGATCCAGACAGCCCGCAGCCCCCGCAGCGCGCCGGAGTACCTGGGGATCATCCGGACCGGGTCCCAGTCGAGCCAGCGCTGCCAGACCTCGGGCCGGATCACCCCGGTCCGGGTGTCGAACGGCAGCTGCACCGTCCCGTCCGGGTCGGCGGAGAAGCACGCGGCCACGCCGAGCAGCGCA
Source organism: uncultured Actinomycetes bacterium (assembly GCA_963795785.1). Taxonomy (GTDB): domain Bacteria; phylum Actinomycetota; class Actinomycetes; order Streptosporangiales; family Streptosporangiaceae; genus DASXKD01. The sequence goes on from CAWCKG010000015.1 coordinate 78,010, forward strand.
AGCAGGTCATGGTCGGCCTCCCTGGTCCAGGAGGTCCGGGAGCCGAAGTCCGCCCACCAGCGCCAGATGTCACCGTCGTACTCGCGCAGGTAACGCACCGCCTTGGCGAACTCGGGCAGGTAGCACAGCTCGTAGAGCGAGTCCCCGGCATGGGTGGCGAGCGCCCCGAACAGGTCGGGCCGCAGCATCGGGGTGATCATCGCGCCGAACCCGCCGCTCGACTTGCCCATGATGGCCCGGCGGCCGGGCTCGCTCAGCGTCCGGTACCGCGTGTCCACCCAGGGAACCACCTCGTCGCACAGGTAGGAGTGGTAACGGCCGGTGCCCGGGGAGTCGACGAACTGGCTGCCGCCGTAGCCGGTCCACGCGTCCACGTAGACGACGATGGCGGGCGGCGCCTCGCCCGAGGCGAACACGGCGTCGGCCGTCTCCGGGAACGGCTGGCGGAAGGGAGCGCGGTTGTCCCACATCGCCAGGTGCCCCGTGTAGCCCTGGATCACGTACACCGAGGGGTAGCGCCGATCCGGCTCCGCGTCGTATCCCGGCGGGAGGTACACCCACAGCGGCCGCTCGCAGGGGTCCCGCAGCGGGTTGTCCTTGAGCAGTTCACTCGTGATCGTCTGCTTCTCGATACGACCGCTCAGGTCGGCGGACCACGGCAGCATGATGCCTCCTTCGTGGCTGGCGGGCGGTACTGGGCAAGGCCGGCTCACCGCCTACCGTAGACGCATGAGCCAAGCGGCTGAGCAGCGCGCACCCCAGGCAGCGCCGGAACGCGACCCGGTGGAGCGCCACTTCGCCAGGGCGATCCTGGCGATGCTCGCGCGTCCCCCCGGAAGCCCCGTACGGCAACGGCGAACGGGGGCGGCCGGAAGGGGCCGCGCCGCCGCCGGGCGCCGACCCGGGCGCCCCGGTCCGGCCGGGCTCGGCGCTGACCGGGGCGCGCTGCCTGGACCTGTTCGACGCCCAGCTGGCCAGCCGGCACCTGGACGTCGCCGCGCACTGGCTGCGCGCCCGCAACGAAGGTTTCTACACGATCGGCTCCTCGGGCCACGAAGGCAACGCGGCGCTGGCCGCCGCCCTGCGGCCCGGCGATCCGGCGCTGCTGCACTACCGGTCGTGCGCCTTCTACCTGGTCCGCGCGGCGCAGGCAGCCCCGCCGCGGGACGGCGTGGACGACGTGCTGCTCGGGCTCACCGCGGCGGCGGCCGAGCCGATCGCCGGCGGCCGCCACAAGGTCCTCGGCCACGCCGACCTGAACGTGATCCCGGTGACCTCGACCATCGCCTCGCACCTGCCCAGGGCCGTCGGGCTGGCTTTCAGCCTGGGCCGGGCCGCCCGGCTGGGGTCCGCGCCGCGCTGGCCCGGCGACGCCATCGTGCTGGCGAGCATGGGTGACGCCTCGCTGAACCACTCCACCACGGCCGGGGCGCTGAACACCGCCGCCTATTGCGCCTACCAGCACCTGCCGCTGCCGCTGCTGGTGGTGTGCGAGGACAACGGGCTCGGCATCAGCGTGCGCACCCCGCCCGGCTGGGTGGCCGCGGCTGCCTCGGGCAGGCCGGGCCTGCGCTACTTCCACGCCGACGGCGCCGACCTCGCCGACGTCTTCGACACCGCCCTGGCCGCGGCGGACTGGGTCCGGCAGCAGCGCTCCCCCGCCTTCCTGCACCTGTCCATGGTGCGGCTGGGCGGCCACACGGGCGCCGACCCCGAGACCGCGTACCGGCGGCCCGCCGAGATCACCGCGGACCTGGACGCCGACCCGCTGATCGGCACGGCCAGGCTGCTCATCGGCGCCGGCCTGCTTTCCCCGGGCGACGTGCTCGACCGGTACGAGGCATCCCGGGCCCGGGTGCTCGGGCGGGCCGCGAAACTGGCCGGCGCGCCCCGGCTGACCAGCGCGGCCCAGGTGATGGCGCCGCTCGCGCCGCGCCGCCCGGACGCGGTCGCGGCCGGCGCCGCCGCACCGGCCGGGGCGGCGGCGCGGCACCGCGCGTTCGGCGGCCGGCTGCCCGAGTCGGCCGGGCCGATGACGCTGGCCCAGGCCATCAACGCCACGCTCACCGATGCCCTGGCGGCGCGGCCGGGCATGCTGGTCTTCGGCGAGGACGTCGCCCGCAAGGGCGGCGTGTACGGGGTGACCAGGGGGCTGCTGGCCGCCTTCGGCGCCGGCCGGGTGTTCGACACCGTGCTGGACGAGCAGGCCATCCTCGGGCTCGCCCTCGGCGCGGGGCTGGCCGGGCTGCTGCCGGTCCCGGAGATCCAGTACCTCGCCTACCTGCACAACGCCGCCGACCAGATCCGGGGCGAAGCCGCCACGCTGTCGTTCTTCTCCCAGGGCAGCTACCGCAACCCGATGGTGGTGCGCATCGCCGGCTATGCCTACCACGTGTTCGGCGGCCATTTCCACAACGACAACAGCGTGGCAGCGCTGCGGGACATCCCCGGGCTGATCATCGCCTCGCCGGCCAGGCCGGACGACGCCGCCGCCATGCTGCGGACCTGCCTGGCCGCCGCCGAGACGGACGGCAGCGTCTGCGCCTTCCTGGAGCCGATCGCGCTCTACCACGCCCGGGACCTGCTGGCCGCCGGTGACGGCGGCTGGAAGGCCGGGTACGAGCCGCCGGAACGGTGGGCGTCCGGCCATGTGCCGGTCGGCCGGGCGCGCACCCATGGCGACGGCACCGACCTGACGATCGTGACGTTCGGCAACGGGCTGTGGCTCAGCCTGCGGGCGGCGGACCGGCTGGCCGCGGACGGGATCGGCGCCCGGGTGCTCGACCTGCGCTGGCTCGCGCCGTTGCCCGCCGACGACATCCTGCGGGAGGCCGCCGCCACCGGCCGCGTCCTGGTCGCCGACGAGACCCGGCGCACCGGCGGCGTGGCCGAGGCGGTGCTCGCGATCCTGGCCGACGGCGGCTTCCGCGGCCCGGCCGCCCGGGTGACGAGCGAGGACAGCTTCGTCCCGCTCGGTGACGCGGCATCGGCCGTGCTGCTGTCCCAGCCGGCCATCGAGGCCGCCGCCCGCGCCCTGGTCCGGTGACGCCACGGCTGGCGGGCCGGACCGGTCGCGATCACGCCCTGACCGGGGCCGGGCCGCCCGTCACCCGGCCAGGTGGGCGAGCAGGGCGGCGGTGACCTCGGCCGCCGAGGAGACGTTGGCCAGGTGCGCGGCACCGCGGATCACCCGCAGCCGCGCACCGGGGATCGCGGACGCGATCGCGGCGCCGTGCCACGGCGGGGTGGCCGGGTCCTCGGCCCCGGCGATGACCAGCGTGGGCGCCGTGACCGAGCCGAGCAGCGGCCGCAGGTCCATCGCCGCGATCGCGTCGCAGCAGCCCGCATAGCCCTCGGCAGCGACATCCTGCTCCATCGTGGTCACGAACCGCGCCACGGTAGCCGGATGAGCGGCCTGGTAGCCGGGGGTGAACCAGCGCCCGACGACCTGCCCGGAGATCGCCGCCAGCCCGCCGGAGCGGACCGCGGCGGCCCGGTCCACCCAGAGCTGCAGCGGGCTGCAGGTACGCCGAGGTGCAGCACAGCGCCAGCGCCTCGATCCGGTCCGGGGCGCTCGCCGCCAGCCACATGCCCACCATGCCGCCGAGCGACAGGCCGCAGTAGCGCGCGGTGCCGACCCCGAACTCATCCAGCAGCGCCAGCACGTCGGCACCGAGGTCGGCGAGCGCGTAGGGCCCCGGCGGCGCGGGCGAGCCGCCGTGGCCCCGGTGCTCGTAGCGCAGCAGGCGGAACCGGCTGCCCAGCGCTTCGAGCTGCGGCTGCCACAGTTCCCTGGTGGTGCCGAGCGAGTTGCCCAGCACCAGGACCGGCGCCCCGGCCGGGCCGCTCATGCTCGCGGAAAGCTCACCGGGGCCCTGCGCCCGGTGCCGCGCCGGGGCGGCCCACGGCGCTCAGACATCGAAGAAGACCGTCTCCTGATCTCCCTGCAGGTGAATATCGAAGCGCAGCTCGCCGGTGCCCTCCGGGCCGGGCGCGGCGACCAGGGTGGCGGCCAGGGCCGGGTCGCCGAGGGAGGCCAGCACCGGGTCGGCCTCGTTCGCCCGCGCCTCGTCGGGGAAGTAGACCCGCGTCACCACCCGGTCCAGCAGCCCGCGGGCGAACACCGAGACGTCCAGGTGCGGCGCTTCGGTCCCGCCATCGGGGCTGGGCAGCGGCCCCGGCTTCAGTGTCACGATGCGATACGACCCGTCGGGCCCGGTGGGGCACCGGCCGAAACCCCGGAATCCCGCCGGGGCCGCCCCCCTGGGGTCGTCGGGGTGGGCGAACCGCCCGTCCGGGTCCGCCTGCCAGGTCTCCACGAGCGCGTCGGTGACCGGGTCGCCCGCGCCGTCGAAGACCCGGCCGGTGATGGTGATCGCCCCGGCGGTGCCCTCGGGCACCACGAACGGGCCGTCCGGCCACGGCAGCCCGATCGCCAGGAACGGCCCGACGGTCTGCGACGGGGTCAGCGGCTCGCTCACCGGTCGGCCGCCCGGCTGCTCGAAGGCGGTGGCGCCGCGGCCGCGGAGCACGATGTCCCAGCTGTACCCGAGCGCCCACTCGGGCACGGTCAGGCCCAGCTCGAACCGGGAGATCAGCCGGTCCCTGGCCTCCTCCGGCACCGAGTTGAAGATCGGATCCTGGAAGAACAGCGGATCGCCGGGGAAGAACATCTGGGTCACCAGGCGCTGGGTGAAGGCCCGGCCGAACAGCGAGAAGTGGATGTGCGCGGGCCGCCAGGCGTTCTGGTGGTTCCGCCACGGGTACGAGCCCGGCTTGATGGTGACGAACCGGTACCGGCCCTCGGAGTCGGTCACGCACCGGCCCACCCCGGTGAAGTTCGGGTCGAGCGGCGCGGGGTGGTCGTCCACCACGTGCCGGTAGCGGCCGCCCGCGTTGGGCTGCCATATCTCGATCAGCGTGCCGGGCACAGGCCGGCCGCCGGAGTCCAGCACCCGCCCGGACACGATGATCCGCTGGCCCTGCGGCTCGCCCTCGTGCTGGGCGGTCAGGTCGGCGTCGGCCGCGGTCACCCGTTCCGCCCCGAGCAGCGGCCCGGTGATCTCGGTCAGCCGGTGCGGGAGCAGCACCAGTGGCCGGTGCGGTGCGCGCAGCTGGGTCGAGCGGTAGCCGGCGAAGTCCAGCGGCGGGTGGACACCGGCCGGGCGCTCATAGGGCGTCACGGCAAGCCCGTGGCCGGCCGCTGGCGGGTGACTTGGGCGGGGTGGTGGGGTCGGGGCTGGCACTGCCATCAGCGTGATCCTTCGGTAGCTGGGGTCATGGCCTGCAGCGCCCGCAGGGCGGATAGCTCCTCGGGCGAGGGGGGCCGGAGCACCTCAAGGCTGCCGGAGACGGCGAGGTCCCAGCCCGTGCCCGCCTGCGCCTGCTCCGGGGTGACCCCCGGGTACACGCCGGTCAGGGTCAGCTCGCCGGTGTCCGGGTCCGGTTCGAGCACGCCGAGGTCGGTGATGACCTTGCGGGGGCCCGCGCCGGTCAGGCCGAGCCGCTCGCGGTCCCCGCGCCCGGTGCCGTACCCGACCGACGTCACGAAGTCCACGCGCTCCACGAACGACCGGCGGCTCTGCCGCACGATGATGATGACCTCACGGCAGAAGGCCGCGATCTCCGGGGCTCCGCCGGCGCCGGGCAGCCTGACCTTCGGGTTCGCGTAGGTGCTGCCGATGACCGTGGTGTTGATGTTGCCGAACCGGTCCAGCTGTGCGGCACCGAGGAAGCCGACGTCGATCCGGCCGGGCTGCAGCCAGTAGTTGAAGATCTCCGGGACGCTGACCACCGCGTCCGCCGTCTCGGCGAGCACCCCGTCGCCGATCGACAGCGGCAGCCAGCCGGGCTTGGCGCCGATCGTGCCCGACTCGTAGATGAGCACAAGGCCCGGGGCGTGCGTGGCCCTGGCCAGGTTGGCCGCCGCGCTCGGCAGCCCGATCCCGACGAAACAGGTCATGCCGTCCCGTAGCGCGCGGGCGGCGCACGCCGTCATCATCTCGTCGGCGGTGAACTCGGTACCGTTCGCGGCCGCGCGGCCCATGCGCCTCATCCTTCCTCGCCCGCTCGGGCGCTGGCCAGCCCGGCGGGCGAGGACGCGCCGAAGACGTCGGTCTTCAGCCAGCCCAGGAACCGTTCCCGGTCCCGGCTGATCGCGTCCCAGGCCACGTAGTAGTCGTTGTCACGCTGCGAGTAGCCCAGGGCGTAGGAGGGGTGCGAGCCGCCGGGGACATGGGCCACGTAGTCGACCGTCCAGGACGGCAGCACGATCGCCTGCGCGCGTGGTGCCAGCTCGTCCACGATCTCCTCGACCGTCACCACCGAGCGCCGCGCGCCGAGCACGGCCTCCTTCTGCACCCCGGTGATCCCCCAGAGCTGGACGTTGCCCGCCCGGTCGGCCTGCTGCGCGTGGATCACCGCCACGTCGGGGGTGATCGCCGCCACGGCGGTCAGCCGCTCCCCGGTGAACGGGCAGGTGATCGGGCGGACCGCGGGCTGGCCGTCGAGGCCGGGCAGGCTCTCCAGGCCGGTCCCGCCGTACCCGCGCAGCACCGCGAAGGGCAGCCCGGCGGCGCCCGCCGCATAGCGGTTGGCCATGCCCGCGTGACTGTGCTCCTCCAGTTGCAGCGGCCCGGGCCAGGCGTTCTCGACCGCGTCCCGGAACCGGTGCAGCGAGCCGACGCCGGGGTTGCCGCCCCAGGAGAAGATCAGCCTGCTCGCACAGCCGGCCCCGATGAGCTGGTCGTAGATCACGTCCGGGGTCATCCGGATCAGGGTGAGGTCGCGGCGCTGCTGCCGGATCAGCTCATGCCCCGCCGCGAACGGTATGAGGTGCGTGAACCCCTCCATCGCCACCGAGTCACCGTCGTGGATGGCGGTGGCGACTGCTTCGGCGAGTGACACGATCCGCGCCATGCCCTTAGTGTCTCCTGACCCGATGAAGGTCGCTCACCGCGACAATCCTCAATCGTCTTTGGCCGCAATCTGTACAAGCGTGCGAGATACGGACACTCTAGCCTCCGGCGCCGGCCGTCCGGTAGAGGGGTCCCGGTCGCTCAGCCCGCCTGATCCTCCTCGGCAAGAACGCGCGCGGCCACGGCGAACGCCCGGTTGGCCGCGGGAACGCCGGCGTACACGGCGGTGTGCAGCAGCACCTCGGAGATCTGCGCCGGGGTGAGCCCGTTGCGCAGGGCGGCCCGCAGGTGCATCGCGAGTTCCTCGTCCTGGCGCAGCACCACGAGCGCGGTGAGCGTGATCATGCTGCGCTCCGCCCGGGACAGGCCCGGCCGCGACCAGATCTCCCCCCAGGCATACCGCGTGATGAAGTCCTGAAAATCGGCCGTAACCGCCGTAGTCCCCGCCACCGCCCGGTCCACATGCGCATCCCCCAGCACCTCGCGCCGGACCGTCATCCCCTGAGCGCTGCGACTGGTGTCGTCCATCTCGCCTCCCGTGCGGTTCGCAGCCGAACATTACCGGCCGGGTCCCCGGGAAACCCTCCTTAGCTGTTCAGGTAGGCGAGAACGGCGAGCACGCGGCGGTTGTCGTCCTGGTCGGCCGCGAGCCCCAGCTTGGTGAAGATGCTGGTCGTGTGCTTGCTCACCGCCTTCTCCGTGATGAACAGCCGCTGCGCGATGGCCGTGTTCGAGCGCCCCTCCGCCATCAGCTCAAGCACCTCGCGCTCCCGCCCGGACAGCCGGCTGATCGGCTCGTCGCGGGAGTGGCGGCCGAGCAGCTTGGTGACCACCTCGGGGTCCATGACCGTGCCGCCGGCGGCCACCGTGCGGATCGCGTCCACGAACTGGTCGTCGCTGAACACCCGGTCCTTGAGCAGGTAGCCGACCGCGCCGGCCTGGTCGGCGAGCAGCTCACGGGCGTACAGCTGCTCGACGTACTGCGACAGCAGCAGCACCGGGAGGCCCGGTACCTCGCGCCGGGCGGCGAGCGCGGCCTGCAGGCCGTCGTCGGCGAACGCCGGGGGCAGCCGGACGTCCACCACGGCGATGTCGGGCCGGTGCTCGAGCAGCGCGCACAGCAGCCCCGGCGCGGAATCCACCGCTGCGGCGATCTCGAAGTCGTGCGCGGAGAGCAGCCTGGTCAGCCCGTCCCTCAGCAGGAACAGGTCTTCGGCGACAACAACGCGCACGGCACCTCCATGACGATCATGGTGGGACCTCCCGGCGGGCTGCTCACGGCCATGATGCCATCGAAAGTGCCGAGCCGCCGCTCCACGCCCTGCAGCCCGGTGCCCTGCTCCGGGTCCGCGCCGCCGACCCCGTCGTCGGCCACCTCGATCCGCAGCATGCCCTCGGTGTACTGGATCCGGATTCCGGCATGGCGGGCGCCGGAATGCTTCACCGCGTTGGCCAGTGCCTCGGCGACCGCGAAATAGCAGGCCGACTCGACCGGCGCGGCCGGGCGGCCGGGCAGGTCAACCTCCAGCGCGGTCGGCAGCGGCGTGTCCAGCACCAGCGCCTGCACCGCGTGGCCGAGGCCGCGGTCGGCCAGCACCGGCGGGCAGATGCCACGGATCAGGTCGCGCAGTTCGCTCAGGGCACGGACCGAGGTCTCCCGCGCCTCGGCGACCAGCGCCAGCGCGGCCTGCGGGCTGGTCGGGAGCACCCGCTCCACCGCCCGCAGGTTCATGCCGAGGGCGACCAGCCGGGCCTGCGCCCCGTCGTGCAGGTCGCGCTCGATCCGCCGCAGTTCCGCGGCGGCGGCGTCCACCGCGTGGCCGCGGCTCTCGGTGAGCCGCGCCACCCGGCCCGCCAGATCGGCATCGGTCCCCGAGCCGAACACCCTGCCCATGCGCGTGCCGATCGTCCGGGGCACCAGCCACGCCCCGAACGCGAGGAACGCGCTCGCCTCCGCACCGGCCACCAGCGCGCTCTGCCGCCCGTCGACGGTGACGAGCCCATAGGGCACCCCCGGCCCGTTGATCCCGGCCGACAGCGACTGCCAGTGCACCGCGAGCTGGAATCCCCGCAGCGCCAGCGCCACCAGCACGAAAGGCACCAGGTCCGCGGCCGCCTTCGGCCACCAGATCGTGATGACCACCGCAGCGGCGACCGCCGCGACGGTCCACGGGCTCACCCCGAACACCGACATGCCGATCGCCGTCGCGGGCGCCAGCGCGAGCCCCCAGCCGATCTCCCGTGCCCGGTGCCGCAGGTAAGGCACCAGCGGGCCCGCCCGCTGCCGCAGCCGCGCCAGCGACTGCGGCATCAGCCACAGGCCGACGGTGAGCATCAGCAGGGCCAGCGGAACCAGCAGCCAGCTTCGCATGAACCCGGCCTGGGGCTGCGGCCTGCCGAAGAGGACGCGGGGGCGGCCCCCGCTTGAACGCGGCCCAGGTGCCGGGCGCGCCCGGCATGCCCGGGACGGCGGTCACATTGCCGGGAAACGGACTCAGGCCGGCGCCCGGCTTGCCGGGACCGGCGACCCAGTTGCCGGGCCCGCCGGGCTTCCCCGGGATCACGTACAGGTGCACCATCTTGGGAGACGGCGGCGGCACCCGCCAGTCCACGATGGTCTTCTGGCTGGCCGGGCCCGCGCTCCCGGCGGCGCGGTACGTCACGCTCTCGCCGGCCGGGCCCGCGCTCCCGGCGGCGCGGTACGTCACGCTCTCGCCGGCCGGGGCCTGCGCTCCGGCGGCGCGGTATGTCACGCGCCTTGCCGGCCGGGGCCTGCGCCGGGGCGCGGTATGTCACGGCCTTGCCGGCCGGGGCCTGCACTCAGCGCGGTACGTGCACGGCCTTGCCGGACTGGGGCAGCACGGTGACGCGGGACTGGGGCGCCAGCACCTGGATGCTGAACGAAGGCATGGCGGTCCAGGCCACCATCCCCGGCGCGGCCGCGGCCAGGGCCAGGCCCCAGAGCCCGGCGCAGATCAGCGCCACCGGCAGCAGGCCGGCCGCCGCGCTGGGCCGCCGGATCGCGAGGACCGCCGCGACAGCGACCGCCGCGACCGTCCACACGGTCACCCCCAGCACCACCATGCCCACCGCGGCCACGGGCACCAGCAGGGCTCCCCTGCCCAGGCGGCGCAACAGCCGGGACGTGATCCGCCATAGCAGCGTGATAAGCATCCACATACTGCCATGGTGGCCCTGGTCAGGCCCGCTGCGCTATGGACTGGCACCCAGTCCCTGGTAGGCCTGGACCTACTTTTGCGCACCGCCCCGGCCCCGGCGCGGGCAGCGCCGGGGCCGGGGGCTACGTGGTGCTGCTAATACCAGCCGTAGGCGTGCAGGTGCCGCCAGGCCCAGTACGGGGTCCGGTACCGGTCCTGGATGTACCGCATGCCCCAGCGGATCTGGGTGCGTGCGTTCCATTGCCAGCCCGGTCCCGCGCTGGACATCTTGTTGCCGGGAAACGCCTGCGGAATGCCGTATGCGCCCGAGTACGGGTTGGTCGCATAACGGTTCCAGCCGCTTTCGGTGGCCCACAGCCGGTTCAGGTACTTGAATTGCCAGGCCTTCCAGCCGAATCGGTGGATCAGCATCGCCTTGGCGATATGCCGCGGCGTGCGGCGTGCTGGCTGGGCCTGGTGCGCGGACGGCGCGACGGCCGCCCGGGGTGCCGCCGTGGCCGTCAGGGTGACGGCCGCGGCCGGTGCCCGGCCGGGACGGCCGGCGCTGCCGGCGGCCCGGGCTGAGGCACCGGTGGTGGTGCTGGCCAGGGCCATCACCGCCCCGGCGAGTGCGATAGTGATCGGAACAGAAATGCGCTGGTATGTCCGCGTGCGGGACAACTGGCACCTTTGGTCGGGCGCACCCATAGGTGCGCTCGCTTCCGCCCAGGGCGCATGCCAGTCAGCGAAAGGCGCTGCGGGCATGGGCCTGCGGATGTGACGCAGGGTCAGGGCGTCAGCGTCGCGTTATGCGACTCACCGGCAGGCAGGGCGCTGCCTTGCACTTCCATTTCGCGGGGGACATTGCCGCCTTATCCGCGGCTAGTCACATGAATTCCCCCGCTATTACACTCCGTTTTGACAACACTACTATGAGTAGCCATTCATGGTGACCTTAAACGCTGTTCAGCCCGCCGGCAAGGACCGCCGCGCGTGCGCGTCCAGCGCCGCGTCGGTGAATGCCGCGGCCGAGCCGAGGTAACCCGCCGGGTCCAGGGCCGCGTCGATCTGGGCGCTCGGTGATGCCCGCGCCGTCCACCTCGCGGGCCAGTTCCGGCTCGCCGAGCAGCGATTCGCGCAGCGTGCCACCGACGGCGACGGCGTGCGCGCTGGCCCTGGCGACCAGGTCATGGGCGGCGGACCGGCCCAGGGCGGGGGCCAGCAGCCCGGACACCCGCTCGGCGAGCGGCAGCCCGTGGCTGGCCGCGAGGTTGGCCCGCATCCGCGCCGGGTCCACGACCAGGCCGCCGGTCAGGTCCGCACCCCAGGAGGCCGCCGACCCGGTCACCCGGAGCACGTCGGCGAACGTCTCCCACTCGGCGTGCCAGGCCCCGGCGGCCCGCTGGTGTTCCTGCTCGGCCGCGGCGATCAGGGTGGCGACCAGGCCCGGCACCCTGCGGGTGCAGCCGAGGATGGCGATGGCGGCCACCGGGTTCTGCTTGTGCGGCATCGCCGACGAGCCGCCCCGGCGTTCCCCGCCCGGGCCGCCGCCTTCCCGCACCTCGCCCACCTCCGACTGGGCCAGCAGCGTCACATCCCGGGCAATCTTCGCCAGTGCCGCGCTCGCACCGGCGCAGGCGGTGGCCACGGCGAGGATGCGCGACCGGTCGGTGTGCCAGGGCAGCACGGGCACGGCCAGGCCAAGCTCGGCGGCGAGCAGCCGGGCCACGGCGGGCCCGTCGGCACCCAGCGACGCCAGCGTCCCCGCCGCACCGCCGAACTGCACGGCCAGCCGCTCGCCGCGCACCCTTGCCACCGTTTCGCCCGCTTCGTCCAGGCTGGTCAGCCAGCCGGCCGCGACCAGGCCGAAGGTGACAGGGACGGCCTGCTGCAGCAGCGTACGGCCGGCCATCACGGTGTCCCGGTGCGCCGCGGCCAGGCCGGCGCAGCCGTCGGCGGCGGCGGCCAGGTCCGCCGCCATCGCCGCCAGGGCGCCCCTGGCCAGCAGCATCGCCGCGGTGTCGATGATGTCCTGGCTGGTCGCGCCGCGGTGCACGGTGTCGGCCGCCTCCGGCGGTACGGCCTTGCGCAGCGCGGCGACCAGGCCGGGGACCGGGTTCCCTGTCGATGCCGCCTGCCTGCCGAGCGCGCCGGCGTCGAAGGTTCCCGACGCCGCCGCGGTCACCGCCGCGCCCGCCCCGGCCGGTGCCAGCCCGGCCCGTTCCAGCGCCCGGGCCAGCGCCGCCTCGGTGTCCAGCATGGCCCGCAGCCACGCCTCGCTGTCCGTGGCGGCGGCGCCCCGCGAGAACACCCCGTCGAACAGCCCCGCGTGCTCTGCCACGGGGGAACCTTAGCGTGCGGGCACGGCCGGGGCCCCGGAACTGGCCGCGCGCACCACAAGGCCGACCAGCAGGCCCGCGAGGAAGCCGAACACGTGCGCCACGTAGGCCACGGCGCCCCCGCCGCCGATCCCGCCGACCGCGTAGGCCCACTGGAGCACGAACCACAGCCCGAGGACCAGCCAGGCGGGGATCTTCAGCGGGATGAAGAACAGGAACGGCACCAGGCTCCACACCCGCGCCCGCGGGTAGAGCGCAAGGTAGGCGCCCAGCACCCCGGCGATGGCCCCGGACGCGCCGATCAGTGGCGCCGTGGAGGAGGGATGCACGAACGCGAACCCGTACGCCGCGACGTACCCGCAGGCCAGATAGAAGATCAGGTACGGCATCTTGCGGAACCTGTCCTCGACGTTGTTGCCGAAGATCAGCAGGAACAGCATGTTGCCGAGCAGGTGCAGCCAGCCCGCGTGCACGAACATCGCGGTGAGCACCGACAGCACCGGCTTCTTGTGGTAGCTGGGCCGCCCGATCACGCAGGCGGGGCCGCGGGGCGTGGTCACCTCCTGCCCGGTCACGACCTCGCGCAGCGGCCGGTCCCTGGTCAGTTCGCGTGGGATCGCGCCGTAATGGTCGTCGAAGGCCTGCTGCCGGCACACCGTGACCGCCTGCGGCAGGCTGCCCGGCAGCATCCCGGGCGTCAGCAGCAGCACCACCACGTTGATCGCGATCAGGCCATAGGTGACCCAGGGGGTGCGGCGCAGCGGGTTGACGTCGTGAACCGGGATCACCATGGCCAAAGCCTGCCAGGGATGCCTGTTTCCGCATCGTGCTGGCCCGGGCGACCCCTGGACCCCGTGCTGGCCCGGGGGGGCGACCCCCCGGAACCCCCCGATGGCCTACGGCCCCGTTCCTTCGTCACGGCGGCCTTGGCCGTGCAGCGTTGCGCGGCCGCGCGGTACTCCTATGTGATGTGACTCAGATCGCGCCCGATGTTGGCAGCGCGGGAGACGCGGTGAACGCCAGGGACCGTGCGCAGTTCGAGGAGTTCATGACCAGCCGCTGGGCGGGACTGGTGCGGCTGGCGTTCGGCCTGACCGGGGACAGGTGGCTGGCCGAGGATCTCGCCCAGACCGCCCTGGCCAGCGCCTATGCCTCGTGGTGGCGGGTGCGCCGGGCCGACGACCCGGACGCCTACGTGCGCCGGATCCTGATCAACGCCAGCAAGAGCCGGTGGCGCCGTCAACCGGGTGGCCGAGCAGCCCGCGGCGCCGCCGGCCGAGGTCCCGGATCCGGCGGCGGACCCGGCCGCCACGGTCGGGGACCGGTCCGCCCTGCTGGCGGCGCTGGGCACGCTGCCGCCACGGCAGCGCGCGGTGGTCGTGCTCCGTTACTGGGAGGACCTGAGCGACGCCCAGGCCGCGGCCCTGCTCGGCTGCTCGGCAAGCACCGTGCGCAGCCAGGCGGCCAGGGCGCTGGCCAAGCTGCGCGCCAGCGGGGCGCTCGCGGACTCCGGCGCCGACGGCGAGGCCGCCCCGGCAGAGCCGCGCCGCGGCAGGCAGGAGGAAGCCGGTGAACTGACCGACGAGCAGGCCCTGCGCGAGCGACTGCGCGAGGAGTTCGGCGCGCTGGAGATCTCCCCGGCCCCGGTGCTGCGGGTGACCGGCCGCGGCCGGGGGGTCCGCGCCCGGCGCCGTGCCCTGGCCGCCGGCACCGCGGTTCTCGCCGCGCTCGCGGTCGTGGCGGCCGCGCAGCTTCGGCCACCCGGCCGCCCGCGCCCCCGGTCACGCTGAACGCGCCCAACCCGGCCGCGCCGGGCGGGGTGTTCGCCTCGGGCACCGCGGACGGCAAGCCGTGGGCGCTGGCGGTGCGCAACATCGCCGCCGCGGGCAGCCACCGGTGCGTCCCCGCCGTCATGTTCAACGGCCGGGACGGCGACGTGCTGTTCAAGGTCGGCCGGGGAGTCCCGTCCTTCGGCAACCCCGCGTTGCTGGCGCAGATCCCCGGCTTCCCCGGCATCGGCGTGCTCTTCACCCAGGTGGCACCGGGAGACGACCCGCCTGGCTGCGCACCTCCCCCGACGGCAGGCAGATCTCCGCCCGGGCGGTGCGGGTGCCGGGCCTGCGGCAAGTCGTTCAACCTGGCCGGCTTCGCCTTCGCCAGCCCGCGGAACGCGCCGAGCGAGATCGCCACCTACAGCAGGTACGGCCTCGGCGAGGGCCTGGTCGCTCAACGCCGGCACCGACGCGAGCCTGTTCGGCGCCCGCCGCTCCCGGGATCTGGGTGAACCTGGACAAGTCCCGTGCCGACATCGCCGCCTCCCAGGCCGCGACACCCGATCGGGGCGGGCACGGTCAACGGCCAGATCTGGCACATCAGGGTCTCCCTGGGCCTGTACGGCCAGTGCTACACCGCGACCCTGCGCACCCCGGGCCATGGCCGCGGGCCAGGGATCCGACATGCGTGCCGGTGGCCGCGCCGCCGCGCACCGCCGCGCTGGCCGCCGTGCCGGTGTCCGGCGCACAGGCCCAGCTGCCCGGCTACGCCGGGCTGGTCAGCCCGCGCACGGCCTATGCCTACGCCAGCATCTCCGACGGGACCACGCACCGGGTGGTCCCGGTCTGGGTGGCGGGCCGGGCCTACATCGCGATCGTGGCCCCGCCCGGGTGCCAGCTCACCTCGCTGAGCCTGTTCGATGCCAGCGGGCACGTGTTCGCGAACAGCAGCACGCTCGCCCAGCCGATCCCGGGACTGCCGGAGCCGCACGGCTAGCGCCGGCTCCTCGTGACCACGTGATCACCTCCGCGTGCGCGCAGGTCATCGCGGGAAAGTCGTTCGGTACAAAAAAGACGCCGTGGCCTATCGTCGGTATATGACTATGCGATCAACGCCAGCCGGCGGACCTGGGCTTCCGCAGGAGCGCCGCCTCGTCACCGAGATCCCCGGGCCCGCGTCCCGCGACCTGCTCGCCCGGCGCCAGGCCGCCGTGGCCCGCGGCGTCAGCCACGTGCTGCCGGTGTTCATCACCGCCGCCGGCGGCGGCGTGCTGGTGGACGCGGACGGCAACTCCCTCATCGACTTCGGCTCCGGCATCGCCGTGACCTCGGTGGGGAACAGCGCGCCGCGGCTGGCCGAGCGGGTCCAGCATCAGGCGGGCCAGTTCACCCACACCTGCTTCATGGTCACGCCGTACGAGGGGTACGTGGCCGTGTGCGAGAAACTGGCCGAGCACACCCCGGGCAGCCACGACAAGCGGTCCGCGCTGTTCAACTCCGGCGCGGAGGCGGTGGAGAACGCGGTCAAGATCGCCAGGCACGCCACCGGCAGGCAGGCGGTCGTGGCCTTCGACCACGCCTACCACGGCCGTACCAACCTGACCATGGCGCTGACCGCCAAGAACATGCCCTACAAGGACAAGTTCGGCCCGTTCGCGGGCGAGATCTACCGGGTGCCCATGGCCTACCCGCTGCGCTGGCCCGGCGGCCCGGACCAGTGCGCCAAGGACGCCCTCGACGTGATCACCGGCCTGATCCACACCCAGGTGGGCGAGGACAACGTGGCCGCCGTGATCATCGAGCCGATCCAGGGCGAGGGCGGGTTCATCGTCCCGCCGCCCGGGTTCCTGCCGGGGCTGGCGGAGTTCTGCGCGCGGCACGGCATCCTGGTGATCGCCGACGAGATCCAGAGCGGCTTCTGCCGGACCGGCGACTGGTTCGCCTGCGACCACGAGGGCGTCGTGCCCGACCTGGTCACCACGGCGAAGGGCATCGCCGGCGGGCTGCCGCTGGCCGCGGTGACCGGCCGGGCCGAGATCATGGACTCGGTGCATGCCGGCGGCCTCGGCGGGACCTACGGCGGCAACCCGGTCGCCTGCGCCGCCGCGCTCGGCGCGATCGAGACGATGGAGGCCGAGGACCTGGCCGGCCGGGCCCGCCGGATCGGCGAGATCATGCTGCCCCGGCTGCGCAAGCTGGCCGGCACCTACCCGGTCATCGCCGACATCCGCGGCCGCGGCGCGATGATCGCCATCGAGCTTGCCGAGCCGGGCAGCCTCACCCCGGACCCGGGCACCACCGGGCAGGTCGCCATGGCCTGCCACGCGGCCGGGCTCGTCGTGCTCACCTGCGGCACGTTCGGGAACGTGCTGCGGTTCCTGCCGCCGCTGGTCATCGGCGAGGACCTGCTGGAGGAGGGCCTGTCGATCCTGGAGGACGCCTTCGGGCAGGTCAGTTACGTGACCGAGATGTTGCCGGACCCGTCGGTGACCGTGATCACGTGCGGCGGACGCCGACGCTGCTGGGCACGCTGACGGTGCGGTTGCCGGAGTCCGTGCTGGCGTTGACCTGGTAGCGCGTCGCGCCGGGCGGGAGCACCAGCGTCACGTCGCCGGAGGAGTCGCTCACCTGGACCCGCGTGGGGACCTTGCTGAAGGTCAGGGCGATGTCCCCGGAACCGTCGGAGACCACCACGTCCAGGCTGGCCAGGCCGTCGATGGCGATGTCGCCGGAGCCGGCCTTGAGCGTGACCTGCGGCCCGGACAGCGCGCTGCCGGA
Source organism: uncultured Actinomycetes bacterium (assembly GCA_963795785.1). Lineage (GTDB taxonomy): Bacteria > Actinomycetota > Actinomycetes > Streptosporangiales > Streptosporangiaceae > DASXKD01. The sequence goes on from CAWCKG010000015.1 coordinate 94,974, forward strand.
GATGTCCCCGGATCCGGTCTGCAGGCTGACGGCGCCGGTCAGCAGGTTCGCGCTGCACGTCGCCGGACCCGGACCCGGCGCTGACCGGGCCGGTCAGGCCGCGCAGCGTCAGGTCGCCGGAACCGTCGGACAGGACGGCCCGCTTGCCCGCGGGCAGGACGGCGCCGGAAGCTGAACGAGCAGTTGCCGATCGAAGAAGTGGCACTGCGGCGACACGATCACCCCGGACGGGGTCGTGTGCCAGGTCACGGTGGAGCGGACCAGCGAGTAGCGCGCCTTCCCGGTCAGCCGGAGCGTGCTGCCCGCCGCCTGGGTCGACCTGCACGTCCGCGGCGCCGGCCGAGAGGCTGACCGTGCTGCCGTGCACCGGCACGGCCAGCCGCACCGGGTAGCTGCCCTGCCCGGCGTAGGCGACCTCGGTGAGCCCGGTCCACGCGATGAGGGCAAGGGCGAGCGGGACGCCGAGGAGCAGCGCCAGGCGCCTGCCCTTCGTCATCGGCAACGGCGTGGTCATGCTCCGTCAGCTCCCAGGTAGCGCAGCACGGCGAGGACCCGCCGGTGGTCACGGTCGGCGGGCGGCAGGCCGAGCTTGGCGAAGATGTTGTTGATGTGCTTCTCCACGGCGCCGTCGCTGACCACGAGTTCCGCCGCGATCGCCGCGTTGGAGCGGCCCTCGGCCATCAGGCCGAGCACGTCCAGTTCGCGCGGGGTGAGCGCCGCCAGCGGATGACGGCTGCGGGCGAGCAACTGCGCGACGACCTCGGGGTCAAGCGCGCTGCCCTGCGCCGCCACCCGGTCCAGCGCGTCGAGGAACTCGGTCAGGTCGGCGACCCGGTCCTTGAGCAGGTACCCGACGCCCTGCGGCCGGTCGGAAAGCAGTTCGGTGGCGTACCGCTCCTCCACGTACTGGGACAGCACGAGCACCCCGACCGCGGGCCAGGTGCTGCGCACCACCAGCGCGGCGCGCAGGCCCTCGTCGGTGAACGTCGGCGGCATCCGCACGTCGACCACCACCACGTCGGGCTGGTGCTCGCCGACCTGGCGGAGGAACTCCTCCGCCTCGCCGGCCGCGGCCACGACCTCGTGGCCCGCCTCCGCGAGCAGCCGGGTCAGGCCCTCGCGCAGCAGCACCGAGTCTTCCGCGATCACGACCCGCACGGCAGCGTCACCTCCAGCGTGGTCGGGCCGCCCGCGGGACTGGTCACCCGGAACTGGCCGTCCACGCCCGCGACGCGGGCCGCGAGGCCGGACAGGCCCTGCCCGGCCGGATCCGCCCCGCCCACGCCGTCATCGGTGATCTCCACCGACAACTGGCCGCCGGCTCCGACCACGAGGATCCGGGCATGGCTCGCGTGGGCGTGCTTGGCGATGTTGGTGAGCGCCTCGGCGACCACGAAGTAGGCGATCGCCTCGATCGCGGCGGGCGGCCGGTCCGGCAGGTCCACCGACACGGTCACCGGCACCGGGGACAGCGCCGCCAGCCCGGACAGGGCGGCGTCCAGGCCGCGGTCGGACAGCACCGGCGGGTGCACGCCGCGGACCAGGTTCCGCAGCTCCGACCAGCGCCTCCTTGGCCTGCTCGTGGGCCTGGCTGACGATCTCGGCGGCCGCCTCGGGGTCGGTGCCGAACTTGGCCTTGGCCCGGCCGAGTTCCATCGCCAGCGACACCAGCCGCTGCTGTGCGCCGTCGTGCAGGTCCCGCTCGATGCGCATCCGCTCCGCCTCGGCCGCATCCATGACCTTGGCCCGGCTGGTCTCCAGCTCGCCGATCCTGGCGGTCAGTTCTTCCCGGCCGGAGCCGAGGAGCCCCCTGGCGACCGCCGCGTCCGCCGCGGCCATCCCGCGGGTCAGCGACGGGTGCAGCCAGCAGCAGCACCAGGCCGCGCCAGCACGCCAGCGATCAGCGCGCCGGTGATAGCGGATCAGGTGACCGGCGATGTGGGCGCCGCCACCGGGCAGCGCCCAGTCGTAGGCAGGCGCGGTGATCAGCACCAGGCCCGAGCGACCACACCACGGTGACCAGCACGAACTGCAGCGTGCTGAGCGGGAACCTGATCAGCGCGTACAGGGCGGTGCGCCAGGCCGCCACGGAGCGTCAGCGGGGCCACATCCGGCGCAGCCAGCTGCTCGCCGCCCGGCAGCGGTCGCGGCCGGGATGTCCGTCGCCCAGCAGCACGCGCGAACCTGGCCCGCTCGGCGCGCGCCATCCAGAGGCACACCCAGAGCGTGCCCGCCAGCACGGGAACGCCGGCCAGGAAGACCGGCATCAGGGCGATCCCGGTGACCAGGCCGGTCAGCAGCCACGGTGAAGGTCACCACGCCGACCCAGAATCCCGCGATCAGGTGGATGACGGCGAGCCAGGTGCGGGCCGAGACGAGCGCGCGCAGCACGGCCACCGGGCCGGCCCGGCGGCCTGTGGCGGCCACGGCCCCGGGCGCTCCGGCGCCGGCAATGTCTCGACTCACGGGACAAACCCTAGGCGGCCCGGCGGCGCGGCACCCATCCCGCTGTCCCCCGGGTCCGGGGTGAGGCCAGCCCTACCCCGGATCGGGCGGCCTGCCGGATGTCGCCGCGCGGGCCAGCCCAGAAGGCTTGGCAGCGTCCTTCAACGACGGCCAAGACCCAGTGAGGCTCCCATGAAACGCCCGTCCGCACTGCTGTACGGTGCAGAACCCGTCGCCCAGCCGCCGCCCCGCCGGACGTCAGGCCCGGTGGTGGAACGTATCGCCGGCTGGAGCGCCAGGCACCGCAAGACCGCGCTGTTCGGCTGGCTGCTGCTGGTCGCCGGCGCGGTGGTGCTCAGCGGCATGCTCGGCACCAAGAACCTGAACAGCTACGACCCCGGCCAGGCGGGTCAGGCCGAGCGGGTGCTGAGCCGGCCCGGCGTGGTCCAGCCCGCCACCGAGACGGTCCTGATCCAGGCCCGGAGCGGCACGCGCACCGTGGCCGGGGACCCGGAGATCCGCCGGGCCATCAGGCAGGTGACCGCGGCGCTGGGCGCCATGCCCAAGGTCGCCACCGGCATCGAGTCGCCGCTGGCGCCGGGCGGCGGCAAGCTGATCTCGCGGGACGGCCGGTCCGCGCTGGTCACGTTCAACGTCGCGGGCAACCCGAACAACGCGGACCAGACGGTCGTCGCCGCGGAGCGCGCCGTCGCCGCCGTCCAGGCCGCCCATCCGGGCCTGCGGGTGGCCGAGTCCGGCCAGGCCAGCGTGGACCGGGCCACCAACAACATCATCAGCTCCGACTTCCGCCGCGCCGAGGTCACCTCGGTGCCGATCACGCTGGTGCTGCTGCTGTGCGTGTTCGGCGCGCTGATCGCGGCGGGCATCCCGCTGCTGCTCGCCGGCACCGCGGTGGTCACCGCCATCTCGCTGCTCGCGATCCCCAGCCGCTGGCTGCCGGTGGGCAGCACCACGTCGTCGGTCGTGCTGCTGGTCGGCATGGCCGTGGGCATCGACTACTCGCTGTTCTACCTGCGCAGGGAGCGCGAGGAACGGGCCGCGGGCGCCGACACCTACACGGCGCTGCGGACCGCCGCGGCCACCTCGGGCCGCGCCATCGTGGTGTCCGGCCTCACCGTGATGATCTCCCTGGCCGGGCTGTTCCTGACCGGCATCGACGTCTTCTCCGGGTTGGCCGTGGGCACGATCATGGTGGTCGGCGTCACCGTGCTCGGCTCGCTGACCGCGCTCCCGGCGGCGCTGTCGCTGCTGGGCTCCTGGGTGGACCGGGGCAGGATTCCGTTCCTCGGCCGCCGCCGCACCGCGGCGCGCCCGTCCCGGGTGTGGACGCGCCCTGGCCCGCCGCGTGGTGGCCAAGCCGGTCCTGTTCGGCGGCGCCGCCGCGCTGGCGCTCGCCGCGCTGGCCGTGCCCGCGCTCAGCATGCGGCTGGCCGACCCCGGCTTCCACGACCTGCCCGCCAACGTCCCCGTGGTGCAGAACCTGCTGGCCACCCAGCAGGCCTTCCCCGGCGGCCCGTCACCCGCCGAGGTCGTCGTCACCGGCGACAACCTCACCGGCCCCGCGGTGCGGCATGCCGTCACGGCCCTGCAGGGGCGGGCCGCGACGAGCACGCTGCTGCGCGAGCCGGTCACCGCCGCACTGCTCGACCACGGCCAGGTGATGGTGGTCTCGGTGCCGCTGGCCGGCGGCGGCACGGACGCCACCTCCAACCGGGCCCTGGCTCAGCTGCGCGACCAGGCGCTGCCCGCCACGCTGGGCAAGGTCAGCGGCATCAATTACGCGGTGACCGGCATGACGGCGGGCAACCACGACTTCGACAGCCAAGCTCACCGCCACCATGCCGCTGGTCTTCGCCTTCGTCCTCGGCCTGGCGTTCCTGGTGCTGATGGTCACCTTCCGGTCGGTGTTCATCCCGATGATGTCCATCGCGCTGAACCTGCTGTCGATCGGCGCGGCCTACGGGGTGCTGACCCTGATCTTCCAGGACGGCCACCTGCACGGGCCGCTGGGGTTCAGCCCGTACGGCGGGATCGTGCCGTGGATGCCGCTGTTCATGTTCGTGCTCCTGTTCGGGCTGAGCATGGACTACCACGTGTTCATCCTGAGCCGCATCCGCGAACTGCGGCTGCGGGGCATGCCCACGCGGGAGGCGATCACCACCGGCATCGGCGCCAGCGCGGGCGTGGTGACCAGCGCCGCAGTGATCATGGTGGCGGTGTTCTCGATCTTCGCCACGCTCTCGGTGATCGAGTTCAAGATGATCGGCATCGGCCTGGCCACCGCGATCCTGATCGACGCCACCGTGGTGCGCGGGGTGCTCATGCCGGCCGCGATGTCGCTGCTCGGCGAGCGCAACTGGTACCTGCCCCGCTGGCTGGCCTGGCTGCCGGGCGGCCAGGGCCGCCACGCCGCAGCGGCGGTGACCAGGGCCGGCTGACGTACACGGCGGCCGGGACCACGCCGGGGCGCTTTCGCGGTGACACCGCGGACGCGCCCCGGCGCCGTGCCGTCCAAATGCGCTATTGGCGCGCGGCTGCGTGGGATGCTCCTTTTATGGCGCTGGCCAGCAGTGGCGTTCAATGGGGCGACGTCGCCACCTGGGTCGGCAGCGTCGGGACCGCGCTGGCCTTCTTTGCCACCTTCGTCCTGCTGGTCATCACCCGCCAGGAGCAGAAGGTCGCCCGCGAGGACGACCGCCGGGCCCAGGCAAGGCAGGTCTCCGCCTGGTGTGTACAGGTCCAGCCCGCTGACAAGAGCGGGCACCATGCGGTGACGGTAATGGTGCGGAATTCCAGTGACGAGCCTGTTTACGGCATGCGGGTTGCGGTCGGCGCCGAGTGGTCCGGCCAGGACATCGCCGTTGCCAAGGTGACGGGCCTCCATTATGTGACGCCGCCGAATTATCGGAAGGACCACACGGTCCACCTCACACTCAGCCCGCTGCCCAGCGGCGGCTATGAGGCCTCTCTTCCGGTCGAGCTGATCTTCAACGACGCCAGCGGGGGCAGATTCTGGCGGCGGGACCGTTATGGCGGGCTCACACAGCTCACCGAACGGACCCCGAGCGGCGCGGCGAAGCACCTGTTCACCACGCCAGCGAACCAGCTCTAGTGCTCCAGACCTGCGTACGGCCCCCCCATCAGGCGGTCGATCTCCCGGCCTGCCCGTGCGACGTCTGCCACAGTCCTCGCACGGTCCAGCATGGCTCCTATCCTGTCGCCGTCCTGCGGCACATCGGCCAACTGGGCCGCCAGGCGCGCGATGGTAGCCCGCAGCGCGGCCTCATCCGCGGCAGCCTCCCCGGTACCTGCCCCGAGGCGGTCGGCCGACCGCAGGTCGTCCTCGAGGTCCTCGATCTGCTGGTTCAGGAGGGCCTCACGCACCTCGGCCCACCCCTGCAGCTTCTCCCGCTGTTCTGCTATCCGCGCCTCGACTCCGGGCACGGCGGGCTCCTTGGCCGCGGCCTTTGCCACCGGGCTGTCCAGTACCAGGCTGCGCAGGTCAGCCGGATCCATGTCCTGTTTCATGAAGAACTCGTACACGTGGTACTGGTCCACACCCCGTAGCAGAGGGCCCCGGGGCGGCAGGCCGGTCAGTGCGATCCTGAGCGTCGCAGGATGGTTTTCGTACAGCTTCGTCAGCAGCTCACCGCCGAGCAGGTCACGACGCCGGTGACCAGGCGGCAGGTGAGCCGGGTCCATGAGGTTTAAATCGACTATCGCCACGTCGTAAACCATGTCTTCGGCTTCGACGATCTGCAGCGCGTCTGCGTGGTACCGGACTGGCTTCACGACATGATCTTGAAACAGCCGGAAGACCAGCCCCAGCCATTCAGGGTCATTCTCAACGACAAGTATTCTCAATTTCCGGCTTGCATTCACGTTCCCCGCCACACTGCTCAAACAGCCACTCCGGGCCGGCCCGCGCACGCGTCAGCGCAGGCCAGGCCGCCTTTCAGGAACCCACGCGCTGTCCCGCAAAATCCTCCCGCCGCACGCCTTGCAGCGGAAACACCGCACCCTTGACGCCATTGTCGTCCAGTACCGCCGCGGGCTCGCCGACCTGATACCGCCCGAGCAGCGTGCCGCCCGCCCGGGCGCTCTCGATTGCCTCGTCGAACTGTGCTGGACCGCCGAAGCACACCGCAACCGCGGCCCCGGTGCCCCGGCTCCAGAAGTCACCGTGCACCAGGTGCCGCGACGGCTCGATCGTCACGGGCTGCCCGTCGTCCCTGGTCACGATCGGCAACTGGTCGCCCATCAGCTCCATGAGGAACCCGTAGAACTTCTGCACATTGCCCCGGAAGCCGATCGCACGGGTGACCTGGTCATCCCAGCTCATCTCGGCGGTGGCACCGCGGAGGGCGTCGCGCACCGCGGTGCGCCCCGCGGCGGCCGTCGCCCGGTATTCCTGCAGCCCCCCGGCTAGAAGCTCCCCGAGCTGGTCCGAGTCGGTGGTCATCTTGGCCACGGTGTCGTAGGCGCCATATTTCTTGAGCGCATCGCGGGCGATGGACAGCGCGTCCTGCCCGCCGCGCCCGGTCACCACGATGATGCTCGTCTGGTCGCCCGTCTCGCGGATCTTCCGCATCACCTTCAGGCCGTCGGTGTTCCTGCCGTCCGACGTGTCCAGGCTGATGTCCACAAACGCCACGGCGAACTTGGCCGCGTCGATCAAGCGCTCAGCGGCGGCGCGGCTCTCCGCAGTCATCACCGTGAGATCCGGGTCATGTTCCGTCACGGCACCCTTGTAGATGTCGCGCCACTCCTCCTCATCCTCGACGATCAGGATGTTTCCGCCCGGTCCCACCGGCTCTCCTCCTTCGGCCCCGTCCCGCCGATGCCTGCGGCCCCGTTCCCGGCCGTGGGCTCTACAGGTATCTTGACAGTCACCTCGGTTCCCCATCCTGGGAGTACTCCGGATCGAAATATCTCCCTTGGCGCTGCGGACGAACTTGCGGACCCACCACAGGCCCAGGCCCCAGTCCGGCGCCCTGGGTTCCCTTGGTGGTGAAGTTCAGCTCGAAAACTCGCTTTCGTACCTCTGGGGGAATGCCCGGGCCGTCGTCTTTGACCGTGAGCTGGAAATAGCCGCCGCCGAGCTTCTTGTGGATCACCGCGCAGGTCGTGATGACGAGCCTGCCGCCATTGGGCATCGCGTCCAGTGCATTCTGGATGAGGTTCTGGACCACGATGTCGAAATAGATCAGCGGGAGCAGCGGTATGCCCTCGCCCAGGTCCAGGGTTACTTGCACGCTGCGCCGGGTCGGTCTGCTGGAACGCGCGCTGCACGCTCTCGTTGACGTCAACATTGTTGCTCGCCGGGCTGAGCGTCTCGGTCATTTCGCTGGGCATGCGCAGCGTGCGCTCCGCCTGAACCCGCAGCGAATCGAGGGACTCCGTCGAGGTAGCCGCTCCCCTTCAGCGTGCCGGCGGCGTTCCTCTTCTGCAGTTCCACGATCCGTACCCGCATCGCTCCCACGGTGTTGTTGAGCCGGTGCACAATGTGGCTCGTCTGGTCCCCCACCGCGGCCAGCACCTCGTTTGCGGTGCGCAGTTCCAGCGCCTCGGTGACGTCCGCCCGCAGCTTGGCAAAAGCCAGCAGCGTCTTCACCTTCTCCGCGAAGCTCTCCAGGACGACCTGATAGAAGCCGGTAGAACGCGTCCTCTTCGGCACTTTCCACGTTCAGCACGCCGATGGCGAGCGCGTCGTCCTCGCCGAGCAGGATCGGCACGGCTATCTCACTGCGGATCGACTCGGTCGCCAGCTGGTACTCGGGCTCTGTCGTGACATCTCCGACGATGATCGTTCTCTTCTCCCGGATCGCGCGCCCGCTGATCGAGTTGCCGACGGGAACCATCAGCCCCACGTCGGCCGCCTTGGTGCTGTGCATGATCTCGAGTTCGGTGTCGCTCCGCTTGAACAGGATGTCCGCTCGGTGGTGCTCAACGTGCTCCAAGTTCTGGAGCGCAGTCATGACCCGCTTCAGTGCCCTCTGGATGACCTTCTGGGTCTCGTCGGAAATGGCGTCGTCAGTGTCATCGTCGCGCTTGTCGTCGTCAGCGAAGATCAGCCGGTCGACATCCGCGAAAAGCTCCGTGCTGGCCAGCGTCTGGGTGTGCTGCAGGGCGATCGCGATCTGGGCCGCGACGGCGGCGGCCATCCGCTCATGCACCGGCTGGAAAGCATGCACGTTCCGGCTCTCGGCGTTCAGGACGCCGACCGCCGCACCGCGGATGCGGATCGGCGTGGCCAGCAGGCTGCGCATCCGGGCTCCGCGATAGCCACGGAGCGGCGCGTACCTGTCGCAGTACGGGCTTCTTGGTCAAATCAGGGACGCTGACGGTCCGGTCTTCCTCAAGGCTAAGCCCGGTCAGGGAGTCCGCGATCAGCACGCGCTGCCCCACGACAGAAGTTAAATTCGAATACGTGGGCTCCAGGAACGTGCTGCGCCGCATCAGGATCGTCGTGTGATTCGAGCGCAGCAGCTTCTGGGTGCCCTTGACAATGAACGAAAAGATGTCGTGGGCAGTCTGATCGGGGTCCAGCAGCCTGAGATCGATCTCGTGCAGGAGATCAAGCTCCTGCTCGCGCAGCGACAGCTCCGCACGCAGTTCGTTGAGGAGATGCTCCCACCGCTCCATGCTGCAACCACCCCCGGACCAGTGGCGGTAAGGCCAGCCGGGTTTGAGTGTAGCGCAACGAGCACAGGGCGCCGGCGATCAACTAGCCGATGGTCTTGACGAGGTCACCGGGCGATGTTACTTCTGGGTAACTAGCCGCTCTCCGCCCGTGGAGGAGAACTTGTTAGAGCCCCGCATCCCATCCCGCCGCCGTCTCCCAGCCCGTCCCGTCCGGCTCGCCCTCGCCGCCGCGACCGCGTGCACGGCGGCCCTGACGCTGATGCTCACCGCCGCGCCCGCGTCCGCCGCCGTGAACTATGTGGCGCTGGGCGACTCCTACGCCTCCGGCCTCGGTGCCGGGCAACTACTCCGGCGGGTCCTGTGACCGGAGTTCCGGCGCCTACCCGCAGCTGTGGGCGAACGCGAACCATCCGGCCTCGTTCGCGTTCGTGGCCTGCTCCGGCGCCACCACCACCGACGTGATCAACAATCAGATCTCCGCGCTGTCCAGCGCCACGACCCTGGTGTCGGTCACGATCGGCGGCAACGACGTGGGCTTCTCCAACGTGATGATCACCTGCGTGCTCGGCTCCACCAGCGACTGCGTCAACGCGGTCAACCAGGCGGAGGCACAGGCCAGGAGCCAGCTTCCCGGCTCGCTGAACACCCTGTTCAACGACATCTCCGCCCGTGCGCCGAACGCCCGGGTGGTCGTGATCGGCTACCCCGAGTTCTACGACCTGAGCAGGTCCTCGGGGTGCATCGGGCTCAGCACCACCGACCGCACCGCGCTGGACGGCGGCGCGGACCTGCTCGACTCGGTGATCCAGACCGCCACGGCGGGACACGCTGGCTTCGGCTACGCCGAGGTCCGGGGTGCCTTCTCCGGGCATGAGATCTGCGACTCGAGCAGCTGGCTGCACTCGGTGGACTGGCTGAACCTCGGCGACTCCTACCACCCGACCGCGTCCGGGCAGTCCGGCGCCTACTACCCGGTGTTCAGCGCGGCCGCCTGACCGCCGCAGCGCGCGCGCAGGCCCCGGGGGTTCCCCGGGGCCTGCGGCGCCGCGCCTGGGCTACCTGTTGGTCGGGAAGCCGAGGTTGACCCCGCCGTGGCTGGGGTCCAGCCAGCGCGAGGTGACCGCCTTGCCCCGGGTGTAGAAGTGGATGCCCTCGGTCCCGTAGATGTGGGTGTCCCCGAACAGGGACGACTTCCACCCGCCGAACGAGTAGTAGGCCATCGGCACCGGGATCGGCACGTTGACGCCGACCATGCCGACCTCGACCTCGGCCACGAACCGGCGGGCCGCTCCCCCGTCGTTGGTGTAGATCGCCACCCCGTTGCCGTAGGGGTTCTCGCTCACCAGCCGCAGCGCGTCGTCGTAGGTGGGCACCCGGATCACCGAGAGCACCGGGCCGAAGATCTCGTCCCGGTAGCAGCTCATCTCGGGCGTGACGTGGTCCAGCACGCTGGGGCCGAGCCAGAATCCGTCGGCGCCGCCGCCGATCACCGGGTGCATCCGGCCGTCCACCGCGAGCGTGGCACCCTCGCGCACCCCGGTGTCGAGATACGAGGCCACCTTGTCCCGGTGCGCGCCCGTGACGAGCGGGCCCATCTCGGAGCGGTCGTCGCTGCCCGGGCCGACCCGCAGCCCGTGCACCCGGTCGGCGATCTTGGCGACCAGTTCGTCGCCCGCCGAGCCCACCGCGACCAGCACGGACACCGCCATGCAGCGCTCGCCGGCCGAGCCGAACCCGGCCGACACCGCCGCGTCGGCGGCCAGGTCGGTGTCCGCGTCCGGGAGCACCACCATGTGGTTCTTGGCGCCGCCGAGCGCCTGCACCCGCTTGCCCGCCGAGGTGCCGGTCTCGTAGACGTAACGAGCGATCGGGGTGGACCCGACGAAGCTCACCGCACGGACGTCGGGGTGGGTGAGGAGCGCGTCCACGGCCTCCTTGTCGCCGTGCACCACGTTGAACACGCCGTCGGGCAGCCCCGCCTCGGCGAGCAGCCTGGCCAGCAGCAGCGACGCCGAGGGGTCCTTCTCCGACGGCTTGAGCACGAACGTGTTGCCGCAGGCCAGGGCGATCGGGAACATCCACATCGGCACCATGGCCGGGAAGTTGAACGGGGTGATCCCGGCCACCACGCCGAGCGGCTGGCGGATCGAGTAGGCGTCCACGCCGGTGGACACGTTCTCCGAGTAATCACCCTTGAGCAGGTGCCCGAGGCCGCAGGCGAACTCGACGACCTCCAGGCCCCTGGCCACCTCCCCGGCCGCATCGGAGGTCACCTTGCCGTGCTCGGCGCTGATCAGCTCCGCCAGTTCACCACGGCGGGCGTTGATCAGCTCGCGGAACGCGAACAGCACCGAGGTTCGTTTGGCAAGAGAAAAGGAGCGCCAGCCGGGGAGCGCCTTCGCGGCCGCCGCCACCGCGTCGCCGGCCACGGCGGCGGAGGCGAAGTCCACGGTGCCGGTGACCTGGCCGGTGGCCGGGTCGTAGATGTCACCGCGCCGCTGCGCGGCGCCGTCCCAGGCGCGGCCGCCGATCCAGTGGCTGATGTGCTTGCTCATTTCGCCGCTCCCGCGTCTACCGCGCGCAGCGCGTCGATGAGCAGGCCCAGGCCCTCCTTGGCGTCGGCCTCGGTGATGTTCATCGGCGGCGCCATCCGCAGCGCGTGGCCCTGCAGGCCGCCCTTGCCGATGAGCAGGCCGCGCTCGCGCGCCTCTTCCAGCGCGCGGGTGGCCAGCGCCGGGCTGGGCGCGCCGGTGCCCGGGTCCACCAGGTCCACGGCGAACATCAGGCCCTTGCCGCGGACCTCGCCGACCGCGGCCAGTGGCGCGGTCGCCTCCCGCAGCCCGTCGATGATCATGGTGCCGAGCGTGGCCGCGTTGCGCTGCAGGTCGTGGTCGAGCACGTAGTCCAGCGCCGCGTTGGCCGCGGTGGTGGACAGCGGGTTGCCGCCGAACGTGGAGATGCCGTTGCCGGGCACGCCATCCATGAGGTCACCGCGGGCGATCACGCCGCCGATCGCGAACCCGTTGCCGAGGCCCTTGGCGAACGTGATCATGTCCGGGGTCACGCCGTGCGCCTCGATCCCCCAGAAGTGCTCGCCGGTGCGGCCCCAGGCGGTCTGCACCTCGTCGGAGATGAACAGCACGCCGTGCTCGGCGAGCAGGTTCCGGTACGCGCCGAGCAGCCCGTCCGGCGCCATGGTGAACCCGCCCACGCCCTGGACCGGCTCGGCGATCAGGCACGCCACGTCCCGTGCGGTCGCGGCGGTGAGCAGGTGCCTCAGGTCGGCGGTGCAGGCGTCGATGTACTCGGCATCGGACAGGCGCGAGAAGGCGGGCAGGTACCGGTCGGTGCCGTGCAGGTACTGCACGCTGAACGGGGCGAGCTGGGAGCTCTTCCACGCCACGTTGCCGGTGATCGCGACCGCGCCGAACGAGCGGCCGTGGTAGCTGCCGCGCATCGCGAGCACCTGGTTGGACCGGCGGGCGGCGGTGGCCAGCATCAGCGCGGTCTCGTTCGCCTCGGTGCCCGAGTTGGTGAAGAAGACCTTGGCGTCCTTGATCCCGGACAGCCTGGCCAGCTTCTCGGCCAGTTCCACCTGGCTGCGGATCAGGTACAGGGTCGAGGTGTGCACGATCCCGGTGGAGAGCTGGCGCTGGACGGCGTCGCGGACCTCGGGCAGGTCGTAGCCGAGCATGTTGGTGAGGATGCCGCAGAAGAAGTCGAGGTAGCTGCGGCCGGAGGCGTCGGTGACGCGGCTGCCGCTGCCGCTGACCAGTTCCAGCGGGTGGTCGTAGTAGAGGCCCATCCAGTTGGGCAGGACAGCGCGGTGCCGGGTAACAAGATCAGTCATGCGTCCCAGTCTCCCGCGCGGGCAGGGCCCGCCGGTTCAGTCACTTTGTAAGCTGATAGCTGAGAGCTCTTACATCATGTAAGCCAGCGAACCCTGCCCCGCTCGTGATCATGGTGTTTTGGCTGCTATCGCGACCAAAACGCCATGATCACGAACGTCGCGGACGGGACTGGGAGGAGGGCGAGGTGCTGCCGACGGTGGCGGAGGTGCTCGCGCTGGAGGCGGTGCGGCGCGGGCAGCCCCGGGTGGTGGCCGGGGCGCACCGGCTGGGCACCCCGGTGCGGTGGGTGCACGCGATCGAGTTCGCCGACGCGGCGCGGCTGCTGCGCGGCGGCGAGCTGGTGCTGGCCACGGGGATCGTGCTGCCCGACGAGGGCGCGCTGCTGGACGCCTACGTCGCGGATCTCGCCGCGGTGGGGGTGGCCGCGCTCGCGGTGGAACTGGGCCGCCGGTACACCGGGGGGCTGCCGGCCGGCTTCGTCGCGGCGGCGGAGTCCCACGGGCTGCCGCTGATCGTGTTCGGCCGGGAGGTCCCGTTCGTCGAGATCACCGAGGCGGTGCACGCCCGGATCATCGACGACCAGCTGGACCAGTTGCGCGCCTCCGCCCGGCTGCACGAGGTGTTCACCGACCTGGCGGTGGCGGGCGCGGGCCCCGGGGAGATCCTCCGCCAGGCGGCCCTGCTGGCAGGCCGGCCGGTGATCCTGGCGGATCTGTCGCATCACGTGCTGGCCTGCGAGCCCGCGGGGGCCGACCCCGCGGCGCTGCTCGACGGGTTCGAGGCCCGGTCCCGTGCCGTGGTGCTGGCCGAGCGGACCGGCTATGACGAGCCGTCCGGGTGGCTGGTCACCATGGCCGGCGCCCGGGGCCAGGACTGGGGGCGGGTGATCCTGGTGTGCGGCGGCCCCCCGGCCCCCGGTGACCTGGTGCTGATCGAGCGCACCGCCACCGCGCTGGCGCTGGCCCGGCTGCTGACCCGCCAGCACGAGAGCCTGGAACGGCAGGCGCACACCACGCTGATCGGCGCGATCGTGGCCGGGGCGTACGCCGACCCGGACGAGGCGGCGGCGCGGGCCAGGGCCCTGGGGGTCCAGGTCACCGGGCGGCAGCTGCTCACCATGGTGGTCGGGTTCCGCCAGGGCGGGCGCGGGCTGCCCGCCCACGCCCGGCTGCTCGAGGTCGCCGACGCGCTCGCCGATGCGTGCCGCCGCGAGCGGGTTCCCGGCGCTGGTCGGCTCGCTCGGCGAGGCCGGGGTCGGCGCGCTGCTGTCGGCCGACCGCGGGGCCGACCCCGACGCCGTGCTGACCGCGGTCTGCGCCGCGGCCACGGCAGCGGCTGCCCGGCGGCGACCCGGTGATCGGGGCCGGGTCGGCTGCGGCGTCCCTGGCCGAGGCGCGCCGGTCCCTGCTGGAGGCGCAGCAGGTCGCCGACGCCGCGGCCGCCTCGCCGTCGGCGGGCCGGGGCCGCCCCTACTACCGGCTGGCGGACCTGCGGCTGCGCGGCCTGCTGCACCTGCTGGGCGACGACGCCCGGCTGGCGACGTTCGTGGACAGGGAACTCGGCCCGCTGATCGCGCACGACCTGTCCCAGGGCACCGGGCTGACCAAGGTGCTGGGTGCCTACCTGGCCGAGGGCGGCAACAAGGCGGCCGCCGCCGCCCGCGCCCACCTGGCCAGGCCCACCCTCTACGAGCGGCTGGCGGCGATCGAGCGGATCCTCGGGGTGAGCCTGGACTCGGCCGAGTCCCGCACCTCACTGCACGTCGCCCTGCTCGCGGTGCTGTCCGGCCACCACCCGCGGGGCCGGGCCGCCGCCGGCTAGCGCGGACGCCGGCGGCTCAGGCGCTGGCCGAGCAGAGGCGGCCGATGGCGGCGAGGTCCGCCGCCGCGGCGAGCCCGGCATGGTAGAGCCGCAGTTCGGTGGCGCCCGCGGCGCGCACCGCGGCGGCCTGGGCGGGCAGCGTCGCCGGGTCGCCGCCGAGCCCGGCGACCGCCAGCAGGGACGCGGCGACGGCGGTGCCGGGCGGTGCGGCCGCCGCCGCCCGGGTGACGAGCGCCGGCGCGGTCACCGGGTCCCAGCAGGACAGCACGATTCCGGCCGCCCCCGCCAGCGCATCGGGCTCGCATCCCGGGTTGGCCCCTGTCGCCCGCGGGTCGGGGTGGACGTGCAGGTAGACGGGCTTGCCCGGGGCCGCGTCCCGGGCTGCCGCGACCACCTCGCGCTGGAACCTGGTCGCGAGGGCCGCCCGGACGCCGGCCAGGACCCCGGCCGCCTCACCCGGCAGCGCCGCCTCCTCGGGCAGGTCCACGGCGGCGCGGACGCGGGCGGCCAGCCAGGCCGGGTCCGCCCCGGCGGCCGCGTACTCCCGCCGGCAGGCGGCGCAGAAGCACACCGACAGCAGCCACTGCGCCGCCCCGCCGCGCCGCGCCCGCCGTCTTGTCGTGCGCGCTCAGGTGCTCGACGCCGTACCAGCCGCAGGCCTCGAGTTCGACGGCATCGGCCTCTGCCAGCGCCGCGACCTCGCTGGCCAGGCGAACCGCGTAGTCCCGGACGGCGGGCGAGGCGAGGCACAGCGCCCACGGGTAGGCGTCGCCGAACGCATTGCGCACGGCGGCGGACGGCACCGCCGCGGCCAGCCTGTCGTTGTGCGTGATCACCGCCCACGCGGTCACCGCCAGGCCGCGGGAGCGCAGCGCGGCGGCGGCCCGCTCGAACGAGCCGGCCGGCCGGGCCACCGCGGGCCGCAGCCGGGCGGGCCGCGACCGGGTTCCCCCGCCACCGTGCCGGGTCGGCGCGGTAGTAGACCGCCGCGTCCCTGGTGACGATCCGGTGCCGGGGGTGGAACGGGGCCACCGCCCGCACCGCGTGGTAGGCGGCGGCAAGGGTCACCCCGGCCAGGCCCAGGCCCGCGATCCGGTCCGGCGCCGCCGGGTCGCCGTCCACGTCCCACGGGTAGAGGTTCGCCCAGGCCCGCACGCTCGGCCGCCGGCGCTCAGGAGCCGCCGGGGATCTCGGCGTCCAGGTCGGGCAGGGTGAACTCGCCGCCGAGGTAGCGGAACACCGGGTCCGCCGGGTCGGGCTCGCCGAACTCGGCGATCACCTCGTCGCGGAGCGACTCGGCGTCGTCCTGGGCGTGAGTAGCCGAGCGCCTCCGCCTCGGCGAGGCTGACCCAGCCGCCGCGGGTGTTCGCCGAGACGCCGAAGATCACCCGGAACCCCGGGTCCGGCGTGGTCAGGCAGGCCTCGAACAGCCGCCCGGCATCGTCGGGGGACAGCCAGGTGGACAGCGACCGGGCGCTGCGCGGCTTGTCGAAGCAGCTCAGGATGCGGACTGCGATCGTGTCCAGGCCGTACCGGTAGTGGTACAGGGCGGCCAGCCCCTCGCCGGCCACCTTGGCCACGCCGTAGTAGGTGTCCGGCGCGGGGAAGGCGTAGTCCGGCACCGGGAAGCTCTCCCGCGGCGAGAACCCGACCGCGTGGTTCGACGACGCGAAGATCACCCTGGGCACGCCCGCCCGCCGCGCCGCCTCGAAGGCCACGTACGTGCCCTGGATGTTGAGCTGGAGGATGTCGTCCCAGGAGGCCTCGCCGGAGATGCTCGCCAGGTGGATCACGGCCGAGGCGCCGCGGCACGCGGCGGTCATCGCGGCCATGTCGGTGACCGAGGCGCGGACCACCTCCTCGGCGGGCCCGGCGGTCATGTCGGCGATGTCCAGCAGGCGCAGGGTCCGGTCCGGGCGGGCCAGCCGCGGGCGCAGCATGGTCCCGATCCCGCCGGCCGCCCCGGTGATGAGGATCGTTGGCACGCCAGCCAACATTACGCGGTCGCCCGGCAGCCGGCGGCACGGCCGGTGCGCGCCGGCGCTACTGGGGGTTGGGCTCCGGGTCCGGGGTGGCGCCGGGACGGGCCAGGAACTCGAAGTCGCAGCCCTCGTTGGCCTGGGTGACCTGCTCGCTGAACAGGGCACCGTAGCCGCGCCCGAACCGGGGCGGCGGGGGCTGCCAGGCGGCACGGCGGCTGGGCCAGCTCACCGTCGTCCACTTCGAGCCGCAGCACCCGCTCGGCCACGTTCAGGGTGATCGGGTCGCCGCTGCGGACCAGGGCGAGCGGGCCGCCCACCCACGCCTCGGGCGCGACGTGCAGCACGCAGGCGCCGTAGCTGGTGCCGCTCATCCGCGCGTCGGAGATCCGCACCATGTCCCTGACGCCCTGGGCCAGCAGGTACTTGGGGATCGGCAGCATGCCGTACTCGGGCATGCCCGGGCCCGCCCCGCGGCCCCGCGCCGCGCAGCACCAGCACCGAGTCGGGGGTGACGCCGAGGGCCGGGTCGTCGATCCGCTCCTGCATCTGCTTGTAGCTGTCGAACACCACGGCGGGCCCGGTGTGCGCGAGCAGGCCCGGCTCGGCGGCGAGCGGCTTGATGACCGCGCCGTCCGGGGCCAGGTTGCCGCGCAGCACGGCCAGCCCGCCGTCGGCGGACAGGGCGTCATCCGGCGACCGGATCACGTCGGTGTTCCAGACCTGGGCCTGCGCGCGAGGTTCTCGCCCAGGGTCCGGCCGTTGGCGGTGACCCTGCCCGGGTGCAGGGCACCGGGCACCTGGCTGAGCTGGGCCAGCAGCGCGGGCAGGCCGCCGGCGTAGTAGAAGTCCTCCATCAGGTAGGCACCGGTGGGCCTGATGTTCGCCAGGACCGGGATCCGGCGGGAGGTGGCGTCGAAGTCGTCGAGCGTCAGCCCGGCCCCGCACCGCCCGGCCATCGCGATCAGGTGGATCACCGCGTTCGTGGAGCCGCCCAGCGCGAGCACAGTCGCGACGGCATCCTCGAACGCCGCTCTGCTCAGGATGTCCGCCGGGGTCAGCCCCTCCCAGACCATCTCCACGATCCGGCTCCCGCTGGCCGCCGCCATCCGGTAGTGCGCCGAGTCCGGCGCGGGGATGGACGCGGCACCGGGCAGCGTCATGCCGAGCGCCTCGGCGGCGGAGGTCATGGTGGACGCGGTGCCCATGGTCATGCAGTGGCCCGGCGAGCGGGCGATGCCGCACTCCAGGTCGGCCAGCTCGCAGTCGCCGATCAGCCCGGCCCGGTAGTCGTCCCAGAACTTCCACTGGTCGGTGCCGCTGCCCACCGCCTGGCCGCGGTAGTTGCCGCGCAGCATCGGCCCGGCCGGGACGTAGATGGCCGGCAGTCCCGGCGCTCGCGGCGCCCATGATCAGCCCGGGCGTGGTCTTGTCGCAGCCGCCCATCAGCACCGCGCCGTCGGCCGGGTAGGAGCGCAGCGTCTCCTCCACCTCGATGGCGAGCAGGTTGCGGTACATCATCGGGGTCGGCTTGCAGTAGGTCTCCGACAGCGTGGCGACGCCGAACTCCACCGGGAACCCGCCGGCCTGCCACACGCCCCGCTTGACCTGTTCCGCGCGCTCCCGCAGGTGCATGTGGCACGGGTTCAGCTCGGACCAGGTGTTCAGGATGGCGATGACCGGCTTGCCCTGATGCTCGGACGCGGCCACCCCGTGCTGCCGCATCCGCGACCGGTGGCTGAACGACCGCAGGCTCATCGGGCCGAACCAGCCCGCGCTGCGCAGCGTTTCCGGTGTCTTGCGCGTCACCGGTTCTCCTCGCCCAGGGACAGGCCCCAGTCGGCGAGGATCTCGGCGATCTGGGCCCGCACCTCCTCCGGATACGCGGTGACTGGGCGGGCGCACGTCCGGCCGGCACAGCCCGAGCTGGGCGAGGGCCTCCTTGACCACGCTCACGTTGTCGGCCGAGGAGTCGGCGGCGCGCAGTTCCTCGAAGGGCCGGCAGGCCTCCCACGCCTTCATGGCGCCGGCCATGTCCCCGCCGCGCAGCGACGTCCAGCATGGACAGCGCCAGCCCCGGGGCCACGTTCACCAGCCCGGAGGTGAACCCGCGCGCGCCGGCCGTCCAGCAGGCGGGCGCGGTCAGCTCGGCCAGCCCGGCCAGCCAGGTGAACCGGTCCAGGCCTGCGTCCCTGGCGACGCTGGCGAACTGGACCGGGTCCCGGATGCCGTACTTGACCGCGATCACGTTGGGGCACAGGTCGCCGAGCAGCCGGATGTGCCGTGCCCCGATCCGCGGATCCCGGATGTAGAGCACCACGCCCAGGTCGGGCAGTGCCCCGGCGATGGCCCGGTGGTATTCCAGCCAGCCCGCCGCGGACACGTACGGGCCGACCGGCTGGTGCACCATGATCATGCGCACCCCGTTGTCGCGGGCGTGCCGCCCGGCCTCGATCGCGCTGGGCAGGTCGTGCCCGACCCCGGCCAGCACCTCGGCGGGCTGCTCGGCGCCGTTGCCGGCGGCGGCCGCCACGGCCGACTCGGTCGCGCGCCGCGCCTCCGCGGCGGTGAGCGCGTAGAACTCGCCGGTGTTCCCGTTCGGCGTGACCAGCCGGACGCCGGCGTCCACCATGCGCCGGATCACCCGGCCATGGGCGTCCCAGTCGACCTGGCCATCGGGCCCGAACGGGGTCACCGGGATCGCCGCCACGGTCGCCAGCGCACTGCGGAGCTGATCGGCGGTGCCAAGGTCAAGGGTCATGGGCATTCCTTCCGGCCGGCCGCGGCGGGCGCTGCTGTCCACGCTAAGGAGCGCACCCTCATTCGATCAAACCCGCGGCGGGCGGCGGCGGCCCGGCCCAGCCCCTTTTGCATGCGTTACGCTCCCCGGGGCCGGCGTCACCCGCCCAGGTAGCTCATCACGTGCTTGATGCGGGTGTAGTCCTCGAACCCGTACATCGACAGGTCCTTGCCGTACCCGGAGTGCTTGAAGCCGCCGTGCGGCATCTCGGACACGAACGGGATGTGGGTGTTGATCCAGACCGCGCCGAAGTCCAGCAGCCTGGCCATCCGCATCGCCCGGCCGTGGTTCCGCGTCCACACGCTGGCGGCCAGCCCGTACTTGACCCCGTTCGCCCAGCGCAGCGCCTCGGCTTCGTCGCTGAACCGCTGCACGGTGATGACGGGTGCGAAGATCTCCTCCTGGATCATCTCGTCGTCCTGGCGCAGCCCGGCCACGACGGTGGGCGCGAAGCAGTAGCCGCGCTCCCCCACGCGGGTGCCGCCGGTGACCACCCGCGCGTGGCCGGGGCGGCGGGCCAGGAAGCCCTCCACCCTGGCCAGCTGGGCCAGGTTGTTCAGCGGGCCGTAGTCCGCGTCCGGCACGTCGAGGCCGCCCACGGTGGTCTTGGCCGCCTGCCGCGGCGAGCGCGTCGGTCAGGTCGGCGGCGATGCCGGGCCCGGCCAGCACCCGGGTGGCCGCGGTGCAGTCCTGGCCCGCGTTGAAGAACGCCGCCGGGGCGATGCCCGCGGCCGTCGCCGCCACGTCGGCGTCGTCGAAGACGATCACCGGCGCCTTGCCGCCGAGTTCCAGGTGCACCCGCTTGAGGCCGTCGGCCGCGGCCCGGGCGACCTCCATGCCGGCGCGCACCGAGCCGGTGATCGACACCATCCGCGGTATGTCGTGGGAGACCAGCGCCCGGCCGGTCTCGGCGGTGCCGCAGACCACGTTGAACACCCCGGGCGGCAGGAAGCCGGCGGCGATCTCGGCCAGCAGCAGCGTGCTCACCGGGGTGGTGTCGGACGGCTTGAGCACGACCGTGTTCCCGGCGGCGATCGCCGGGGCGAACTTCCACACGGCCATCATCATCGGGTAGTTCCAGGGCGTGACCTGGGCGCACACCCCGACCGGCTCGCGGCGCAGCACCGAGGTGTGGCCCGCCAGGTACTCCCCGGCCGAGGTGCCCTGCAGGATGCGCGCCGCGCCGGCGAAGAACCGGATTTCATCCACCAGCGGCGGGATCTCCTCGGCCATGGTGAGGCCCGACGGGCTTGCCGGTGTTGCGGCATTCCGCGGTGACGATCTCCGCGGCCCGCGCCTCCACCGCGTCCGCCATCCGCAGCAGCGCCAGGCTGCGCTCGGCCGGGGTGGTGTCCCGCCAGCCCTCGAACGCGCCCGCCGCGGCCCGCAGCGCGGTCTCGACGTCGGCCGGGCCGGACACCGGGGCGCGCGCGTACTCCTCGCCCGTGCTGGGGTCCACGACCGGGCTCGTCTGGCCGCCGGTGGCGGCGGCATACTCGCCGTTGACGAAGTTGTTCAGCACCTGCAGACGCCACAGCTCCGACCCTGGCAGACAATCGAAGCGTTCACAAGTGATTCCGTAGCAGATAGCATTAGTTTCTACTAAATCAGTTGACAGAGTCCCGGGACATGACACGATTGCCTTGCGAAGGAGGCGACGCATGGCTCACACGCCTGGGACTGCCGTCATCCCCGTAGCCGCCAGCGCCGCCGCGGCCGGGCCCGGGCCCGCCGGCCAGCCTCCGCCCGCGTGGTGCTCGATGACGTTTCCAAGCTGATCATCGAGCAACTGCAGCAGGACGGGCGGCGGTCCTACGCGGCGATCGGCAAGGCCGTGGGGCTGTCCGAGGCCGCGGTGCGGCAGCGCGTGCAGCGGCTCATCGACGGCGGGGTCATGCAGATCGTCGCCGTGACCGACCCGATGACGCTGGGCTTCCGCCGCCAGACCATGATCGGCATCAAGTGCGAGGGTGACCTCGAGCGGGTCGCCGACCATCTCGCGCACATGGACGAGATCGACTACGTGGTGATCACCTCGGGGTCGTTCGACATCCTCGTCGAGGTGGTCTGCGAGGACGACGACCACCTGCTGGAGATCCTCAGCCGGGTGCGCGGCGTGCCGAGCGTCACCAGCACCGAGACCTTCGTCTACCTGAAACTCCGTAAGCAGACCTACAGCTGGGGGACCAGATGACCAGTGCCCATGCCGCCGGTGACATGAACGCGGACGCGCTGCAGGCAGCGGCCCACCGCCACCTCTGGCTGCACTTCACCCGCATGTCCTCCTACACCGGCACCGAGATGCCGACGATCGTGCGGGGATCCGGCCAGTACGTCTACGACTCCCGGGGCAAGCGCTACCTGGACGGGCTGTCGGGCCTGTTCGTCAGCCAGATCGGGCACGGCAGGAAAGAGGTGGCCGAGGCGGGCGCCCGGCAGGCCGCCGAGCTCGCCTACTTCCCGCTGTGGTCCTACGCCCACCCGCGGGCGATCGAGCTCGCCGAGCGGCTGGCCATGCTCGCCCCCGGCGACCTCAACCGGGTCTTCTTCACCACCAGCGGTTCCGAGGCGGTCGAGTCGGCGTGGAAGATGGCCAAGCAGTACTTCGCGTCCATCGGGCAGCCGCGCCGGTACAAGGTGCTCAGCCGGGAGATCGCCTACCACGGCACCACCATGGGCGCGCTGGCCATCACCGGGCTGCCGGACCTCAAGGCGCCGTTCGAGCCGCTGCCCCCCGGCGGGGTGCGGGTGCCGAACACCAACTTCTACCGCGCGCCCGGCTTCGTCGCCGACGACGTGACCGCCTTCGGCCGGTGGGCCGCGGACGAGATCGAGCGCGCGATCCTCCGCGAGGGCCCGGAGTCGGTGGCCGCCGTCTACGTGGAGCCGGTGCAGAACTCCGGCGGCTGCTTCCCGCCGCCGCCCGGCTACTTCGCGCGGGTCCGCGAGATCTGCGACCGCTACGGCGTCCTGCTGGTCTCCGACGAGGTCATCTGCGCGTTCGGCCGGCTGGGCTACTACTTCGGCTCGCAGCGGTACGGCTACCAGCCGGACGTGATCACCTTCGCCAAGGGCGTGACCTCGGGTTACGCGCCGCTCGGCGGGATGATCGTGAGCGACAGGCTGATGGAGCCGTTCAGCAGCGGGCCCGGCGACCTTCCTGCACGGGGTCACCTTCGCCGGCCACCCGGTGTCGTGCGCCGTGGCGCTGGCCAACCTCGACGTGTTCGAGAAGGAGGACCTGCTCGGGAACGTCCGGGCGAACGAGGCTGCCTTCCGCGCCACCCTGGAGAAGCTCAGCGACCTGCCCATCGTGGGCGACGTGCGCGGCGACGGCTACTTCTACGGCATCGAGATGGTCAAGGACAAGGCGACCAGGGAGACGTTCTCCGACGAGGAGTCCGAGCGGCTGCTGCGCGGCTTCCTGTCGCACGCGCTGTTCGACGCCGGGCTGATCTGCCGCGCCGACGACCGCGGCGACCCGGTCATCCAGCTCTCGCCCCCGCTCACCTGCACCCAGGAGCACTTCGACGAGATGGAGCAGATCCTGCGCAGCGTCCTCACCGAGGCCTGGAAGCTGATCTGAGCCACGGCCAGCCCGGCCTGGCCTGCCGGCCTCGGCGTCAGTACATCCAGGTGCGGGTGCGGATCGCCCGGCCGGGGCGGAGCCTGACCCGCCGGATCACGACCTGGTGACCGCGGCTGTCGGTGATCCGGATGTTGACCGGCCCGGGGCCCAGGTGACCAGCCGGCCACCCAGATGCCGTTGCCGTTCAGCGTGAACGCGCGCCAGGCGGGGAGCCGGCGTGCCGGGCGTGGCGACCGCCACCGCCGCCAGCGCGTTGCCGTGACGGCGGACCTGGAGCGTGGGCAGGCCGGTGCCGGTCTGGCTGGTCCGCAGGATCAGCGGGCCGGGCAGCGGCGGGTTGTCCAGCGGCCAGTACCGGACCCGGGCGGAGCCGGGCCCCGGGTCGGCGATGCGGCGAACGCCGCGCGGCTCAAGTTGATCATGTCGGCGGCGCACCCGGGCACAGGTCGACGACCTCGGCCCGCACCTGGCCGCGCGGGCCCTGCACGGTGACGTAGCTGCCGCAGGCCGCGCTGTGGCCGAACCGCTCCGGCGGCAGGCTCACATAGCGCCCGCCGGGCGGGAACGGGCCGAGCGAGCAACTGCCCACCGCGTCGCCCGGGTCATAGAACACCGCCACCGCGGCGTACCGGCCAGGTAGCTGGCGCCGCCCGGGCCGCCGGTGGCGCGCCGGGCCGGCGGCCAGCCTGGCCTGCCCCGCGCCGGCGGCCGCTGCGCCGCGCTGCCGCCCGGTGCCTGCGCCGCTGCGCGTTCCGCGCCCGCGGGCCCGCCGGTCGTGGCGCGCGACCGCGACGCCGGCCAGCACCACCACCGCGCACAGCGCTCCGCCCAGCCAGATCCAGTTCCCGCGCGCGGGCTTGCGCGCTAACGACGGCATACCCCTCCCCGAGAGCAACTCCCCCGGCCCTCCTGCCAGATATAAGCCCACCAGGCGCGATAGCGCATAGGAGTTAGTCAATTACACACAGTTGAAGCCTCGCCGTCCAGCGGAAGCCGGGCGCCCGCCCGCGAGAAGGGCCTGCCCGGCCGCCGGAAGCCCCGGCCGCCGGGCAGGCCTTGACAGCGGCTGGGTGCCTAGGTGACCTGCTTGCAGCCCTTCGCCAGCGCCGGGTTGGGCAGGACCTTGCTGATGATGGTCCCGCCGTACCGCGCGGTGTCCGCGACGCCGTACTGCGCGTCCTTGCCGAAGCTGCGCGACGGTGACGTGGCGGATGATGTTGCCGAAGTTCCACAGGCATGCGCCGCGCCCGGTGACGCCCTTCAGTTTCTGCTTGCTGGTCAGCGACCAGAACGGGTAGAAGCCCGCCGACCCGGTCGGCGGGGCCTTGCAGCCGGCGCCGGTGCCGACGTTGCACAGGTTCTCCGATGCCGCGACGTCCGTCTCGAACTGGATCTGCGGGTACGGATGCCCGTTCGTGAACGGGCCCAGGTACCGGAACGACTGCGGGAACCGCCTGGAACCGTTCGGCCAGTCCTTGCGGTAGCCGGTGCCGTCGAAGTCGAGGTCACCGTTCTCGAACTGGTTCTGCTCGCAGGTGCTCACCCGCTCGAACTCCTTGGCGGGCGTGCCGCTGATCATGACCGGCCTGGTCCCCTTCGGCAGGCAGAACCCGTCGGAGAACTCGCAGTTGGTCGTGGCCGCCGTGCACGGGACCGGGCCGTGCGGCCTTCGGTCTCGGAGTTCTTGCAGGCGCCCGTGTTCAGGTTGCACGGGCCCTCACCGATCTTGTGCCTGCCTTCCATCCCGCCGCCGCAGGTCTGGAAGACGTTCGGGTCGGTGTAGGAACTGCCGTTGCTGTAGCTGGCGGTGACCGTCTCCTTGTGAGCAGCAGGGAGCAGGACTCGCCGTGGCCGATCTCCTGCTCCATCAGCACGCCGCCCTCGAGCGCGGCCCACGGCACCTGGTTCTGCTTCTTGGCCGTGCTGTACTCGGCGTGCCAGGTGAACGGGTTGCCGGAGCAGTCGGACATGTTCGTGTCGGCGAACCCGTTCTTGGCGCTCGCCTGGATGAAGCCCGTCTGGCCGGTGGTGAGGTCCTGGACCTTCGCGGTGAAACCTCCCGCCGGGTCGGTCATCGACACCTTGAGCACGTCGCCGGGGTTCATCTTCAGCGTCTTCGCGTTGCCGAGCATCGTCTTGGTGCTCGGGTCCTGCGGCGCGGGCGAGCCCGGCGGGATGCCGTTGGTCTGCAGGTAGGAGAAGTTGACCGGCTCCTCGCAGTTGGTGTTGCAGGACGCGAAGTTGAACGTGCACTCGGCGCTGTCGATGGTCAGCGCCGCACACCACTGCGACCTGCTGCAGCTCACGTTGTCGATGAACGGGGTGAACCCCGGCGGGTAGAACTGCAGTTCCATGAACGCCGAGCCAGCGGCGCTCGGGTTGGTCAGCGCCCCGGAATTGGTGTCGCTGTCCGGCGTGCACGGGTTCTGCGGGTAGGAATGCGGGTCGCACATGGGCAGGCCGAACCACGGCGCGAGGCTCAGTTCGCCGTAGTCGGTCCGGTGCCGCTGGCGGTCGGTCGCTGGTGCGGGTCGCGCGGCAGGCGCAGCGCGTAGTTCATGGTGTTGCCCGAACCCGGGAGCGCGGAAATGAACTTCACGCTCGGCTCGTCGTGGCCCACGTAGTGGCCGTTGTCGTAGAAGCGCTGCCGAACGTCCCGCCGTAGCGCGCGCCATGCAAGTCCGTGCAGCGCATCCGCATGGCCGTGGACGCCGACTTGTACTTCGGGCTCCATCCGTTGCAGTCCAGGAGGTTGACCTTGGCCGGGGCGATCGTGCCCGCCATGTGGTGCCCTCCGCCCGCTCCCGTCAGGGTCGCCGAAGCCGAGCCGGTCATCCCCAGGCCGGCGGCCACGCCCAGGGCCGCCACCGGGATGGCCAGCTTCCACGCCCGTCCGCGGGCTCTCGTCAAGCGATTTCGCACGTCGTCTCCTCCCCGAATAAGGCCGACTGCGGAAATTGCCCTTGCCCCCGGCAAGGGCGCGCATCTCGCAATTATGCGAAATACTCCCCGCCGGGGAATCTAGCAACGCGGCAATCAGACGGTCAAGGACCCACGAAGGGCACCATCCCGGATGCGTAACTGGCAGATTAAAGCCGGTTATTTCCCCATTTGAGCTGCGGGCAATTACGCGAAACGGCGGGCGCTCGGGTAGCCCTGGCCCCCGTCCACCACGATGTTGGCCCCGGTAATCCAGGACGCCCGGCGCGACAGCAGGAAGGCGACCACATCCGCCACCTCCTCCAGGTGCCCGAGCCGCCCGAACGGGAACTGGCTGGCGACAAACGCGGCGAAGTCTTGCGGGTTCTGCGCGCGGAACCGGTCCCAGCTGCCGCCGGGGAACATGATCGAGCCAGGGCTGACCGCGTTCACCCGGATCCCGGCGCCCGCCAGCTCGGCGGCGGCCGTGGCGGCCAGGTGGATCTCGGCGGCCTTGGCGACCGCGTAGGTGGTCCTCGGGGCGGGGCGCATGCCGGTGATCGAGGAGATGATCACGCACGAGGCCGTCTGCGAGTCCGTCAGGTACGGCAGGCCGGACCGGATCAGCTCGGCCGCGTGCCCCGCGTTCAGCGAAAAGGTGGCGGCGAAATCGCCGGGCGCGGAGTCGGCGAGGTTCCCGCCGACCGTGCCGCCGGCGTTCGCCACCAGGTGATCGAGGCCGCCCAGCTCACCGGCGATCTGCCGGACAGCCGCGCCGAGCGCCGCGGTGTCGGTGACGTCGGCGGCGGCGGTCGCCACCGGCACGCCGTGGCCGGCCAGCCGCCCGGCGGCCGTGGCCAGGCCGTCGGCGCCGCGGGCGACGATCCCCACGGCCGCGCCCTCGGCGGCCAGCGCATCGGCGACGGCGAAGCCGATGCCCCGGCTGCCGCCGGTGACAAGGGCACGGGAACCACGCAGGCCAAGATCCATGATCCCGAGGCTAGGACATGTCCGGGCCACGGGCGCGCCCTCAGTGGACCGGCCTCAGCCGCCGACCACCTCCAGCGAGATGCTGGTCCCGGCCAGGGCCTTGCTGACCGGGCACGTGCTCTTGGCCTGCTCGGCGACCTCCGCGAACCGTTCCGCGGTCACGCCCTCGGCGGAGCCCCGCACCGTCAGCTTGATGCCGGTGATCCGGAACCCGCCCGCCGGGTCCGGGCCGAGGGTGACCTGCGCACCGACATCGAGGGACTGCCCGCTGCCGCCGGCGTCGCCCAGCATCGCCGAGAACTGCATCGCGAAGCACGCGCTGTGCGCGGCGGCGATGAGCTCCTCCGGGCTGGTCACCCCGCCCGCCTCTTCGGCCGCCCGCCGGGGGAAGCTGACCTCGTAGGTAGCGATACCGGAACTGACCAGCTCCACCGTGCCGGTCCCGTCCTGAAGGCCACCGGTCCATGTCGTGCGCGCGCTACGGGTGGGCATCGATTCTCCTTGTCCTCGGGAGGTGGCGGCATCGCCGCCGGCGGGCCGCCGGGCTGCGACACAGCTTGCCACCGCCGCAAGCGCCGGCCCGCCGGGTGCCCGCCTGCGGCCGTGGTGCCGATGCCGGTCCGCCGCCGGTGACCACCGGTCATCGCCCGGTCACTGGCCGAAGCTCACGTTGCTTCCGGTCACGCCGATCACCACGCCCTGCGGGCTCACCGTGACGGACTGCACGGTAAGCCCCAGCGGGAGCGCGGGTATCTGCACGGTCAGATGGCGGATCGGGCCGAGCAGCGAGGCAGGCACCCCGCTGGCGGAGACGAGGCGCAGGACGATCTCGTGCGGGCTGGCCAGCTTCACCCGGGCGATGGCCGAGGCGGCCAGTATCGCGAGGTTGGCGGACAGCTTCACCAGTGTGCGGCCCGGCGCTGCTGATCTTCAGGCCGGGCACGGCCGCCAGGGCCGGCAGCTTGGCCAGGCTGGCGAAGGTGATCAGGCCGGTGCCGGTGACCTGCGCGATGGTGCCGGACTGGTAGCCGGAGTCGAGCGTGATGTTCGTGGCGTGGACGTCGATGCTCGCCGTGACCGGGCCGACGGGGAACTTCGGCGAGGTGACCTCGACACCGTCGAGGTGCCGGCTGATGAGCTGGGTCAGGAACGGGAATCCCTCGACCGACACGTCGGGCTTGACCGGGAAGCCCTCCGCCTGGAGCTTGGTCGCGATCCGGTCCGCCGTATAGGCGGCCGCGGCCCGGTCCAGGCCGAAGAGCAGGCCGAGGATCACCAGCAGGACGATGATCAAGATCAATGCCTCCGGCCGGTCCGCCGCGCCCGCCGGGGCGGCATCATCGGGGGCGGCACCGTGTAGGGCGCCGTCATGACAGATGGCCGATCCTGGCGGCCTGTGCCTGCCCGGGGACCGGCGTCCCGTCGCTCGCCGCACCTCCCGCTCGGCCCCCGCGCGGCCGTCAGTGTGCCCGGCGGCGGCCGAAAAGCCAGTACGCGGCCGACCCGGTGGTGTTCAGCGCGCTGGCCGCCTGCCAGATCTTCTTGTGCCCGCGGACCTGGCCGGCCGGCCGGGACCGCAGATCCCGCCAGGTCAGTGTCACGGCGGTGAGGTGCACCACGGCGATGGCGGCGAGAACCAGCTTGTTCGGCTTACGTTTCGCTGCCACGGCCCCACCTTACGGCGGACGCCTGTGCTTCGGCCGGGGACCGGGTCCGGGGCGGCCTTGCGGGCGGTGAACATCAGCACCTCGTCCACGGCGACCATGACCGCGGCGAAGCCGAGCGTCTGCAAGCGCACCAGCAGCGCCGACGGCTCGACCGGGTGGCAGGTGTCGCCCTCGTGGAACGCGTGCAGCCCGTCGCTGGGCAGGCTGTCGGAGCCGACCAGCACCCCGCCGGGCCGCAGCACCCGCAGCGCCTCGGCCAGGATCTGGTTCTGCAGGGCGGTGGTCGGGACGTGATGGAGCATGGTGAACGAGCCGACCGAGTCGAACGAGCAGTCCGGGTAGCTCATCGCGGTGGCGTCCCCGACCGCGACCTCGACGCCGGGGAACTTCCCGGCCAGGGCCGTCGCGGCGGCGGTCTCGTCCGCTCCAGCGCGGTCAGCCGCGCCACCCGCTGGCACAGCCATCCGGTGGCCGCGCCCGGGCCCGGGCCGATCTCCAGCATCTCGCCGGCCCAGGTCCACCTGGGCGGTCACGACCGGCAGCACCTCGTCCTGGATGTGCGCGGCCCACTCCGGGCTGCCGCAGAGCTTGTCATGGTTGGAGTTCATGCCGCCGACGCTACGGTCCGCCGTGCCGCCGGCCAAGGGCGTACCCTGCCATCTGTGTCGCGGATGGCAACAGCACCACGGCGCGGTCATCGTGGCCACGTTCCCGATGCCGGCCGGGCTGGTGTTCGACTGGCACACCCACGCCGACCACCAGCTCGCCTGGGCGGCCAGCGGCGTGCTCACCGTCCGGACCGCGGCACGCGACCTGGGTGCTGCCGCCCACCCGGGCGCTGTGGATCCCGGCCGGGCTGCGGCACGAGACCCTGTCGTCCGGCCCGGCGACCATGCGCACCCTGTACATCCGGCCGGACCGCAGCCCGGTCGGCTGGGCGGAGCCGACCCCGGTCGCGGCCAGCCAGCTGCTCGCCGAGCTGATCGGCTACCTCGGCAGCGACGCCCTGGATGACGCGGCCCGCGCCCGCGCCGAAGCGGTGCTGGCCGACCTGCTCCAGCCGGTGGCGATGACCACGATCGACCTGCGCCTGCCGGACGACGACCGGGCCAGGCAGGTCGCCCTCGCGCTGCTGGAGCATCCCGCGGACAAGCGCACCCTGCCGGAGTGGGGCCGCGAGGTGGGGGCCAGCGCGAGGACGCTGGCCCGCGGGTTCCTGACCGGCACCGGGATACCGTTCGGCCGGTGGCGCACGCTGCTGCGGCTCCAGGCGGCGCTGCCCGCGCTCGCGGCCGGCGAGCCGGTGTCCGCGGTCGCCCGGCGGGCCGGCGACGACACGGCGAGCGCCTTCGTCGCGGCGTTCCGCCGGGAGACCGGCTCGACCCCCGCCGCGTACTTCGCGGCCGCGGCCGGTTAGCCGGTCAGCCGCTGCCAGAGGAACTCGAGCACCAGCGCCCACTTGAGCGCCCGCTGCTCGTTGTCGGCGGCCGCGCCGTGGCCGCCCTCGATGTTCTCGTAGTAGCTGACGTCGTGGCCCTGCGCGGCCAGCAGCGCCACCATCTTCCTGGCGTGCCCGGGGTGCACCCGGTCGTCCCTGGTGGAGGTGATGAACAGGACGGGCGGGTACCGGTCGGTCGGCCGAGGCGTTGTGGTACGGGGAGAACGGGCCGGATGTAGTCCCACTCGGCCGGCTCGCGCGGGTCGCCGTACTCGGCCATCCAGGACGCCCCGGCCAGCAGTTCGTGGTAGCGGCGCATGTCCAGCAGCGGCACCTGGCTGACGATCGCGCCGAACAGCTGCGGGTAGCGGGTCAGCATCACGCCCATCAGCAGGCCGCCGTTGCTGCCGCCCTCGATGCCGAGCCGGTCGCGGGTGGCGATGCCCCGGGTCACCAGGTCCGCGGCCACCGCCGCGAAGTCCTCGTACACCAGGTGCCGGTGCTCCTTGATCGCCGACAGGTGCCACTGCGGCCCGTACTCGCCGCCGCCCCGGAGGTTGGCCACCACGTAGGTGCCGCCGCGGGCGAGCCAGCCACGGCCGATGATGCCGCTGTAGGACGGGGTGAGCGAGACCTCGAAACCGCCGTACCCGGTGAGCAGCGCGGGCCCGGAGCCCGGGTCCTGCGGCCCGACGACGAAGTAGGGCACCGAGGTGCCGTCGGCGGAGGTGGCGAAGAACTGCCGCACCGGCGATGCCGGTGGCGTCGAAGAACGCAGGCGCCTGCTTGAGCGTCTCCGCTCGGGCCGCCGATGTGCCCGTAGATCAGCGTGCCGGGCTGGGTGAACCCGCTGGACTACCAGCATGTACTCGTCGCTGTCGTAGGGATCGGTGTCCACCAGGTCGGTCTGGGCGAACTCGGGCACGCCGGGCAGGCTCGGCGCGCTGCCACGGGCCGTCGGCCGGGCGTCAGCACCGCCAGCCGCCTGCGCACGTCCTGCAGCATGGCCAGGATCAGGTGGTTGCGGGTCCAGGCGTGGTAGCTCAGCGAGGTGTGCGCGTCCGGCTCGAACAGCACGGTCAGCTCCCGCTCGCCGGCCAGGAACTCGTCGAACCGGGCGGCCAGCAGCGCCCCGGCCGGGTAGGTGGCGCCGCCGACGGTCCAGGGTGACCTGGTCTGGATCAGCAGCCACTCGCGGTGCACGTCGGCGATGGCGTCCTCGGGCACCGGCGACCTGCACCAGGTCGCCGTCGCCGGTGCGCAGCCACAGTTCGGTCCGGTAGAACTCGATATTGCGCACCACGAAGTCCCGCTCGAACCCCTCCGTCGGGTCATGGAATGCGCC
This sequence comes from uncultured Actinomycetes bacterium, assembly GCA_963795785.1. Taxonomy (GTDB): domain Bacteria; phylum Actinomycetota; class Actinomycetes; order Streptosporangiales; family Streptosporangiaceae; genus DASXKD01. Next base: position 126,484 of record CAWCKG010000015.1, read on the forward strand.
GACCCCCACATCGTCGGGTTTGCCCTCGTAGACCAGGGCCGCCTCGGACAGCGGGGTGCCGCGGCGCCACTCCTTCACCAGCCGCGGGTACCCGGACGAGGTGAGCGATCCGGGGCCGAAGTCGGTGCCCACGTAGATCCGGTCGGCGTCGATCCACCCGGCGTCGGTCTTGGCCTCGGGAACGTAGAACCCGCCCGTCGGACGAAGCGGCGCTCGGCGACGTCGAACTCGCGGACCACGCTCGCGTCGGCACCGCCGCGGGACAGGTGCACCAGCGCCAGGCGGTAGCCGCCCGGCCGCAGCGCGGCCGCGCCCTGCCAGACCCAGTTCTCCTCCTCCTGGGCGGCCAGCGCGTCGACGTCCAGCAGGATCTCCCAGCCGGGCTGGTCCCTGCGGTACTCCGCCAGCGTGGTACGCCGCCACAGGCCCTTCGGATGGTCCGCGTCCTGCCAGAAGTTGTACAGGTACTCGCCGCGCCGCCGGACGAACGGGATGCGGTCGTCGGCGTCGAGCACCTCGCGCGCCTCGGCGCGCAGGCTTTCGAACCGGTCGCTGCCGGACAGCGCGGCGAGCGGCCGCCGCGTTGCGGTCCCGGACCCAGTCCAGCGCCTCGGTGCCGGTGACGTCTTCCAGCCACCGGTACGGGTCCTCGCCCGGCTACCTCATGCTCCTGGCTCATGCTGCCTAGTGTGCCGGGCTGCGGTCTGTGACGTCATCCCGCCCCACGTCAGGCCCCGGCGAGATGGTCGCGGAGTTCGGCGACAAAGCGCTCTGGCTGGTCCAGGTGCGGGCCGTGGCCGGAATCGGCGATAGCCACCTCACGGTAGCGCCCGCCCGCGGCGGCGTACCCGCCGAGCACGGCGCGGGTCTGCGCCAGCATCGGCTGCGGCGGCCAGGATCGCTCGCCGGGCCAGCCCGGGATCGCGCCGATCGAGCCCAGGTAGGCCAGGTCGTACAGCGAGTGGTCGGAGACGATGACGTCGTCGGTCCCGCGCAGCCACAGCACCGGCGGCTTGGGCTGCACCGCGGACAGGTCAGCGATGCGGAAATGAGTGGGTGCCATGGTGTTGAGCACGCCCCGGTCCCCCGGTGCCAGGCCCGGCCAGGAATCCACGGTCCGCGAGGTGCCCGGGTAGTGATCATCGCCGATCCGGGTGGACAGCATGGATTCCACAAGATGTCCAGATGCTCGGGCACGTGCGGTGGCTTCACATAGTGGGCGAGCAGCACCTGCCGTGGCGACAGCGGGCTCTCATCCGTCCGGTCGCCAGCGGCCAGCCGCGCGACGAAGTCCGCGTTGGCGGCGCCGCCGCCGCAGCCCGCTCCGGAGGGGTCACACAGCGTGCCCTGGGCATCCCGGGTACCGCCGAAGCCGAACGGCGACACCGGGGCCACCAGCGTCAGCGACGCCACCCGGTGCGCGCCTGGCCGGTCCACCAGATATTGCAAGGTCACCCCGCCGCCCATGCTCCAGCCGACCAGGTGCACCAGCGGCAGGCCGAGAGCATCGATGACGGCGGCCAGATCGTCGGCGTAGTCCCGCAGGCCGCGGGTGGCGTCCACCGGTTCCGGGTCGGTATCGCCGAACCCGCGCAGGTCGATGGCCAGCGGCCGGTATCGCTCCGGGAGCGCCAGCATCGTCGGCTGCCAGAACAGCGAGGATGAGACGTTGCCGTGCACAAACAGCACCGCGGGGCCGGTACGCCCGGCCACCGACAGCACGCCGGCCGTCAGCCGGCTGGTAGCCAGCCGCTCGGCGCTGATCCCCGGAAGCAGCGTCTCCATGTTCCCCTCTCCGTCCGGCTCAGATGCTCCCGGACAGTGACGTGGTCAGGGTGAAGGCGTTGCAGTAGAAGGTGCTCGTCGAGGTGTACGGGCTGGAGATCACCATGCGGCCGCCCCAGGCACTGGCGACCCAGGCGTGGCCGTTCGGCTGTGCTCCGCTGAGCGTGACCCGGATCGTCAGGGTGGACCGGATGGGAACCGAGTCGGCCGGTTTCCCGCACCGGAAGATGTTGGCCTTCGTCTTCCCCGTGTAGACCGCGCCCGCGCGGGTCAGCGTCGCCTTGATCGGGTGCCTGTTGAGGTCTCCGGTGAGCTGCACGGTGCACGGCCCGGCCGTGCACTGCGGGCTGGCCCGCCACGACTCGACCCAGCCCTTGGCGCCCTTCCCGCGCAGCGCCGTGGCGCCCTTGACGATCTTGATGTTGACGCTCCACGGGCCCTGCCAGCGGGCCGCCGAGACCGGCGGGGCGGTGGTGTTCACCGTGAGCACGGTGGACAGCGCCGACCGCTTGCCGCCGCGCAGCGCCGCCACCCGGTACTGGTAGGCGGTGTCGGGGGCCAGGCCGCTGGCCCGGTAGGAGGTGACGCTGCCGGGCACCGAGCCGATCACCTTGCCGCTGGACAGGATCTGGTAGGAGTCGGGCAGCGGGCCGGAAGCGGGATCCGACCAGCGGAACATCACCGAACTGGTGGTGGCGGTGCCCGCCTTGAGCCCGGTCGGCCGCAGCAGCGGCGGGGTCCGCCACGGGGCCCAGATCACCACGCCGGCGGCTATTGCCAGGACCACCACGGCCGCGGCCGCGAAGATCGCCCACCCGCGCCGCCGCCTGCGGCGGCGCGGGCCGGACGACCGGCGGAGGGGCCACTAGAGCCAGCCCGCGCGGACGAGGGCCAGCCCGCCGGCCGGGGCCGTGCGGCGGGCGCCGCGTCCGTCGGGCGGGTTGCCCAGTTCGCCGGACCGCACCTTGTCGAGCAGCCTGCGGGTCGCGTCCACGATCTCCGGGACGGCGCGGCGCAGGTCCTCCGCGTCGGCCGGGGCGGCGGTGTCCGGCGGGAGCCCGGCCGAGTCCAGCAGCGCGTCCAGGTCCGCCAGCTGGGTGCCCAGCCAGCCGAGCGGGTCGGCGGACAGTTCCCGGCGAAGACCCGGTGGCCGGGGTTCCAGCCGGTGAACCGGGGATGGTGGTGGGTGCGGTCGAAGCTGCCCGGCCGGCCCGTCGACCGATTCCAGCAGGTCGGCCCGCCAGATCGGCTGGCCGACCTCGATGGGCTGCGCCGAGTAGATCGTCCCCTTCAGCTCACCCCGGCCGAGTACCCGCAGTTCGAGCCGGACGCCGTGCTCGGGTCCCTCCTGGCCCTCGCCCGGATTGGGATCCACGAAGTACAGGTCGCCCACGACCACGCCGACCCGCTCGAATCCGAAGGCATAGAGCACCGGGATCCCCTTTCTGGCCGTGGCCATTCCCTGGACCTGTCTGGTCATTCTCACACGGGGCGCGCCGTCACCGGCCGCGCTGCCGGCCGTGCGGGACGCCCCGGCGACTGTTGTCGTGGCGGCAATTTGCCGCCAAGCTGAGCACAGCCCATCCCGCAACCCGGCCACGACCAAGGGAACTGGTGACCATGACCGCGCGTATCGATGAAGTGTGCAGGCCGCGGTCGGCGCCGGCGCGGTCCCCGGCGTCGTCGCCATGGCAGCGGGCCCCGACGGCGTGCTCTACGAGGGCGCGGCGGGCAAGCGCTCCGCGGCCGCGGACGACCCGATCACGCCGGACACGATGATGCGGATCGCGTCGATGACCAAGATGGTCACCACCACGGCCGCCCTCCAGCTCGTCGAGCGCGGCAGCCTGAACCTGGACGCGCCGGTGCGGGAGTACCGGCCCGAGTTCGCCGACCTGCCCGTGCTCACCGGGTTCGACGGCGACACCCCGCAGCTCCGCCCGGCCAGCGCGCAGGCCACGGTGCGGCAGCCTCGTCACGCACACGGCGGGGTTCGGCTACTGGATCTGGGACCCGGACATCGACCACTACGAGCAGGTCACCGGCACGCCCAACGTGATGCCCGGCACGATCGACGTGTTCAAGGCGCCGATGGTGTCCGACCCGGGCACCCGGTTCGAGTACGGGATCAACGTGGACTGGCTGGGCCAGGTGATCGAGGCGGTGAGCGGGCTGTCGCTGGACGCCTATTTCCTGGAGAACATCACCGGGCCGCTCGGCATGACGAACACCACGGCGCGGATGACGCCGGAGCAGCGGGCCAACTCCACGCCGATTCACGTCCGCGGCGAGGACGGCGCCTGGGTCGCCACCGACATCGACTGGGCGCAGCAGCCGGACTACTGGGGCGGCGGCCACTTCCTCTACAGCACGCCCCGCGACTACCTGAAGTTCCAGCGGATGCTGCTGGGCTGCCGGGACGCTCGGCGACGTCCAGATCCTGGACCGGGCCACGGTGGCCGCGGCGTTCACGAACCAGATCGGCGCACTCGACTTCCCGGCGGCCATCACCACGGCGCACCCGGAACTCAGCGCCGACGTGAACCTCGGCCCCGGCCTCAAATGGGGCTTCGGCCTGCTGCTCAACCCGGCCCAGTGCCCGGGCATGCGGGCGGCGGGCAGCGGCTCCTGGTCCGGCCTGTTCAACACCCATTTCTGGGTGGACCCGGCCAGCGGGGTCACCGGCGCGATCTACTCCCAGACCCTGCCGTTCGTCGACCCGCCCGCCCTCCAGCTCTACGCCGACTTCGAGCAGGCCCTCTACGCCTCGCGCTGAGATCAGCACGAACCAGCGGCCATCGTGAAGGCAACCGGAAGCGGCGCGCCGTGACCCCGGTCAAGGCGTCGGGCGGCTGGGACTCGAACCCAGGACCGGCGGATTATGAGTCCGCTGCTCTAACCGGCTGAGCTACCGCCCCGTGCAAATCTACTACTGACCTGCGGTTTCGTTGACCTCCTGCTGCGTACGCGCGCATGCTCAGCGCTCAAAGCTCCTTCTGGACTCCGCGAAGCGACTCGAAGCCTACCTGACCACCGAGGGGCTTCCACGGTGGTGTGAGGGGATGTTGCTGTACTTCCGCACTGTGCGACCGAGGCCAGGACTTCGAGGCTCGCCGCGATCACGCGATCATTGGTGTTCTCTGGCATCGGCGAGATGATCACAGCGGCGGCGCTGCACGTGCCTAGCTTGACGTGTGGGCGGACGGCACATTCTTGGATCGCACGGGCGCCACCAAGTGCCGCAGCGGAACGTGTACAGGCTGTTCGTCTCGCCACTGCAGGGCCGCCATCCCGCCGGTCAGGTCGGAGACGAAGGTGCACAGCGTCAGGAAGGGGCGTTCGTCGCTTGGGTCTACCCGGACGCCGTCGGGCACCGGCGCACCGGCCAGCAGCCGCAGGAACCAGGCTATGTCCGGTTCGCCGTCTGGCACCGGTGCGGCGGCCAGCACTCCGGCGCGCTGGCAGGTGTTCGCGCCGATCGTGCCCGGCATGAAACGCGCGTGGTTGGTGTGCCAGAACAGCGGACCGGCCGAGCCTCCCACCTCGACCACATGGTGTTCATTCCGGACTGCCTCCACCCCGACTACCCGCCCGGTCCCTGCCCTGTCCCCGTGATTGTCACTGCGGCCGTCGGGGCTGGCCGGATAGTCGCCGATCGTGTAGGCGAACCCGGATGCGCACGGGTTGGCCCGCAGGTACCCGATGGCCTCGCCGACGGTCCGGCATCGGCGCTGCAGGCCGCGCGCGATGAAGTGGCGGCCGGCCCAGGGGCCTGGCTCGGGCACGGTGAGGCTGTCGATGCTGAGCACCAGCCCGTCGGTCACCGAGAACGCGTTGCTGGGCAGGAACATAGGGCACCAGAACGCGCACACTGGCGGCAGGCCGTCGATGGTCAGGGTCAGCAGCACGCAGCGACCGGTCATCGAGGCGCCTTGGTCCTCGTTGTGCGCGATGAACGACCGCTCGCGCCGCCAGGCCAGGTCGCTGCAGTTGAAGCTGCCCTCCACCTGCCCCAGGTCACCACGGAAGTTCAGCAACGCCAGGTCCTCCACCGCCACTCCCGCTCCATCGGCCAGCGCGGCCAGTTCCGCCCACTCCGCCTCGAAGGCCATCTGCGTCGCCGAGCGCACCGCCGCCAGCCGCTCACGGCCCGGTGACGCCGACACGTGCTCGCGCAGCCGCTGGGTCGACGTCCATTCGGTGACCGCCTCCCGGATCTCCGCCCGCATGTGGCCGCCGAGTGCACGGAAACAGTCACTGGCTTCCCCGCTGACCACGAGCCACCGGATCGGACCGAGATTCTGCTCGCGCAGCACCGCACCCATTCGCTACCCTCCCGGAATCTGTCAACCCGACGGAGGCACCGTTGCGGCATCTAGGTTAGTGAGCCGACGAGCCCACGGCACCAGGAGGACCGAAGGCATCGGTGCCTTTCTGGTCGCTGAATGTATTTCTTGACAGCGACGACTGAGGGGAGGCTCAAGGGCGACGGCCTCGCTCGCGAACTGAACCCTCGACGGCCACACTGGGTCCATGGAATACGTCGGCCGGGTGCCCGCCCCGCCGCTCGACCGGTTCATCGACGACATCTACTGCCTGACCGGGGTGCCGCGCCACCGCCGGATGAACGTCCCGCCGATGCCGTCGGCACACCTGTTCGTCAACCTGGGCGGACCCGTCCGCCTGTGGGATTCCGACCCTTCGGTGCCGCCGGCAGTGTTCACCGATGGGTGGTTCATGGGTGTATGGACCAGGCGTTTCCTCTTCGAGTACCCCACACCGGGTGCGGCTCGTTGGGGTGCACTTCAAGCCTTGGGGGATTTCGCCGTTCGTCGGCATGCCCGCGACCGAGCTGCGGGACCGATGGGTGCCCGTCGACGCCGTCTGGCAACGTTCGTTGGACCGGATTCGCAACCAGGTCGGCGGCATCGCATCGGCCACCGAGACACTGCGGGTATTGGAGGAGGAGCTGCGATCGCGACTTGCCGAGGCACCGTCGCGCGGTCTCGACCTGGTCCAGCACACAGGCGGGCGTTTGGAGACTTCCCACGGCGCGGTCCCGGTCGGTGCGCTGGCCGATGCCGCCGGGGTGAGTGGCAATCACCTGGCCACGCAGTTCAAGTCTCATGTCGGGGTCACCCCGAAGCGGGTGGCGCGGATCTACCGCTTTGCGCGACTGATCCTGTCCGTAGACGCCCTGCGTCCGGTCGACTGGTCGGAGCTCGCTCAAACGGCGGGCTACTTCGACCAGGCCCACTTCAGCAGGGAATTCAAGGACTTCACCGGCCACACCCCGACGGAATACCTGGCCCTGCGGCGCCGATTCCCCGCCGAGCAGGGGTTCCCGCCGGACAGCGGCCCGATGCCCGCTGATTGATTTTTTACAAGCCCAGTCGCCCCCGGGGCGGCAAGATCGGGGGCGAATGCGCAAGGAGACTCGAGGAGAACCTGTGGGCACGGTAATCATGCACAACGTGGTGTCGGTGGACGGCTTCATCGCCGACAAGAACGACGACGTCGGGCCACTCCACGATTGGTACTTCAGCGGGGACACCCCGATCACCGAAGGCGGCGACCAGCAGTTCGATCATTCCGGAGCTGGAAGCGCCTTCAAGGTCTCAGCTGCATCGGCGGAGTACGTCCGGCCGATGTGGGAGGCGATCGGCACGATCGTGATGGGCCGCCACCTGTTCGACCTGGTGAACGGCTGGGAGGGTCAGCCGCCCACGGGCGACCACGTGGTCGTGGTGTCCCACCGGCCCAAGCCCGAGGGCTGGCACCCCGAGGCGTCGTACCATTTCGTCGATGGCGTGACGGCTGCGATCGACAAGGCCCAGGAGCTCGCCGGGGAGCGAACCGTCGCTGTGAACGCTGGCGAAGTGGGCGGCCAGATCCTCGCGGCCGGCCTCGTGGACGAGGTGGCGATGGACATGGTGCCGGTGGTGTTCGGGTCGGGCAAACGCTACTTCGGCAGCATCGATGGGCAGCATCTACTGGAGGATCCCCACGTGGTCATCCAGGGCGACCGGGTGCTACACCTGAGGTTCAAGGTACGCCGCTAGAGCCCGATGGCCGTCCGTGAGTGCGGAAGGGTGAGCCCTCAGCGCACGCTCATCTGGACCGCCATCGCGTGTTCGACCAGCGCGATGAGGGTCGCCTTGGTGGACGCCCTGCTGCGGGCGTCACATTCCACGATGGGAACGCTCGGGCTTACCGACAGGGCTTCCTGGACGTCGGTCAGGGTGTGCGGGAACTTGCCGTGGAACCCGTTGATGCCCACGATGAACGGCAGGCCGGCGGTCTCGAAGTAGTCGACCGCCGGGAAGGAGTCGGCGAGCCGCCGGGTGTCGACGAGGACCACGGCGCCGATCGCGCCCTGGATGAGGTCGTCCCACATGAACCAGAAACGGTGCTGCCCGGGGGTGCCGAACAGGTAGAGGATCAGGCCCGCATCCAGGGTGACCCGGCCGAAGTCCATCGCGACCGTGGTAGTGGTCTTGTCCGGCACGTGCGAGAGGTCATCCACCCCGGCGCTCGCGGCGGTCATCACCGCCTCGGTGGTGAGCGGGGTGATTTCCGAGACCGACCCGACGAAAGTGGTCTTGCCCACGCCGAAGCCGCCGGCGACGACAATCTTGACAGAAGTCATCGCCGCCTCCCCCGCGTTGCCTCGGAGAGGGGGTCTAGAGCTTGCGAAGTCCACTGAGCACCCTTTCGAGCAGGTTCAGGTCCGGGCGACCCTGCGCGTGATCCAGTTGATGGACCCTGACCAGTCCTTCCACCGCCATGTCGGCGATGAGCACCCTGGCCACGCCCAATGGCATCCTGAGCACCGCAGATATTTCGGCTACGGAACGCCAGTCCCGGCAAAATCCCAGGATGGCCTGACACTCCGGGCTGAGGACCGAAAGGTCGCGGGCCTCATAATGTGATGCAGCCACCATCGCTTCGATTTGAAGCTGGTACCGCGGCTTGGTCCGTCCTCCGGTGACCGCATAGGGCCGGACCAGGGAACTCCCCGGGGTGTCCGTCCCGCCCGAGCGTTTGCCGTTCAGGAACCCGTGCCGTCCGCCAGCCTGCGGCCAGTCATCCCGGCCGGGCCCGGACATCAACCTCTCCAGTCGTCACTGCCTGCCATCCTCCGACCGAAACGCACCGCGCATATCCGGGGTGAGCGCGCGCCCCACCCGCTCCACGAGCAGCGTCATCTCATAGGCCACCAAGCCCATGTCGCAATCCGCCGAGGCGAGCACAGCCAGGCTCGACCCGTCGCTGATCGCCATCACCAGCAGCAGTCCACGCTGCATCTCCACGACCGTCTGGGTGACTGGGCCACCCTCGAACACTCGTGCAGCACCTTGTGTCAGGCTGGTCAGCCCCGATGTTACGGCTGCCAACTGGTCAACCCGGTCTGCCGGGAACCCATTCGAGAACGCCAGTGGCAGGCCATCGGCCGACACGACGATCGCATGGGCAACGGACGGGACCCGCTCCACGAAGTTCGTGATCAGCCAGTTCAGGTCCTGGACCGGACGAGCTAGCGGGCTCACACCCACTCCTCTCTGCGTGGTCTCAGCGTGACCACCTCCTCCGAAAACAACGCGGGGTCGTCATACCAAGACGGCATCGCATAACGCGTCGTATAACGCGCCCGATAACGCATCGCCGCCACCACCATCATTCGGGCCATCGTCGTCTTGCGAGGCGGCCCGCGCCTCACGAACGCCACGCTGGAATTTAGCGAGACGCTCCCTCGTCTGTGCCGCCGACCGGGCCGGCGCTGGCGCGGCGGGAGCGGTTCCGCCGCCCACGCCGCCGGGGACGAGGTTCGCCTTGGGCACGCGCTTGGGCAGGCCCACGGCGGTCGTACCGCCAGAGACCGGCGCGTGCGCCACTTCCGCGGCTTCCCAGCCCGCGTCCGCCGGTGAAGTCCAGTCGCTGGTGGCCGTAGCTGACCGCCCCGGTCCCAGCCCTGGCGGGGTGGTCCGTACCGTGCCTGCCACGGCGGAACCAGTCGGACTCCACGGACTCGAAAATTGGCAGCCTGTTCTCCTCTCCCAGGCTTGCTGGCGGCGGCACTATCACCCCGTGCTGCGCCGTCTGGCCGGCATCGCTGCGGAACGAAGACCCGCCGAGGCCGCCGAGCGGGCCTTCCTGGGCGCCGTCCCCTCCCATCGCGGAGCCGAACGAGGACAGCGGCCCGGACTGGAGGCTGCTCGGCGGATCCGCCGTGGCGCTGATGGCCGGGCCACCCGCGTCGTAGCTGGCCGTCGTGTCCGGCACCGGGAGAGAGCCGCCGTCCGCATCCAGCGCGGCGAACGCCGCAGTGTCGCCGAGGTCGGGCCGCAACGGCGTGAACCTGGGGGTCCGGGCGGCGTTGACGGCCTGCATCGCGGCCGTACGGTCCTCGGGCTGGCCGGGCTCGGGCCAGTCGGCGAGCCTGGCCGCGCTGGTCGGTTCGGCCATGGCGCCCGGCGTCGTCTCGAAGCGGCGCAGGCCCGGCGGGGTGGCGGCGGTTTCGTGGGCGATGCTTTCGTCGGGGAGCCACACCAGCGCGGTCAGCCCGCCCATCGACGCCGGCCGCAACCGCACCCGGATACCATGCCGCGCCGCCAGCCGCGCCACCACAAACAACCCCATCCGCCGCGACACCGCCACATCCACCACCGGCGGATTATCCAGCCGCCAGTTCGCATGAGCCATCTCCTCCGCGCCCATGCCCACACCCTGATCAGTGATATCCAGCAACACCCCGCCACTGTTCAGCAAATGCCCCGACACCGCCACCGGCGTCTCCGCCGCCGAAAACGACGTCGCGTTCTCCACCAGCTCCGCCAGCAGGTGCACCACATCGTTGACCGCCTGCCCCCGCACCGCGATCCCCGGCTGCACATTCAAACTAACCCGCTCATACTGCTCAATCTCCGACACCGCCGCCCGCAGCACATCCACCAGACCCACCGACTGCGTCCACCGCCGCGACACCTCATGCCCCGCCAGCACCAGCAAGTTCTCCGAGTTACGCCGCATCCGCGTCGCCAGATGGTCCATCTGGAACAAGTTCGCCAGCCGCTCAGCTGTCCTGCTCCCCCTGCTCCAGATCATCGATCAGCCGGATCTGCCGCTCCACCAGCGACTGCGACCGCCGCGACAAGTTCACAAACATCGCATTCACATTGCCGCGCAACGCCGCCTCATTCGACGCCAGCCGCACCGCCTCCCGGTGCACCTGATCGAACGCCCGCGCCACCTCCCCGATCTCATCGGTCGAATCCACCTCAATCGGCGCCACCTCCAACGGCGCCCCCGCGCCCTCCCCCTCACTCATCCGCCGCACCGTCTCCGGCAACCGCATCCCCGCCACTTCCAGCGCACCCGCACGCAACCGCCGCAACGGCCGCACCATCGACCGGGCGACCACGACGGTGAAGAACAGGGCCAGGGCCAGGACGAAGAGGATGACCACGCCGGTGATGATGGCGGTGGTGACCGCCTGGTTCCGCAGCGACGACGCGCGCGCGGTGATCTGGTTGACCAGGCTCCGCTCGACGGCGCCCATCTGGAAGCTGATGATGTGCGTCTCCGCGCCGTACCAGTCATCGGCGTGGGTCTGGTCGCCGGCCAGGCTGCCGCTGCTGGCCTGCTGCGTCGATCGCCTGCGACTCCTCGTTCGGCGCCAGGTAGGCGTTGGGCCCGGTGCCGGTGCTGTTCCACAGCTGGCGCTGGGCCGCGGTGGCGGTCAGGTTGAACTCGCCCAGGTTCGCGGCCTGGTCCGACTGGGCATTGGTCAGGTCGCTCAGCGCCTCGGTGGTGAGGTTGTGCTGGATCAGCGCCGCGGTGAGGATCGCGCGCTGCTCGGAGGCGTCCTCCTTCATGTGCGAGACCAGCCCGAGCACCCGGACGCTCTGCGCCAGCGTGGCGTCGCTGGCGCCCTGGCCGGTCGCATCCTCAAGGACCAGCAGGTCGTCGATGAGGCCGGTGTACTTGCGCACCACGTTCAGGGCGGGCAGCTCGGTTCCGGTGGCTGCGGCCCGCAGCTCGCCGAGCAGGTTCAGCTCGGACAGCGCGGTCGTCGCTTCCTGCTGGGTCTGCGCCGGGAACGAGCCGCCGACATCCTGGAGCTGAGCGCGGACCTGGCCTACCGCCTGGTTGGTCTGCGCCTGATAGCCCTTGACCACGCCCAGCGCCACGGCCTTGCCGGCCGACTTCGGCGCGGACCGGCCGCCGGCGTTGCCGAGGGCGATGTAGTAGACGGTCTGGTCCCGCTCGTCCTCCAGCCGCTGGGCCAGGACGGTGATGTCGGAACTCAGCGTGGTCAGCTGCAGCACCCGCTGGTAGGCCAGGGCGCTTTGCACCGACGAGGCGATGCGGATACCGCCGAGCGCCACAGCGGTCAGGGTCGGGATGGTGATCAGCAGCAGCAACCGCGAGCGGACTCGCCAGTTCTTCAGCGCACGCCGGAGTGCAGGCCGTGCCTGGGGTACCTCGGTATGCCCGGCGCCGTTGCCGTCGGCCTGGCCCGCGGGCCTGCCGAGGCCGCCACCGGGCGCCTCCGCCCCGTCCCGGCCGAACGCCGAGCCGTTCCCCGCCTGGTCGCCAACGGCCACGGGGGCAGCGGTGGAGATGTTTCTGCTACGGGACCGCACGCGTCATGACCTCTCAACTGGATGCCATGGCGAGCCCGCTGGCGGCGGGGCCAACGGCAGAACCGACATAGCAGACCCCTTCCGCGGCGACGTTTTGGGCGGGCTCAGCTCACAGGGCGACTAGGGGCTAACCCTAACCGCCAAAACGGCTACCGGACAGCAATTCCCGCATCACATGAGGACTTTGATCTAACGGACGTTTACCGAGCACACGCTGCAAGTAGGGTACTCTCTGGCGCTACGGTCCGGGTTCCGAAGTGTCCGCAGAAGTCCTATCTTCCCGCCAAGGAGAGTCATGAGGCTCGTCTTTGCCCCTGACCAGGCCCGATGGGGCGGCCGGGCGGGGCGCCCAGGACGCCGCGCAGCGGGCGTGGCGGCTGCGGCGGCCGGCCTGATTCTGGTGACCGGGTGCCACGTCCCCGGGTTCTCCTCGTCGAACGCGGCCGGGCCCACCGCGTCCGGCACCGTCACCGTCGTCGCATCCCCCCAGGTGGCCGACGCACCTCTTTACATTGGCTTGAAGGACGGGCTGTTCAGCAAGGCCGGCCTGACGGTGCATGTCGTTTCCGCCGCCACAGTGCCGCAGGAGGTGGCCGCGCTCCGCAACGGCCACGCCGATGTCGCCTTCGGCGACTACGCGGACATGTTCTACGCCCAGGAGCAGCAGCCCTTCGCCGCACCTGCTCGCGGTCGCCGACGGCTATGACGCCGGGCCGAACGTGATGGAGGTGCTGACGCTGCCCAACTCGCCCATCACGACGCCGGCGAAGCTGCAGGGCAGGACGATCGGCACGGACCAGCAGCAGGCGATGCCCACCACCAACGAGAAGACCGGCAAGTTCCAGCCCTACAGCATGGACACCGTGGCCACCGCGTCGGTGCTGGGCAGCGACAACGTGGACCCGACCAAGATCCACTGGGATCCCATGCCGACCAGCGGCCTGATCCCCGCGCTGCAGCACCACCAGGTGAGCGCGATCCTGGCGACCGAGCCGACCATCTACGAGGCGGAGAGCCAGCTCGGCGCGGTGCCGGTGCTCGACTCCTGCACCGGGGCGACCGCGAACCTGCCGCTCGACGGCTACTTCACCACCAGTTCCTATGCCACCAAGAACGCCAGCGTGGTGGCCGCCTTCCGGGCCGCGCTGGACAAGGCGCAGGCCCAGGCGGGCATGACGGCACCGCTGCAGACGGCCCTGACCCACAGCGCGGGCCTGAACGCCCGGGCGGCTGCCATGGTGACCCTCGGCACCTACCCCACCACGCTGTCGGCGGCGAACCTGCAGCGGGTGGTCAACCTGATGTCCACCTTCGGCTCGCTGCCGCAGGACGAGCCGCTCAACGTGTCGTCGATGGTGGTGAAGCCGAACGGGTCCTGACCTGGCCCCGGCCCAGCCGGGACCAGGTCAGCGGATCGCGTTGAGGCCGAGTTCGCGCGCGATGATCATCCGCTGCACCTCCGAGGTGCCCTCGCCGATCTCCAGCACCTTGGCGTCGCGGTAGAACCGGGCCACCGGGTACTCGTTCATGTACCCGTAGCCGCCGAAGATCTGGGTGGCGTCCCGCGCGTTGTCCATGGCCGCGTTCGACGCGGTCAGCTTCGCGATCGCCGCCTGCTTCTTGGCCGGCTCACCAGCCGACAGCCGCGCGGCGGCGTCGTACCAGGCAAGCCGGGCCGAGTGCGCCCGCGCCTCCATGTCCGCCAGCTTGAACTGGATCGCCTGGAAGTGCCCCAGGTGATGGCCGAACGCCTCGCGGTCGGCCACGTGGCGCAGGCATTCCGCCACGCACCCGGCGGCCAGGCCGGTGGACAGCGCCGCAATGGCGACCCGCCCTTCGTCCAGGATCTGCAGGAACTGGGCGTACCCGCGGCCGCGCTCGCCCAGCAGGTGATCGGCGGGGACCCGGCAGGCGTCGAAGGCCAGTTCCCTGGTGTCCGATGCCGACCAGCCGACCTTGGAGTACTTGGCGCCCACGGTGAAGCCCGCGGTGCCCGCGGGCACGATGATGGCCGAGATCTCGCGGCGCCCCTGGTCACTGGCCTGCTCGCCGGTGCGGGCGAGCACGGTCACCAGCGAGGTGATCGACGTGCCCGCGTTGGTGATGAACGCCTTGGAGCCGTCGATGACCCACTCCCCGGCCTCCAGCCGCGCGGTGGTCCGCATTCCGCCGGGAATGTCAGACCCGCCGCCCGGCTCGGTCAGCCCGAAGGCGGCCAGCCGCTCCCCCGCGCACAGATCCGGCAGCCACCGGCGGCGCTGCTCCTCGCTGCCGAACCGGTACAGCGGCATGGCACCGAGCGCCACGCCCGCCTCCAGCGTGATCGCCACCGAGGAATCGACCTTGGCCAGTTCCTCCAGGGCGAGGCAGAGGGCGAACAGGTCACCGCCCATCCCGCCGTACTCCTCGGGGAACGGCAGCCCGAACAGCCCGAGCTTGCCCATCCTGGCCACGATGTCGTAGGGGAACTCGCACCGCTCGTAGTAGTCGCCGATCACCGGGGCCACAACCTCACGGGCGAACTCGGCGACGGTCCCGCGCAGTTCCTCGTGCTCATCGCTGAGCTGGTAACCGATCATGGGTCTCCTTGCAGGGTTGCTGCGAGCCCACCAGCACCCGCCGCGGGAGGCCCCGGTAGGAGGCCCCCGCGCACCTGGCCGGTATGCCTGTGATGCTACTTGGCCCCGTCGCACCGGCCGTGCTGGCCCGGGGACGACCCCCGGACCCCCGGGCTCAGGCCCCGTTCCTGCGTCACTGGGCCGAGCCGGGCACTGTCGTGCCGCCTGCCGCGTTACGCTCTGGTGGACACCTGGTCCAGACCACTGCCCCCGCGGCCCCGGAGGACGCCATGGCGACACTGACCTGTCCTGGCTGCGCCGCCACCGTCAGCCACGACGATCTGATCTGCTTCACCTGCGGCACGAACCTGCCCCGGCGCGCCCCGGCGGAGGAGGAGACCACGCCGCCCACGGTCATGCAGGAGTACCTGCGCCCGGACGGCAGTTCGGCGCCCGGCGGGCCCACCCCGGCCACCGGGCCCATCTCCCCGGTGGTTCTGCGGCTGTCCTTCCCGGCGGGCAACGTCGACGTGCCCGCGGGCACGTCGCTGGTGCTCGGGCGGGATCCCGGCGAGTCCCTGGTGGCGGCGGCCTTCGCCAGCTACGAGAACGTGTCAAGGCGGCACGCCACGATCACGGTCAGTGACACTGGGCACGCGACGATCCGGGACGAGTACTCCACGAACGGCACGTTCGTCAACGGCGACCGGGTGCTGCCGGGCACCGACGTGCGGATCACCGACGGCGACCGGGTGCGGCTGGGCGCGGACGCTACCGCCGAGGTCTCCCTGCCCGGCCGATCGGGTTTCAGCACGAACGGCCACCACAGCTCGTAGCCCATACCGCCACATTTCCTGCCGGTCAGGGTCTGGCCGGGCCCCGTACTGCCGTGAGAACATCCCGGCAGTGATCGTTTGGGACCGTCCAAGGAGGCGGCAGTGGCTACAACGGCGCAGACAGACCCCGGCACCGGGCTGCGGCGGGATGCGATCGGCCTGCGTGAGGTCCTGTTCCAGAGCATCACCGACATGGCCCCCGGCGCGGCCATCGCCGCGTCCATCCCCGCCGGGGTGGCGTTCGCGGGCGGTTCCCTGCCGCTGGCGGTGGTCTTCGCCCTGGTCGCGTGCCTGTTCTGCGCGTGGTCCATCGGCCTGCTCGCCAGGGAGATGCCTGCGGCGGGCTCACTGGCCACCTACGCGGCCCGGGGGATCCACCCCTCGGTGGGCTTCCTGGTGGCCTGGGCGTACGTGCTCGTCGGCTGGATGATTCCGCCCCTGGTCCTGCTCCAGCTTGGCTTCACCGTGGACGGCACGCTGCATTCGGAGTTCCACGGTTACACGGCGAACCTGTGGTGGGTCTGGTCGATTCTCGGCGCGCTCATCATCCTCGCGGCCGGCTTCTACGGCATCAGGACCTCGGCCAGGCTCGGCACCATCCTCGGCACGTTCGAGATCGGCGTCTTCCTCGTGCTGGCCATCTTCCTGGTGGTGCACGCGGGCAGCCACAACACCCGTCGGTCTTCACCACCAAATACACCACGCCGGGATTCCACGGCATCTCCGGGGTGATCGCCGGGTCGGTCTTCACGATCCTGGCCTTCGGCGGCTTCGAGGGGGCCGCGCCGCTGGCCGAGGAGGCCAGGAACCCGCGCCGGACGATCCAGCGCGCGGTGCTGCTGTCCACGGTGCTGATCGGCGCCCTGTACGTGTTCACCACCTACGCCGTGGACGTCGCTTTCGGCCCGAAGGGGTTCGCCAGCTTCACCACGGGAACCACCAGCGCCTCGTGGGTCGGCATCGCCCGCTCGCTCTACGGCATCTTCTGGTTCTTCGTCTTCCTGGCGATCGTCAACTCGACCATCGCGAATGCCAACGCCGGGGTGAACGTGTCCAGCCGGACCGCCTACGCCATGGGACGGATCAGGGCCTTCCCGGCGTTCCTCGCGCACATCAACGCCAAGCACCGCTCCCCGGTCTACAGCATCCTGACCGCGTTCGTGATCACGATCGTGATCACGCTCGGCCTCGGCCTCCACTACGACGCCGGATACCGCGTTCGCGATGGTGGGCACCGGCATCGTGATCCTCCTCGTGGCGATCTACATCCTGATGAACGTGGCCTGCATCGGCTACTTCGCCCGCAGGCGCTCCGGGTTCAACGTGCTGTCCCACCTGGTCATCCCGGTCCTGGGCGTCGTGGTGTTCGTGCCCGCCTGGCTGAGCGCGGCCGGCCTGCCGGTGTTCAGCTTCATCTCGGCGCTGACGCCGCCGCTGTCCTACATGGGCCCGGCCGTGGGCGTGTGGATGGTGCTCGGCCTGATCTACCTGATCTACCTGTACCGCAGTGACCCGCAGCGGGTCGTCGATGTCGGCCTCGTGCACCTGGACCCGCTGGAGGAATACGAGTCATGAGCGACCCGGAGGTCATCAAGTTCCGGCCGGACCCCAGCCAGTACGCCTGGACGTTCGGCGGCGCGGCCCCGGTCGCCCGGGTCAAGCCACCGGTGATCCTGGAGGTGTTCACCGAGGACTGCTTCGCGGGCAAGGTGCGCAGCGAGACCGACCTGGTGTCGCAGGTCTGCGAGTTCCCCTACCTGAACCCGCAGACCGGCCCGTTCTACATCGAGGGCGCGGAGCCCGGCGACACGCTCGCGGTGCACTTCATCTCGATCGAGCTCGCGCGCGACTGGGGGGCCTCCACCACGGTCCCGTTCTTCGGCGCGCTCACCGGCACCCACGCCACCGCGCTGCTGCACGATCCGCTGCCCGAGCTGATCTGGATGTGGCACTTCGACCGCGGCGCGGGCACCTGCCGGTTCACCGCCCGGCACAGCGACTTCGCGGTGGACCTGCCGCTGAACCCGATGCACGGCACCGTGGGCGTCGCGCCGGCCAACCTGGAGGTGCGCAGCGCCCTGGTCCCCGACGCGTTCGGCGGCAACATGGACACCCCGGAGATGCGCGCCGGGGTGACCTGCTACCTCGGCGTCAACGTGGCGGGCGCGCTGTTCTCCCTGGGCGACGGCCACGCACGGCAGGGCGAGGGCGAGACCTGCGGGGTGGCGGTCGAGACCGCGATGAACACCGTCCTGGCGGTGGACCTGGTCAAGGGCAGGCCGTGTGCGTGGCCGCGGCTGGAGTCGGCCTCGCACATCATGTCGGCGGGCTCAGCCAGGCCGCTGGAGGACGCGTTCCGCATCGCGCAGCTCGACCTGGTGCAGTGGCTGGCGTCGGACTACGGCCTCGACCCGCTGGACGCCTACCAGCTCGTCACCCAGGCGGTCGAGTCGCCGCTGGCCAACGTCTGCGACCCGAACTACACCAGCGTGGCCAAGATCGCCAAGGACTACCTGCCGGCGGCGGGGGCGATGAACGGGGCGCACGCCAGGCTCACCGCGATCGCGGACTCCTATCTGGGCGCCTGACCTGCTAGCCCGGAGGCGCCCCGGACCCCGCTGGGTCAGGGCCGCTCGCTGTCCAGGGCGGCCATCTGCCGCTCGTCGTAGCGGTCCCCCGCCACGGCACCGGCGGGCACGGCCGCCTCGATGGCCGCGAGATCGCCGGGCTCCAGGTCGAGGTCCAGCGCGGCCAGCGCCTCGGCCAGCCGGTCCCGGCGCTTGGTGCCGATGAGCGGGACGATGTCGCTGCCCTGCGCGCACACCCAGGCGATGGCGAGCTGGGCCGTGGTCACGCCGCGCGCGGCGGCCACCGCCTCCAGCGCCGCCACCAGGGCCAGGTTCCGCTCCAGGTTCTCCCCCTGGAACCGGGGGTACCGGCCGCGCCCGTCGGCCGCGCCGGCCGGCCGGGCGGTCGCGGGGTTGAGCAGGCCGCGGGAGAGCACGCCGTAGGCGGTCACCCCGACGCCCAGCTCGCGCACCGCGGGCAGGATCGTGGCCTCGATGCCGCGGCTCACCAGCGAGTACTCGATCTGCAGGGCGGTCACGGGGCGGGCCGCGTCCGCCCGCCGGATGGTGCCGGCGCCCATCTCCGACAGCCCGAGGTACCGGACGTAGCCCGGCGTCGATCATCTCCCCGATCGCGCCGACGGTGTCCTCGATCGGCACCGCGGGGTCCAGCCTGGCCGGCTGGTACAGGTCCACGTAGTCGGTGCCCAGCCGCCGCAGCGAGTAGGCCAGCGGCGGTCTTCACCGCCGCCGGGCTGGCGTCCAGGCCGAGCGGCATGCCGCCCGGGTCGCGCTGCGGGCCGAACTTCACGCAGATGAAGACGCTGTCCCTGGGCACGCCCCGCAGCGCCCGGCCGAGCAGCATCTCGTTGTGGCCCATGCCGTAGAAGTCGCCGGTGTCCAGGAGGGTCACCCCGGCGTCCAGCGCCGCCCTGATGGTGGCGATGCTCTCGGTGTCGTCCGCGGGCCCGTAGACCGAGGACATCGCCCATGAGGCCCAGGCCCGCCCGGGAGACCACCGGCCCGCCGCGCCCCAGCGTCGTCGTCCGCACGGTGCTCCCTCACTTCCACACGTTGGTGATGGGCGTGGCGCTGGCGGCGTGCCCGAGCGGGCGCAGGCCGTACAGGTTCTCGATGGTGCGCAGCACGCTGTAGTGCGTGATCGGCTCGCCGTACCGGCCGGGCTTGACGGTCCCGCCGTAGAAGATCGTCGGGATCAGGTTGCCCGGGGCGTCGTCGTTCTCGTCGAAGTCCACGATCAGCAGGCTGCGATGGGTCATCGCCCAGGCCGCGTACGGGCCGAGATGCGCCTGCACCCAGGCGTTCCCCGTGGCCGTCGAGCAGTTGTGCATGTCGTTGCACAGGTTGGGGATCACGAACGAGACCGTGGGCAGCGCGGCGAAGTTCCGCGCCGGGAAGGCCGTGAACGGCTTGCTCAGCGACGGGGGGACCGTGCTGAAGTTGGTCCACGGCACGTGCCGGCGCGCGTAGATGGTCCCGACGTTGCATGTCTCCGAGCCGACGGAGGGCAGGTCTTCGGTGTAGCCGGTGAAGGTGTAGCCCGCGGCAAGCAGCTCGGAGGCGAGGTTGGGCCCGGTGAAGTGCTGCGGGCAGTTGTCACCGGTGACGCCTTGCGTGCTGCCGGAGAACAGGGCCAGGTAGTTCGGCTGGCTGGGGTGGGTGATCGCCCGGGAGTCGGTGAACAGCGCGCCGCCGTGGGCCAGTTCGTTCAGGAAGGGGGCCGAGCGCTTGCCGATCACCTGGTTGTAGTTGTGGTTCTCCAGCATCACGACGAGCGTGTGGGCCGGCGCCCCCGCGGGCGGCACCCGGCTGTGCGGCGAGGGGGATGGACGGGCGGCAGCGGAGGCCGAAGGCTGCGCTGCCGGGTGGTGAGCGGCCGGAGAGCTGCAGCCCGCGACCAGGGCGGCCACCGCGCATGCCGCGGCCGCGCTGCGGGCAGCCCTCACCGCCCGGGGGCCATCACTGGCCCGCCCGGCGGATCGCGGCGCCGCTGACCACATGAGTGGAGCAGCGTAGCAGCGTCAGGCCGCACACTCCCGGCAAATCGCCTGGCCGTCCCGGTCCTCGGCAAGCTGGCTGCGGTGGTGCACCAGGAAGCAGCGCGAGCAGGTGAACTCATCTGCCTGGCGAGGAATCACCCGGAAGGCCAGTTCCTCGTCGGACAGGTCAGCACCTGGCAGCTCCAGCGACTCGGCAACGTCGTCCGGATCGATGTCAATCGTGGACGACGACTTGTCAAGCCGACGAGCCTGGAGCTCCTGAAGGCTGTCCTCGGTCAGCTCATCGTCGGTCTTGCGCGGGCTGTCATAGTCCGTTGCCATGTGGGTCCTACACCCCCTCGATCGTTATGGCGCTTTGCGTGTAACGCTTGGCGCCCCGCAGTTGTGCCCGATTCCGGCGGGGAATTCTGTCACGTCACGTGACCGGGCACACGTAGGCGGCGGTTCCGGCAGATCGTGTTGCGCCTCCAGTGCCTCCTGCGGCCGGATGACCGCCGGGAACGCGGTGCGGCCGTTCGCCCGATCTTCAACTTCCCCTGATGGCAGGAGTTGAAGCCAGGCGACTGCGTAGGGTACAAACCGCTTACCACCCAAACACCCGCAAACTACCCGACCCACCGACGGGAAGACGCAGGATGCCCAACGTCACCCCCCTGCGGCCAGGCGATCCCCGTCGCGTCGGCCGCTACCGGCTCACGGGCCGGGTGGACGACTTCGCCGGGGCGGACATGGCACGGCAGGACGTCTTCCTGGCCCAGCGGGTGGACGGCGAGGCGGTGATGGCGGCCTTTCCGGGTACCGGCCGGGCGGACGACGCGGCGGCCAGGGACCGGTTCGTCGCGGAGGCCGGGGTCGCCCGCAACATTCCGCCGTTCTGTGTGGCCCGCATCCTCGACGCCGGTGTCGAGGGCAGCCAGCCCTACCTGATCACCGAGTTCGTCCCCGGGCCGTCGCTGGCCGAGGTGGTCGGGACCGAGGGCCCGCTGGCCGGCCCGGAGGTCCGGGCGCTGGCGGCCGGCTGCGCCACCGGGATCGCCTCGATCCACCAGGCCGGGCTCGTGCACGGGCAGTTCGGGCCGGACATGGTGCTGCTCGGCCGGGATGGTCCCCGGGTGGTTCACTTCAGCACCACCCCGCCCTACGGTGCCGCAACCCCCGCTGCCGACATCCTGGCCTGGGCGCAGGTGGTGGCGTTCGCGGCCGCCGGCCATCCGCCAGCCACCGCCGCGGACCTGGCGGCGCTCCCTGACGAGCTGCGCCCCCTGGTCGCGGACTGCCTGAGCCCCGACCCGGTGGCGCGGCCGCACGCCCGCGCCCTGCTGACCGAGCTGCTGAGCGGGGCGGACCTCTCCGCCGGGCTGCTAGCCGCGGGCGCCCGCCGCAGCCGGCCAGCGGCCCGCGCCCCGGCACCGGTCCTCCCGGTCCCCGGGGAGGAGCGGCCGCCCCGCGGCGGCCGTTCCCGCGCGGTACTCTGGGCCGCCGCGTGCCTGGCCTGCATCCTGGCGATCGTGGCCGCGGTGGTCTTCATCACCGGAGGGCATCTCGGGGCGGGCACCCCCGCGCCGGTGCCGGACACCGCCGCCGACGGCCCGCTCGCGTCGGCGGCGCTCCCCATCCCCCGGCAGCTCAACGGGACCTGGTCCGGCACCATTCACCAGACCAACCCGGCGCTCAGCGTGGCCGTGCGGCTGACGCTGCCCGGCGGGAGCAGGCACGGCACCCTCGCCTACCCGCAGATCGGCTGCTCGGGCCGGCTCGGCCTCGTCTCGGCCGGGCATCCGGTGCTGACCTTCCGGCTGGCCATCACCTCGGGGCGGAGCAACTGCGTGGGCGGAGTGGTCAAGCTGGCCGTCCACCGCGGCGGCACGATGACGTTCACGTTCGTGCGCCCCGGCGGCAGCAACCCGGCCGGCACGCTGACCCGCCAGCGCTAGCGACGGGCATCGGGGAGGCCAGGCTCCGGGTTCCGAGCCATCGGGGCTCCGGGCCATCGGGCCGGGCCGGGGCATGCTGTGCTCCCCCGGGCTAGCACTCGTCCCGCTCCGCGTCCAGGCTGGCCAGCAGGTCGCGGAGCTGGCCGAACAGTACGGGCTCGGCCGCGATGGCCATGCTGGAGCTGACCGGGCGGCCGCCCAGCCCGCCCAGCACCGCGCCGGCCTCGGTGGCGACAAGCCCGCCGGCCGCGTAGTCCCAGTAGTTCACCCCGCGCTCGTAGTAGGCGTCCACCCGGCCGGCCGCCAGCGAGCAGAGGTCCACGGCACACGAGCCACCGCGCCGGATGTCCCGGACCCGCGGCAGCAGGGCGCCCACGACCTCGCCCTGGACGACGCGCCGCGGCACCGCATAGCCGAACCCGGTGGACACCAGCGCCTGGTCCAGCGGCACCCCGGTGTTGCAGCGCAGCGCGACCTGCGGGCCTGCTCCGGCGCGCAGCCACGCGCCCCCGCCGAGCGTGGCGGTGAACACCTCACCGTGGGCGGGCGCGGTCACCACGCCGGCCACCACGGTGCCGTCCAGCTCCGCCGCGATGCTGACCGACCAGTCGGCCAGGCCGTACAGGTAGTTCACGGTGCCGTCCAGCGGGTCCACGATCCAGCGCACCTGGCCGCCGCCCGCCTCCCCGGTGGCACCGCCCTCCTCGCCGAGGATCGCGTCCCCCGGCCGGGCCGCGAGCAGCCGGGCCCTGATCAGTTCCTCCGCGTCCCGGTCCATGTCGGTGACCACGTCGGTGGGGCTCGACTTGGTATCGGCCACCTCCGGCCGGCCCGCGGGCCCGGCGGGCCGCCCGGCCGCCAGCATGGCCGCCGCAGCCTGGGCCGCGTCCATCGCCAGGGCGAGCAGCTCGCCGGGATCCGGCCTGGTCACTGGTCCGCCCCGGGCCCCGGTGCGGGGCGGCCGGCGGGCAGCCGACAGCAATCGTTCTGGCAGAAATCAGGGCCCGCCGGCAGGGAGCCGAGCACCGGCACCTGCGCCGGCTGGCCGCGGCGCTCGGTCACCAGCTCCGTGATCATGGAGACGAAGCGGGGGTGGGTGCCGGGGGTGGCGGCCCTGGCCATCGGCAGGCCGAGCCGGCGCGCCAGCTGGGCCGCCTCGGTGTCCAGGTCGAACAGGATCTCGATGTGATCGGAGACGAAGCCGGCCGGGATGACCACCGCGGCCGGGGCGCCGCGGGCGGCCAGTTCGGTGAGCTGGTCGCCGATGTCGGGGCCGAGCCACGGCACCGAGGGCGGCCCGCTGCGGCTTTGGTAGGCCAGCCGCCAGTGGCGTTCGTGGCCCTCGGCTCGCGCCAGCTCACCGGCGACCAGCCGCGCCACCTCCGCCAGCTGTGCCGGGTACAGGCCGCCGGCCGGCCCGCTGGCCGCCGCCATCGCCTCGGGCACGCTGTGCGCCGTGAAGACAAGCCACGCATCATCCGCTACGCCGGCCGGGAGCTGGCCGATTGCCGTGCGGGCAGCCTCGGTCACGGGGCCGATGAAACCAGGGTGGTTGAAGAAATGGCGGATCTTGTCGATGCGCGGTGCGCCGGGGCCGGCCTGGGCGCGGGCGGCCTCGATGTCGTCGAGATACTGCCGGCAGCTGGAGTAGGACCCGTAGGCGGAGGTGACGAACGCGATCGCGTGCCGCACGCCGTCGGCGGCCATCTGGGCGACGGTGTCGGCCAGGAAGGGGTGCCAGTTGCGGTTCCCCCAGTACCGGGGCAGGTCCAGCCCGGCCGCCGCGAAGTCCTTGCCGATCGCGGTGAGCAGGTCGCGGCACTGCTGGTTGATCGGGCTGACCCCGCCGAACAGGTCGTAGTGCCGGGCCACCGCGGCGAGCCTGTCTCTCGGCACCCCGCGGCCCCTGGTGACGTTCTCCAGGAACGGCATGACGTCGGCCGGGCCCTCCGGCCCGCCGAAGGAGACAAGCAGGAACGCGTCGTAGTCCGGCATGCTCTCATCCAACCAGGCCCGGCCGGGCGCCACCGGTCGCTCCCCCGGGCCAGCACGGCCCCGGCCCGGTGACGAGGAACCGGGCCGTAGGCCACCGGGGGTTCCGGGCGTCCCCCGGGCCAGCACGGCCCCGGCCCGGTGACGAAGGAGCGGGGCCGCAGGCCACCGGGGGATTCCGGGGGGTCGCTCCCCCGGGCCAGCACAGTTCAGCCGTAGGCCTGCTGGTACTCCTTGGCGAGCCCGAGAACCTCGGACACGTACCAGTCGGCGTGGTTGTAGGCGAAGATCGCGCCGGGCAGGCCCGCCGCCGTCGCGCCGCCGGCCGCGCACAGGTACCGGGCGGCGGATGGCACCGCGTCGAACGGGTCCATGATGTTCGGCGGCCCGGACTCGCCGAACGCAGTGATCCCCCACGCGGCCCAGGTGGACGGCAGGAACTGCATCGGGCCGAGGGCGCCCGCGGTGGACGGGCCGGAGTTGGCGCCGTCACCGCTCTCGATCTGCCCGATGGCCGCGAGAACGGTCCACGGTAGCCCCGGGCAGTACTGCGCCGCGGACTCCTGGAAGAGCTGGATGTAGCTGGTGGGCTTGCCGGACGGGACGTGGCTGGTCGTCACCGGCGGCGGCGCGTGCTGCGGGCGCAGCGTGATCAGCGACGCGCTGGCGCCGCCGAGCGCGGCGCGGACCTTCGTGCTTGAGCTTCTTGATGCTCAGCCCGGGCGCGCTGATCAGCGCGGCGACGTGGTGGATCAGCCCGAGCCTGGCCGAGACCTGGTTGCTCACCACCACGTCGATGCCCGCGACGCCGAGCGGCGCGGCCCCGGCGAACTTGAGGCTGACGGTGCCGGTGCCGGTGAAGGAGTAGCTGTCGCCCTTGTGCAGGCCCAGATGGTGGCGGGCGGACGTGGCGGCGACGAAGCCGCCGGAGTCCAGCGCGGTCCACAGTTGCTGGTCGGACCCCGTCTTCAGCGGGGTCCACGAGCGGAACTGCTGGGCGTTCACGCCGATCACGTTGACCTTGGCGCCGCCGCTGGTGACCTTGGCCCCGTCCAGTGCGAGCGTCTGCCTGACCCCGTGGATCGCGCCGATCCGGGCCAGGCTGGCGTCGCTGATCCCGCCGGCCTCGATCACCGCGAGGTCGGGCAGTACGACCTGGTGGAACGCCGCGGCGGTCTGGACCGTGCCGCCGCTGGTGCTGGCGTCGCCGCCGCGGGGCGGGCCCGGAATGTAGTGCAGCAGGCCGCCGACCATCGCGATCGCCAGCGCGCCGTAGGCCGTCGCGCCCCGCCACGCGGGGCTGCCGACGGCAACCGGGTGTGGCGTTCTGCGCCACCTGAGGCGACCCATAGCGTTGTCCACCATAACCGGGGCCTGGTCATCTATGAAGGGGGCACACCCTACTTTCCGGTAAAAGACCTGCTTACGGCATATCCGACTAAACCGGGGGGAAACAGCAGGTTACATCGGGGTGCGTCCGCAGCGGGTCAAACCCTCCGGGCCGGGCGCGCGCACGTTACGCTGATCAGTCATGGGTCGGGAAGCGGGTCCTGGTGCTGTGCCGGGCGAGGCGAGCAAGCACACCGGTAAGCCGCCGCTACCCGCTCCCGGGGCCAAGCCGCCGGCCAGCCGGCCGCGCCGCGCGTCGCTCGGCGGCGGGCGGCCTGCCCAGGACCGGGAACTGCGGGCCCAGGGCCGCCAGACGCTGCAAAACCTGCTGGAGGCGGGCCTCGCCGAGTTCGACGAGCGCGGCTTCCAGGCCGTCCGGGTCGACGACATCGTGCGCCGCGCGCAGATCTCCCACGGGACCTTCTACCTGTACTTCTCCAACAAGGAGGACCTGTTCAAGGCCCTGCTCCGGGACGCGCTGCACGACATGAGCCTGGTCACCGACGAGTTCCCCGTGGTGACCCGCAACGAGGCCGGCCGCGCGGCGCTGCAGCGCTGGGTGCACGAGTTCTGCGAGGTCTACGCCACGCACGCGGCGGTCATCCGGACCCTCAGCCAGGCCGAGATCGTCGGCGAGGAGGTCTGGGGCGACGGGCTGAAACTGCTGTTCCGGCTCGCCGAGGCGATGACCCAGGGCATGACCGCCGCCACCGGCGCGGCCGAGCACGCCGAACTGACCGCGGTGGCCTGCCTGATGATGCTGGAGCGGGTCAACTACCTGCTGACCGTAGAGGTCAGGCTGCCGCGCGAGGAGATGGAAGAGCGCATCGCCGCGATCATGTACGCGGCGTTCAACCCCGGATAGCTTCCGGGCGGCTCACCATGCTGGCCTTCGGCCGAACTGCGCCGTAGCCCCAGTATCACCCGGGGGCGAGCCCCCGGGCCCCCACGGCCAGGTGCGCATCTTCGCATCTCCGTGACAGCGGCGAGGGCTTCTCTTGCGGCGCCACGTCGTGGACGCGGAAGATCCGGGCGCCCTCCCAGGCGCACACGGCCAGCACCGCGAGGGTGCCCTCGCCGCGCTCGGCCAGGCCGAGGCCCAGGGCCTCCCCGACGAAGTCCTTGTTCGACACCGCGACGAGCACCGGCCACCCGGTGGCGGCCAGGTCCGCCGTCCGCCGGGTCAGCTCCAGCGAATGCCAGGTGTTCTTGCCGAAGTCGTGCGCCGGGTCGATGACGATCCGGTCGGGGCTGACCCCCGCGGCCACGGCCCGCTCGGCCGCCGCGGTCAGCGAGGAGACCACCTCGCCGGTCAGGTTGGGGTGGGCGGAGCGGTGCGGCCGCTGCCGCGGGGCCAGCCCGCCCGCGTGCGCGCAGACCAGGCCGAGGCCGTGCTCGGCCGCCACGTGCGCCAGGCCCGGGTCCGCGCCGCCCCAGGCGTCGTTGAGCAGGTCGGCCCCGGCGGCGGCGACCGCGGCGCCGACCGGTGCGCGCCAGGTGTCCACGCTGAGGGCGACGCCCGGATACCGGTCCCGCAGCGCGGCGACCACCGGGACCACCCGGCGGATCTCCTCCGCCACGGTGACCTGGTCCCCCGGCCCGGCCTTCACCCCGCCGATGTCGAGGATGCCGGCGCCCGCCTGGACGGCACGGTCCGCGGCCGCCAGCGCGGCGCCGAGTTCGTAGGTGGCGCCCCTGTCGTAGAAGGAGTCCGGGGTGCGGTTGATCACCGCCATGATGCCGAAGGATCCCGGCGGCCATTCCCGCCGCCCCAGCCGCAATGTCCGCCTCTGCACAGGCAGTGAGCATAGGGCCGGGTCGGGCAGAATCGTTAAGTGCGATTCCTGTCCGGCGAGCCTCCCGTGCATGAGGCGACCTACAGCGACGTGTTCCTGGTGCCGTCCGCCTCGTCCGTGGCGTCCCGGCTCGACGTGGACCTGGCCACCGCCGACGGCAGCGGCACCACCATCCCCGTGGTGGTGGCCAACATGACCGCGGTGTCCGGCCGCCGGATGGCGGAGACCGTGGCCCGCCGCGGCGGCATGGCCGTGCTCCCCCAGGACATCCCGGCGGACGTGGTGGCCGACGTGGTGGCCTGGGTGAAGAGCCGCCACCTCGTCCACGACACGCCGATCACGCTGGGCCCCACCGACACCACCGGCCAGGCGCTCAGCCTGCTGCCCAAGCGCGCGCACGGCGCGGTGGTGGTCGTCGAGAACGGGCGCCCGGCCGGGGTGGCGACCGAAGCCGACTGCCTGGGGGTGGACCGGTTCACCCAGCTCCGCCAGGTCATGTCCACGGACCTGCTCACGCTGCCGGCCGGCATCGACCCGGAGAAGGCGTTCGGCCTGCTGCACGAGGGCAGGCACCGGCTGGCCCCGGTGGTGGCCGCCGACGGGTCGCTGACCGGCATCCTGACCCGGACCGGGGCGCTGCGCGCCACGCTGTACCGGCCGGCCGTCGACGCGGCGGGCACACTGCGCGTCGGGGCCGCCATCGGCATCAACGGCGACGTGGCGGCCAAGGCGGCGGCACTGGTGCGGGCCGGGGTGGACGTCCTGGTCGTGGACACCGCGCACGGCCACCAGGAGCGGATGATCAGCGCGCTCAAGGCGGTCCGGGCGGCCGGCCTGGGGGTGCCCATCGCGGCGGGCAACGTGGTCACCGCCGGGGGGGTCACCGACCTGGTCCGGGCCGGGGCGGACATCGTCAAGGTCGGCGTGGGGCCCGGGGCGATGTGCACCACCCGGATGATGACCGGGGTGGGCAGGCCGCAGTTCAGCGCGGTACTGGAGTGCGCGGCGCGGGCCCGCGAGCTGGGCGCGCACGTCTGGGCGGACGGCGGGGTCCGGCATCCGCGGGACGTGGCCCTGGCGCTGGCCGCCGGTGCGTCCAACGTGATGATCGGCTCCTGGTTCGCCGGGACCTACGAGTCGCCGGGGGACGCGTTCCGCGACGCCGACGGCCGGCTGTACAAGGAGAGCTTCGGCATGGCCTCGGCCAGGGCGGTGCGGCTGCGCTCGGCGACCGACTCGCCGTTCGACCGGGCCCGCAAGGAACTGTTCGAGGAGGGCATCTCCACGGCCAGGATGTACCTGGACCCGCAGCGGCCCGGGGTGGAGGACCTGATCGACCAGATCACCGCGGGCCTGCGCAGCGCCTGTGCGTACGCGGGCGCCAGCCATCTGGCCGGGCTGCACGAGCGGGCGGTGGTCGGGCTGCAGAGCGCGGCGGGCTACAGCGAGGGCATGCCGCTGCCGACGAGCTGGTAAGGCCCGGGCTGGCCGTCAGTGCGCCTGGCCGGCCAGGGCGCGGCAGGCCTGGTCGAAGCTGCCGGCGGAGCCGGATCGCAGCGCACCGCTCGCGGTGCCGGCGTTCCCGGCCGGAGGCCTTCACCCTGATCGCACCGGTGGGGGTAACGACCTTGGTGAGCGAGCCGCCGGTGTCGGTGATCGGCAGCACGGCCCCGTGCCAGGTGCCGTGGAAGGCGACCGTCCAGCCGCTGGGCAGCCGCTTCGGCGTGCCGCCGGTCAGGAAGATGTCGGTCCGCGAGCCTTCGGTGCTGTACCAGCCGTGCACGGCCCCGGTCAGCTTGAAGGTGTAGTGCTGGCCGCCCCGGGCGCACAGCTGGGCGGTGCCGGTCAGCGTGTCGCAGCCGGTGAAATTGCATCCGCCCTGGCCGTGGTTGTTGAGGAGCCCGCCGCGCAGGTGGGTGTACAGCAGGTAGTGCCCGCCGTTGCTGGCCTGGACCGGGCCGTAGCCGTCCCATTCGCCGAACGGGCTGAACTTGCCGCCGATGTGGAAGGCCCACGGCGAGGGCAGCACGTAGAGGGCGAACAGCACGACAACCACGATGAGGAGCAGCCGGAGCCCGAGATGGCGCTTGCGGGGCGGGCCCTGGGACGCGGACTTGCGACTGCCCCACATGGCTGCCTCCCCCGCGCCGGTCCCTGGTACGCTCCGCCGCACGGATCAGCCGAATCTAGCCGAGTCCGGTGCCGTATTCCAGGACCGAGCATGGATAATTCCTGGCAAAGCTGGCCCGGGGGATCAACCCCCGGGCCCCACGGTGGCCTGCGGCCCCTGCGGCCTCGCCGCGGGAGGCCGGGCCGCCCGACGAGGACAGGAGCCGCCCATGTCCGTGCTCAGCGCCCTGACCGAAGCGCTGGCCAGCGCCACGGTGGAGATCGTCGACCTGACCGCGCCGCTGTCGTCATCGACACCGGTGATCAAACTGCCGCCGCCGTTCAGCAACACCGTGACGTTCTCCCTGCAGGAGATCAGCCGGTACGACGACCGCGGGCCCGCCTGGTACTGGAACGACATCACCACGGGTGAGCACACCGGGACCCACTTCGACGCGCCTTGTCACTGGGTGACCGGCCGGGACGGGGAAGACGTGTCCCAGGTGCCGGCGGCCAGGCTGATCGCGCCCGCGGTCGTGCTCGACTTCAGCGCCCAGGCCGCCGCGGACCCGGACTTCCTGCTCGAAGTCGAGCACATCAAGGAGTGGGAAGGTGCCCACGGAGCGCTGCCGGAGGGCGGCTGGCTGCTCTTCCGCACCGGCTGGGATGAGCGCTCCGACGACCAGCAGCGGTTCCTGAACGCCAATGAGACCGGGCCGCACACGCCCGGGCTCTCCGTGGAGTGCGCCCGGTGGCTGGCCGAGGAGTCGCCGGTGATGGGTATCGGGGTGGAGACCGTGGGCACCGACGCCGGCACCGCGCACTCGTTCGACCCGCCGTTCCCGTGCCACGCGGCGATGCTCGGGGCGGGCAAGTACGGCCTCACCCAGCTGCAGAACCTGGCGGTGCTGCCCCCGGCCGGCGTGGTGCTGATCGTCACCCCGCTGCCCATCACCGGCGGGTCTGGCAGCCCGTGCCGGGCGCTGGCCCTGGTTGACCGGTCCGGAAGCTGACCGGCCCCGATGCTGGTCAGTGAGGCGGTCGGGGCGACCCTGGCCGCGCTGGGCGCGGACACCGTGTTCGGGGTGGTGGGCAGCGGCAACTTTCACGTGACCAACGCCCTGATCGCGAACGGGGCCAGGTTCGTGGCCGCCCGGCACGAGTGCGGCGCGGCGTGCGCCGCCGACGCCTGGGCCCGGGGCACGGGGCGGACCGGGATCCTGACCGTGCACCAGGGCCCGGGGCTGACCAACGCGATGACCGGCATCACCGAGGCGGCCAAGAGCCGCACGCCGCTGCTGGTGCTCGCCGCGGACGTCGCGAGCGCCGCGGTGCGGTCCAACTTCCGCATCGACGTGGCGGCGCTGGCCGCCTCGGTCGGAGCGGTGGCGGACCGGCTGCACTCCCCCGCCACGGCCGCCGCCGACGCGGCCCGTGCCTACCGGACCGCGCAGCGGGAGCGGCGCACCGTGGTGCTCGCGATGCCGCTGGACGTGCAGGCGGCGCAGTGCGGCCCGCCGGCTGTTCCCGCGGTGCCGCCGCTGGATCCGCCCGCTCCCGCGCCGGAGGCCGTGGCCAGGCTCGCCGCCGCGCTCACCGAGGCCGAGCGCCCGGTGTTCGTGGCGGGCCGCGGCGCCCTGGCGGCCCGGGCCGGCCTGGAGGAACTCGCGGACGCCTGCGGCGCGCTGCTCGCCACGTCGGCGGTGGCCAAGGGGCTGTTCCACGACAGCCCGTGGGACCTGGGGGTGAGCGGCGGGTTCGCCTCGCCGCTCGCCGCCGAGCTGATCAGCGCCGCCGACCTGGTCGTGGGCTGGGGCTCTTCGCTGAACATGTGGACGATGCGCCACGGGAAGCTGATCGGCCCGGGCGCGCGGGTCGCGCAGGTCGACGACGACAGCACCGCGATCGGCGCACACCGGCCGGTGGATATCGGCGTGCACGGCGACGTGGCCCAGACGGCCCGGATGGTGCTGGCCGCGCTCGGCGGGCAGGCCAGGCCCGGCTACCGGTCCGCTGAGCTGCGGGCCCGGATCGCCGGCGGCATCCGGTGGCGCGACGTGCCCTACACCGACTCGGGGCGCCCCGGGCCGGACGGCGTGATCGACCCGCGCACCCTGACGATCGCGCTGGATGACCTGCTGCCCGCGCAGCGGGTCGTGGCCATCGACTCGGGCAACTTCATGGGCTACCCGAGCATGTTCCTGTCGGTTCCGGACGAGCATGGGTTCTGCTTCACCCAGGCCTACCAGTCGGTCGGGCTCGGCCTCGCGTCGGCCATCGGCGCGGCGCTTGCCCGGCCGGACCGGCTGCCGGTCGCCGCGCTCGGCGACGGCGGTGCGCTGATGGGGATCAGCGAACTGGAGACCGTGGTCCGGCTGGGCCTGCCGATGGTCGTCGTGGTCTACGACGACGAGGCCTACGGCGCCGAGGTGCACCATTTCGGCCCGGACGGCTTCGTGCTGGACACGGTCAGGTTCCCGCCCGCCGACATCGCCGCCATCGGCCGCGGGTTCGGCTGCGCCGGGGTGACCGTGCGCAGCCAGGAGGACCTGGGCCCGGTGCGCGACTGGCTGGCCGGCCCGCGCGACCGGCCGCTGGTCATCGACGCGAAGGTGGCCTCGGCCAGCGGCTCCTGGTGGCTGGAAGAGGCCTTCCGCGGCCACTGACCCGCAGCCCGTGGGCGTCGCTCAGATCCACACCCGGACAGCTGCGTCAACCTCGAACCGCTCACGGACTGACCGCCCTCGACGCCGTCAGCGCCGCCCTGGCCGGCAAACCCTGGCTCCCGCCGCTCCCCGCCAGCGATCTGCTCGCAGCCTAAACCCGCAGGTGGCAGACACTCCTGAAAGGACACATGCTTACCCTATGAACTGGTCACAGCCCTCTGACGCCGTGCCCGACGAATCTCGTGCCGACAAAGCCATTCCCGCCGACCTGGCACTCCGCGCCACCGATGCCGACCGCGACCGGGCCGCTTCCCTGCTGCAAGCCGCCCTGGCCGACGGCCGGGTCTCCGTCGGCGAGCTGGAAGAACGGCTGGAATCGGTGTACAACGCCAAGTTCACGGGTGAACTGGCAGCCCTCGTGAAAGACCTGCAGCCGGCCCGCTTGGCGGGCGCCACGCCGACGTCGACCAAGGACGTCGGCGTGCTGAACGACTTCACTCGCGAGGGCCACTGGGTGGTCGGCGACACGTATCGCAGCACAGCGGTCATCAGCACCGGGGTGATCGACCTCCGCGAGGCCCGGTTCACCAGCCCGGAGACGACGATTCGCGTAAAGTCGGTGATCGGCACCGTCTATGTCGTCGTTCCCGGGAACGCTGAGGTGCATGTCGCGGGCACCGGGATCCTGGGCGGATTCCATCGGGAGCGCGAGAATCTCGAGGCTCCGGGAACGCACCGGATCAAAATCGTCGGCACCGCCGTCATCGGCAGCGTCTATGTCGTCCACGATCTCCCCGCGGCCATGCAGCGCCGTCTCATGAAGCGCAAGCAGCGCGGCATCGGGAAAGACCAGGCACGGAAACAAATCGGTCGATGATCCCGCGGCGGCCGTCATTCGACATGGCATAGGCGCCGCCCTGCACCCCCTGAATGGACACCTCGCAGGCCTTTTGCATCGCCATCCACGCCGCTGCCGCTTGCATTATGGCTCCCATCTCCGCAAGGTGGCCCGTGCCTTAACTGTAAGTGATCGTGAACCTCATCTTCGTGAGGTTGCCGTTGGTCGTGCCGGTGATGGTGCCGGTCACTCCCTTGAACGCCTCGGTCCCCCCGGTCACCGTGCCACTGAACGTCGGGCCGCCGTTGGTGGCGAAGCTGCCGTAGAGGAGGCCGCCGTTGATGGCGAACGCCACGTCCGCCGTTACTGAGCAGCAAGTCTGGGCGATGGCGTACACGTCGTCAAAACCGATCTTCGCGCCCGTGCTGCCGAAGTCAATTTCATGGTAGGCGGTGCTGCCGATGCCGAAGGAAACCGTATTGTATGACACGGCGGTGAACTTTAGCGTGGTCGCCGCACTGTGCGCGCTGGCCACAGCGGGCAGCACTAAGGTCCCTGTGCCGCAGAGGACAACAGCCGCAGTGGCCGCCGTGATGGACCGGCGAATCTTCATGATTACCCTCCTGCTCCCGGGTCCTTGCCGTTCAGGGACATAATGCGCCTCCCAGTCCCGGGCCGGTCAAGGCCAGCCACGCTCACCAAGCAACACAGCACGTCGGCAACGCTGGGGATGGCCGGCAGGCGTGCCGATCACGTCTGGGCGCCAGGCCAAGACTGCAAGCTTTGCTGAACAATGAGTCAAACTGACCCGCTACCGGCCCCGGGGGTTAAACGCGCCAATCGAAATCCACACGCCGCCGCAGGGTCGCCATTTCACGCTCTCGGCGTATGGCGGGTTCCTTGATATTGCCGCCGGGGTTGCTACCGCCTCGGAGTCGCGTAGTCAGGAGCCCGCCCAGCACCGCCACAACTCGCAGGTCAACGGCACCGCACGCGCATCACCGGGGGGAACTTCGGCCTAGGTACGGCAGTCTCCATTCGTTAGCTGACCTGGGCGATCGTGGCGTGCCGGGCGAGTCGGGTGCGCTGGTGGTACCAGGCTGAGCGGGCCTGGCGGCGGCACCGCCAGGCCAGCGGGTGTGTGGCGGCGCCGGGCGGGGGTGGGTGGGCGGGTGGTCGCCCGGTGTCCGGGACGGTGAAGGCCGCTTGGAACTGCGCAACGGCGGGTTTCGTCCAAGGGGTCGTGAGAATCTTCTTGATCGGCCTGCCCGTGGCTTGTGTGTGCCTGGCCGGGTTCACCGCGGCGTGCTCAGGGCACAATCCCGCCGATGGCGCCCTGACTGGTCATCTGTATGGCGTTGGCGGGCCGGCACCGGGGTTGCCGCGGCCGTGGCCGGGAACCGTGACCCTGACCGGCCCTGGCGTTCACCGTGACGTTCCCGTCGGCGCCAGCGGCAGCTACTCGGTCACGGTCCCGGCGGGCAGGTACACCGTCACGGGCCACAGTCCGCTCTACGGCAGCGGCACCTACTTGTGCCGGGCAACGGGGGTAGCGACGGTGACCAGTGGGCACACCACCAGGGCAGACGTCTTGTGCCAGATGGCGTAGCGTCTGCGGGGCATCCGGGGAACGCCTGACGATCCCGCTGGTCAACCGCCCGCTCGCGGCGCTGCTGGCCCGAATCTGGCCACCCGGGCACGCCGGGCGCTGGGCGGGATGCGCGCCACCATCCGGTCCGCTCGCGTTTGTACGCCAGCGCCCGCAGGTCACTCGGATGCTGTCGCGATGGCCGCTAGCTGATCAGGGCAATCGTGGTGCCGTGGGCGAGCCGGGTGCGGTGGTGGTACCAGCGAGCACGAGCTTGGTGGCCGCGCCGCCAGTTCGCCCAGGCTCGGCGAGGCCGGGCTGGGCAGGCGGCGTGGTGAGCAGGCGGGTGATCTCGGGAACGGTCAGTGGGGTCATCCCAGGGTCAGCGGGCGGCGGCTGATCGGCGCGCACTGGCGGCGGCGCCTGGGTATCGGTGCGGTGACGCAGCAGGGCGGCGGTGACGGCGCAGATCGCTAATGCGCCCGGCGTGGGATCTGCCAGAACTCTTCTCCGCTGAAGCGCGGCGTCAGAGCAGGAAGCGGGTGCCGACGGTGTTGGGCACGAACGCCTCGCCGAACCGGGCGCCCATCGCGTGCTGGGCCCGCCAGCCGGTGCAGTGCGCGGGCACGATCACGCTCGGCGCCAGGGCGGCCAGGTCATCGAGGACCCGGGGGATCAGCGGCTCGAACAGCGGCCCGTTCAGGTGGAACCCGCCGAGCACCGCATACACCGGGCGGTCCCGGGTGAGGCGGCGGGCGTACCGGCAGATGTTCACCACGCCCGCGTGCCCGCACCCGGTGATCACCAGGAGGCCCTTGTCCTTGACATCGACGATCAGCGCCTGGTCGTCGAGCACCAGCGGATCCGGCTCCCAGCGCCCGCCGAGCCAGGCCTGCTGCGGCGGGAACCCGGGCTCGTAGCCGGTGGTGCGCGGTACCTCGCCGGTCACCAGGACCGACCGGTGGAACAGGAAACTGGGGTGCCCCTCCTCGATCACGTCGAACCCGGCGCCGGTGAGCGCGCTGCGGCTGGTGGTGGGGATCTCCATGGGGTCCCGGCCGGGAAGGGCCACCCGGCGGCGGCGCCAGAAGTGCGGGTGGATGAGCACCGGGAGATTGACCGTGCCGCCGAGCCGCCGGATCAGGCCGTCGAGCCCGGTGGTGTGGTCGAAGTGCCCGTGGCTGCAGACGATCGCCTCGATCGACGTGGGGTCGACGTCGAGGCGGCGCATGTTCTCCACCACGCCGTCGGGGCTGACGCCGGCGTCGAACAGGACATGGTGTTCCGCACCGTTCTTGGCGACCGAGACCAGCACCGAGAACCCGTGCTCGGCCAGCAGCGGGTCGGGGCCGTCGCCGCCCTCCATGGTCCCCACCGGCACGCGCGGGCTCGATGGCCCGGCCACGGCCCGGCGGGCCGGCCCCTGGTCGGGCATGAAGATGTCGGTGACGTTGTCCATCAGCGTCGTCACCGTGACCGCGTCCACCGGTTCGAGGTCGAACACGACGCCGGGGTCGAAGTCGTGCAGGACCTGCGGGCCGGCGGGGTGCGCGGCGGGCGTCTGGTCGGTGCACATGGCGGCGCCTCCTCGATGCCGGCCGGCGCCTGGGCGGCGCCGGGACGCTGCCGGACGAGTGCCGGGCGTCAGGGCACGATTGTGACGGTCCGGGTCTCGGTGTAGAAGTCCCGGGCGGCGAGCCCCTGCTCCCTGGGCCCGTAGCTGGACTGTTTCGCGCCGCCGAACGGGGCGTGGTAGTCCACCCCCGAGGTTGGCGCGTTGACCCGGACCATGCCGGCGTCGAACTGGTCGGCCAGCCGCAGCGCCCGGCCAAGGTCCTGGGTGAACAGGGCGGTGACCAGCCCGTACCTGACGTCGTTGGCGATCCGCACGGCCGTCTCCGCACTGTCCGCCCGCAGCAGCGCCGCCACCGGGGCGAACACCTCCTCGGTGGCCAGCGGCCCGGCCGGGGCATCGAGTTCGACCAGCGTCGGCGCCAGGTAGAACCCGGGCGCGTCGAGCGCGGTGCCGCCGGTCA
This sequence comes from uncultured Actinomycetes bacterium, assembly GCA_963795785.1. Lineage (GTDB taxonomy): Bacteria > Actinomycetota > Actinomycetes > Streptosporangiales > Streptosporangiaceae > DASXKD01. Next base: position 163,245 of record CAWCKG010000015.1, read on the forward strand.
GCACCGTGCCGCCGGACGCGGCGACCGCGGCCAGCGCCGAGTCCCGGGCCCGCTCGCTGATCACCGGTCCCACGAGGGTGCCGTCCTGGCCCGGGTCGAGCACGCCGAGCGCGGCGACGGCGGCCGCGAGCTGATCGCGGAATGTGGCGTAGGCCGCGTCCTCCACGATGATCCGGCTGGTCGCGGTGCACTTCTGCCCGGCGTAGCCCATCGCCGCGTAGGCGATCGCGGTGGCGGCCCGGCCGAAGTCCGCGTCGGCCAGCACCACCGAGGCGTTCTGCCCGCCCATCTCGGCCTGGACCCGGGCGCCCCGGCCGGCCACCCGGGCCACCACGTCCCGCCCGGCGGGCACGGACCCGGTGAACGAGACCGCCGCGACGCCGGGGTGGCCGGCCAGCGCGCGCCCGGTGTCGCCGGCGCCGAGCACGACCTGGAACACGTCCGCGGGCAGGTGCGCGCCGAGGATCTCGGCCAGCATCAGGGCCACGGCGGACGACTCCTCCGAGGGCTTCAGCACGGTCGCGTTGCCGAACGCCAGGCTCGGTGCCGCCTTCCACAGCGGGATGGCCACCGGGAAGTTCCACGGCGTCACCAGGCCGGTGACGCCGACCGGGCGGTGCCTGGCCATCAGCAGGGCGCCCGGGCTGGCCGGGGGCAGGGTGTCCCCGTCGGGGAGCAGCGCGGCCTGGGCGAAGTAACGGAGGATGGCGACGCCGCGGGCCACCTCGCCCGCCGCCTCCGAGCGCGGCTTGCCGACCTCCCTGATGACCAGGCCGGTCACCTCGGCGGCCCGTGCCGCCAGCGCGTCGGCCGCGGCGGACAGCGCCGCGGCCCTGGCGGGCGCGGGTGTTCCCGCCCAGCCGCGCGCCGCGGCGGCCGCGCGGCCGACCGCCGCCGCGACCTCGGCCTCGCTGGCGGGCTGCCATTCGCCGATGACGTCGGCGGGGTCGTGCGGGTTGCGGCTCGTGATCGTCATAGCTCCTCCGGCGTACCGATCGTCAGCATCACCTTGCCACGCGGGCTCGCGGAGCCGCGCAGGGCGTCCAGGGCGAGCGCCCAGTCCGCCAGGGCGAACCGGTGCGTGACCAGGAAGTCCAGCCTCAGCCGCCCGGAGTTGAGCAGCGCGACCACGTCCCGCCAGGCCGACGAGGTGTACCCGAAGCTGCCCCGGATGGTCAGGTCGTTGTTGACCACGTCATCGACGGGCACCGCCGCGGTGTCCCCGTGCGGCGGCAGCCCGATCAGCACCACGGAGCCGCCGCGCCGGGCCGCCGCCAGCGCGGTGAGCACCGCGCCGGTGCTGCCCGCCGCCTCGATCACCAGGTCGTAACCGGTGCCCGCCGCCTGCGGCGAGGTCTCGAACCTGGCCGCGCCGGCCGCGGCGGCCAGCCCGGCCTGGCCTTCCCGCTGGCCGAGCATGACGATCTCGCCGGGCGACCACAGGCCGAGCAGCCGTACCGCCAGCAGCGCCACGGTGCCGTCACCGACCACCAGCGCCCGGCAGCCGGGCGCGACCGCGCTGCCGGCCAGCGCGCGGTAGACCACCGAGGCGGGCTCGACCAGCGCGGCGTCCTCGGCGCTGACGGCCGGGCCCGATGGCGTGGACCAGCGTGGCCGCCACCGCCACGTGCCCCGCGGCCGCGCCGTCGCGGGTGAAGCCAAGCTCGTCGTAGGTGGCGCACAGGTTCGTCTCCCCGGCGCGGCAGCGGGCGCAGTGCCCGCACGGCACGATCCCCTCGGCGACCACCCGGGTCCCCGGCGCCAGCGCCTGGCCGTCCGCGCTGACCACGGTGCCGGACCACTCGTGCCCGAGCACCAGCGGGTAGCGGGTGTAGGCGGGATCGACCTGGCCGGCCACGAGGTCCAGGTCGGTGCCGCACAGGCCGACCACGTCCGGCCGGATGAGCACCTCGCCCGGGCCCGGCACCGGCGCGTCCCGCTCCTCCAGCGCCACGTCACCGGGCACCCGCACGACCAGCGCGGGCCTCCGATCGCCACTCATCTCACAACCACCCCTCCCGCCTCAGCCCGCTGCCCGTCCCGCTTCGTGATCATGACTTAGGTGCTGCTAGAGGCGCACCGAAGTCATGATCACGAAAGCAAGCGGGGCTGCGGACCGGCGTGCCGTCGCCGCCTGGCCGGATCGCCACGATCACATCGCGATTTCTGCGTAACGGCTGCCGCCCAGTGACTCGGAGACCCGGTCGGCGCACCGCCGTACCGCCTGGCCCAGTTCCTCCACCCGCCAGGCGGGCAGGTCCCCCTTGATGCCGGTCACGCTGACCGCTCCCCCGCAGCCGCCGTCGTGGCCGAAGAACGCCGCCCCCACGCAGATGACGCCCTCGGCGTCTTCCTCGTCGTCCACCGCGAAGCCGCGGCGGCGGACCGCGGCCAGGTTGTCCAGCAGCGTGCCGATGTCGGTGATGGTGTGCGTGGTCCTGGGCCGCAGGCCCGTGGCGGCGCACACCTGGCGGACCGCCGCCTCGTCCATGGCCGCGAGGATCGCCTTGCCCGCCGCCGAGGCGTACGGCACCTCGCGCTGGCCCAGCGGCGTGTGGAACCGGACCGTGCCCGGGCCGTCGACCCGGTCGATGAACACCGGGTACCCGCCGTCGTTGACCGCGGCCCGCGCGGTCATCTTGGTCTCCCTGGACAGTTCGTCGATCAGCGGGCGGCACAGGTCGCGCAGCGGGATCTGCTGGCCGGCCATGTCCCCCAGCCTGATCAGCGCCGTGCCGAGCGCGTAGCCGCGGCCGTGCGTGGCCTCGCGCAGGTACCCGAAGGCGGACAGCGTGCGGGCCAGGGCCAGCGTCGCGCTCTTGGAGGTGCCCAGTTCGCGGGCCAGGTCGCTGAGCGAGCGCCCCTCGGCCGGGCCCTCCGCCACCGCCTCGACCAGCCGCAACGCGCGGGCCACGCTGCGCACCGTGTACCGGCCCGCCACCGGCTCCACGGAAGCCGGTGCGTCACCGGAAACCAAGGTCGGCCTTTCGTTCGGCATTACCAACCACGCCAGCGTCTTTCGCCTCGTTGATCAAGGTTGACACGGTTTGAGCTGGGTGATTGCATGTCATGGTGATTCTATATCACAGAACTCGTTCGGTACTACCGAACGAGGCATCGAGCGCGCTATCCGAGCCGCCGAGGAGCGTGCTGCCGGGCGCGCGGACGCGCGCCCGGCGAGCGCGTGCTCGGCCCTGGATGGCTGACGCCGCAGGGACTGCCGGGGGCTGGTGCTGACGCGGCCGGGGCCGGTGTCGTGGCTGACCGGCGGCCTGCCGCCGCCGGTGGACCGGTCGGCCGCCACGGACCTGGTCTGGGCGGTGATCTCCGGTGCGTCCACGGCGCTGATCACCACGGAGGTGGAGGCGGACCGGATCGCCGAGGAGTACCGGCCGGGCGAGCACGGCTTCGCCGAGCTTGTGGCCGTGCCCTGGTACGACCCGGACGCGTTCGCCCGCGCCGCCGCGGACATCGCCGGCGCGCCCGCGGGCGCGCTGGCCTCCGACGGGCACCCGGCGTTCGGCCAGGACTCCTCCGACGACCTCACCGCGCTGCGGCTCGCCCTGTCCGGGGCCGAGCAGGATGACCTGCGCGCGCTCGCCGCCGACGCCGCCACGGCTCTCGAAGGACGCGCTGACCGCCTGGTCGCCCGGCGAGCGCGACCTGGACATCCAGGCCCGGGTGGCCGCGGCACTCGAAGCCCGCGGGGCGGACGCCCCGGTCCTGATCGTCGGCGGCGACGACCGGGTCCGGCGGTACCGCCACCCGATGGCGGCCGGGGCGCCGGTGCGCCACCTCGCGATGGCGGTGGTGGTCGCGCGGCGCGGCGGGCTGCACGCCGCGGCCACCCGGTTCGCCAGCGCGGTGCCGCTGAGCGCGGACCTGCGGGCGCTGTGGGAACGGGTCCGCCGGATCGAGGCGGGCACCCTGGCCGCGGCACGGCCCGGCCACAGCTACGGGGACGTGCTCGGCGCCCTGGACCAGGGGTACGCGGCCGAGGGCGCGCCCGGCGGCTGGGCCGGGCACTACCAGGGCGGGCCGATCGGCTACGCCCAGCGCGAGTTCGAGATCGCCCCGGGCCAGGGCGGGTCCCGCTGGCCGGCGGTGCGCATCGAGCCCGGTCACGCGGTCGCGTGGAACCCGAGCCTGCCCGGGGGCGCGAAGGCCGAGGACACCTACCTCGTGCAGGCCGGCGGCCTGGAACGGGTTACCACGGGCCCCGGCTGGCCGACCGGCGACGGCGGCCACGGCATCCCGCCCCGCCCACTCGTTCTGGAGGTGCGTTAAATGACGCTGACCGGTGCGGACGTGCTCGCCCGGCGCGGGATCACCGCGGAGCCGGGACCCGTTCCCAGCGGGCACAGGTTCCCCGACGGCGCGCACTTCCGGATCGAGATTCCCAGCGTGGAGGGCCCCGAGGTGCTCCGCGCGGTGATCGACCAGGCGAAGGCCGAGGACATCACGGTCAACCGGGTCTCCCAGGGCAGCGGCGCCATGCTGCTGTCGGCGGCCGAACTCGACGAGATGGCCGCACTCGCCGCCGACCACGGCATCGAGGTGTCGCTGTTCGTCGGGCCGCGGGAGGAATGGGACATCGGCAGCCTCGCCCAGTCCGGTGAGGGGCCGTCCCGCGCCGGGCTGATCCGGGGGGCGCGCCAGCTCCGGTACGCCATCGATGACGTGCTGCGCGGGGTGGAGCACGGGATCCGGGGCTTCCTGGTCGCCGACACCGGCCTGCTGGAGGTGCTGGCCGAGATGCAGCGGGGCGGCGAGATCCCCGCGTCGGTGGTGTGGAAGGTCTCCGCCATGCTCGCGCCCGCCAACCCGCTGACCGTCAGCCAGCTCGACCGGCTCGGGGCCTCGACCATCAACGTGCCGTCCGACGCCACGCTCGGCCAGCTCGCGGAGATGCGCGCGGCCACCACGCTGCCGATCGACCTGTACGTGGAGGCGCCCAGCGGCATGGGCGGCGTGGTCCGCGGCCAGGAGGCGGCCGACCTGGTCGCGGTGGCCGCGCCGATGTACACGAAGTTCGGGCTGCGCAACTCCCGGCCGCTGTACCCCAGCGGGCTGCACCTGGTGGACGAGGCGTGCCTGATCGCCCGGGAGAAGGTGCACCGCGCCGCCGTGGCCCTGGAATGGATGAAGCGCAGCGGCCTCGGCCTGGTCCAGTCCGGCCCGGCGCGGCCGGCCTCGGCGTCCCGGAACTGCACATGACCGGTCTGCGCAGCGACGCCTGGCTGACGGGCGACGACGAGGTCGCGATGGCCCACCGGGTCGCGCTGCGCTCCGCCGGCCTGACGGTGGGCCGGGGCGGGCGCCCGGTGATCGGCATCGCGAACTCCTGGAGCGACCTCAACCCGTGCAACCTGCCGCTGCGCGCGCTGGCCGGCGCGGTCCGCCGCGGCGTCGAGGACGCGGGCGGCATCCCGGCCGAGTTCGGCACGATCTCGCTCGGCGAAGACCTGATGAAGCCGTCCGCCATGCTGTACCGCAACCTGCTGGCCATCGAGATCGAGGAGATGATCCGCAGCTACCCGCTGGACGGGATCGTCATCCTGGCCAACTGCGACAAGTCGGTGCCCGGCGCGATCATGGGCGCGGCCAGCGCGGACATCCCGACCGTGGTGGTCACCGGCGGCGCCCGCGAGCCCGCCGCCTTCCGCGGGCAGCGGATCGGCTCGGGCACCGCGCTGTGGCGGCTGTGGGACGAGCGCCGGGCGGGCCGGCTCGACGACACCGGCTGGCGGGACCTGGAGAGATGCCTGGCCTGCGGCCCAGGCGCGTGCAACACCATGGGCACGGCGTCCACGATGGCGCTGATGGCCGAGGCGCTCGGGCTGATGATCCCCGGGTCGAGCACGATCCCGGCCGGGGATCCGGCGGCCATGGCAGCGGCCGAGCAGGCGGGCCGGTGCGCGGTCGCGGCGGTGGGCAAGGACCTGTCCCCCTCGGTCGTGCTGTCCCCCGCCGCATTCGGCAACGCGATCCGGGTGCTGCACGCGGCCGGGGGCTCCACCAACGCGGTCATCCACCTGGCCGCGATCGCCGGCCGGGCCGGCGTCCCGCTCCCCCTCGACGACTTCGGCCGCCTGGGCGCCGGCGTGCCCGTGCTGGCCGACGTCCAGCCCTCCGGGACCGGCCTGATGCAGGACTTCCACGCGGCCGGCGGGCTGCCCGCCCTGCTGGCCGAGCTGGCCCCGCTGCTGGACCCCGGCGCGGTCACCGTCACCGGCCAGAGCCTCGGCGAGATCATCGCCGCCGCTCCGCCCCCGAAACAAGGCGGCGCGATCAGGCGGCGCGACGACCCGCTGCGGAGCCGGCGGCGCGTTCGCGGTCGTGCGCGGCTCGCTGGCACCGGAGGGCGCGGTGATCAAGGTCAGCGCCGCCACCCCGGCACTGCTGCGCCACCGCGGGCCCGCCTTGGTGTTCCACGGCTACGACGACATGCGCCGCCGGGTGGACGACCCGGACCTGCCGGTCACCGCCGGCAGCGTGCTGGTCCTCACCGGCTGCGGCCCGGTCGGCGTCCCCGGGATGCCGGAATGGGGCATGATCCCGATCCCCGCCAAGCTGGCCAGGTCCGGGGTGACCGACATGGTCAGGGTGACCGACGCCCGGATGAGCGGCACCAGCTTCGGCACGGTGTTCCTGCACGCGGCCCCGGAGGCGGCCATCGGCGGCCCGCTGGCACTGGTCAGGGACGGGGACCTCATCGCGGTGGACACGGCCGCGGGCACGCTCGACCTGCAGGTGCCCGCCGGGGAGATGTCCCGGCGGGCGGCGGCATGGGCACCGCCGGACTCACCGCACCTGCGCGGCTGGCCGGCCCTGTACCGCGATCACGTACTTCAGGCGCCCGAAGGCTGTGACCTGGATTTCCTCCGGGCGCCCACACCGGCACACCGCCGGTTCATCGAGCCAGTGGTCGGGAGGTCCTGACCAATGGGGCAAGACAGTGAAGGGAGAGAGCCGTGAGGCGATGGACACTGGTGGCTGGCGTGGCCGCGACGGCCCTGCTCGCCGCCGCCTGTGGCAGCAGCGGCGGAAGCGGCGGGTCGGGCTCGACGTCGAGCCCGGTCACGCTGACCATCTGGCACAACTATGGCACCGAGCAGAACGCGACCGCGCTGCAGAACCTGGCCAAGGCCTTCGAGAAGATCCACAAGAACGTCACCGTGAACGTGGTGAGCCAGCCTGCCGACAACTACTTCGCCTTGCTCCAGGCGGCGGCCGTATCCAAGACCGGCCCCGACCTGGCGGTGATGTGGACCGGGTTGTTCACCCTCCAGTACAAGGACTTCCTGACCAACCTCAAGGGCAAGATCCCGGCCGCCGACCTCGCGCGGATCGACCCGGCCGCGCTGAAGTGGACCTCGGACAAGTTCGACGCCGCGAACGGCCCCTACGTGATCCCGCTGGAGAACCAGTTCTACATCGGCTTCTACAACAAGGCCGACTTCGCCAAGGCGGGCGTGACCTCGGTGCCGACCGACTGGAGCCAGTTGTTCGCCGCCTGCAAGAAGCTGAAGGCGGCGGGCTACATGCCGTTCACCTACGGCAACGGCGGCCAGCCGCTCGGCGCGGAGTTCTACCCCTGGTACGACATGAGCTACATGATGATCGGCCAGTACCCGCTGTCCGAGTGGCAGAAGCTCTACAGCGGGCAGATCCCGTGGACCTCCGCGGCGAACGCGGCCCAGCTCAGCAACTGGTCCAAGCTGCACAGCGAGGGCTGCACCAACTCCGACGTGCTGACCAAGACCGACAACCTGGGCGACTTCGAGTCCGGCAAGGCGGCCATGATGGTCGACGGCACCTGGGACACCCAGAAGTTCACCAGCGCGCTCGGCAGCAAGGTGGCGGCGTTCGTCCCGCCGTTCTCCAACACCCCGATCAAGGGCGTGGTGGACTTCGCCGGTGACGGGCTCTCGATGACCACCTACGCGCAGCACCCGACCCAGGCGCCTGCAGTTCCTGGAGTTCATGACCACCCCGCAGGCCGCCCAGATCATCAACGCGGCGGGCCTGATCCCGGCCATCAAGGGCACCTCCACCTCCAACCCGGTCAACCAGGAGATGCTCAACTTCGTCAGCAAGGACCACATGACCGCCTACCCGATGCTCGACAACGTGGTCCAGCCGAACGTGGTGAACACCGGCAGCAAGGAACTGCCCTCGGTGCTGAACGGCACCATCTCGCCCAGTTCGGCGCTGTCGAGCATGCAGAGCACGCTGGGCCAGCTGCCCGCCGACCAGCGGGGCACCAGCTACCCGTAAGTAAAGGAGACTCACCCAGGTGAGCACCCTCACCGCGCAGTCCAAGGCCGCGGCCGGGCCCACGCCCGGCCGCGGCCGGCCGCCCAGGTCGCGTGCAGCCGGCTGGCCCGGCGCCGCCGCCGGGCGGGCATCCTGCTGTCGCTGCCGGCGGTCGCCGTGGTCGTCGCCCTGCTCGGCATCCCGATCGGGCAGGCCGTCTACTACTCGATGACCAACTGGAACGGGCTCACCGCGACCTGGATCGGCCCGAGCGCCTACTCCACGGCGCTGAGTGACCCGACATTCTGGCGGGTGCTGGAGAACAACGCGCTGCTGCTGCTGTCGATCCCGTTCGCGATCGGCATCCCGCTGGGCATCGCGGCCCTGCTGCACGAGCACGTGCGCGGCTGGCGCTTCTTCCGCTCGGTGTACTTCCTGCCCACCGCCGTGTCCTGGGTGGTCATCGGCATGGTGGCGGTGCAGTTCTTCGCGTATCAGGGGCTGATGAACCACCTGCTGGCCGACGTCGGGCTCGGCTCCTTCCAGACCAACATGCTGGCCGGGCAGCGCAGCGCCCTGGTGGCGCTGGCGATCACGTTCATCTGGTCGATGCTCGGCACCAACACGATCATCTTCCTGACCGGGATGGCGACCCTGGACCCGACGCTGATCGAGGCGGCCCGGGTGGACGGGCTGAGCCGGCGGCAGATCTTCTGGCGGGTCACCTTCCCGCTGCTCCGCCGCTTCGTCCAGTTCTCCTTCGTGATCACGGTGATCAGCGCGTTCTCCGCGCTGTTCAGCCTGATCTTCGTGATGACCAACGGCGGGCCCGGCTTCGGCACCACCACGCTGGAGTTCTTCGTCTACCAGTCGGCCTTCTCGCTCGGGCGAGTTCGGCACCGGCGCCCTGTACGGCATCATCCTGTTCGTCATCATGATCATCGTGGGCCTGGTGCAGCTGCGGCTGATCAGGTCGGAGGACGGTGAGGGCTGGTGACCGCGGCGCCCGTGACCGCGCCCAGGGCCGGCCGCCCGGCCGCGAAGGCCAGGCGCCGGATCCGCACCGGCACGCTGTTCGCGATCATGTGCGTGATCGCCGTGGTGATGCTCTACCCGTTCTTCTACATGCTGGACAACGCGTTCCGTAACCAGTCGCAGTTCGCCCGGGAGAGCGGGCACTCCACGGTGAGCTGGGGGCAGCTGTTCACCGAGCTGCCGGTCTGGCGGGAGCTGCTCAACTCCACGCTGATCTGCGCGATCTCCATCCTGCTGATCCTCGCGGTGTCCACCACCGCCGGGTTCGCGTTCGCCAAGCTGCGCTACCGCGGCAGCGGGCTGGTGTTCCTCGGCGTGGTCGCCGCGCTCATGGTGCCGCTGCAGTCGATCATCATCCCGGAGTACGTGAACCTCGGGAAGCTGGGCCTGATCAACACCTACCTCGGCGCGATCCTGGTCTACGTCGCGCTGGGCACGCCGTTCGCCACGTTCCTGATGGCCACCTACTACCGGGGCATCTCCGACGACCTGATCGAGGCCGCGGTGATGGACGGGCTCGGCTACGAGCGCACGTTCCTGCGCATCGCGCTGCCGCTGTCCTGGCCGGCCATGGCCACGGTGACCGTGCTGCAGTTCATCCAGATCTGGGACGACCTGCTGGTCGGGCTGCTGTTCCTGCAGAACCCGCAGCAGCGCACGATCACGGTCGGCCTGGCCGCGCTGTCGGCGGGCCGGACCACCAGCATCCCGGTGCTGATGGCGGGCTCGTTCGTCAGCGCGCTGCCCGCGATCATCGTCTTCCTGATCTTCCAGCGGCACCTGGTGAAGGGCCTGACCCTGGGGATGGGCAAATGAGCGTGCCGGGCCTGAGCTGGGAGGTCGCCGTCGCGGCGGGCGCCGAACTCGGCGAGCGCCCGTTCTGGGACGCCGGCCGGGCCTGCCTGATGTGGGTGGACATCAACGCCGGGCACCTGCACCAGCACCGGCCGGGCGCGGGCGACGAGATCGTCCTGGATCTGTCCGGCGAGGCGCTCGGCGCCGCGGCACCGCGCCGCGGCGGCGGGTACGTGCTGGCCACGGCCGCCGGCTTCCGGCTGACCGGCCCCGGCGAGGCGCAGCTCGAAGAGCGGTGCGCTACGCCCCCCGGGGATGGCCGCCGACACCCGGTTCAACGACGGTGCGTGCGACCCCGCGGGGCGGTTCTGGGCCGGCACGGTGACCGAGGACGTGCGGCCGGGCGCGGGGGCGCTGTACCGGCTTGACCCCGACGGGACCGTCACCACGGTCCTCGACGGCGTCACCGAGTCCAACGGGCTGGGCTGGAGCCTGGACGGCGGCACGTTCTACTTCATCGACTCGGGCGAGCCGGAGCCACGGATCCGGGCGTTCGGCTTCGAGGCGGCCAGCGGGGAACTGGGGCGCTCCCGTGACCTGGTCCGCTTCCCCGGCGGCGGCCCGGTGCCCGACGGCCTGGTGGTGGACGCCGAGGGAACCCTGTGGGTCGCCATCTGGGGCGCCGGCCAGGTGCACCGGTACGCACCGGACGGTGAGCTGCTGACGGTGCTGCCGGTCCCCGCGTCCCAGCCGACCTGCCCGGCGTTCGGCGGCCCCGGCCTGGACGTGCTGTACCTGACCACGGCCTGGCAGGGCATGACCGCCGGGCAACGGGCCGCCGAGCCCCTGGCCGGCCACGTGCTGCGGGCCCGCCCGGGGGCCCGGGGGCACCCCGCCCTGGCGTTTGGCGGCTAAATGACAGCAAGTGCAGTGCTGACCCTGACCCCACCGCCCGCCCAAGTGGCCCGGAGCGGGCAGCGAAGCCCCGCCCGCAGCGCGGCGCGGCGGAGAGTGAGGAGCCACGATGGCGGCGATCGTGCTGGACGGCATCACCAAGCAGTTCCCGGACGGGACCACGGCGGTGCGCGGGCTCGACCTGTCCATCGCCGACGGCGAGCTGATGGTGCTGGTCGGCCCGTCCGGGTGCGGCAAGACCACGGCGCTGCGCATGGTGGCCGGGCTGGAGGAGGTCACCGGCGGGACCATCCTGATCGACGGCCAGCCGGTGAACGACACCGAGCCCCGGGACCGGGACATCGCCATGGTGTTCCAGAGCTACGCGCTCTACCCGCACCTGTCGGTGTACGACAACATGGCGTTCAGCCTGAAGTACCGCAGGACCCCGAAGGCCGAGATCCGGCGCCGGGTGCAGGAGGCCGCGCGCATCCTGGAACTGGAGCCGCTGCTGGCCCGCAAGCCGCGGCAGCTGTCCGGCGGGCAGCGCCAGCGGGTGGCGATGGGCCGGGCCATCGTCCGCCAGCCGCGCGCCTTCCTGATGGACGAGCCGCTGTCCAACCTGGACGCCAAGCTGCGGGTGCAGATGCGCGCGGAGATCGCCCGGCTGCAGCGCTCGCTCGGGGTGACCACGATCTACGTCACGCACGACCAGACCGAGGCGATGACCCTGGGCAGCCGGGTGGCCGTGCTGCAGCACGGGGTGCTCCAGCAGGTCGCGCCGCCGCAGGAGCTGTACAAGCGGCCCGCCAACCTGTTCGTGGCCGCGTTCATCGGCTCGCCGGCGATGAACCTGCTGGAGGCCACGGTGGAGCGCGGCGACGGCGGCCCGCAGGTGTGCTTCGGTACGCACCGGCTCACCGTTGGCGAGCGGGTGCTGCGCGAGCACCCGGCACTTGAGGGCTACCTGGGCCGCAAGGTCGTCCTCGGCATCCGGCCCGAGCACCTGGAGGACGCCGCCCTGGTGCCGGACGCCGCGCCCGGGTCGGTCCTCGACGTGCAGGTCGAACTGCGCGAGGAGCTTGGGTCAGAAGTTGATGTGCATTGCCGCGGTCGGGGTGGGGCCAGCTGCGATCGCGTGGAGCGACTGCATCCCGTGGCGGACGGGGAACCGGAGGACCCGGAGGCGGCGGAGGAGGAGATCCAGCCGCTGTCCGCGGCGATCGTGGCCCGGATGGACCCGCGGACCACGCTGACCGAGAGCCAGGCCGCCAAGGTGCACGTGGACCTGGCCGCGCTGCACTTCTTCGACCCGGAGACCGGGGAGAGCCTGCGGGCGGCCACGGCCTCGTAACGGAGGAACCGGCCGCAGGCCATCTAGGCGGCGCCGGCCCGTTCCGCCTGCGGTCGCCGCCGCCGTGGCGGCCCGCGCCTGCCGTCGTCTGGTCGGCCCAGGCGGCGATGCGGTCCACCAGGGCGTCGTTCGAGCCGGACTCGGCGTGCCCGAACCCGGGCACGACCCACAGTTCCTTCGGCTCGCGCGCGGCCCGGTAGAGCTGGTGGGCGTGCTCGACCGGGAAGTACGGGTCCTTGTCGCCGTGCACCACCAGCAACGGGATCGGCGCGATCCGGGCGGCCGCCTCCGCGGGCGGCATCGGCACCGGGTTCCACCGCCCGCTGCTGATCCTGGTGTTCAGCCACTTGCGGGTGATCAGCCGGCCGAGGCGGTGCTCCACCGCCCAGTGCACCCGGCGCATCGGGTACGTGCCCCGGTAGTACCAGCGGCCGGGCCCGCTCACCGACACCGCGGCGTCGACGCCGCCGACCAGGGCCGCGTACCGGACCACGATCGAGGCGCCCATCGAGAAGCCGACCGTGACGATCCGCCGGTAGCCCAGTTCCCGTGCGTACCCGACGGCCACGGCCAGGTCCCTGGTCTCCCGGTCGCCCAGCGTGGACAGCCCGCCCGACCTGCCGTGGCCGCGGAAGTCGAACGCGATCACGCCCGCCGTGCGGTTCAGCCGCCTGGCGACCCGCCACACCGCTCCGTGCTGCCAGGACAGGGTGAAGCCGTGCGCGAGCACGATCGCCAGGTCGGTGTCCCTGGGCAGGTGCATGGCATCGATCGGCACGCCGTCTTCGGTCACCAGCGTCCTGGTCTTGAGCACGGGTTGGGTCATATCCCCATTGTGCGCGACCCGGTTCGCGGACCGGGCCGGGATCACCGCCCGCACCTGGCTGTGAGAGTCTTCACCGGGCGGTACCGGCGGGCTGGCCGGGCGGCCCCGCAGACCCGAGAGCGGAGGCGATCACCGTGCAGATCGGTGTGCAGATTCCAGACTTCACCTTCCCCGGCGGACCGGCCAGGCTGGGCGCCGACCTGGCCGCGGTGGGCCGGGCGGCCGACGAGGCCGGTTTTGACCTCATCGCCGTGATGGACCACTTCTTCCAGATCGGGGTGATCGGGCCGCCGGAGCGGGAGATGCTCGAGGCCTACAGCACGCTGGCTTACCTGGCCGCGGTGACCTCGCGGGCGAAGCTGCTGACCCTGGTGACCGGCACCGTGTACCGGCACCCGGGGATCCTCGCCAAGACCGTGACCACGCTGGACGTGCTGTCCGGCGGGCGGGCCTGGCTGGGCATCGGCGCCGCCTGGAACGAGGAGGAGTCGCGCGGCCTGGGCATCCCGTTCCCGCCGGTGGCCGAGCGGTTCGAGCGGCTGGAGGAGACGCTGCAGATCTGCCTGCAGATGTGGCGCGGCGACGAGACGCCGTACTGAGGGCAGGCACTACCGGCTCGAACGGCCGCTGAACTCGCCGCAGGCGCTGTCCCGGCCGCACCCGCCGATCATGATCGGCGGCGGCGGCGAGCGGAAGACGCTGCGGTTCGTCGCCAGGTACGCCCAGGCGTGCAACCTGTTCCCCGGCCCCGACCTGGCGCGCAAGCTCGACGTGCTGCGGGCCCACTGCGACGCCGAGGGCCGCGACTACGACGAGATCACCAAGACCTGCTACTTCATCTTCGACCCCGGGGAGAAGGGCGAGAAGACCGCCGAGATGGTGGACCAGCTCGGCAACCTGGCCGCAGATGGGCTTCCAGGCGGCCATCGGCGCGGTCGCCAACGTCTGGGACGTCACCCCGCTGGAGATCATCGGCAGCGAGGTGATCCCCCAGGTCGCCAGCCCTGTAGCTACGCTCGGCCGGCGGCGAGCTGCAGCGCGCCCTTGACCGCGCTGATCAGCGTGAGAACGGCCGAGTCCTGCGCGAGCGGCGCCGCGGGGTCCGCGGCCAGCACGCTGGCCACGTAGGCCTGGCCGGTGCGGGTCGTGGCCAGGTAGTTGAGCGTGAGCACGCCGGGCTCCGAGCCGCCCTTGAACCAGACCGGCCGCCACTGGCTGGGATCCAGGGTCATGCCGCCGGCGTTGCGCGCCAGGATGCCCGCGAGCGGGGCCAGCTTCGGCTGCCGGGCCAGCGTGGCGAGCGAGGCGAACACGTGGCATATGTCGGTCGGCGAGGCGAACCATTCGAGCGAGCCGATGTCGCGGGGCTCGGTCCAGGGGGCCGCGGGGAGCGCGCTCAGCGGGACCCGGTCGACGGTGCCGGACAGCATCGCCTGCCGTCCGGCGGCACCGAGGGCCAGGTAGCGCTGGCCAGCTTCGGCCAGTCGTCGAGCTTGAGGACGAACAGTTCTCTCGTGGTGAGGAACGGCACGTCCAGGGCGGGGTCGGCCATCCCCGTCGCCCGGGTCGCGGCCTGCGACCGCGGGACGGCCGAGCAGGGCGATCAGCATGTTCGCGGCGGTGTTGTCGCTGATCGAGATCATGCCGGCCGCCACCTGCCGCACGCTGACCCTGGTGCCGTCGGGATCGTTCTGGAGGATCCCCGAGGGCAGGCTCTTGACCTGGCTGGTGACGGTGAGCGGCTGGTCCCAGCTCACCGTGCCCGCCGCGACGGCGCGGGCCAGGGCGTCGAGCACGTAGAGCTTGAAGGCCGAGCCCAGCGGGGCGGGCGTGGCCGCGCCGATCGCGTGGACCGGCCGGCAGGTGTTCCCGTGCACCGCGGCGACCAGGAAGTGCACCTGCGGTGCCACCGAGCGGATCATGCGGTCCACGCCGGACCAGGCCGTCGGCACCGGCGGCGCCTTCGACGTGCTGGCCGGCCGCAGCAGCAGGCCGCTGATCAGGCCGCGGGCGTCGGTGACCATGCTCACGGCCAGCCTGGACGTGCCGTTCGCGGTGACCACGAACGCGAGCGATGCCGGGCGTGCTCTGGGTGATCGAGTCGAGCCGCAGGCTCCGCACCGTCGCGAGGACGCTGTTCAGCCGGGCTCGCCGGGACCTGCGTGAGGAACGTGGCGTCGAAGTGGGCCTTGATCGCGGCGGCCGGGATCGGCGGGTGCGCCACCGCGCCGAGCAGCCAGTGCGCCTGCCGGCCGACGGCGGTGTCGGGGAAGCTCGCCGTGGAACCCGACGGGCGTGGGGCTCGCCGCCGGCTTCGGCGTCGACGAATCGCAGCCGGCGGCGGCCATCGTGCAGGCGGCGGCCACGGCGATGGCCGCGGCGGCCGCGGCACGCAGGCGCCCGGCCGTCCTGGCTGACCTGTTGCTGTTCATGTGCGCCCGCCTGGGGTGAGGATGCTGGTTCTCATGTCTGGGGCGGGCGGATGAACAGGCCGATGACCTTGCCGTTGCGGTCGAAGGTGACCTGGCCCGTCCGCTCGCCCGCTTCGAAGTACAGGGGGATGTCCACCGCGGCGCCCAGGCTCACCGGGTAGGCGAGCGGCTCGCCCATCCGCTCGAAGCCGCCGACCATGCTGACCGTCTGCGCGTACGCGTCGGCGATCCGGCCGGCGTCCACGTGCTCAAGCATCTGCGGGGTGAAATCCCTCGTCGCCGCCTCCCAGCGGCCTTCGACGATGTTGGCGAACAGGTCGATGGCCCGGTCCGCCGTGCCCCGCGGCACGGCCCTGAGCATCGGCTTGCCGGTCCGCGGATCGACCGGCCGGCCGAACCGCTGGAATGCGGCCTGCCTGGTCGTGTCGAGGACATCGCCGATCTCCCTCCAGCTATGCCCGGCCGCCCGGGCACGGTCGACGGCTTCTTGCAGGGCCGCGTTGGTGGCGGCGGACAGGTCGCTGGCCGCCGCCACCGCGGCCAGCGGAGAGCCGGTGCCCGAGCCGGTGAGCTCGGCCGCCAGCCGCCGCGCGGCGTCGCCGACCCTGACGGCCACCGGGCCCGCTTCACTGGGCGTCTTGGCTACGCCGTCAACATATTCCTGACGCTTGGAGGCTGTCAAGTTAGGCTTTACGTCGGCTGGTGCGCCGGGGCTGCCCGCCTCGCGGGCGCGGCGCGCGGCGCTCCGGCATGTGGCGTCACAGTAACGCCTCCGCCTGCCTTTTCCGTGCTGAGGGGGCAACGGCCGCCCGCATGACTCACAGGTCACCGGCCCGGCGACATCCGCCATCACATCCACCCCACCCTTATTTCGTGCTACTCAGCCGTGCTCAGCAGTCTAAAACGTGCTGGACTCGGTTCGCACGAAAATGGGGACCAGGCCAGGAACCGCAGGTCACCAGAACGCAGCCACAGCGGCCGAGGCCCGCACGACGGAGTCGCGCGGGCCTCAGGCCACGGGGGCCGGGCGGTCCCCGGCGCGCCGGCCGCCGGGGCCTCGGGCGAGCCGGCGGACGCCCCGCAGGGCGGACTGCCCCCGGTGGCCGGAGCAGGCCGCCGGGCGGCAGCCTTGGCAGCCGCCTGGGCCTACTCGGTTTGCCGCACCTTCTCGGCGGCACTGCCGCCGTCCCGCCGGACAGCGCGTGCGCCGGGCCGTCGGCGGCGGCGCCGACCCGCACCAGTTCCTCCGTCGGGTACGCCTCCTCGCCGTGCACCGCCACGTCGCCGATCTCCAGATCCTCGTCGGGTATCCGCAGCTTCATGAACAGCCCGATGCCCCTGAGGATGAGGAAGGTGACCAGCCCGTCCCAGACGATGATGGTCAGCGCGGCCCCGGCCTGGACCAGCAACTGGTGCGGGTGCCCGTAGAACAGGCCCGCGGTGGTGACGTTCGGGCGACTTGCCGATGCCCAGGTAGACGATCATCTTCGGATCGGCGAGAAGCCCGACAAGCAGGCCGCCGAACAGGCCGGCGATGCCGTGCGTGTACACCACGCCCAGCGCATCGTCCACCTTGCTGAACGGCCGCACCTTGGACAGGTAGTTCCAGGCGAACCAGACGATGGCCGAGTCGACCACGCCGATGATGATCGCGCCGACGCCGTTCACGTACCCGGCGGCCGGCGTGATGCCGACCAGGCCGCAGATCATGCCGTTGATCCCGCCGAGGAAGGTCGCCTTCTTCCCCGGGCCGCCGATCATGTCCATGACGATCCAGGTCATCATGGCCACGGCCGTGGCGAGGTTGGTGTTGATCACGGCGGCGGTCGCGTCGGCGCCGGCGAAGTAGGGGTCACCGCCGTTGAACCCGTTCCAGCCGAGCCACAGGATGCCGGCGCCCACCGAGACGAACAGCAGGTTGTTGGGCACCCCGTGCTCGCGGTCCCGCTTGAGCCTGGGCCCGACCACGGCCGCGGCCACGAAGCCGGACACGCCCGCCGCCAGGTGGATGACGTAGCCGCCGCTGAAGTCCAGCGCGCCGTGCGCCGCCCACCAGCCGCCGCCCCAGAGCAGGAACGCGTTCACCGCGTAGGCGAAGGTGATCCACAGCGGCACGAAGATCAGCCAGACCTTGAAGCTGATCCGCCCGATCACGCTGCCGATGAACAGGATCGGGGTGATCGCGGCGAACACGAACTGGAAGTAGACCAGCGACCCTTGCGGGAACCTGAATTTCGGCATCAGGCCGTTCAGCGACGGGATGTTCGCCTGTGCCTGCTCGGCCGCGGCGCCCACCACGGTCTGAGGCTTGCCGAGGAACGTGCCGATCCAGGGCGACCCGAACCCCATCCGGAAGGCCCACAGGACCCAGACGATGAGGACGAGGCAGAACGTGCTGAACACCATCAGCATGGTGTTCACGGCCCATTTGCGCTGCACGAGGCCGCCGTAGAGCACGGCAAGGGCGGGGATGCTCATGAGCCCGACCAGGGTCGCGGCCGTCATCTGCCACGCGTTGTCACCCGAGCTCAGCCACGCTGCGTAGGGATTCACTGATTCCTTCCTTCATGGGCTGGACCCGAGGGCTTGCCGGGGGTTGCGGCCGCGTGCCCCGGCCGCGCCACCCGTGCGGTGGTGCCGCCGCGGGCCGCGGCCGGGCCATCACGACGCCGTGATCCGGGGGGTCCCGGGTTAGCTCAGGCCGGCCGCCACTTCGGTGTTTCGTCAGGAACATCTCTTGTTTCCCATGGCCGGGTTTCGGACGCGTTTCCCGGCTGTTACGCCAGGAGGAACGGTCCTGCTACCCATGCACCTGATGATTTCGGCGATGTTTCGGGCAGTCCTAAACCGCCAGTCCTCGGTGACCGAATCTGCTCATCCCAGCGAGGCTTCGCCCCCACACAGGCCGCAATGTCACGTTCACATAACGGTGGCACGCAGGTCTTGAGGCACCGGCCGGGTCCGTCGTACGCTCAGCGCAACTCGGCTGGTAAGCGCTTACCCGAGTCCAGAATTGCCAGCGCTCTCGGGGAGCGCTCTTTCTAGGCCGTTGCGGTAAGCGCTTACCAGCCCGCAAGGCCACTGCCTCGGCAGTCGCCGCCAGCCCGGCCGGCGCGGACGTGAAGGAGTTGCACCGGTGGACGAGATCGTCCCTGAGACCGTGCGGGGGGACACCCGGCACGACAGGGGATGTCCCGGTGGCTCCCGGCGCGGTGCCCGGGCACGGCGACGGCACCGAGCACGGCCCGCCCACCATCTACGACGTGGCGCGGGCCGCGGGCGTGTCCATCGCGTCGGTGTCCCGCGTGCTCAACGGCCGCCGCAACCCGCTGCCCGACACCAGGGAACGGGTCGAGCGGGCCGCGGCCGAGCTTGGCTTCATCCCCGACGGGGCGGCCCGGGCGCTGAGCGTCCGGCTCAAGGAGGTCGTCGGGGTGGTGATCCGCCGCCCCGAGGTCACCGTGTCGGCCGATGGCATCTTCGAGGACGAGGAGACCAGCCTGCAGTTCCCCGACCTGATCAACCGGGGCATCGAGGTGGCCGCCCAGCAGCGGGACTTCAACCTGCTGGTCAGCTCGGTCGGGCTGGGCCACGACGACACCCGCCGGATCTTCGGGCTGGCCGGCAAGAGCGACGGGCTCATCCTGCACGACCGGGTGCTCGACCCGGACCAGGTCGGCCGGCTGGGCCATCAGGTGCCGGTGGTGACCCTGGCGGGCATGCCGACGCCGGGCACGGTGAACGTGAGCAGCGACAACCGGGCCGGCATGGCCGAACTGGCCAGGCACCTGGTCCGCGACCACGGCTACCGGACGCTCGCCTATCTCGGCGGGCACGCGGACAGCCCGGACAACCTCGCCCGGCACGCCGCCTTCGCCGAGCAGGTCACCGCCGACGGCGCGCAGTTCGTGAGCGGCCCGGCGTGGCAGGGGAACTACACGGCGGCCGGCGGCGCCCGGGTGATCGAGAACCTGCTGGCCAGCGGGGACTCGCTGCCCCAGGCGATCGCGTGCGCGAACGACCAGACCGCGCTCGGGGTGGTCTACGCCCTGGTGCGGCACGGCATCGACGTGCCCGGCGGGGTCGCCGTCACCGGCTTCGACGACATCCCCGTGGCCCGGCACCTGCACCCGCAGCTCACCACCGTCCGGCAGCCCATCACCGACCTGGGCGCGACCGCGTTCGAGACCTTGTACTCGATGATCACCGACGCCGGCCGTGCCCAGGGACGACGTCACCCTGCCCACCCGGCTGGTCCGCAGGGAAAGCTGCGGGTGCCCGCCCATGCCGAGCGCCGCTCACCGTGCGGCAACCGTAAGGAGAGGGCCCGGCATGCGCGTTCTCGGGCGGCGGCTCGTCTTCTACCTGATCACCGCCCTGGCAGCGATCACCGTGAACTTCTTCATCCCGCGGCTGATGCCAGGGAACCCGGTCGAGGCCATCCTGGCCCGGCTGCAGGGGCAGATCACCGCCGGCACCATCAAGTCGCTCGAAACCCAGTTCGGGGTGCAGACCAGGGAAGGCGTCATCGGCCAGTACCTGCACTACCTGAGCAACATCCTGCACGGCAACCTCGGCATCTCCACCAGCTACTACCCGTCCACGGTGACCAGCGTGATCAAGGGCGCGCTGCCGTGGACGCTCGCGCTGGTCGGCGTCGCCACCGTGATCAGTTTCATCCTCGGCACGCTGCTCGGCGTGCTGGTCGCCTGGCGGCGCGGCAGCTGGCTGGACAACGTGCTGCCCGCCATGACGTTCTTCCAGGCGGCCCCGTACTTCTTCATCGCGTTCCTGGCCCTGGAGCTGTTCTCGGTCAAGCTCGGCTGGTTCCCCTCGGGCCGCGCCTACAACCAGCTCGACTTCCCCGCGTTCACGCTGTCCTTCGCCGGCGACGTGCTCAGCCACGCGGTGCTGCCGGCGCTGACCATCGTGGTGTGCTCGGCCGCGGGCTGGATCGTCGGCATGCGCAACGTCATGGTCACCACGATGGACGAGGACTACGTGCTGGTCGCCCAGGCCAAGGGGCTGGGCAAGCGGCGGGTGGTCTGGTACGCGGCACGGAACGCGATCCTGCCGAGCGTGTCCGGGTTCTCCCTGGCCATCGGCTTCGTGGTGTCCGGGGCGCTGCTCACCGAGATCGTCTTCAGCTACCCGGGCATGGGCTGGATCCTGCTGCAGGCGGTCAACAACCGCGACTACCCCCTGCTCCAGGGGATCTTCCTCATCATCACGTTCGCCGTCCTGGCCGCCAACCTGGCCGCGGACTTCGTGTACGTGCTGCTGGACCCCCGGACCCGCCAGGAGGCATGAGCCATGTCCGCGAGCACAGACCTGGGCACCGGAAGCGCCGGCGGCCCCCCGGGCGCGGTGGGCACGCCGGAGGCCGCGGCGCTCGCCATCGTTCCCGGCCGGTCCCGCGGCATCCGGCTGCCGAGGTCACCGAAGATCATCATCGGCCTGGTCACGCTCGGCTTCTTCCTGGTCCTCGCCGTCATCGGCCCGTGGATCGCCCCCTACAACCCCAGTGCGAGCCTGTCCACCACCAACGGCGTGCCGCAGCCACCGTCGGCCGCGCACTGGCTCGGCACCACCCAGCTGCAGCAGGACGTGTTCTCCCAGCTGCTGGTCGGCGGGCGGAGCATGGTGCTGGTCGCGTTCCTGTGCCGGGGCGGTCGCCACGGTGCTGTCCGTGGTCATCGGGGTGACCGCCGGCTACCTCGGCGGTCTCACCGACGACCTGCTCTCGATGCTGGCCAACTTCTTCCTGGTGCTGCCCGCGCTGCCGCTGCTCATCGTCATCTTCGGGTTCCTGCCGACCTCGGGCAGCAGCAATGACGTGCTGATCGGCCTGATCATCGCCATCACCGGCTGGGCGTGGGGCGCCCGGGTGCTCCGGGCGCAGACGCTGTCGCTGCGCAGCCGCGACTACGTCGACTCCGCGCGGCTGGCCGGTGAGCGCACCTGGCGGATCATCGGCTGCGAGATCCTGCCCAACCTGCTGCCGATCGTCGCCTCCTCGTTCCTGTTCACCGTCTTGTACGCGGTCGGCACCTACACCGCCATGGCCTTCCTCGGGCTGGTCAACCCGCAGCACTGGAGCTGGGGCACGATGCTGTTCTGGGCGCAGAGCGCCAACGCCGAGATCAGCGGCTACTGGTGGTGGTACCTGCCACCGGGCCTCGCCGTGGCCTTCCTCGGCACGGCCCTGGCGCTGCTCAACTTCGGCGTCGACGAGTTCATCAACCCGCGGCTGCGGGCGGCCGGGCTGACCCGCAAGCGGGTGAAGCGGTACACCACCGGCCCGGTGCCGCGCCGGTTCTCGCTCGGGCTCACGCCGGTCGTGCGGCTGCGCGAAGGGGAGCGCCCATGATCCGCCGCCGCACCGGGCCAGCGCCGGCCGCCCCGGTCACCGCCGTGGGCGGCCGCGTGGCCGGCGCCCAGCCGCCCCGGGCGGGCGAGCCGCTGCTGGAGATCACCGGCCTGAACGTGGATTACGGGCTGGGCGAGGCCAGCGTGCACGCCGTGGCCGGGGCGGACCTGGTGCTCCACGCCGGCGAGGTGCTCGGCCTGGCCGGGGAGAGCGGCAGCGGCAAGTCCACGCTGGCGTACGCGTCGATCCGGCTGCTGCGGCCCCCCGGCCTGATCACCGGCGGCGAGGTCCGCTACCACCCGGCTCCGGGGCAGACCGTGGACCTGCTCGCCGCCGACGAGGAGCAACTGCGCCAGCTGCGCTGGGCGCACATCGCGGTGGTGCTGCAGAGCGCGATGACCGCGCTCAACCCGGTACTGCCGATCGGGGTGCAGCTCACCGATGTCCTCCAGGCCCACCGGCCGGGGATGGCACGGGCTGCGGAGCAGGCCAGGGCGGCCGAACTGCTGGACATGGTGGGCATCTCCGCCGACCGGCTGGCCGGCTATCCGCATGAGCTGTCCGGCGGCATGCGGCAGCGGGTGATGATCGCCATGGCGCTGGCCCTGGAGCCGCGGATCGTCATCCTGGACGAGCCCACCACCGCCCTGGACGTGGTCACCCAGCGGGAGATCCTGGAGGAGCTGATCGCGCTGCGGGAGCGGCTCGGCTTCGCCGTCCTGTTCATCACCCACGACCTGTCGCTGCTCGCCGAGGTGGCCGACTCGATAGCGGTCATGTACGCGGGCCGGATCGTGGAGCGGGCGCAGGCAGGCACCCTGTTCCGGGCCCCCCGCCACCCCTACACCCTGGGCCTGCTCAGCTCGTTCCCGCCGTTGCACGGCCCGCACAAGAAGATGACGGGCATTCCCGGCTCCCCGCCGGACCTGCGGGCGCTGCCGCGTGGCTGCGTCTTCCATCCGCGGTGCGGCTACGCGATGGACCGGTGCCGCACCGAGGCGCCGCCCCTGGTGCCGCTGACCGGCCAGGGCGGCAGGCTGGCCGCCTGCTGGCTGCAGGAGGCCGGCGCTGTCCCGCCGCCGGAACTCAGCCGGGACGAGCAGGCCGCCGCCGCGCGGGCCAGCGCCCCGGTGCCTGCCGCCGCACCCGGCGGCCGCCGCTGCACACCGCCGCCGCCACCCGCGGCCGCCGACTGCACCCGCCGCCGCCCGGGCGGCCGCGGACACCCGGGGAGGACGCGATGACTGAACCCGGCCCGGTCACGCTGCAGCCCGTGCCTGCCGTTCCCACGCTGCTCGAAGCGCGCGAGCTCACCAAGCACTTTCACGTGCACAGGTCCCGGCGGCGCGACCAGGCCGGGCTGGCCGCGGCCGCGCGGGCAGGCACCCCGTGGTGCACGCGGTCGAGCAGGTCTCGCTGTCGCTGCCCGCCGACGCCATCACCGCGGTGGTGGGCGAGAGCGGCTCCGGCAAGTCCACGCTTGCCCGGATGCTCGCCAGGCTGATCACCCCGACCTCGGGGCAGGTCCTGCTGGACGGGCAGCCGGTGCCGGCCTTCACCCGGGGCAGGCGGGCCTACGCCCGCGACGTGCAGATGGTCCTGCAGGACCCGTTCTCCTCCCTCAACCCCGTCCATGACGTGCGCTACCACCTGGCCCGCCCGCTGATCGTGCATGGCGCGGCCCGCCGTGGCGGCGCCCTGGACGAGGCCATCGCCGATCTCCTGGCCACGGTGGCGCTGACCCCGGCGGAAATGTTCATGCGCAAATACCCGCACGAGCTGTCCGGTGGCCAGCGGCAGCGGGTCGCCATCGCCCGGGCGCTCGCCGCCCGGCCCCGGGTCCTGCTGGCCGACGAGCCGGTCTCGATGCTGGACGTGTCCATCCGGCTCGGGATCCTCAACCTGCTGGCGGACCTGCGGCAGGCCAGTCACCTCTCGATCCTGTACATCACCCACGACATCGCGTCGGCAAGGTACCTGGCGGACTCGATCATGGTGATGTACGCGGGCCAGCGGGTGGAGTCCGGCCCGGCCGCCACGGTGACCGACGAGCCGCCCACCCCTATACCAGCCTGCTGCTCAACGCGGCCCCGGACCCCGACCGGGCCGGGCCGGCCGTCCTGGCCGCCCGCGGCGCGCCACCGAGCCTGGTGAACCCGCCCCGCGGCTGCCGCTTCCACCCACGGTGCCCGCATGCCATGGCGGTGTGCGCCGAGCGGGTACCACCGGATTTCGAGGTCGCCACCGGTCATGTCAGCGCCTGCTGGCTGCATGCGACCGGCCTGACCGGCGGACAATCCCGCCCGCTGGCCGGGCGCGCGGGGAACCTCGTGCCCTCGCCCGTAGCGCCTGACCAGGGAAAGGAGGCGTGATGCAGCGGAACACCGGCTAGCGGCGCCGCTCGTAACGCGCCGCGGCAAGAACTTCTTGAGCGACGGGGCGGATCACGGCAGGCCAAGTCCCCGGCCGGCCACCAACCTGACCTCCCTGACAACGGACCCACCACGGTCGTATACAACAAGGCCGGCGATGAGCCGGCCGGGTACATCGGAGTCTAAGCAATGAGGCAAACAATCCTGAAGAGCCTGGTCGCCGTCGGCGTCCTGTCTCTGGGCGTCGCGGCCTGCGGCGGCTCAAGCTCCTCAAGCAGTCCT
Source organism: uncultured Actinomycetes bacterium (assembly GCA_963795785.1). Lineage (GTDB taxonomy): Bacteria > Actinomycetota > Actinomycetes > Streptosporangiales > Streptosporangiaceae > DASXKD01. Next base: position 187,864 of record CAWCKG010000015.1, read on the forward strand.
ACGACGAAAACCGCCACCGGCCAGACGCTGGTCATCGAGAGCACCCCGCTGTCGCCGATGACGGACAACTTCAACCCGCTCTCGTCCACGTCCACCGGGTTCATCACCAACTCGGTGGCGCTGTACAACGAGCCGCTCTACATCTGGAACTACCTGCAGCCGACCAAGCCCGGCATCCCGGTCCTCGCCTCCGGCCAGCCGACCTGGTCCAACAGCGGCAAGACGCTGACGATCCCGATCCGTTCCGGCGTCAAGTGGAACGACGGCAAGCCGTTCACCGCCAGCGACGTCGCCTTCACCTTCAACATGATCAAGGCGCACCCGGCGCTGTACACCTCGGGCGCCCCGATCGTGACCAGCGCGACCGCGCCGAGCGCCACCTCGGTGACGCTGAACTTCGCCAAGCCGCAGTTCGCGAACCTGTTCCTCATCGGCCAGGTCTACATCGAGCCGCAGCACGTCTGGTCCTCGGTGGGCAACCCGGTCACCTACACCGACCCCAGCCCGGTCGGCACCGGCCCGTTCATGCTCGACAAGTTCTCGCCGCAGGGCTACACCCTCAAGCAGAACCCGCTCTACTACAACAAGGCCTCGGTGCACGTTCCCGAGATCGACTTCCCGTCCTACAACACCAACGCCAACCTGGTCCCGCCGATCCAGAGCGGCTCGATCGACTGGGCGGGCAACTATGTCGCCGACATCCAGGGCAACTACCTGTCCAAGAGCCCGGACAACCACACCTGGCTGTCCAGCGCGCCCTACTTCAACGACAACAACGTGGTGTCGCTGTTCGTCAACACCACCAAGGCCCCGCTGAACGACCCGGCCGTGCGCCAGGCGATCAGCTACGGCATCAACCGCCAGCAGCTCTCCCAGCAGGGTGAGACCGGCTACGAGCCGCCCACCTCGTCGGCAAGCGGCCTGATGCTGCCCGTGGACAACTCCTACCTCCCCCGTCGCTGTCCAACGACCTGCCCGCGGCCGGTGACCCCGCCAAGGTGACGTCGATCCTCAAGGCCGACGGCTGGGCGAAGGTGAACGGCAAGTGGATGAAGAACGGCAAGACGATCGCCTTCAAGATCTCCGACCCGGTGCCTTACAGCGACTACTACACCGACGCCGGGCTCATCGCACACCAGCTCAACGCCCTGGGCTTCGACGTGACGGTGGACGGGATCGGCAACCCGACCGTCTGGGCCGGGGACGTCGCCAACGGCACCTTCGACACCACGATCCACTGGTCGAACCAGGGACCGACCCCGTTCGTCTACTACGACGGGTGGATGGACAGCACGCTGAGCGCTCCGGTGGGCAAGCCGGCCACGGGCGACTTCGGCCGGTTCAACGACGCGCCGCCCAGACGGCACTGGCCCAGTACGAGGGATCGTCCAGCAGCACGCGTCCAGCTGCAGGCGATCAGCTAGCTGGCCAACATCATGGCCACGCAGGTCCCGGTCGTTCCGCTGCTGTACGGCGGCGCCTGGGCCGAGTACTCCACCCGCAACTACACGGGGTGGCCGACGGCAAGCAACCCCTACATGGCTCCGGTGCCGAACACGCCGTACCTGGAGTACACGGTTCTTCACCTGAAGCCGAAGTCCTAACCAGATGACAACTCAGATGTCCGGGGAGCGCAGCCAGCTGGCTGCGCTCCCCCTTGATGACAAGGTCCGGCTGCTGACCGGCGCGGACAGCTGGCGGATCCCAGGCTGCGACGCCCTCGGGCTGCGCCCGATGGTCACCTCGGACGGGCCGTCCGGGGTGCGCGGCACGACCCTGGACGAGAGCAACCCCTCCAGCTGCCTGCCCTGCCCGTCCGCACTCGGCGCCACCTGGGATCCGGAACTGGTCCGCGAGCTGGCCGCGGCCCTCGGCGCGGAGGCGCGCAGCAAGGGCGTGGACATCCTGCTGGCCCCGACAGATCAACCTGATGCGCACCCCGCTCGCCGGGCGGGGCTTCGAATGCTTCGCCGAGGACCCGGAGCTGACCGCGCGGATCGCCGTCGCGTACGTGACCGGCGTCCAGTCGGCCGGCGTCGCGGCCACGGTGAAGCACTACGTCGGCAACGACTCGGAAACCGAGCGGTGGACCTACGACGCGCGCATCGCCGAGCAGGTCCTCCGTGAGCTGTACCTGGTCCCGTTCGAGGCCTCCGTCCGGGAGGCCGGCGCCGCCCTGGTCATGGCGGCGTACAACGTGGTCAACGGGACCAGGATGACCGAGAACGGCACGCTGCTGCGCTCGGTGCTCAAGGGCGAGTGGGGATTCGCCGGGGTGGTCACCTCGGACTGGGACGCCACCCGCAGCACGGTGCCGACCGCCGTGGGCGGGCTGGATCTGGCCATGCCCGGGCCGAACAGGTACTGGGGCGAGGCACTGGCCGACGCGGTCCGGGCGGGGCAGGTGCCCGAGGAACTCCTGGACGACAAGCTGGTCAGGCTGCTCGCCGGTGGCCCGGCGGGTGGGCGCGCTCAGTGACACCGGCGCCGCGGCAGCCGCCGCGCAACGGCGACGGCCAGCCCGCCGCGGCACCGGCCCTGGTTCCGGCCGCGCTGCTGCGCAAGGCGGTGACCGCCTCGCTCGTGCTGCTGCACAACGACGGCGCGGTGCTGCCGCTGGCGGCGGACGGCATCCGCCGTGTCGCGGTGATCGGCCCGAACGCGCTGCATCCGGTGATCCAGGGCGGCGGCAGCGCGCGGGTCATCCCGGCGTCCGCCCCGGCGCCCGTCCGGGCCCTGCGGGAGGCGTTCGGCGCCGAGGTCACGGTGACCCCGGCACCCGGCTGCTGGACCTGGCAGGGCGTCCCGGAACCGCCCCGCGGCTCGGTCACCGATCCGGTCACCGGGGAACCGGGGGTGCGGCTGGAGTTCGCCACCCCCGGCGGCGAGGTGTTCGCCAGCGAGCACCGCGCCGCGACCGCACTGGCCTGGTGGGACGGGCTCCCGCCCGGCGTGGGCTGGGGCGAGAGCGGCGTGATCACGCTCCGCACCGCGTTCCGCGCGGAGACCGGCGGGCCTTACCTGTTCGGCGCCGCGGGCGTGGGACGGCTCACGATCACCGTCAACGGGGCCGTGGCCGCGCAGGGCGAGACCCGGGTGCCGGCCGACCCGGTCGAGACCATGACCCGCCCCGGCGAGATCCGTGGGCAGGTCGCGCTGACCGGCGGGCAGGACACCATGGTCACCGTGGAGTTCCGCCCGGCGGCCGCCTGCCAGGGACCGGTGGCGCTGCGGCTGGGCATCACGCCCTCGGCGGACGAGCAGACGCTGATGGCGCAGGCGGTCGCGGCCGCCGCGGCCGCGGACGTGGCCATCGTGATGGTCGGCTCGGCGGAGACCTCGGAGAGCGAGGGCTACGACCGGGACACCCTGGCCCTGCCCGGCCGGCAGGACGAACTGGTCCGCCGGGTCACCGCCGCCTGCCCGCGGACGGTGGTGGTGGTGAACGCCGGCATGCCGGTGCTGATGCCGTGGGCCGGCGAGGTCGGCGCGGTGATCTACGCCTGGCTGCCCGGCCAGGCCATCGGCGAGGCGCTCGCGGACGTGCTGCTCGGCCACGCCGAGCCGGGCGGCAGGCTGCCGGTCACCCTGCCGGCGGCCGAGGCCGACTGCCCGGTGCTGCACGCCCAGCCACGGGACGGCCGCCTCGACTACGCCGAGGGCCTGCTCATCGGGTACCGCGGCTACGACGCGGCGGGCATCACCCCGATGTTCCCGTTCGGTCACGGCCTGGGTTACACGAGCTGGGACTACGAGTCGCTCAGCGGCCCGGCGGAGACCCTGGCCCCAGGCACGGACGCGCTGCTGCGGGTCCGGGTCCGCAACTACCGGGACCCGGCCTGGCCGGGAGGTCGTCCAGGCCTATGTGACCGGTGCGCCGGGGAACGGCGGGCGGCCGGTGCGGGTACTGGGGGCCTTCGGCAGCGCCGCGGCCGAGCCCGGCGAGGCAGCCGAGGTCACGCTGCGGGTGCCTGCCCGGATCTTCGCCGTGTTCGACGAGGAGGCCGGGCAGTGGTCCTGGCCGCCGGGTGAGTTCACCGTCCAGGCCGGGCGCTCCTCGCGGGACCTGCGGGTGTCTATCACCGTGCGGTCCGGGTAACGCCGCCGGGCGGGCCGGGCCGTGCCTACCCTCACGACGGCGCGACCAGCTCGACCTCGTAACCGTCCCGGTCCTCCAGGTAGGCCGCGTAGTGGTCAAGGCCGCCCGCGTGCGGGTGGCGGTCGCTGAACAGCAGCCGCCACCCGTGCTGCGGTGCTTCCTCGGTGAGCTTGTCCACCTCTTCCCTGGAGGCGACATGGAAGGCCAGATGGTTCAATCCGGGGCGGCACCGGTCGTGACGGCCGGCCACCCGGTCGGGCGACTGCTCCAGGACGATGTAGATGGCACCCGCCCGCCAGCTCTGCCCCTCGGGCCACTGGATGAACGGCTGATAGCCCAGCTCGACCAGTAGCCATCCCCAGCTGGCCTCGGCTCTGGTGAGATTGGGCACCCAGAGCTCAATGTGATGGATCATCCCCGTGCCAGCATGCTCCACCGGGCCAGAATGCCAGGTTAAGCGGCCGAACGGGACCGTTCACGGGACAAGACGGGACAATTATCCTCCGCTAGCCCGCCAGTTCCGCGACGGCCGCGAGCAACCGGTCCACATCGGAGCGGTCGTTGTAGTGCACCAGACCGGCACGGACCGCGCTGCCGGTGTCCCTGATGCCCAGCGCGCCGGTCAGTTCCCAGGCGTAGTTGTGCCCGTCCCAGACGTTCACCTTCCGCTCGGCCAGGTGCTCCGCCACCGCCCGCGGGGTCAGGCCGGCCACGTTGAAGTACGCGGTGGCGGTGCGGTTGCGGGCGTTCCCGTAGAGCGTGACCTTGTCCATGGCGGCCAGCCCGCCGGCCAGGACCGCGAACAGGCGCTGCTCGTGATCGTGGGCGGCGGCCATCGAGGCGAGCAGCCGCTGCCGCCTGGTCCCGGCCGCCGCGGCGTCCAGCCCGGCCAGGTGGTCCACCGCGGCGGCCACCCCGGCGAAGTCGGCGAAGGACGGGGTGCCCCATTCGAACCGGTCGGGCAGGTAGCCGGGCGCGGGGTCCAGCTTGTCCGGCCGCAACGGTTCCAGCAGCGCCGGGTCGGCGACGACCGCGCCGATGTGCGGGCCGGACCACTTGTAGGCGCTGGTGGCGTAGAAGTCAGCACCGAGCGCGGCCATGTCGGTGGGGCCGTGCGGGGTGGCGTGCACCCCGTCCACGTAGCTGAGCGCGCCCGCGGCGCGGGCCTTCGCGGTGATCGCGGCCACGTCGGGGCGGGTGCCGAGGATGTTGCTGGCCGCGGTCACCGCCACCAGCCGGGTCCGGTCGGTCAGCAGCGCGTCGTACTGTGCGGCGGGCAGTTCCGCCGCGGGAAGCTCCACCTCGGCCCAGCGGACCACGGCACCGGCCCGCCCGGCCGCCTGCACCCACGGCCGGATGTTCGCGTCGTGGTCCAGCCGGGACACGATCACCTCGTCGCCCGGGCGCCAGTCCCGCGCCAGCGTGGCGGCGAGGCGGTAGGTCAGCGTGGTCATGTTCGGCCCGAGGATCACCCCGGCCGGGTCCCCGCCGACCAGGTCGGCGACCGCCCGGCGGCACTCGGCCGTGATCGCGTCGGAGCGCGCGCTGGCCGGGAACGCGCCGTCGGAGTTGCCCAGCCCGGACCGGTGCGCGCCGCCGATCGCGTCGATCACCGGCGCGGGAAGCTGGGTGCCCGCCGCTCCGTCGAGGTAGGCATAACCGTCGGCCAGTGCCGGGTACATCGCCCGCACCGCGCTGACATCCAGGCCCATCCGCGCTCCTCCCGCGCTCGCGCTCCAGCGTCGCACGAGCCTGGCCAGCGCTCCGCTCTGGGCGGCCCGTCGCTCGCCGCCCGGGTGGTCAGCGCGGGAGGCGGCCGGAGGCACGCAGCAGCGCCGGCCAGGCGCCCTCGTGCGCGGCGGCCCCCCGGCCGGGGCGGCCGCGGCCGGGCCGGCGCGCCCGCGACCGCGACGGCCGCGCCGCGACCGCGGCGCCGCACGGCGCCATCGTGCAGGCCGGCGTCCAGCGGCAGGTGCGGCATGCCCGCCTGCCATCCGGCGGCCAGCAGTTCCGGGCTGGCCGGCTGGTAGTCCTTGCCCAGCGAGGCGGCCAGGTCCCAGGCGTGCAGGTGCCACTCGGCGCAGGCGGCGCCCACCATGCCGCCCACGGTCACCACGGTGTCGCCGAACCGGTGGTGCGGCAGGTCCCAGACCCCGAGGGCGCGGCCGGCGTAGGCGCGCGCGGCGGCGGCGAACGCGGCGATGTGCTCGGGGCCGGTCGCATCGGGGAGCGCCGCAAGCTCGGCGGCGTTCTGCCTGGCCAGCTTGCGGGCCAGGCTCTCCGGGCTGGGGCCGCGGGCCATCAGCCTGGCCAGCCGGGACAGCGGCGCGTCGTCGAGGTACTCGTGGTAGTCGTCCGCGACGCAGCGCAGGTGCCCGGCCAGGTCGGCGGCGCGCCACTCCGGGCAGGTCGTCTGGGCGGCCCAGGCCTCATCGGTGAACTGGGCGGCCAGCTCACAGATGACGGTCACGCCGGAGTGATACGCGGCGAGCGCTGGGCCAGGTGCCCAATCGGTCATGGACTGCCCCCAACGGTCCTATTCCCGGCCACGCCCCACGGGCCGGGCTAGCCAGCGTGCCAGAGTCGGGGTCGCTCCGCCACCCCCGTCGCGGGCACGGTTTCACCACGAAACGGCCCTTAGTATCACGATCAGGTGCTAACCGGGCAGGTCCCGGCGCCGCGCCAGCCCGGCAGCGGGCAGAAAATCAGATGACATGCACGCAGCCGGGCGGTTAGCGTCACGATAATGCCCCCTGAGCACGCTGCTGCCGACGCGCGTGCCCATTCCCCGGCGACGCCGATGATGGCGCTGTGGCGGCTCCGCAGCTACCTGCGGCCCTATCTGTGGCGGCTGATCGGAATGCTGGTGGCCGCCTGCGCCTCGGTCGCCACCGCTCTGGTGATCCCGCTGCTGACCAAGGCCCTGATCGACAGCGCGATCCAGACCGGTGACCGCAGCCTGCTGCTGCCCATCGGCCTCGCCGCGACCGGGCTTGGCATCGCGCAGGCAGCACTGAACTTCATCCGGCGCTGGGTCCAGGCCAGCGCCGTTACCGGCATGGAACAGGCCATGCGCCGCGACCTGTACGCGCACCTGCAGCGGCTGGACGTCGGGTTCCACGACGAGTGGCAGTCCGGCCAGCTGCTGTCCCGTGCCACCACCGACCTGTCGGCGATCCGGCGGTTCGCCGGGTTCGGCACCGTCTTCCTGATCACCAACGTGGTCACGTTCGTCGCGGTGGTCGCCCTGCTGATCCACCTCAACTGGTGGCTGGGCCTGATCACCGGCGGGATCTTCCTGCCGGTGGGCCTGGTGTGCAACCGGTTCGAGCGGCGCTACCGGGTGCTGTCCCGGCGGGCCCAGGACCAGCAGGGCGACCTGGCCACCTACGTGGAGGAGGCGGCCACCGGGATCGCCGTGCTCAAGGCGCTCGGCCGCCGCGGGCAGGCGCAGGCCACGCACGGCGCGCAGGCGTCGCTGGTCTACCAGACCCAGCTCGACAAGGCACGGCTGCGCGGCGCGTTCTGGGCCACGCTCGACCTCATCCCGAACGCGGTCATCGGGCTCATCGTGCTGCTCGGCGCGATCGCGACCAGCCAGCACGCGCTGACGCTCGGCGGCCTGGTCGCGTTCATCACGCTCACCCTGGAGCTGGTCTGGCCGATCGAGGCGATGGGCTACATCCTGGCGAGCGGCCAGGAGGCCGCCACGGCGGCGCAGCGGGTGTTCGAGATCCTCGACACCCCGCCCGCCGTGGTCTCCCCGCCCGCGCCGGGGGCCGCGGCCCGGGCCAGCGGCCGCGGCCGGTCCGGGGGCCCGCGCCGCGGGGGGCCGGGGCGCCCCCGGGCCAGCACGGCGCCGGCCCGGCTCCGGTTCGACCGGGTGGAGTTCCGCTACCCGGGCACCGAGCGCCCGGTGCTGCGCGGGGTGACGCTGGAGCTGGAGCCGGGCCAGACCCTGGCCCTGACCGGCGCGACCGGCTCCGGCAAGACCACGCTGCTCCAGCTGGTGCCGCGGCTGGCCGACCCGACCGCCGGGTCGATCACCCTGAACGGCACCGACATCCGCGACCTCCCGCTGCCGGTGCTGCGCACCCTGATCGGCAGCGGATTCGAGGACCCCACCCTGTTCTCGGTGAGCGTGCGGGAGAACGTCACGCTTCGGGGCGCCGGACGCCACCGACGAGCAGGTCGAGCAGGCCCTGGCGGTCGCCCACGCGGGCTTCGTGGCCCGGCTGCCCTGGGGCCTGGACACCAGGATCGGCGAGCAGGGCATGGCGCTGTCCGGCGGCCAGCGGCAGCGGCTGGCCCTGGCCAGGGCCATCCTGGCCCGGCCGCCCGTGCTCGTCCTCGACGACCCGCTGTCCGCGCTGGACGTGCGCACCGAGGAGAAGGTGACCGCCGCGCTGCGGGACGCGCTCGCCGGGACGACCGCGCTGCTGGTCGCGCACCGGCCGTCCACCGTGCTGCTCGCCGACCGGGTGGCCCTGCTCGCCGACGGCCAGATCGTGGCGACCGGCACCCACGCGGAACTGCTCGCCACCGAGCCCCGCTACGCCGAGCTGATGGGCGACGTGGCTGCGGCCGGCGAGCACGACGACTCGCAGCAGGCGGTGGCCCGGTGACCGCCCAGCCGTGGCGCGGGGTAGCCGCCGAGAACCTCGAGGAGGTCACCGGCAAGCTGTCGGCCCTGCTGCGCAGGCGGGCCCGGCGGCTGCTCACCGCGCTGCTGCGGCCCTACCGGCGCCAGGTGACCTGGGCGCTGGTGCTCGTCGTCGTCGCGAACCTGGCGGCGCTGGCCGGGCCATGGCTGGTCGGGGTGGCCATCGACCGCGGCATACCGCCGCTGGTGCACAGCCGCGACGTGGCCCCGCTGGCGGCCATCATGGCCGCGTTCTTCGTGGCGGTCGCGGTGCAGGCCATCACCACCCGGGCGTTCATCCTGGAGATCGGCCGGTTCGGCGAGGGCGTGGTCGCCGAACTGCGCCGCCGGCTGTTCGCGCACTTCCAGCGGCTGCCGGTGGCGTTCCACGAGCGGTACACCTCCGGGCGTGTCATCTCCCGGCAGACCTCGGACATCGACTCGATCTCCGACCTGTTCGAGGAGGGCCTCGACTCGCTGGTGTCCGCGGTCTTCTCGCTGCTGCTTGTCGGCGTGGGCATGCTGCTGCTCGACTGGCCGCTGGCCCTGGTGGTGCTGGCCGGGTTCGGCCCGCTGGTGGCGCTCACCCTGTGGTTCCGCCGCGAGTCCGCGACCGCCTACCGGCGCAGCCGGGAGGCCATCGCGGACGTGATCGTCGCCTTCGTGGAGACCTTCGGCGGCATCCGCGCGGTACAGGCGTTCCGCCGGGAGCGCCGCAACGAAGAGATCTTTTCAGTGCTGAACGGACGCAACGCCGCGGCCACCCTGCGTTCGATGCGCCTGATCGCGGTGTACTCGCCGGGGATCACCCTGGTCGCCAACCTGGCCACGGGCGCCGTGCTGCTGTACGGGGGGCTGCGCGTGGCGGACGGCGACATCAAGGTGGGCGTGCTCGCCACGTTCCTGCTGTACCTGCAGCGCTTCTTCGACCCGCTGCAGGACCTGTCGCAGTTCTACAACACGTTCCAGTCCGCCGGGGCCGCGCTGGAGAAGATCTCCGGGGTGCTCGAGGAGCCCCTGGGGGTGCCCGAGCCGGAGGTTCCCGCGGAACTGCCGCCCCGCAGCGGGGCCGGCCGGGAACTGTGGCTGCGCGCGGTGCGCTTCGGGTACCGCGAGACGATCGTATTGCCGGATATGGACCTGCGGATTCCGGCCGGGCAGACGGTCGCGCTGGTCGGGGAGACCGGCGCGGGGAAGACGACCGTGGCCCGGCTGGTGGCCAGGTTCTACGACCCGAGCAGGGCAGCGTCCTGCTCGACGGCGTCGATCTGCGGGATCTGCCCGCCGAGCGGCTGCGGTCCGAGGTGGTCCTGGTCACCCAGGAGAACTTCCTGTTCACCGGGTCGATCGCGGACAACATCGAGCTGGGCAAGCCGGGTGCCAGCAGGGCGGAGATCACCGCGGCCGCGAGGGCGATCGGCGCCGATGCCTTCATCAACGGCATGCCCGGCGGTTACGACGCCGACGTCGGCAAGCGTGGCGGCAGGTTGTCCGCGGGCCAGCGCCAGCTGATCTCGTCGCGCGGGTGTTCCTGGCCGCCCCGGCCGTGCTCGTGCTCGACGAGGCGACCTCGCTGCTTGACCTGCCCAGCGAGCGGGCCGTGCAGGACGCGCTGCAGACGATCCTGGCCGGGCGCACCGCGCTGATCATCGCGCACCGGCTGTCCACCGTGGCGATCGCCGACCGGGTGCTGGTGATGAGCGGCGGCGAGATCGTCGAGGACGGGCCGCCGGACCTGCTGCTGGCGGGCAGCGGCCGGTACTCTGCCCTGCATGCCAGCTGGCGGTCCAGCCTCGCCTAGGGATCCGCTGTGGGACAGGCGTTGCGGGCCCCGGCGGCCGCCGCGGTGGGATCATGATGGCAGGAGATGGTATGGCGAGAGACCCGGCC
>CAWCKG010000016.1:0-141107 GCA_963795785.1 uncultured Actinomycetes bacterium
AGTGCCTGACCAGGGGATCGGCGACATCAGGGACGAGTACGACGCCGAGCACAGCGAGGCGACCAGGCTGCACGACGGCGAGGTGGAGGTCGACGGCCTGCTCAACCTGGACGAGTTCACCGAGCAGACCTGGATCGAGCTACCCGAGGGCCCGCGCGTTGACCGCCGCCGGGTACGCGCTCGCCGCGCTCGGGGACCTGCCGTCCGTGGGCGACAGCGTCCAGGCGGCCCGCCGGCACGATCACCGTGACCGAACTCGACGGCCTGCTCATCGCCAGGCTCCGCGTCGCGGCCGCCCCGCCCCGGCCCGTCGCGCCGGGCAGTGGGACGGTGCCGACGGGCCAGGTCCGGCTCGACGTCAATACCTCTGAGGAAGGCGGCTAGCGTGCCAGGCGGCTCTCGACACCGTTCTCGTGGTCGACTTCGGCGCGCAGTACGCGCAGCAGCAATACGTAGTCGCGACGAAGCGGCGCCTCGGCCTGGCGGCGCGGTTCGAGCCGTTCCGCGGCCAGCACGTCGCGAACGGCGCCGGACCGGGGTTTACCTGGGCCCGGTCGAGCTGCCACTCGGACAGGCGGCCGCCGCGCTGGGCCATCTCGACCCGGCGGTTGAAAACCTGCAGACGGCGGCCTCGATCTGCGATGCCAACGGCGCCCGCGGCTGCGCCGTGCAAGCCCGCGTCGAACTCGCCGCCGCGCTCACCCGCCTGCGGGCGCCCGGCGACCGGGACGAGGCGCTGGCCGTGCTGGCCGCCGCCGCGCGCGAGGCCGAACAGCTCGGGATGGTCCCATTCACCGAGTGGATCGGACAGCTGCAAGCCCAGCTGACGGCCGCGGCGGCCGGCGGCTCACCCCTCAGCCCCCGCGAGCTCGAGGTGGCCCGGCTGGTCGGGCGGGGACTGACCAACAAGCAGATCGGCCAGACCCTGTACGTCTCCGAGCGGACGGCCGAGAACCACGTCCAGCACATCCTGACCAAGCTCGGGCTCCGCAACCGCAGCCAGATCGCCGCCTGGGCCAGCGGAGAGCATGACGCGAGCCGTCTATGAGTACCCAGGCCGACGGTGAATGAGTACTCCAGTGAGTGATTCCCCGGATGGCCGGATCCGGGCTTTCCCGTAGCGTCCTTCCTGCCAGCACAAACTCCGGAAAGGCAGGACGAACATGGCACACATCCACATCGCGGCGACGCCCGGGGTAACGATCGACGGCTTCCGCGCGGTTTCCGCCAAGCACAGCCCGCCCCAGGACATCGACGGCCTGCTCGCCTGGGCGGCCGGCACCGACCAGAACGGGCTCCACGTGGTGACCGTGTGGCAGTCCAAGGCCCATATGGACCGGTGGACCGCCGAGCAGCTCTTCCCCGCGTTCCAGTCGCTCGGCATGACCGATGTGGCGTCGAACATGGAGTTCACCGAGTACGACGCGGACGAACTGTACATCCGCTGAGCAGCGGACCCAGATGGCGCGTCGCACCCCGGCATCGAGCAGCGACGATTCCCCGGCCGCCGCGATCCGGCGGCCGGGAATCCCTCCCGGCCATCACCCCGCCTGAAGCAGGCACGCCCTGCACCAGGAGCAGGCCAACCGCGCGTCTGCCCCCGGGAGTTTTCGGAGGCGGTGTGCGGGCGACCGCCACTGGTGCGGGCCGGAGTTGTGAGAGGGGCCGGCCAGAGGCCCGGCTGGGCCAAGGCCCAGCACAGAGGCATATTCTGCGTCTCATGCCTGAACGGCCGCCTGATGCTGCGTGGCTGAAGCTGGGTGCGGAGCCAGGGCTCTGCGGAGCCTGCAGGCATGCGAAGCTCAACGAGACACAGCGGGGCACCGCCTACCTCCGCTGCACCCGCGCCGCATGGGACATCGCCCTTTCCCGTTACCCGCATCTCCCAGTCACGCAGTGCGGAGGATTTGAGCGGCGCGAGGAGAAGCCCTAGTGCCGCGCGCCACCCGCGCCACCCGCTGGGGCCCTGGTGGCCTGCTGTCGTCCGGCCCGGGGGGACGGCCGTCACCGCCCTTGCTCATCGCCCCGTCATCCCCTTCGGCCAGCCCGGTAGGGCGGTGCCAGAATGAGGAAGAGTGAACACTATCCAATTCGAGAAGGTCGGGTCCGGCCGCGGCTTCTTCGCTGCCCTTGACCAGAGCGGCGGCAGCACGCCCAAGGCGCTGGCCGAGTACGGCATCGGGCGGGACCGCTACAGCTCCGACGCCGAGATGTTCGGCCTGGTCCACGCCATGCGGACCCGTGTGCTGACCAGCCCGGCGTTTGATGGCTTGCGCGTTCTCGCGGCGATCTTGTTCGAGCAGACGATGGAACGCGACGTCAACGGCGTCCCCACCGCCCGGTACCTGTGGGACGAGAGGAACGTGGTGCCGTTCCTGAAAGTCGACAAGGGGCTGGCCGCCGAGCAGGACGGCGTGCAGCTCATGAAGCCCATCGACACCCTCGATGATCTGCTCGAGCGCGCGCGGCGGCACCAGATCTTCGGTACCAAGATGCGGTCGGTGATCAACGACGCCGACGAGGCCGGGATCTCGGCGATCGTGGACCAGCAGTTCGGCTACGCGAGCCGGATCCTGGCCGCCGGCCTCGTGCCGATCATCGAGCCCGAGGTCAGCATCTCCAGCCCGCACAAGGAGCAGGCTGAGGCGCTGCTGCGCGACGCCATCGCCAAGCACGTCGAGACGCTGCCTGAGGGCGCCACCGTGATGCTGAAGATCACCATCCCGACCCGGCCTGGCCTGTACGGCGACCTGGCGTCTGACCCACGCGTCCTGCGAGTCATCGCCTTGTCGGGTGGCTACAGCCGTGACGAAGCCTGCGCTCGGCTCGCCCGCGATCCCACCCTCATCGCCAGCTTCTCGCGCGCGCTTCTCGAAGGGCTGACGGAAAACCAGACCGACGAGCAGTTCAGCGCCCAGCTCGAGTCGTCGATCGAGCAGATCTACCAGGCGTCGGTACACAAGCAGCCCGCCAGCCCCTGAGCCCGCCGGGCAGTCCCCGCAGACCCGCCCCGGCGCGGCCGGCCCGGCCGTCCTGCCCGACCCGGCGCTGCCGCGGCAGGTCGGCCGGCGACTGACACGCTTCGGCCAACACGCAGCACGCGGCAGAAGAGTGCGGGGTGCCGCCGTCAGGCGTCCAGCAGTGCGGCCGGGAATTATGCGCCCTCGCATGCGTTAACATGAGCGGTACCCAAGAACCGAGCCGGTCGTCCGACGACGACTTTCCCCGTGCCGTGGTCACCAGCCCACCCACCGGCGGCTCCGGGTCCGCGTGAGACGCCTGTCGAGGCCCGCTGCGTCGATCCTTGGAGATCCGCAAGCCGGCTCGGCGTTCGAAGCACCAGGCCCTGTGCCCGGGACGTTCCTCGCCCCGGCCGCGGGACTGTGCGGCATGCTGCCGTGGCCACCGTGCCCCGGCATTCCAGAGGAGAAGTCTGTGGCTCGACCAGGCCAGCGCCAGACGGGCGCTCGCCGTACCGCCCCGCGGAAGCAGCGACGCGTCCACCACCGCGGCGACGTCGTCTCGGTGCTCGCCCGGACCGTCCGTGAGGTCGAGGCGGCTGCCCGGCGCGGCCGCGTGACGCCTGCCGTGCGCACGAAGTTCCAGGCCGTCGCCCTGCTGCTGCGGGACGAGCGCGCCCGCGTCCGGGCGGCGGCCGGAAGCGACAGTCATCGGGCCGAGCAGCTCAAGCGCCTGGACGGCATCGCGACCATCCTCGCGACGACCGCCGTCCAGGACGCTGGGCTACTGGCGCTGCTCGCCGAGGGCTCCGGCGTCTCCGACGCGGCCCGGTCGCTCAAGCGGGAAATGCTGCGGGACCTCGGCATCGAGCCGGCGCCCGAGGAGATCGCTCCGGCGGAGACCGCTACAGCTTCCGCCGGCCCGGAGCGGCGGGTCGTGCCGCAGTCGGTGATCTCCCGGCAGCTGGCGAACCCCTTTCTCGCCCCCGACTTCTCCGCCGTTCCGCAGCTCACCTCCCGTCCGCGCCGCCTGGCCGGCTGGGAACTGCTCGGCCCGCTGCTGAGTTCCTTCGAGCGTGCCGGTGGGGGAACCCCGGCGTGCATGGCGCTCCCGGCGCCGACGGCACGGTTCACCCCGGCGGGCCTGGAACTGATGCCGCATCAGGGGCAGCTGGTCGCCGCGGCCGCTGCCGGTCACCGGACGTTCCTGCTCGCCGATGAGCCGGGTCTGGGCAAGACGGCCCAGGCGCTGCTCGCCGCGGAAGCGGCGAACGCCTACCCGCTGCTCGTCGTCGTGCCGAACGTCGTCAAGACCAACTGGGCCCGTGAGGCGGCCCGCTGGACTCCCCGCCGCCCGGCCACCGTGGTGCAGGGCGACGGCGAGGCTGTCGACGGCTTCGCCGATATCGTCGTGCTCAACTACGAGGTTCTCGACCGTCACATGGGCTGGCTCGGTGACTTCGGCTTCCGCGGCATGGTCGTGGACGAGGCCCACTTCATCAAGAACAAGACCTCGCAGCGTTCGCAGCACGTCCTCGCGCTCTCCGACCGCATCCGGTCCCGTACGGACCGGCCCCTGCTGATGGCGCTGACCGGCACCCCGCTGATCAACGACATCGAGGACTTCCGGGCGATCTGGCAGTTCCTCGGCTGGATCGACGACAGCAAGCCCCTCGACGAGCTAATGGACGCGCTTGAGGACACCGGCCTGACGCCCGCCGACCGGGGCTTCTACGCCGCGGCGCGCCAGTGCGTGATCGACCTCGGCATCGTGCGCCGCCGCAAGCTCGACGTGGCCGCCGACATCCCCGCCCGCCGTATCGCCGACCTCCCCGTCGAGCTGGACGGACGGGCCGGCCGGTCGATCCGGGCGGCAGAACGGGACCTCGCCGGCCGGATGGTGGCGCGGTACGAGACCGCGCTCGCGAACCGATCCTCCGACGTCGGCGTCGAGGGCATCGACCACGACCTCGTCCGCCGGGTGGCCCGGTCGGAGCTGAAGGACGCGACGACCGCGCAGTCCGGCGAGAACGTGTTCACCATGATGCGACGCATCGGCCAGGCGAAAGCCGAACTGGCCGCGGACTACGCGGCGCAGCTGGCCCGCAGCGCCGGCAAGGTCGTCTTCTTCGCCAAGCACATCGACGTGATGGACGCCGCCGAAGAGACCTTCGCCCGGCAGGGGGTGCGCTTCTCGTCGATCCGTGGCGGCCAGACGCCCACGGCGCGGCAGGCGAACGTCGACGCCTTCGTGAACGACCCGGACGTCACGGTCGCGGTGTGCTCGCTGACCGCGGCTGGCGTGGGCCTGAATCTGCAGGTCGCCTCGAACATCGTGCTGGCCGAGCTGTCCTGGACCGACGCAGAGCAGACCCAGGCCATCGACCGCAGCCACCGCATCGGGCAGGCCGAACCGGTCACCGCGTGGCGCATCATCGCCGCGCAGACCATCGACGCCCGGATCGCCGGGCTGATCGACGGCAAGGCGGGGCTTGCCGCCCGGGCGCTGGACGGGGCGGACCAGGAGGCCTCCTCGCCGGCCGACGTGCAGCTCGAGGCGCTGGTCGCATTGCTGACCGATGCGCTGCGGGCGTCTTTCGGACATGGCGACGCCCCGGGTTCCTGACCGTCAGGATTCCCCGGGCGAGACTGTGCCCGAGGACCAAGGCCTACCAATTGCGCACGCTGGCTCGGCCTGCCCTCACCGATAGATCCACTGCTGCCCCGTTCCCTGGTACCTGGACACCGGGATCGGCTCCGCTCCGGGCCGCATCCGGGCCGGTACAGCAGCCCGAACAGGTGGTCCACCTCGTGGCACACCAGCCGCGCCATGCCCTTCTCGAACGCCGTGATCCGGGTCGTCCCGTCGATGTCCTGGTGCTCGACCTCGATGGCCAGCGGCCGCGGGACCATCCCGCGCACCGCGAAGAAGCTCAGGCATCCCTCGTACTGCTCGTCGGTGTCGGCCGACTCGTCGCAGATCCGGGGGTTGAGCAGCGTGAGCGTCTCGCCGTCCGCCGTCCGGACCACCGCGGCCGCGCGGCCGATGTTGATCTGCGGTGCGGCCAGGCCCATGCCCTTGGCGAAGTTGTGCACCTGCCCGACGCGCTCCAGGACGCTGACGAGTTAGGCCTGCTGGCGGCCACCGGCAGCACGCTGACCAGCCTGCACGGGATCGGTGCCTTCCGGCGCCGCCCGGCTGCTCGTGGAAGCCGCGACATCACCCGGTTCCCCGCCAAGGCGCACTTCGCGTCCTGGAACGGCACCGCGCCGACCGGCCGCCTCCTCCGGTGACCAGGTCCGGCACCGGCTGTCGCGGGCCGGGAACCGGCAGATCAACCGGGTGCTGCACATCATGGCGGTCGTCCAGCTCCGCAACCCCACCGAAGGCCGCGCCTACTACGACCGCAAGGTCGCCGCCGGGAAGACGCCGATGGAAGCGATGCGCGCCCTCAAGCGCCGCCTTCTAGCCGCGTCGCTGTCTGAGGCGGGCATCGGCGCTGAGCGGGATCCCCTGCCAGGGCTGGGCGAACTGGGGCTCGGAGAGGCTGCCACGGAGTTGCCTTCAGGCGGAACCGGTCACCGCGACGAGAGACCCAGCTGAGGTCGTACGAGTGCCCACTCATTTGATGGCCCAGGCGCACGGATCACCTGACTTGGCTCAATTTAGTGCGCACTTGCTGGCCGAGGATTCCGGCTGATGGCGTGGCGGGCGTCGTCTGGTCAGTGCGGTGGGAGTGGCCGCGAACCCCGGGCCGTGTGCCAGGTCAGGCTGTTTAGTCCCTGCGGTTGCGGTGTGTTGCGGGCGCCGGATCGTCTGATGGGTGCGCTAGCTCCACGTGGTGCCGTTCCAGTGCAGGATGAGGGTCTCGTTCGGACTGGTGGGATTGCCGTAGTCGTCGCCGACGGCCCAGGCGCTGGTGGATGACAGTACGGCCAGGCCGAAGATGGTGAGGTCGTTCGCTGGCAGGGGCGTGGGCTGCCACGCGCTGCCGGTCCAGCGCAGGAGCATCGGCAGCAGCTGCCCGTTCCCGCACAGTGTTGGGGTTGTGCAGTAGTCCCCGGCCATCCAGGCGGCGTGCCCGGCCACGGCGAGGGCGCTGACGTCCCCGCCCCGGCCTTCTTCGTGCGTCTGGACGAGCGGGATGGCCACCGTCGCCCAGTCGCGGCCGTTCCACAGCCCGGCCACCCGGCCGCCCGGCCAGATGACTTCCGAGCCCGGCGCCGAGTCGGCCAGCCAGGCGTAGTCCGTGGCCGTCGCCGCTACCGCGATGGGCTCGCCCGCGCTAGCCGGGGCCGAAGGCACCTGGGCTCCAGGACGAGCCGTCCCAGTGCAGCACGAACCCGTTCGTGTCGCTGGAGGCGAAACCACCAGCGGCCCACGCGTTGCTGGCGGAGGTCGCGGACACCCCGGTGAGCCCCGCGGCTGCACCGGCCGGCATCGGCAGCGGCACCCGCCGCCACGCGCTGCCGTTCCAGTGCAAGGCGACCGGCCGGGTACTGCCGACCGGCCTGCCGCGGAGTAACCGCCGACGACCCAGGCGTTCGCCGGCGAGGTCACCGACACCGAGTTCAGGAACGCGCCCGACGGGGCGGGGGAGCGCACCTGCCGCCAGGCCCCGCCGTTCCAGTGCAGGATCACCGGCATCGACCGGGCACTGCCGGTACGCCAGGTCTGGCCGAGGGCCCACGCGTTGCCGGGCGAACTGGCGGCGACCGCGCGCAACTCTGTACCCGCCGGGGCCCCGGCCGGTACACGGCTCCACTTGGTCCCGTTCCAGTGCACGATGAGGGGCGTGTTTTGCTTACCGAGGTCACCGACGGCCCAGGCATCGGTGGCCGAGGTGGCGGCCACCGCCTCGAGGGTGCCATGAGCGTGGTAACCGGTGCCGCCCGGCGCCGCCGTGCCCGCCGGTGCACTCGTGGCGCTCGGTGCTCCTGCCGTACTCGGCGCGGCCGGCCGCGAACCGTGACCAGCGAGAGGACCGAAGCGGTAACGACCGCGGAACACGTGCCGAACGCACGCATGGCCCGGCCTCCTTCCCTGCTGGCCCCCCAGCCGTCCTGTGCGTCAACCACCTCAACGAAAAGCATCTATCAGGCGTTTCGCCCCGATGGCCGCGGTATCCAGTCCCAGGTCAAGCTCACCTTGCCCGGCAGCCAGCCGCTGCCGCGCGGCAGCCTTCAGCAACTCCAGCTCGGCATCGTCGTGAGGCGAGCCGATGTGCTCGATATCCCGCGACCCGCGATGGGAGGAGCAGACGATCTGCGCCACCGACGGCCAGAGGCCGTCTTCACCGCCCGCGCATACGGCACCCGGCAACTCCACGACCCCGGATTAGTGCACAACTTCAGCGCTCGTCAGGCGGGCAAGCCGCAGGTCACAGCGTCGAGTCAGCCCCGAACCAGGAATCGTGAGCCAACTCAGGTTTGATGGCCCAGGCGCACGGATCATGTACGAGTGTTCTCCTTTTGTTCTCCTCGGGGCGGCTGCGGGGAGTCCGTGGCACTCGGCCACGGACCCAGTCTTGCGTTTGTGCAGGTCAGCGGAGGGTGTGGGATTCGAACCCACGAGGACGCGTCAACGCCCTAGCGGTTTTCAAGACCGCCGCCATCGGCCACTAGGCGAACCCTCCCGGTGCGCGTCCAGCCTTTCACATCCTCAGCATCGCTCACCGCGCCGCGTGAGCAGCGTCTGTTGGCCTGTGGGCCACGACGGCCGCTGACGGGCCGACCTGGACCCGGCGCTGCCCGATTGCCTTCCCGACTGGGTCACGTCCCGGCCTAATACGACTGTTCGCCGGCGCGAGCCGCCTCCCGGCGGCTGGCGCGCCTCGGTGCGCAAGCCAGGTCACGCTGCCGCAGTACCCCATGGTGCTGCACCGGCGGCGGGTTCCCCGGCGGCAGCTAGGTAGGCTCGGCTCAAGGAGGTCGCATGCTGCCCGCGTTTGGCTGGCACGCGGTGCTCACCCAGTGGCAGTTCGCCCCGGTCGTCACCGTGCCACTGGTCTCGCCGCGGCCGGGTACCTGTGGGGCGCCTGGCGCGTCGCCCGGCGCCACCCCGCACGGCCCTGGCCGTGGTGGCGCACCGCGTTGTTCCTCGGCGGCCTCGCCGTCGTCGTGCTGGCCACGCAGAGCGGCATCGGCGCGTACGACGACGTGCTGGCCTGGGATCACATGGTGCAGCACCTGATGCTGCTCATGGTGGCGCCGCCGCTGCTGGTGGCCGGCCAGCCGGTCACCCTGCTGCTGCACGCCAGCCGCAACCCGCTGCACACCTGGGCGAAGCGCGCGGTCCGCTCCCGCGTCGCGACGTTCCTCACCTGGCCGCCTTCGGCCTCGCCGCGTACTGCGCCACGATCGTCGGCACGCACCTGACCGTCCTGTCCCGGCTGATCTTGGAAAATCAGACATTGCATAACGCAGAGCACGTGCTGTTCCTGGTCGTCGGGTATCTGTTCTTCCTCCCACTGTTGGGACACGAGCCGATCAAGTGGCGGGTCTCCTACCCGATCAGGCTGCTGGTCCTCGCGCTGGCCATGCCCGTCGACACGTTCACCGGGCTGGTGCTCGGCTACGCCAGCCGTGGTGACGTCGTGCCCACCGGGCCGCGGCCGCCAGGAGCACCGGCGCCGGTCCAGGACCTGCACTGGGCGGGCGCCATCATGTGGATCGGCGGCGACGCCATCATGCTGGCGTTCATCATGATCGCGGTCTGGATGTGGGCCGGGACGACCGGGCGTCGCTCGGCGGCTGGCTGGAGGCGGCCCGCAAGTCCCAGTTCGAGGAACTGGTCGCTGGCCAGGCCGCACGGCTCTCCGGTGCCGGGGAACGCGCGCGGCTCGTGGCCCGGCCGCAGGCGCGGCGTCCCGGCCCGCCGGAGAGACGGCGCGATCGACGACGACGAGCATCTCGCCGCCTACAACGAATACCTGGCCCGGCTGAACGCCGCCCCGCGTGACGCGGGCCGCCGGCAACCCTGATCCCGCCCGTAACTCTGATCCAGGCCGCAATCCCCGATGCCGCCCTGGCCCGCGCGGCCGCAATCCGGGCCTGACCCTGGGGTTCCGGCCTGGGCCGGTTCCCCGGCGCACCGCGGTCCGGGGAACCCCTGGCCGATCCGGCCGGACTTTGGTCACAAAGAGTTGAACCTGATCCCCCTGGCGTCCGTGAACAGTCAGTGGGCATGGTGCGCGTGAGCGGGCTCGAATGGGAACGCGACGTCATGCGGTTTCGGGCCGCTCATCCCGTGCCTTCAAGGGACCGACCAACCGTGGAATGGGGAGAGGCCCGTGGGGATGAGACGCAGGATTGCCCTGACGTCCACCGCCTTGGCAGGGGCTGCGGCGACAGCATTGCTGGCTGCCGCCGCGCCAGCCGCGCAGGCGGGGACGCAGGGGATCCTTCATCGGTGGATTCAAGAAGCTCACGACGATCGGCTCGACCGTGCCCGGCCAACGGGGATGTCAACCCGTACGGCATGGCGCTGGTCCGCAAGAACCAGGGCTCGCTCGTCAGGGGCGACGTCCTGATCAGCAACTTCAACAACTCGAAGAACCTCCAGGGGACCGGGACCACGATCGTCCAGGTCTCTCCGAAGGGCAAGCTGAGCGTGTTCGCCCAGATCAACGCGGCCAAGCTGCCCGGTAAGTGCCCGGGCGGCGTCGGCCTCACCACCGCGCTGGAGATCCTGCGCGGCGGCTGGGTCGTGGTCGGCAGCCTGCCCACCAAGGACGGCTCCGCGGCCACCGCGTCCGCGGGCTGCCTGATCGTTCTGGACAACCGCGGCCGCGTCCGGGAGACGCTTTCCGGCAACGGCATCAACGGGCCCTGGGACATGGCGCTGGCCACCCGCGGGCCGTTCGCGGAACTGTTCGTCACCAACGTGCTGGCCGGGACCAAGGCGGCCGGTGGCAAGGTCGTCAACAACGGCACGGTGCTGCGCCTGGTCCTGCATGGTCGGTGGCTCCCAGCCGCCGCGGTGGATCAACACCACCAAGATCGGTTCCGGCTTCCCGCAGCGGACCGACCCGGCGGCCATGGTGATCGGCGCGACCGGCGCGGGCCTGGCGCCCAACGGCACGCTGTACGTGGCGAACGGCGTGGACAGCGCGATCAACGCGATTCCCAACGCGACCTGGCGCTCCAACAGCGCGGGGACCGGCACGACGATCACCAAGGGCGGGGCGCTCAACACCCCGCTTGGCCTGATCATCGGCGCCGAACGGTGACGTGCTCACCGTCAACGGCGCGAACGGCCTCATCGTCGAGACCACCCCGTCGGGAACCCAGGTCGCCAAGAAGCTGCTCGACTCCTCGGGGAGCCCGCCTGGTGCCGGTGCCCTGTTCGGCCTGGTCCTGGCGCCGCACAACGCAGGCGTGTACTACGTGGACGATGCGGTGAACACGATGCGCCTGCTCCATTAGGTCTTCTACAGACCGCCGGGCGGGCGGCCGGCCCCTTACCACCGGCCGCCGTGGGTGCCGGCCGCCCGCCTGGTGTCAACACGCGGACGCGCCGCGCCAGTCATGGCGCGGCCCGTCCGCATCTGGCGCGGGTTACTTCGCCGGGTGCCATCCGCGGTGCTGCTGCCACGCGCGCTGCTGCGACACGCGCTAGGACTTTCTAAGTCAATCTAAGGATGTTGCTAGACCCCGCCATAGGCTTCAATACCGTGGACCCGGTACGGAATCCCTATGCGCCCGGCGCGGGCCAGCGGCCGCCGGAATTGGCCGGGCGTGACCGCGAGCTTGCCCAGTTCGAGGTGGTGCTGGAACGGATAGCCCGCGGCCGCCCGGAACGCAGCATCGTCCTCACCGGGCTGCGCGGGGTCGGCAAGACCGTGCTGCTGAACTCCTTCCGGTCGATGGCGCTGCAACGGCTGTGGGGGACGGGCAAGATCGAGGCGCGCCCTGAGCAGTCGATCCGGCGGCCGGTCGCCGCCGCGCTGCACATGGCGGCGCGGGAACTGGCGCCCCGGCACCGCGCGCCCGACCAGATCGAGCATTTCCTCGGCGTGCTCAAGGTCGTTCGCCTCCCGCGATCCCAAGGCGCCGAAGGGCTCGTTCACCCCGCACCTGGGCATCGACGCGCCCCCGGTGCGCGGCCGGGCCGACTCCGGGGACCTGGAGATCGACCTGACCGAGTTGTTCGCGGACGCCGCGTCCGTGGCGACCGACCTGGGCGTGGGCATCGCCCTGTTCATCGACGAGATGCAGGACGTGCCGCCGGTGGACGTGTCCGCCCTGTGCGCCGCCACCCACGAGTTGTCGCAGACCGCGGGACCGCTGATCGTGGTGGGCGCGGGCCTGCCGCACCTGCCCTCGGTGCTGTCGGCGAGCAAGAGCTACTCCGAACGGCTGTTCCGTTATGTGTCGATCGACCGCCTGGACCGGGCCGCCGCCGACCAGGCACTGCTCGCGCCCGCCAGGAGGGAGGGGGCGGACTTCACCCAGGAGGCGCTGGACGCCCTCTACGAGGCGGCCGACGGCTACCCCTACTTCGTCCAGGCCTACGGCAAGGTGACCTGGGACGCGGCGGCGGCGAGCCCGGTCACCGAGGCGGACGTCACGGTGGCCGGCCCGCAGGCCGAGGCGGAACTGGCGGTGGGCTTCTTCGGCAGCCGTTATGACCGCGCCACCCCGGCCGAACGTGAGTACATGCGGGCCATGGCCATGCTGGGTGACGATCCGGTGCCGACCGCCCAGGTCGCCGACGAACTCGGCCGCAAGCCGTCGAGCCTTTCCCCGTCCCGGGACGGCCTCATCAAGAAGGGGCTTATCTACAGTTCCGAGCGCGGGCTCATCGCTTTCACCGTGCCGCACTTCGGCAAGTTCCTGCGCGCCCAGCCCGCGTGAGGCCCGACCGGGCGCCGCGGAAACTCTCGCCGAATATTGCCCACTCTCCGGTCAATCCTAGAAAGCCTTAGAAAGCCGGAGAAACGCCCTCGGCGGCGGCTGTTCGCGGCCGGGCGAAACCGTCTCCGCCCGGTGTGCCTTCCTCCGGGTGGCCTTCCTCCAGGCCTGCCTGCGGGAGATCTTCCTGCGGTGGCTGATCGGCCCGTGGCACCACGGCGGAACGGACGGCCGGGCGGCGGGGCCGCACCTCGACCGCGAACACGATGTCGCATTCGCCGCCGCCGTCCCGTCCCGGGTAGACCAGATACCACCAGCACAGCTCGCGCCACATGTCCGCGGGGCTGTCCCGGCTGACCAGCCGTCCATGGCGCCGCCAGGCGCGGCTGCGGTGCAGCGCCACGAGGGCCCGGTGCGGCGGAGCCGCCCGCAGCTCACACGGTTCGGCGTAGCCGAGCCGGGCCAGCATCTCGCCCACCTCCGGTGACAGCGCTGCCACCAGCAGGAACTCGGCCACGAGGATGCCAAGGTCCAGCGCGGCGGCCGGTCCCGCGGGCGGCAGCGTCAGCTCCCCGCCACCGGTGCTGGCCAGGGCCGCGGCACCCAGCAGCCCGGCGCGCAGCACCGAACGCAGGCCCGGGGGCCTGCCGCTCAGGTCACCGAAGCACCCGCAGCCCAGGTCCGGCCGGAACTCCCGCAACTCCGCCACCGCGCACAAGGCGATCAGGAAGAACAGCGCGGTCCCCAGGCGCACCCCGATCGCCCACCCGTGCCACGCCCGTCCCGAGGTGGCCAGGATGCCCGCGCCCAGGGAAAGCTCGGTGAAGCACACCGCCATCGTGGCCGGGCGCCGCAGCCGCGGCGGGAACAGGCTGGTCGCGTCCAGGACGACAAGGACCGAGCGGGCCCGGAGCACCCGGGACAGCTTCGCGGCGCACGCGCCCAGCAGGACCAGGGCCAGGAGCGGCACCTGCATCTGCTGGACGGCGTGGAGGACGGTCATGGCCAGACCGTGACCCGCGCGTTGAAGCAGGCCCGCTCCAGGATCCCCGCCCAGCTCGACGAAGCTGAGCAGAGTCAGGTCGGCGACCCTGCCGCGCGGCGACGTACCGCAGGTCAGGCACCGGTCGTGAAACAGCCGGGCGGTGGCGCCGCAGCCGGTGACGGCCAGCACCTGCACCGTTCCGGTGCACTCGTTGCGCACCGACAGCATGCTGCCCACGGCCAGGTAGGGCAGTTCCGCCGGGCAGGGCACGGTCAGTGTGGCCTCCGCGCAGCCCGCCGCCGGGTCGACCGCCGGGTACGCGGCGCCGCGTGGCTCCTCGCCCGGCTCGCGCCGGCTCATGCCAGGTCGCGGAACCGCTGAACGTGCCGGCCGCCGTCTTGACCACCGTGGATCCGCGGGTCACCCGCGACGCGAGGTAGGCCGGCTGCGAGGTGGCCGGGATCAGGGCCTCCAGCGCCGCGCCGCGGCGCAGCCCGATGACGTCGATGAGGTTCCCCGGCTCGAGCTGGGGGAACCGGACCCGGAGCCGGTTCGCCGCCGCCGGTGCGATGACCACGGCCTGGCGTTTTCTGGTCGTCCCCTCATCCACCAGAAGCTGGCTGTCGTCCGACGCGCTGATCGTGCCCGCCACCCGGCCGATGCTCGCCCAGATCTTGTCCGCCACATCCCGGCGGCCGGGGGCGAGCCGGATCACCACCGGTTCGTCCGGCCGCAGTTCGGTGGCCGCCACCGGCCGCCCGCGCCAGGCGGCGCTGCGCGGGGTGAGTGCCAGCCGCCGCTCACCCGCATCGGTGGCGACGACCAGGATGTGCGGGCTGATGTCGAGCAGCGTGCCGGTCACCGTGCGGAACGGCGCGGCGCCCCCGGCACCCCGGCCCGCCGCCCACCGGTGGTGTGCGGGACGGGTAAGCTTGCCGCCCGGTTTGGCGAAGACCGCGGCACGGAAACGCTGGCGGCGGGCCACCCTCGCCGCGGCCTGCGCCCCGGCGCAGCGCCCGCAGCACAGCGGGCCAGCGGGACGACCCTGCATGTGCCCCTCCCCCAGCCAGAGCTATTGTGTCCGGCTCCTGACATTGCGTAACCAGCCGGGTGCGCGTCAAGCGGTTTGGCCGTTCCTCCCTCAGTGGTCGCGCATTTACGTTGTGCGCGGCGACTGTCGAGGAATGCCACCGTTTGCGATCCGAACCCGCAGGCAGGAGCGTTGTATCGAACGCGTGGCCGCTGTGGTGAAGGGGCCCTGGTGTGGGTACCGTTGCCTTGTGAGCGTCGGGGGCGAGCGCGTGGCCGTGGTGAAGCCGCGCATGGCGCCGCCAGCGAAAAGCCGGGCTTCCGTGACTATGTGACCTCCCGCAGCGGGTCGCTGCTGCGGATGGCGTACCTGCTCACCCGCAACCTGGCCGACGCCGAGGATCTCCTGCAGGCCGCCCTGGCCAAGACCTACCAGGCATGGGACCGGATCGAGGACCGGAACGCGCTCGACGGCTATGTCCGCCGGGCCATGGTGAACACGCACATCTCCTGGTGGCGCCGGCGCCGGGTGGAGGAGTACCCCACCGACGAGGTCCCGGACCGTGCCGTCGCCGACCACGCCGCCGACAGCGAGTTGTCCGACGCGGTCCAGCGGGCGCTCGACCGGCTGCCGAGCCGGATGCGGGCCGCGGTCGTGCTGCGCTACTGCGAGGACATGAGCGAGGCCGAGGTCGCCGAGGCGCTCGGCATCAGCCAGGGCACCGTCAAGAGCACGGTCTCCCGCGCCGTGGCCAAGCTCCGGATCGACGCCGAGCTACTGAAAAGGTGACGTTACCGCGCAGTCGTGGCACGATCCCCCCAGGAAGTGATGGCGCCCGGCCGCAGGCAGACGGCCGGTGCGCTGGTCCAGGGAGGTGACCCGTGCGCAGCACGATGATGGACGTTCCGCTGACGGTGACAGCGCTGATGCGTTACGGCACCTCGGCCTTTGCCGATCGTGAGGTCGTGACCTGGACCGGGGAGTCGTCCCGGCGGCCAGAGCTACGGGCGAGACCGGGGCCCGCGCCGCGAAGCTCGCCGGCGCGCTGCGCGGCCTCGGCGTGGACGGCGACCAGCGAGTCGCCACGCTGATGTGGAACAACTCCCAGCACCTGGAGGCCTACCTCGCCATCCCCTCCATGGGCGCGGTGCTGCACACCCTCAACCTGCGGCTCGACCCCGCCCAGCTCGGCTACATCGCCAACCACGCGGAGGACTACGCGGTCATCGTGGACGAGTCGCTCGTCCCGCTGCTGGCGCAGGTGCTCGGGCACGCCACGACGATCCGGCACATCCTGGTGACCGGCCCGGCCGAGTCGCTGGCCGACCATGCGGCCCAGCTCGCGGGCCCCGGCCGCGAGGTGCACTCCTACGAGGAACTGCTGTCCGGGATGCCGGGGTCCTTCGCGTGGGCGGAGCCGGACGAGCGGTCGGCGGCCGCCATGTGCTACACCAGCGGCACCACCGGCATGCCCAAGGGCGTCGTGTACAGCCACCGGTCGGCCTACCTGCATTCGATGGGCGTCTGCCATGGGCAACACCCTGGGCATATGCGAGAGCGACCGGGTGCTGCCCGTGGTCCCGATGTTCCACGCCAACGCGTGGGGCCTGCCGTACGCGGCGGTCATGTCGGGCGCGGACCTGATCATGCCGGACCGGTTCCTCCAGCCCGAGCCGCTGGTCAAGCTGATCGAGGCGGAGCGCCCGACCTTGGCCGGCGCGGTGCCGACCATCTGGAGCGGCCTGCTGCAGCACATCCGCCAGCACGGCGGCGACATCTCCTCGCTCCGCCTGGTCGCGTGCGGCGGCTCCGCCGTGCCGCACGCGCTCATGGAAGCGTTCGAGAAGGAACTCGGCGTGTACATCCTCCAGGCGTGGGGGATGACGGAAACCTCGCCGATCGGCAGCGTGGCGCGCCCGCCGGCCGGCACCCCGGCCGACCAGTCCTGGGCCTACCGGGACACCCAGGGCCGCCTGGTGTGCGCCGTGGAGGCGCGGCTGGTCGGTGACGGCGGCACCGTCCTGGCGCGCGACGGCAAGGCCGTGGGCGAGGTGGAGGTGCGCGGTCCGTGGGTGACCGGGTCCTACTACGGCGACGACGACCCGGAGAAGTTCCACGACGGCTGGCTGCGCACCGGCGACGTCGGGACCATCGACCCGCTCGGTTACGTGACGCTGACCGACCGGGCCAAGGACGTCATCAAGTCGGGCGGCGAATGGATCTCCTCCATGGAGCTGGAGAACGAGCTGATGGCGCACCCCCAGGTGAGCGAGGCCGCGGTCATCGGCGTCCCCGACGAGAGGTGGGGCGAGCGGCCGCTGGCCACGGTGGTGCTGCTGCCCGGCGCCGAGGTGACGGCCGCGGAGCTGCGCGCCTTCCTGGCCGAACGGGTGCCCCGCTGGCAGCTCCCGGAGCGGTGGTGCTTCATCGCCGAGGTGCCCAAGACCGGCGTGGGCAAGTTCGCCAAGACCAGGATCCGGGAGAGCTACGCCCGCGGCGACTACACGGTCATCGAGGAGCGCTGACCACGGGCCCGGTGCGCGCTGGCGGCAGGGGCTGGCGGTCGGGCCGTATCGCAGCAGGTGCCGGGGCTGTGCTTTGCGGTGCCGTCGCGGGCACCGGTACGCTGATGCGGACCGCTTGGTCAACGGGAGGCTTCGCCTAGTCCGGTCTATGGCGCCGCACTGCTAATGCGGTTTGGGTTCACGCCCATCCGGGGTTCAAATCCCCGAGCCTCCGCAGCTCACGGCCCTCTCCCTGGATGCCCGGGGAGGGGGCCTGATGCCGTAGGGGCCGAAGGTTGCCGTTGGCCCCGCGGAACCGGCGGCGGCTGTCGCGCGTCTTAGCCGAGGCAACGCTGGTTACGGCTTACCGGGACGGCGGCGATGGTGCTTCGCGGCGTGAGGCCAGGGCGGCTGGTGCTCGGTGCGCTGACCGTGGTAACGCTGGCGGCGGCGTCCGCGGTCGCCATGGTGCTGTGGGCGGCAACGGGCCCGGCCGCGGGCATGCGCGTCTTTCAGTCGCCACCTTCGGGCGCCGCAGGAGATAAGAGCGCGGGAGTACGCGCTGGGGCTGCTGGCGAAGCTGAGACTGCCTGGCGGACTGCGGCCTGTGGCGTGGCCAGCCCAGCCCGGGCGCCTAGCGCAGCCGATGCTTCCCTACTGGCCCAATGACGCCGTCACCGCACAAGCGCTGTACCGGGCCGGCGCCTCGATGGGGTCGGTTGACTGGTTCCTGCTCGGGCACGTGCCCGCAGGCATGCAACCGCGCTGGCAGGCCTACCCGGCTAACGGCAACGACAGGTTTGTGCTCGACGTCCCGGCGCACCTGCCCCCGGGCATCGCTCAGGCCAGGCTGGCAGTGGTGATCATCCCTCGCGGCAGCAGTTCCCTGATACGGGCCGAGGTCCAGGTGGTCTGGTACCCCCCGCGCAGCGCCGCGGAATACATCCAGCCCTGGCCGGTACCGGTCGGTGACGGTCACCGTCCCGGCAGCCATCGGATGCCAGCGGGGCCGCCACGGTGACCCGGACCTTTATCTCCCGGGCCGCGATCGCAGAACTCGCCGTCGCTGCTCAACCGGCTGCCCGGGATGCTGCCCACCGGCTTTCGCTGCCCGGCCATGAGCCGTAGGCCCCGACCAGGGTCCCCTCGCCCTACCGGCTCGTGTTCACACCACGGTCCCGCCGGTGGCCGAGCGATTGCCGCCGCCCCCGTCGGGTGCTCGCACGGCGGCATCGTTGTCGGCAAGCACAGGCAGCCAGCCCTGGACTTCTCCCGTGACAAGATCATCCCCGCGATGCTCGCACTGATGGGTCGGTCAACGGTGTGGCGCTGACCCGGGTGCCGGCGCCGCGTCAGCACGCAGGCTCGCATGAGGAGCAGTAACCCGCCCGGGGGAAGCCCGGTGTAGGGGATCGCGGCGGCCGCCGCGGCCCGTTCCCTGCCGACCTTGATCCAGCGCTCGATGAGCGCCTGGTCCGCGCCGGCGGCGATGCACAGTTCGGCGATCTGCCGGTACCGGGCGGCGTCGGGCCTGCCCTCGCCGAACCCGAGCGCGGTGCCCGCCCGTTCGGCGAGCAGATCGGCCCGCCCGGCCGCGGCCTCGGTCACCTCGGCGACCGCCACGGCTTCCTCGTCGGCGGTGAGCCGCCAGCCCAGGGCGTGCCTCGCGACGGCTCCCGCGATCTGGGCGTAGCGGAGTCGGTCAGGATCCGGGCTTGTCATGCAGGTATGGTAGAACAGGTGTTCGAACAACGGCAAGGGTATCGGGCCTGGTCATGGCGCCGCGTGACATGATCGTTTCATGGTGGACTGGGCCCGGGCCCGCCGTGAGGCGATGCGGAAGCAGGCCGACCTGCGCCGCCGCCTGGCCGCGGCCGAGCGGGCGCTGGCCGACGCCGAGGCCATGGTGGAGCAGGCCGAGGCGGAGTTCGATGCGGCCAGCGACCGCTTCGCGGACGCCGAGAGCGCCCTGGACGCGGCGCGCGCCGAGCGGGCCCGGTCCCGGCAGGAGCGCTATCAGGCCAGGCAGGCCCACGAGCGCGCCAGCACCGCGGTGGAGCGGCTGCGGCGGCGGGTGGACGAACTGGGCGGCCGGCTCGGCCGGATGCCGCCGTTAACGCTCATGCCCGGCGATGTATCAGGACGCGGGAACATGCTCCCTCTGTGTGTCAAATCTCCCCCTTTACGGGGCGGGGGAGACAAGCGAAAGGCACACCGCAATGGGCCGCTTCCGTTCCCTGTTCGCACAGTCACCAGCCATCGTCATCTCGATCCTGGCCGTCGCCCTCTCCCTCGGCGGCGGCGCATATGCGTCCACCCACCTGTCCACCGGCAACTCCCCCGGCGGCCAGCAGCGGCACCCGTCACCACCGGGGTGTCGTGGACCTCGCTGTCCCTGATCAACGGATGGGCATCGGAGAACGGCACGTACCAGACCGGCAACCCGAAGGTGGCCGAGCAGAGCGGCATCGTCTACCTGTCCGGGTCGCTCGCCCAGTCCACTCCGGGCAGCGATGACGTTCGCGATCCTGCCGTCGTCGTTCCGGCCGGCGCACAACATGTACATCACCGTCTACACCAACGGGGACACCTCGGGGACCCTCTACATCGGCCACGACGGGACGATGGAGGCCTACTCGAGCGGCAGCTTGCGGCTCGGGGAACACCGCGCGTGCTTCACGTCGCTGGCCACGGTGTCCTTCCCGATCAACTCCTAGCTGCCTGACCTGGCCGGCTGATCCGCTGCGTCAGCCGGCCGGCTGACCGCGACGGCCCGGCGCGCCCCGAGAGCGCGCCGGGCCGTCGCCGTCCGTGCGCGCGGTCACGCCGGGACCGGCGGCACCACCACGACCATGGTGAGGCGGACCGGCGCGGTCCCCTCGTTCGCGTAGGAATGCGGCAGGCCTCCGGGGAAGCGGGCACATTGGCCCGGGCCGACCTGGTGCCGCGCGCCGGCCACGGTCAGCGTCAGGTTGCCCTCCTCGACCCAGGCAAGCTCCCTGGTCGCCGGCGCGTGCGCATCGCCGCCGAACGATTCTCCGGGGCGCACCTCCCAGCGCCACAACTCGGCGGCCCAGGGTGCCTCCGTCGCCGCGATGATGGTCCCGCTGCCTCCCGTGGCCCCGTGCCACAGCGTGCGGGCGTCCTGCGCGGCCGGTGATCCGGACGCCCGGCTCGGGCGGGACATCGAGCAGCCGGGTCACCGGCAGGCCGAACGCGTCGCCCACCCTGGCCAGCGTGGCCAGGTTCGGGTTTGAGCGCGCCTGCTCCAGGGAGACAAGGACGCCCTTGCTCACCCCGGACCGCGCGGCGAGCTGGTCCAGCGACCAGCCGCGCTCCGCGCGCAGGGCCGCCAGGGTGCGCGCCAGTGCGGCGCTCAGGTCATTGCCGGCCACGGGCCCTCCCGGAAGATAAAACCTTGCGGTCAGTCTACAGAACCATGTGGAATATTATTCTGACCGCCAAGACGGCAGACCGGAGCCAAGGGAGCAGCGGGTCATGGTGATCATGTTCGCGCTGGCCGCCGCCGTCCTGTACGGCAGCGCCGACTTTCTCGGCGGGGCCGCCAGCCGGCACAGCCGGGCACTGTCGGTGGCGTTCCTGTCCGTGCCGGTCGGCGCGGTGGTCATGCTCGCCGCCGCGGTCGTGTCCGGGGACCAGGCACCCACCGCCGGGCTGGGCTGGGCGATCGCCTCGGGCGTCTTCGGCGCGGTCGGGCTCATGGTGTTCTACGCGGGACTGGCGGCCGGGCCGATGAGCGTCGTGGCGCCGGTGTCCGCGCTCGTGTCGACCGTGCTGCCGGTGGGCGTGGCGGTGGCCTCGGGCGAACATCTCGGCGCGGGAGTCTACGCGGGCGCGGCCGTCTGCCTCGTCGCGACCGTCCTGGTCAGCCTGGACCGGGGCACGCCGGCCCGCCCGCCCGCGACCGCCGCGGGGCCCCGGTTCCTCGCCGATCACCCGGCCCTGCGCGGCCTCGCCTACGGCACCGTGTGCGGCGCCATGTTCGGCATCTTCTTCGTGTTCCTGCGCAACGCCGGCACGTCGGGGGTGTTCTGGCCGGTCTGCACCTCGCGGCTGGCCAACAGCGCCGTGGTGATCGCCGTCGCGGTGCTCGCCGGGGCCCGGCCGGTCGGGCGCGCGGCGGGCACCCGGGTGCTGGCGGCCGCGGTCGGCTCCGGCGTGCTCGATGCGTCGGCCAACCTCTGCTACGTCCTGGCCACCCGGGCTGGCCTGTTCGGCATCGCGGCGGTCCTCACGTCCCTGTACCCGGGAATCACGGTGCTGCTGGCGCGGGTCGTGCTGCGCGAGCGGATGCAGGCGGTCCAGCGGCTCGGCCTGCTGCTCGCCGGCGTCGGCATCGTCCTGGTCACCCTCTAAAGGACGCCAGTCAGGGAATCCGGGCAGGCTCGTGCGGCCGGACGCTGTTGTGGTCATCCGGCCGCACGAACCCCGGGGAAGGGAGATCTTGGCTGGCGGGTCAGTCGCCGCCGTCTTCTTTGAGGGGCTTGAAGATCAGCGAGCAAACCTCAAGGTACAGCTGCTCGGGGTAGGGGATGTAGTCCACCGTGCTGAGTGCCTGGTCCTGGCCTGCCGACTCAAGGATGAACGTACCGTAACCGAGCAGGCGCCCGAGGAAGGACCGCTGGAAAGTCATGTCAGTCACCTTGACCAGCGGCATCATCGCGACCTTTCGGTTGAAAAGCCCCGAGGTCAGGATGAACCGGTGTGAGGTGACGACGAAGTAGTCGACCGCCCAGTTGATGGCGGCCCAGAGGAAGCGGAGGAACACCAGTCCCCAGATCGCCCAGACGATCCAGGTCAGCGCGGAACTGTGCCGGAGCACGGTGTCGCTGAGCACGGCCGCGACGATCAGGCCGATGACCGCCCAGGCGACGGGTGCCAGCAGGACGGCAGGGTGCTTACGCACAGTGATGACTTCTTGCTCGTGGGGCAGCAGGTACCGGTCCACGTCAGCCGGGGGGTTGGCTCCCGGCGATATCAGCCTCATGTGTGCGCGGCGCCCCCGGTCGTCTACAGAGAGTTCAGGAAGGTCGCGATGGAGCTGCCGGCTTGCTTCAGCAGGCCCAAAAGGTGCTGGACGGCAGTGCCGGCGGCGGCAGGCTGGGTAAAGAGATACCACGCCAGAAACACGACGACCGCCCAGCCGAGGACCTTCTTGAGTTGCATGGTCAACTCCTACGCAGGTACATCGGTCTGTCAACCAAGCTTAGCTTAGCGTGACTGCTTCACCAATCCCTTGACCTGTAGGGACAACGTACCCTCCCACAAGGGGCAACTACCGTCCACCCCGCCGATCATGGCTGAAAGGCGCATCCCGTTCCGTAGGTAACAGACTGTCACTTCTGTTACCATAAACAGTGATGAAAGGCTTGCCTGTCAGGTAATTCACCAGTGGCCGCGGGGTCGTGCCGTAGCCACGATTCGGGTACATGGCGGCGGCCGATCTGAGACCATTTCCGTGGCGGCAACACCTCATGGAGCGACGATGACGGATTCAGAGAGCGACGATGTCGCCGTCGTCGTGTACCGCGAAGATGACACCTGGGACGTTGACCTGCTGCCGCCCGCGCTCACCGAGGACCTCGCCGGGCTGATCGGTGTACTCCGGCAGCAGCCCAGCATCTGCGGCACGATCGGGCTGGCCGCGGTGGAAGACGACTTCTTCGTCGCCGTCCGGGTGGTCGGCGGTCAGGCCACGGTGTTCCTGTCCGACCTCACCGCGGCCGTGGACTGGCCCCTGGCCCGCCAGGTGATGGCCTACCTGGAC
This sequence comes from uncultured Actinomycetes bacterium, assembly GCA_963795785.1. GTDB lineage: Bacteria > Actinomycetota > Actinomycetes > Streptosporangiales > Streptosporangiaceae > DASXKD01. The sequence goes on from CAWCKG010000016.1 coordinate 23,123, forward strand.
CTGGACGTCCCCGAAGACGACGAGGACCTCGACCAGGTGCTGCCCGCCGGGGACCTGTCGATCTTCGCCGATCTCGGCCTCGACGAGATGGACCTGGGCATGATCGCCGGCAACCTGGACCTGTTCCCCGACGAGGCGCTCGCGATCATCGCGCGCAAGCTCGGGTTCGGCCAGGCCTACGAGCGGGCGCTCACCCTGGCCCTTGGCCCCGTCCCGTAGTCCCGGCGCGCGTCTTGACCGGCCCGCTACGCCGCGCCCCGGCCAGCGCTGGTGCCGTAGCCTCGCTCCGTGGCCACCGGGTATGAGGCGTCCTTCGAGCCCGCGATGCGCGAAGCGCTCGCCCTGGCGGCCGAGGCCGGGCTGGCCGGCCTGGACGTGCCCGTGGGGGCGGTGATCCTCGGCCCGGACGGCGCCATCGTGGCCCGCGCCCACAACCAGCGCGAGGAGCAGCGGGATCCCACCGCGCACGCCGAGATCGTGGCGCTGCGGGCCGCCGCGGCGGCGGCCGGTGGCTGGCGGCTCGACGGGCACACGCTCGTGGTCACCCTCGAACCGTGCACGATGTGCGCGGGCGCGGTGACCGCGGCCCGGATCGCCCGCCTGGTGTACGGGGCGGCCGACCCGAAGACGGGTGCCGCCGGGTCGCTGTGGGACGTGCTGCGCGACCGGCGCCTGCCGCACCGGACCGAGGTGCTCGGCGGCGTGCTCGCCGGCGAATGCGGTGCGCTGCTGCGCGGCTTCTTCGCCCAGCGCAGGCACGCCGCCGGCAGGCGGCCCAATAGCAGGGCAGTGACACCGGCGGAGTCCGGTAGGCTCGCCGGTGGTGGAGTCGCCTAGTGGCCGAGGGCGCACGCCTCGAAAGCGTGTGAAGGCGCAAGTCTTCCGTGGGTTCAAATCCCACCTCCACCGCTATTGACCTGCAAGAACACGGTTTGGCGTGGCTGGTGTGCCTCGCCGGGAGAGGGGTCGGTCCTTCCGGGAAGTGGGGGCGTGGCGGTGGAGCTGCTGGAGCGGGCGTCGTTTTTGGGGACGCTGGCCGAGTACGCGGCCGAGGCGCGCGGCGGTGCTGGCCGTTTGGTGCTGGTGTCGGGGAGTCGGGGATTGGCAAGACGGCCTTGCTGGAGGCGTTTAAGCAGCGCAGCGGGCGGGCCCGCTGGCTGTGGGGGGCTTGCGATGGGCTGCTGACGCCGCGGCCGCTCGGCCCGTTGTTCGATATCGGGCCACAGGCTGGTGGGGAGCTTGCGGAGTTGTGCCGCCAGGAGGCACCGCGGGACCGGCTGTTCGCCGCGTTGCAGGGTGAGCTTTCTCCGCCCGCGGGGTTCACCGTGATGGTGATGGAGGATCTGCACTGGGCTGATGAGGCGACGATCGACCTGCTGAGCTTCCTGGGGCGTCGGCTGGGGCGGATGCCGGTCTTGTTGCTGGCCACTTACCGCGACGATGAGCTTGGCGCGGAACATCCGCTGCGGGTGGTGGTGGGTGATCTGGCCACCCAGCGGGCGACCAGGCGGATGCGGCTGCCGCCGCTGTCGGCGGCGGCGGTCCGGGCCCTGGTGGGGCAGCGGGATGTGGACGCCGCCGAGCTGCACCGGGTCACTGGCGGCAACCCGTTCTACGTGACTGAGATGCTGGCGGCCGGCTGGCCGTCGGTGCCACCGACCGTCCGCGATGCGGTGGGTGCCCGGGTGGCCCGCGCGGCGCCGGCTGCCCGGCGGGCGGTGGAGGCGGCCGCGGTGATCGGAGCGCGGGTGGACCGTGCGCTGCTGACGTCTGTCTTGGCCGGTTCGGGGAGCTCCGCCGATGACTGCCTGGCCACCGGGATCGTCGTTGCGGAGCGACACGACTTCCGGTTCCGGCATGAGCTGGCCCGGATGGCCGTCGAGGCAGGGGTCGCGCCGCACCGCAAGCGGAACCTGCACGCCCGCGTGCTGGCCGCACTGGGGGAGCGCGCGGTAGCCGACCCGGCCGTGCTGGCTCACCATGCCGACGGCGCTGGGGATGCGGGGGCGGTGCTGCGGCACGCACCGGTGGCGGCGCGGCGGTCGTCGGCGCTGGGGGCGCACCGGGAAGCGGCAGCGCAGTTCGAGCGGGCTCTGCGTTTCTCCGGTGACTCCGGCAAGGCCACCCTCGCGTTTCTGCATGAGGGGCTGGCGGTGAGTATTCGCTGCTCGACCGGTGGGACGAGGCCGAACAGAAGCTGCGCACGGCGCTGGCGCTGCGGCGCGAGCTCGGCGATGACGTGCGGGCTGGTGAGGACCTGCGGCTGCTGTCTACCACACTGTGGCGGCTGTGCCGGGGAGAGGAGTCCGAGCAGGCAGCCGAGGATGCCGTGCGGCTCCTTGAGTCCCTGCCGCCGGGCCGGGAGCTGGTGTGGGCATACGCGCGTCTTGGCGCCTCGCGATGGAACAGGGGGCAAGCCGCCGACGGCCTGTCTGCGATTCATAAGGCGCGCGACCTTGGCGAGTCTCTGCACCTGCCCGATATCGAGAGCTACGCCGCGCATGCGATCGGGCTGACACAGGCGCGAAGCGGCCAGGGCGGAATGCCGTCGGTCGAGCATGCGCTGCGGATCGCGCTGGACGCGGGCCTGCCCGAGCACGGCCGGCAACGCCTACAGCAGCCTGCAGGAGGCCGCCGTCCTGTCGCACAGGTTCACGGACGCGGAACGCTACTTCACCGCGGGCATGACCTATTGCGAGGGCCGCGAGCTGGGCGTTTTCAGCCTGTGCCTGCTGGGCTGGCGTGCCCGCGCCCTGCTGCTGCTGGGCCGGTGGGACGACGCGGCCCGTATCTGCGCCTGGATGCTGGACCGCCGGGGGATCTCGCCGGTGAACCGGCTGAACCCGTTGTACGTGCTGGGCGCCATTCGCGGGCGCCGCGGCGAATCGGGGGCGTGGGGGCTGCTGGATGAGGCGCTCACCCTGGCCGAAGGAACCGGCGAGCCGGAGTGGATCGTTCCGGTGCGCGCGGTGCGCGCGGAGCTGCGATGGCTAGCCGGGGAGCTCGAGCTCGCCGCTCACGAAGCCTGCGCTGACCATGCCCGGGCGCTCGGGTGGGTCAACCCGTGGGCGAGCGGCTCGCTGGCCATCTGGCTGGCGAGGCTGGAGATGCCCGCCGACCTGCCTGCCGAGCTGCCGGAGCCGTTCGCCCGGGAGATCGCCGGAGACTGGCCCGGCGCCGCGTCCGCCGCGGCCGCCCGCCAGGCCGCCCGGATAGGCATCGGCACCCCAGCCTAGGTATCGCCGCAGCGAATATAGGCAATCCCGCCCGCCAAGCCGGGCATTTCTCCCGATCCGCTGGCTGGCCTGGCCTGGCTACGGTCGTTGCGACAGATCCCGGGCGACTTGAGGGGGTCACCAGTGCCGCTGTTCATGGACGTTCACGACATCGCCGGAGGCGTGGCGATCGACGACGTCGCCAAGGCGCACCTCGCGGACCTGCAGGCGCAGGGCGCTCACGACGTCAACTACCTCAGGTACTGGGTCGACGAGCAGGCGGGACGGGTGTTCTGCCTGGTCGAGGCCCCGTCAGCGCACGCCGCCGCCGAGGTCCACCGGCAGGCTCACGGCCTGGTCGCCGACCACATCTACCAGGTCCAGGAAGGCTCATAGCACCGGTCGCGGCCACCTCCAAGCGCCCGGCCGCAACAACAGCGTCACGATCACCGGCAAATAACCGCACGCCCGTCTTAACCCCGCCGGTATCTCGGGGACTCACCGTGACTCGTATCTCGGGGGGACTCATCATGACTCGTATCCCGGAGGACTCACCATGACCCGCATACGCCGTATCACCGTCGTCGCCACCGGCCTGCTGGGCAGCAGGCTGTTGGTTGCCCGGCGCCGTCTTTGGTGGCTGGGGGTGCCCGCCGCAGCGATGGTGCTTTCGGCGGGACTGCTGGCTACCGCTCCCGCCGCGTCCGCAGCTACGGGGGTGGCCGCCGGGGTGAGGCTCGTCCAGGTGGGCAACGACCTCCTCATGGCCGGAGTGGGCAGCAGCGACAACATCGACGTCCTTTACCAGCCCGTGGGGTCGTCCACCTGGTCGGAGGTGACGGCGACCGCGCCCAATACCCTCAACTCGGTAGACGTGCCGGTCGCGATCACAGCGCTGACCGAGTTCGTAGGGCTGCGCGAGGTGACGTTGATCGGGATGGCTGCCGAAGGCCCCGGGAACTCGCTCAACTTCTGGTGGCAGAGCCTGGCCGACATCGGGTCCGGGCCCTGGCACCAGGAGGTGCTCAATGGCCCGAACACGACCTTCAGCGCGCCGTCGATCGTGCAGGTCGGCAGCGACGTGGCGGTCGCCGCCGAGGGAAGCGACTACCACGTGCAGGTCTGGTGGCAGCAGATCGGCGCCGCCGGATGGAACAGTTCCCCGATCTCAGCGGGGAAGCTTATCGGCGCGCCGGCGATGGCCGCGCTGACCTCCCCCAGCGACACTCTCGGTATCACCTGGAGCGACTACGACGGGAACGTGTACTACGCCCAGCAGGCAGCGTCCCAGTTCGGCCAGTCCTGGCAAGTTCACAACATAGGCAACACCGATTTCTTCTACGGCGCGACCACTCCATCGATCGCCGCGCTGAACGGCAACCTGACCGCGATCACCACCGTGGGTGACAACTACAGCCTGGACTCCTGGATGACGTCCGACCCCCCGTCCTTCGTCTTCACCACCGACCAAGCGTTTCCTGGGACGGTGTACAACGGCATCTCCACCGCCCAGCTTGGCGGCGGCGTGGTGGCGGCCACCACGCAAAGCTCCGACTACGACCTGGAGTTCTACTGGCGGCTCAGCGACGGCCCCTGGCACCTCGAGGACCTGGGCGGCACCGATGCGAGCAACTACACCCCACCGCCAGTGATCGCGCTGACCAACTCGGCGGGGACACAACTGGTGGCGACCGCCGTGGAAAACGACGACGGCAGCGTCGACTTCTACTGGCAAAACATCGGCTCGAGCACCTGGAGCACCATCTACCTCCCGCCGGGCACCTTCGGCGCCTGACCAAACCCCGCACAGGGCCGGGCCGCAGGATCAACCTGCGGCCCGCCTGCCACCCGCACGACCCGGTAAGCAGAGTGAGAGGAGCCCGGCAATGACAAATCGGTCAGATCCGCCGGCCCGCGACGACGAGCCCCAGACCACCAGCGGCAGCGCCACGGGCAGCGGCCAGGGTGCCGCGCCGCGCCGGGGGCGGCGGGCGGTGCTGCTCGGCGGCGCCGCGGCCGTGGCCGGCGCGGCCGCGAGCGTGGCCGGGCGGGCCGCCCCGGCCAGCGCCGCGGCAGCGTCGCCGGCGCCGGTGCTGCTCGGCAAGGCCAACACCGAGACGGCCACCACCTCGATCAGCAACGCCAAGGGCACCGCCCTGTCCGGCGCCACCACCGGCGACGGCAAGAGCGGCGTGGCCGGCGCCGACACCAGCACTGGCGGCGGCAATGGCGTCCACGGCAGCTCCACCAACGGCTTCGGTGTTTACGGCACCTCCACCAACGGCCGCGGCGTCGCTGCCTCCTCCACCAACGGCATCGGCGTCTCCGGGACCACCAGTGGCAACAACCTGTACGGCGTCAGCGGCGTCGACAGCAGCGCCGGCGGCGGCTACGGCGTCGCGGGGTCTTCCATCAACGGCACCGGCATCCTCGGGACGACCAGCGGCGACACCCAAAGCGGGGTGGCCGGCACCGACAGCAGCAGCGGCGGCGGCTATGGCGTGGTTGGCACCTCCACCAACGGCTACGGCGTTTACGGCACCTCCACCAACGGCCCCGGCGTCTTCGCGTTTTCCGTGAACGGCACCGCTCTGGCCGCCGACGGCGATGCCCAAATCGATGGGAACCTGACGGTCGAGGGGTCAGTGTCGAAGGGCGGCGGGTCGTTCAAGATCGATCATCCGCTGGACCCGGCGGGGAAGTACCTGTACCACTCCTTCGTCGAGTCCCCGGACATGATGAACATCTACAACGGCACCGCGACGCTGGATGGTGCAGGGCCGGGCCACGGTGGAGCTGCCGGACTGGTTCGGGGCGCTCAACCGGGACTACCGCTACCAGCTCACCGCGATCGGCGGCCCGGCCCCGGGCCTGCACATCGCCGCCGAGGTCAGTGGCGGGCAGTTCGCCATCGGCGGCGGCGGCGCCGGGCAGAAAGTGTCCTGGCAGGTCACCGGCATCCGGCAGGACGCGTGGGCGAACGCGCACCGGATCCCGGTCGAGGAAGCCAAGCCAGCCGAAGACCAGGGACGGTACCTGCACCCCGGACTGCACGGCGGCGAGCCGATCACCAGGATCGCCCGTGCCCGCGCCCACGCCGAACGGCAGCGCAGCGCCCGCACCGCCACGCAGCGCCCGCACAACCAGGCAACCGGCACCTCAGCACAATGACCGGCAGCGAACGGTCAGCAACCGACGCCCTTGTCCGGACCCGTTCACCGGCGATCGCGACCGCCTCTCCGCGCAGGTCTTGTATGCTCGCGGCCGGTGGAGGACGGTGATGTGCACCGCCGTGTAATCTCTCAAGGCACCGAGAACACCCTGAACCCACATTGGGCCGGGGTGTTCTTGGTTCGGCCTGGTGTGTTCGGTGCGGGCGGGTGAACGACTTCATGTGCCGGGCTCGTCATGCTGGGGGCTGGGTCGGGGGGCTTGGGAGCGGCGCCCTGGCATCCTCGGGGTTATGGAGAAGGTGTTGGTGCCCGTGCGCGACCTCACGGACTCTGATCAGAATCAGGCGGTGCTCGACGTGGCCTCCGCCCTGGCCGGGGGCCACGCGGCGGCGGCGCGTGCCGCAGCCGGCCACGGTCCGGCGGTGGCGGCCGAAGCGGCCGCTGTGGCCCGGTCGCGGCAGCGGCTGGGCGAGCTCATCGGGCCGGTCCACCTGACCGTGGTGTGGGCCATGTACCGCGAGACGGGCCGCATGGTCCCCCGTTCAGCACACCCGCACGGGGAGGACTTCGTGCGGGCCAAGGTCCGCCAGCTCGATTGGCTGACCGGCGGCCTGCCCGGCGTCACGTGGAGCATTATCGCCTGCGACGACGGCTGCCAGGACCGGCCCTCGAGCGCCGATCTCATGACGGACATCGCGGCGGCCGAGGGCTACCCGAGAGAAGGTCACCGCAGCGTGACGGTGGTCAGGCTGGCTGATGTCATCGGGGGTGACATCTCGATCAGCCCCGCATTCGACCGGCTGACCTCGGCCGATCAGTCCCGCAAGGGCGGATCGATCCTGGCCGCGCTGGACGCCGCGGTCAGGACCGGCCCGGCGTGGGCGAACGGCCCCGGCCGGCATGTGGTCTGTTACACCGATGCGGACCTGTCCGCGAACCTGGCCCAGCTGGGCTCGCTGGCGGCGCCGGTGGTGTCCGGTGACAAGGTGGCCGGCGCACTCGGCCAGCGTTACGGGATCCAGGGGGCGGTGCTGGTCCGGGCCGACGGGCCGGTTACCGAGCCGGAGAGCACCGGCGGCAAGCCGGACAAGATCATCATCCTGTTCCGCCATTTCGTCCGGGCCATGCTCATCCCGCCCCTGGCCCACGTGCTTGATACCCAGGCCGGCTTCAAGGCCTTCGACGGGGCGGCGCTCGGTCCGGCCCTCCGGCAGATGACGTCCTTCAACGAGACCTTCGACGTCGAATTGCTCATCCATCTCGCTCAGCTCTACGGATCGCAGGCCCTGGCGCTTGAGCCGATCGTCTTCACCGAGGATTTCGCCGCCACGAATTTCCCCTCCCTCGAACCTGGGCGGGGCCACCTGGCGATGATTCGCCAGGTCGTGGACCTCTACGACCAGTTCGTCGCATCGACCGCCCCCGTCACCGGCGAGGCCGCCGACCTGCTCACCCTGATCAGAACACTCGACCTCGACGACTACGTGACCTTGATCGAGCACCTCCGCGCCGAGGACCGCGACGACCCGACGCTGTTCGACCGGCGATGGCCAGTGCAGCACCTTCGCGACATCCTCCGCCGCTGACAACCGCGATCAGCTCGCGGCGCGACGCGGCGGATCATCTTGTTTCGCGGCGCGCGCTGGGCTGAGATCGGGCCTTTGCCTCGCGGAGTACAAGCTGATAAAGCAATTAGTGCAACAGCCGAGATGTTCTGCTATCCATAGCTGGTCTACAGGGCTGACACGCCCCTGAGTATAGAGCTTGATCTGGCGGGAGGGTTGGGTGGCCGCCGTAGCTCATAGTCCCTCGCTTCCCTTCTTAAGCACGCCGCCCCGGCCCCACGTCGCGCTGGGCCACCCGGGCCACCTGCCAGGCATGACTCAGGTCGATGCCGACCGAACCGCTCGGCCATCTCTCCTCGGGAGAAGGTCAGAAATAGGCCGCCTTATATGAAGCCGCAATGAACTTGCTGACCAGCCATCCTGAGGCCGTGAAAACTCGATGATGAATCCGTCAGCGATGGAGATGACTCTCAGGTAACCGCCCGAGATGCCTTGGGCCTCACCGTTGCCAGTTGACATGGAATCGTCAACTGCTTGCAGGTAGCTAAGGATATGGTAATGGTTCTGGATGTCGATCCAGTCATCAGCCTTCAGATCAGCGGGCCAATGACAGCGCAGCGCTACGATATCGTTATTGGTGACGAATTCGACATAGCCGTCTGCTGGGTGACTCTGCGCTAGCATCGTGCATACCCCTAAATGGTTAGCTGGGCAGATGAGGATCTCCCGGATGAATTGATGAGCCTGACGCTAGGCCAGGAGACCGTCATCATGGCAAGCTCGCGTATATTCACATAGAGTGCGCCGCATAATTCATTCATAGCTGGCCGGCATGAGCGCTGGATCGACACTCGTATATTTGCTTCGAGGAACCCGAGAATATGCGTGGCGGTTGGTCTGGCCTCATTCGTGATCTTGGCTGAGCCAGCCCCATGCGACGATGGGCCGCTCCGGTCGTTGGCGGGCTCGGCGTGTGTTCCAGAGCAGCGGCAACCTATATACGTCGTCCGGTGCGCTTACTCATGCGCCGGTCAAGGCAGGTCCTATGCGGAACCGGCGCCTCAGGCATATTCACATCAGCGGATCCGGCTAGCGGGCGCCTATTTCCGCCACGTACGGTCGCGGCATCAGTTGGCGTACCCGGCGGTTGGAGTGATCCTGATGCCCGCGAACTCTTGCCATGCGGCCGCGGATGCCGTGGGCAAAGGGAAGGGCGATCTTCCCTGCACTGTAAAGGTAAGGCAGAGGCATGACTGCGGCCATGCGGACAATCCAAATGCTTGACTCGCGGGCCTGGCGAGCCTTGCAAGGCGCACCGTTTCAGTTTGCCCGGTGGCTCGCGGCGCTGGCTACGGTCCTCGTCAACTGGGTACAGTCTGGGCACCCCGCAGAGTGCTGTTGCTTACCTGCCTGTGCTGACGGCCGTCGCCCTGCTGCTGCTGCCCGACGCCGAATCCATTGGGGTTGGCAGCCTCAGATTCGAACGGCTTACAGAGCGAAGTGGGCCGACAGAAGCGCACCGTCGACAGGCTTTGCGACGAGGTGTCAACGATCAGCAACTCGCTGGTCGCTGGCTAGCAAGTGAACATCACCCTCGGGCAGCACATAGATGCGGCCGTGGTGGCCGCAGCGCCCCATGGCACGGGTTCGCCTCACGGCGCGGCGGTCTAATCGTGCCTCACCTCACGGCGGAGGGCGTCCGGCCGGAACACGAATCGCGGCGGCGATCGTCAGCCAGCTTGCCTGACAGACCTCGGCCGCCATGAGAGCAGGCCAGGAGACCTCCGGCCATTGCGGCAGGTGAGAGCCCGTCCACGGGCCACGAGCAGGCAGACTGCATATTCAGCTGATCCTTGTCTCAGACTATGCAAACCAAGGACCATTGCAGTCTGATGCAGTTGCTAGTCTATATCGGTATACAGATCAGCCGAACTGGAATATTCTAGGTTAGCTGAAAGTGATCATGGCGGTGGGCACTCACTCAGTAACGTATTGGTATTGAGTACGCAACCAGCGTCGGAGGTAACCTCCATGGCCTCGAAGCGCAACCTGGACTCCACTGAAGGCCGCGTACTACCGGGTCTACGATCCGGCTCTCACCCAAGACGCATATCGCCAGCCGGGTGGGCCTCAACCAGGCGCAAGTGTCACGGGCCCTCAAGGACGCACGTGAACAGAAGGTTCTCCGGGAGCGTATTCCGGTTCCCTGCAGATCTGTCGCCGGAAGACCGCCTAGAGATTGTGAACTCATTTTTCTCCAGGCACGGGCAGCTCGAGGACGCGCTGTCAGAGCGCTCTCGGCGGCTCAGCCGCGCACAGTCCGGCGGCGGTTCGCCGTTCAAGCGGTTGTACGTGGTAGCCGCCCCGGGCATCGATAATGAAAAAGACGCCCGTGTGCGCGCGAATGCCTTCCGTTCCTTCGGCACAAGCGCAGCCGGGATCGTGGCCAGCTATATCGACGAAGTGGATATGTGCTGCGTGGCATGGGGCAGAACTATTGCCGCCACAGTCGAGTACATGCCTAACAGCAGCGCATCGAACGAAAAGAAACAATTCATACCGATCGCAGGCGAGCCGACGAACCACGAGCCCAACGGGGTCGCGCCGAGCGATGCAGCTCAACGGCTTTCGCAGGCCTGGCGTGGCTCTACGTACCTCTCGCTGAGAGGCGTCCCCGCGCGGATTCCTAAGTCGGTTCATGACCAGGACGGTGAAATCGCACGCAAGCTTATCGGGTACTCAAACAATTACCGGCAGATCTTCGGGGCTCCTGACTCCGATGAGTTCGCCCTCATCTCTGAGGTGCCTATGATATTGACTGGTCTCGGGAACGTCGATACCAGCAAGCGGAGCATAGCCGGGGTCCCTGACCCGTGGTACCTGGAGACGGTGGACGCGGAAGAACCAAACGTCCTGAATCTTGCCGTCGGAAACATAGGCGGAGTATGGATTGCTAAGAATGAGATAAGCGACGAGGATAAAGAACGGGTCGCGAAGGTAAACGAGCGCTGGCTTGGGGCTCAATATGACCACTTCAAGGGCTGCGCACTTAACGCTGATCCGGGAGTCGTGGTTGTAGCGGTTGAACCGGACAAGGCAGACATTATCCTTGAGACGCTTCATCTCATCAACGTTCTCATCGTCAGCAGGCAGCTCGCTGAAGAACTCGCGACCGGCTGCTTAAGGGGTAGGCCGCCCGGTTGGCTCAGCGAGCCATCTGCCAGCGTGCGGGCCGTTACACTGGCGGCACAGAGTCGTCACACTGGGTAATGAAGCATGCGCGGGGAGCGTTCAGCTCAACGGGGGACGGGGTTGGAGCCGCAGAGTACGGGGTTGTTCCTGCTCTTAATGGGGGCGTTCGGCGCCCTGCTCGGCTGCGTGGCGATCGCGCGGCAGGTGGCGGTCCGGGTGCTGGCCGCCGCGCTGGCGTTCGTCCCGGCGATGCTGTTCGGCGTGGCGGCGGTCAACAAGTACTACGACTACTACCAGACCTGGGGATCGGCGGCCGCCGACCTCACCGCCACCGGCATCAGCAACGTGCCGCAGCTTCCCGCCAGCTGACTCACGGCAGCAGCTTGCCCGGATCCTCGGCAGGGTCACCGGTGGCGTGGCCGCCGCGCAGCAGGGCGAAACCGTCCGCATCCCGGTGCATGGCCGCCTCAGCCAGCTGACCAGGACCGTGTACCTCTACCTGCCGCCGCAGTACTTCCAGGCCCGGTACGCCCAGGCCAGGTTCCCCGCGATCGAACTGATCACCGGCTTCCCCGGCCAGCCGCAGGACTGGATCAACGTGGTCGGCGTCACCCAGTCCTACCTGACCCTGCTGCGCGACGGCGCGGTCCAGCCCGCGGTGCTGGTCATGCCGGACGCGAACGGCGGGCCCAGGATCTCGCTGCAGTGCCTCAACGTGTGGCACGGCCCGCAGGACGCGACGTTCCTCGGCGTGGATCTGCCCGGGACGCTGTCCCGCTCACTGCGGGTGGCGCCGCCCGGGCCGGCCTGGGGCGTCGCCGGGTACTCCGAGGGCGGCTACTGCGCGGCCGACCTGGCCCTGCGCTACCCGGCCCGGTTCGGCGACGCCGGCGTGCTCAGCGGGTACTTCGTCCCGGGCGACGACCGGCTGGGCAGCCCGGTGCGCACGGTGAACCCGTTCGGCCCGGACAAGGCCCAGCGTGCGCTGAACACCCCGATGCAGCAGGTCCAGGCGCTCCCGGTCAACGAGCCGATTCCCCAGTTCTGGCTCGGCGCGGGCGGGGCCTTCCGCGCAGGACGTGTTCGCCGCCCGCGCCTTCCAGCGGCGCCTGCTTCCCCGGCAGCCGGACGTGGCGGTGCACATCGCCCCGGGCGGCAAGCACAACATGGCGACGTGGCGGGCCCTGGTCCCCCCGATGCTGGAATGGATGACGCCCCGGCTCGCGTACGCGGAGCGGCACCCGGCGATCGCGGTGGCACGTGCCGCGGGGCGGTCACTCCGCCGGTACGGGACCCGGCACCACGCGCATTCCGTTTTGCGTAAATAAAGGAGCGCGAACCCGCGGCCGGGTCAGCCCGATGAGCTGTGCCCGGCGGTGCCGCCGGTCCCGGCGGCGGCGTGGTCCAGGTCAGGGCCGGGGGCCTCGCCGCTGGCGGCAAGCTGGTGGGTGAGCTGGTCAAGCAGCGTGACCAGGCCCGGGTGCTGATCGGGATGCCAGTCCTCGGCCAGCAGCGCGACGCTCTCCTGCCGGGCACGGAACAGGGCGTCGAACGCGTGCTGCCCCGCCTCGGTGAGCGGTATCGGCTGATCCAGGTCCGCCCGCAGGGACCGGACGTAGCCGGTCGCCACCAGCTCGGTGAGCCGCCGCTCCAGCTCGGCGTCGGTCAGGTGCAGCAGGCCCGCCAGGTCGCGGCGGGACTTCCCGGGGTGCTGGCCCACCCGCAGCAGCAGCCACGCGGCACGCGGCGATGCCGCGATGCCCGCCATCGTCACCAGTCGCGCGTAGACCTCCCGCCGCCGCTCGCGGCCGAGCAGGCGGGTCAGCGCGCGCTCCATCTCCTGGTCCGAGGTGCGCACCGTGGGCCTGGCCGTGGGTGCCAGCGTGTCCGCCGGGTCCGGCTTGCCCGCCGTGGTGCGCAGCGGGATGTCCTTGATCGTCCAGCTCAGCAGGAACGCCAGCGCGCCGAACGGCGTGGCCACCAGGAACACCGTCTGCAGCGAGGTGGCATAGCCGGTGATGTAGCCGAGGTGGATCGCGGCCGGCAGTTTGGCCAGCACCGCCGGGCTGGCGCCGCTGGCCGCCGTCACGCCGTGTGGCAGGGACAGCCCGTGCAGGCTGGCCAGCCAGGTTGCCGGCCAGCACGTTGGAGAACACGGCGCCGAAGATGGCCGTGCCGAACGAGCCGCCGATGGACCGGAAGAACGTCGCGCCGCCGGTGGCCGTGCCGAGATCGGCGTAGCTGACCGAGTTCTGCACCGCGACGACCAGGACCTGCAGCGATCCGCCGATGCCCGCCCCGAGCACCAGCATGTACAGCGAGGACAGCCAGTCGCTGGTGCCCACGCCCAGGTGGGACAGCAGGTAGAGGCCGATCGTCATCGTCGCGGTGCCGCAGATCGGGAAGATCCGGTAGCGGCCCCACTTGCTGACCAGCCGCCCGGTGGTGATCGAGGTGGCCAGCAGGCCGGCCATCAGCGGCAGCAGCCGCAGCCCGGAGATGGTCGGGCTGACGCCCTTGACGATCTGCATGTACTGGGGCAGGTAGGCGATCGCCCCGAACATCGCGAACCCGACGACGAAGCCGACCGCGCTCGACGCGGAGAACACCCGGTTGCGGAACAGGTGCAGCGGCAGGACCGGCTCGGCGGCCCGGCTCTCCGCCCAGATGAACGCGGCGCCGAACACCACCGCGGCCGCGCCCATGAGGAAGATCGGCGTGGAGGACCAGGCGTAGGTCGTCCCGCCCAGCGAGGTGAGCAGTCACCAGGCCGGTCGCCGCGCCGGCCAGCAACACCGTGCCGAGGTAGTCGATCTTGTGCGGGGCCCGGCGCAGGTGCCCGGGCAGCACCGCCGCGACCACGGCCAGCGCCACGATGCCGATCGGCAGGTTGACGTAGAACACCCAGCGCCAGGACAGGTTGTCCACGAAGAACCCGCCGATCAGCGGGCCGAGGACGCTGGTCACGCCGAACACGCTGCCGAACAGGCCCTGGTAGCGGCCCCGTTCCCTGGCCGGCACCACGTCGGCGACGATCGTCTGCGCGCCGGTCATCAGGCCGCCGCCGCCGATGCCCTGGACCGCGCGGAACGCGATCAACTGCGATCATGGTGTGGGAAAGCCCGGCCAGCGCCGAGCCGATCAGGAAGATGACGATCGCGGCCTGGAAGAACGTCTTCCGGCCGTACATGTCGCCGAGCTTGCCCCACAGCGGGGTGGAAATGGTGGACGCCAGCAGGTACGCGGTCACCACCCAGGACAGGTGCGACAGCCCGTGCAGGTCGCCGGCGATCGTGGGCAGCGCCGTCGCCACGATCGTCTGGTCCAGTGCCGCCAGCAGCATGCCCAGCAGCAGGGCGCCGATGATGATGAGCCTGCGGCGCTGGCTGATCTGGTCAGGCCCGGGCTGCCCGTCGCCGGGTGCCGTACCGCTGGTGGCGCTCAACGTTCCCTCCCGTCGTCGCTTCAGGAGTCTTCCCCCCGCTGACCGGGTGTTACCCGGCCACGGCGGGCTCCGGCCCGGCCCGGATCGTGCCGGCGGCCCCGGTCACGTGTCGATGTTGGGGTTGCTCGCCGGGAGCGGGACCAGGTGCGCGGGGGCCCGGGGATCACCACGGCGGACTCGACGGTCAGGTCGGCGCGCACGTGGACCAGTTCACCGGAGGCCAGCATCCGCCAGCCGGTCTCACCGTCCAGTTCCTCCGACGCCACGACCACCGAGGGGACCGCATCCAGCGCGGGCGCGTGCACCGACGAGGTCGTGCTGCGGGCGTGCAGTCCAGCGCCGGTCCCGGCTGGGTTGCCTGGCCCGGGCGGGCTGCTCGGCCCGGCGGGGCGTTCGAGGATGTGCAGCGCGTGCTGCCCGGGGTAACGCAGCGCCCACAGCTCGCCCGCGGTCGCGACGATCGTGTTCAGCGAGGAGACCGGCAGCCGGGCGCCGATCCAGCGGGCCGCGGCCGCGATGCCCGCCGCCACGTCGCCGCGGTGGGCATCGATCTGCTGGGTGATCAGCGCGAAGTAGCGTTCGGAGTCGGTGTCACCCCGCACCAGGTCGCGGTAGGAGCCAAGCTGTTCCTCCAGCCGGTCCAGTTCGCCGAACCCGCCGTTGTGCGCCATGATCCGGCCGTGCATCGTGAACGGGTGGGTGTTGGCCATCGTCCGGTTGCCCGCGGTCGCGTAGCGGACGTGCGCGACGAAGGTCACCGACCTGGCCCGCTTCGCCTCGCGGCGGAACTCGTCGTCGGAGAACGCGGGCTCGGGCTGCTTGTCGACGACGGGTGACCCGGCGGCGTCGAAGAACCCGATGCCGCTGCCGTCCACGTTGCGGTGGCTCTGCACCTCCAGCGAGTCCGGCGCGTCCACCAGCCAGAACGACGCGCTGACCGGCTCGCGCCCCGCGTTGAGCCCCAGCAGCCTGCACACGACGCGGCTCCGTTCCGCCGAAGATCACCTCAGCCTGGCACCCTGCGCCCAGCCCAGCAAGACCGCACGCCGCCTGTGGGCCAGCAGCCGTCGCCTGGACGCGTACCTGAACACATGAGTGAGGTGCCGATCTCCGAGGCCACGGGTCACCTCGATGAGGTCGCGGAAGAAAGCGCCGCCACCGGTGAGGTGATCTACCTGACCCGTGACGGCCGCCGCCTTGCTGCGATCGTGCCCGCTGATGCCGCCGCGCAGCTTGAGGCAGCTGAGGATGCTGCGGATCTCGCCGCCGCTGAGGCAGCCATGGCCGAACCCGGTGAGGATGTCCCCGCCAGCGTGGTCTGGGATGAGCTGGGATTGGCCGACGACGAGTGACCAGCCCTCGCTACGATCTGAGCTTCCGCCCCGCCGCGCTGTGACAGTTACGAAAGCTGGACCCGCAAGTAGTCCGCCAGATCAAGGCCGCCACCACCGAACTATGCACCGATCCGCGTCCCCACGGAGCGAAGGCGCTGGTCGGCCAGCACGGATGGTTACGCATCCGGGTCGGTGACTACCGGATCATCTATGAGGTCCGTGACAGCGATCTCACCGTACTGGTCATCCAGATCGGTCACCGTAGTCAGGTCTATGAGCGATAGCGCCGGAGATGCCGGCCATCAGGGGAGCAGCTACGGCACCTCGGTGTCCGGGGCATCGGGGCTGTCGCTGATCATCGGCACCGTCCTGCCCAGCGGATCGTAGCCGAGTTCGGTCACGCTCAACGGCCAGAAGGCGCACTACAAGCTGGTCACCACCACGCGCGGGACCGCCGTGGAGGTGTCCGTGACCGCACCGGCCGCCAAGGAGGTTCTGTCGGTCCAGACGGCCGGGTAGTGCTTGGCTCCGTGCGCTGTCTGCCCGGGTAGTTAGTCGCTCTTACCACAGTGGGTGCCGGTTAGTGCACTCTTCCGGTGTTTCACTGCGTCTCCCATCAGGCCGCCAGTAGGTTCCCCGGGACAGGCGTTACCCGCGCCACCTGACGCCAGCAGGCGTCAGCTCGCCGGGTGAACGCGTGGCCCCGGGGACAGGAGGGTAATGCCCGCAGCACCCCGTCATGCCAAGCCCAGCAAACCCGTCACCAGGCGCGGGGTACCGGTAATGGCCGCAGCAACGCTCGCAGGCGTGGCTGCGGCCTTCGTGTTCTTGCACGGCGGATCCGCGGCCGCCAGGCCCTCTCACGACGCGATGCCGGTGCAGAGTGCAACGTCGAGTTTCACCAGCGACTATGTGACGGCCGACGTGAAGCGTGAGGTTATCGCCCGCATGACTCGTGAGTCCGCCAGGGCGGCGCAGCGCAGGCACCTCGCCAAGCTCACCGCCGCCCGGCGCGCGCGACGGCAGGCAGCCCAGCAACAGGCAGCAGCGCAGCCGACCCCGGCCCCGGCCCCGAGCGCGGCACCAGCGCCATCCGGCGGCGGTGGGGATGCCGCCAGTTCACCGCTTGGGGTCTGCATCCGCAACTCCGAAGAGGGCGGCAGTTACGCCTGGGGACCTGGCAACGGCGGCGGGGCTTACCAGTTCCTGCTGGGCACCTGGGAAAACTACGGCGGCGCGGCCAGCGAGTACGGCGTTGCCGGTCCCGCTTACCAGGATCAGATCTTCGACAACGCCATCGCCGCAGGCGGCGCGTCTAACTGGACGAGTTACGACGGGTGCTGACGATGCGCTGCCCCCAATCCCCGATCTCAGATGGCCGGGGTCGCCCAGCCACCGCCCCCGTCTGTCAGTGCCGCGTGTCAGGGTGGAGCCGTGAACAAGCTCAGCACGCAGGACATTCTCGACGCAGGGCTGGACGACTGGCGCAAGCTCGCCCAGGCGCTGCATGCCCGCTACCGGATCGCGGACTTCACCGCGGGCGCGGCGTTCGTCGCTGCCGTGGCAGAAGCGACTGAGGCCGCCGGCCACCATCCCGACCTCAAGATCACCCGCGGCGTGGTCGATGTCTCGCTGTGCACCCACGAGAACGGCTTGTGGGTCACCCAGAAGGACATTGCCACGGCAGAGAAGATCAGTGAGATCGCCCGGAAGCAGGGGCTCATGCCCGAGCCCGCCGCCGTGACTCAACTCGAAGTGGCTCTCGACACCGCGAACGAGGACCGCGTCGGCCCGTTCTGGTCGGTCCTGCTCACCGGCAGCCCCGAAAACAAGATCTACGACTCGGTCTTCGACCCGGCCACCGGGTCCCGAGTCTGTGGTTCCAGCGTACTGACGAGCACCAGACCCCTCGCCAGCGCTGGCACTTCGACCTGTGGCTTGCCCCCGAGGCGGCGGCAGACCGGATCAGTGCAGCCGTCGCGGCAGGTGGGTCCGTCGTCGATGATTCGCAGGCGCCGTCATACACCGTGCTTGCGGACCCGGACGGCAACAGGGTCTGCGTCTGCACGTGCCTTGAGCGAGACTGACAGCGCTCGGCAAGACCGGCTCACCGGCACGAGCGCACACCAAATGAGGCAGCTACGGCACCTTGGTGTCCGGGGGAGCACCAGCGCTGCTGGCGCTCCCCCGGTCAGTGCGGTTGTCAGTTAGCGGATACCGAGATGCCGGAGCAGCTTGTGCAACTCGGCGCCGGAGGTCCGGCTGGCGGCTGCCCGGCTCCTGCTGGGCGGCGGAGTCCCGACGCTCGCCTTGAACGCGGACAGCAGGATCTTGGCGTCGTCCTGCGGCTGAGGCAGCGATGAGTCCGTTGATGCCGAGCAGAAACCGACGTCGAAGCTGCCGGTGAGCGTGAGGCTGTTGACCCCGGACGCCGAAGGCAGGCCGGCCGAGGCATTGAGCGCCGTGTCAACTGCAATGTTCTTCACACCGCCGGGGCCGCAGCCGGTGACGCCGGGCGCCGTGAATGTGGTGTCGCTGGCCGTGGACTGGGTTGCCAGGACCTGGGTATCCGGGTGCTTGGCCGGGTTCGGGTCGGTTTCGACGCCGCCGGTGCCGAGGGTGAGCGATGGGTTGAGCACGACCGGGTTGCCGATCGTCCCGATAGAGCAGTAATTGCCCAGGAGCGGGTTGATCAGCTTGAAGATCACCGGCTGTGTCCAGTTGAGGAGATCGAAGTTCGTGATCGGGCCAGCTTCCTGGGCCAGTGCGTAAACGTCGAGGTATTTGCCGCCGTAGTACTTGGCCTCCTGGCACAGGTTCTCGACGACGTTGTTGGTGCTGGGGCAGCCCAGCATCGTGGTCAGGGGCTGGGGGATCAGGTCCGGCTTGGTGGACAGTATCGCCGACAGGCCCGCGATCGGTGGACGGCGTCGGCGTAGTAGGTCTGGTTCGGCCCAGTCCAGAAGCCGAACTGCACGTTCACCGGCCGCACAACCGGGGTCGATAATGTTACCGATCGTGATCGAGCCGCTGGTCGCGTACCCGGCGACACACGCCGCGAAAGTCACGGACTCGTGCATAAGCGGGTTATTCAGCGGGCAGTTGGTGAAGAGCGAGTAAATCCCCCCTGGCGGTGGGTAGCCCGGCCCGATCTCGCCGGCGCTTGGTTTCGGCGCCGCGCCGACCGCCGATGTTGTCACTGCGGCCACGGTCAGTACGGCCACGATGGCGGCCGTCGCGCTGAACCAGAACGCGCGGCCGATCCGCCGACTGGGTACTCTCATTGCTTACTCCTCCGGTTTCTTACCCCCACCCAATCTCTTTGTCCCATGTCTCCTGCGATTTCGCTGCCGCCCAAACAAACCGGCACCGCAACACGCTGCCAGGGATATGGCCTGGGCCAGCCATCCAGCAGGTGCGGTGTCCTGGGCGTATCGGCCGCGGTCTAACGGTCGCTATCGCTTGCCTCTCGGTTTCGCGTGTCGCCCCCTGGCGGCTCCCTTCACCCGGTGCCAGCGCGCACACGATGGGCCCATGAGAAACGTGGATGTATCTGAATTACCCGAAAGTAACCCTGCCCGCATTGGCGCGTCAACACCTGAAGCTGGTGAACCCCAGAGAGGTCCTGCGACTCTGGTCGGTCTAGGTGACGCCGACCGTGTGGCACGCACTGAACCCGGCGTTGGAGGCCGTAATGGCGCGGAGCTAAGGCCCAGTTCTAGCGATCAGAAAACGACACCGTATACAATAATCACCCGCGCAGCCGTAGCCGCCGGCTGCCGGGCGGCCGTCCGACAGCGAGGTGACCATGGGACAGCCAGACAAGGCCGGCCGCGGCCGGGGCGGTCGTGCCGGTGAGGCCAGGCGTGCCCCACATCAGTTGCCTAGCGGCCGGCACGGGCTGGCGCCCAGTTTCGTCGCGGCCAACCAGCGGGAACGTATCCTGTCCGCGGTCGCCGAGGCCGCGGCCGAGCTGGGCTACGTGGAGATGAGCGTGGAAGCGATCACCGCGCGGGCCAGAGTGTCGCGGCGCACCTTTTATGAGCATTTCAAAAACAAAGAAGACGCATTCCTGGCCACCTACGATGCCCTGCTGCGCCAGTTGGTCATGCATACCCAGCGTGCCTATCTCAAAGAAACGACCGTAATGGAGCGGCTGCGCGCCGGCATCACCGCCTACCTGCAGTTCTTGGCCAATGAGCCCGAATTCGCGCGCACATGCATCGTGGAAGTCCTCGCCGTCGGCCCCCGTGCCCTAGCCCGGCGCAACCAGGCGATGCGACTATTCACCGAGATCATCGAGGACAACATCCGCGAACTCATCCCCGACTTCCCACGGGCCGCGATCACCGCGGAAACCATCGTCGGTGGCATCCACGAAGTCGTATTCAACCGGATCCTCGCCAACCGCATCGACGAACTCCCCGACCTGGCCGACGACCTCCTGACCACGATCTTGATGCTCGACCGGGACGCCTACCTAACCCAGATGACACGTGACCCCCAGGACTGATGACCCAGTCAGGCCGGAGGAGGTCCGGCCGCTGGCAGGCCGTCGGCCGCGCTGTTTGCGCAGCAGGAACGGGGGAGTACGACGCTCATGTTCGAGGCAGATCATCGGCATCGTCGTGCTCCTGGCCGACTTCATCTTCCTCGGCGCCCGGCTGCGCGGGCGGACGCGCCGCCCGGCCAGGTGAATCCTGTGCTCCTTCGGGGACCACGCCGCAGCCCAGGCCGCATCGGATGCCGCCCGGTCCGCGAATCACCCGCACTGACACGGCACGTGCTGGATGGTGGCGACCGGTACCGGTCTGGCAGGTGGGTGGGAGCGGTCCAAGCGCGGCAGGTTCGCAATGAAGCGGCAGGTTCGTAATGAAAGTGTCGGCAAGCCGACAGCGGCGGTGTCGGCCGGGCGACTGACGGTCACATCCCGGCGAGGCATGCTTAACGCAGAAGGTCACACCGCAGATCAGCCAGAAGCAAAGGGGAGGCCGCCATGACCGAGCACAGGCAAGGCGCAGACGACGACACCAAGGGCCACGTGCGGGCAGGCCGGGACCAGGGCGACGACACCGAAGGCCACGCGCGGGCAGGCCGGGACCAGGGCGACGACACCGAAGGCCACGTGCGGGCAGGCCGGGACCAGGGCGACGACACCGAAGGCCACGTGCGGGCAGGCCGGGACCAGGGCGACGACACCGAAGGCCACGTGCGGGCAGGCCGGGACCAGGGCGACGACACCGACGACGCGGAGGGCCAGCCATCCGCTGACCACTGACCGGGGGGCGTAGGGGCGGACCGTGCCTGGTCCGCCCCTACACTGCCGTGACCTGGAGCGCCGCTGGTGATTAACCATCGGAGCGTTTACCCAGAGGATTCGGCTTAAAGTAGCACTATGGAGAGGTGCGCGCTGTGCGGCGCGTCCCTGGGGGCGGGTGACCGGTTCTGCGGGGATTGTGGTGCGGCCTTGGTGGGCTGCCCCTCCTGCGGTGAACCTGCCACTCCGGGAAAGCGCTTTTGCCGTGTCTGCGGAACCGTCCTGATCGAGGCAATGCCTGGATCGGCAGCCCTGGCACGCGGCACGGTCAAGGCGGTTTCCAGGCCGGGTGGGGATCCGGTCGCGGAGCGCCGGGTTTGTTCGGTTCTTTTTTGTGATGTGGTGGGTTTTACCCCGTTGTCGGAATCGCGGGATCCGGAAGCGGTCCGGGAGTTGCTGTCCCGGTATTTCGAGGTGGCCAGGACGGTGATCGGCCGCTACGGCGGGGTGGTGGAGAAATTCATCGGGGATGCGGTGATGGCGGTGTGGGGGACCCCTACCGCCACCGAGGGAGACGCCGAGCGGGCGGTTCGCGCCGGGATGGACCTGGTAGGAGCGGTCGAAGCGCTTCGGGACGATGTCGGGATCGCTGGCCTGGCGGCCCGGGCCGGGGTGGTCACCGGTGAGGTCGCGGTGACCCTGGGCGCGATCGGCGAGGGGATGGTCGCCGGGGATGCCGTGAACACCGCGGCACGGGTGCAGGCGGTGGCAGAGCCCGGCGCCGTGCTGGTGGAAGGGGCGACCCGGCGGCTGGCGGCAAGCGCGATCGGGTTCGCCGACGCGGGCTCGCACCGGCTGAAGGGCAAGGCGGAGCCGGTCCCGCTGTGGCGGGCGACCCGGGTGCTGTCCGGGGTCGGTGGCCAGCAGCGGGTCGATGGGCTGGAGGCGCCGCTGATCGGGCGGGATGCGGAGCTGCGGACGGTCAAGGAACTGTTCCACGCGGTGGCCGAGCGGCGGGTGCCCCGGATGGTGGTGGTGTCCGGGGCGGCCGGGGTGGGCAAGTCCCGGCTGGGCTGGGAGTTCGAGAAGTACGTCGATGGGCTGGTCGAGGACGTGTGGTGGCACCGGGGCCGGTGCCTGTCCTACGGCGAAGGGGTGGCGTTCTGGGCCCTCGCCGAGATCGTCCGGCAGCGGCTCGGCATCGCCGAGGAGGAGCCGGTCGCCGTCGCGGCGGGCAAGCTGGTGCAGGCGCTGGACCGGTTCGTTCCCGACGCTGGTGAGCGTGCCTACGTCGGCCTGCGGGTCGGGCGCCTGCTCGGCGTGGGGTTCGCCGGTGACAACGGTGCCGCGCTGACCCGCGACGAGCTGTTCGCGGGCTGGCGGCTGTTCTTCGAGCGCCTCGCGATCGAGCAGCCGGTGGTGCTGCTGATCGAGGATTTCCAGTACGCCGACGCTGGGCTGGCCGATTTCCTTGATCATCTCATCGACTGGACCCGGGACCTGCCGGTCTACGTCCTCGTTTTCGCCCGCCCGGAAGTCGCCCAGGTCCGTGCGGGCTTTGGCACTGGGAGCAACCGGCTCACGCTGACCCTCGATCCGCTGGACCGGTCCTCGATGGACCGGCTGGTGGATGCGCTGGTGCCGGGGATGCCGGCCGCCGCGCGGTCGGCGGTGGCCGGGCATGCGCAGGGCATCCCGCTGTTCGCGGTGGAGACGGTGCGGTCGCTGATCGACCGGGACATCGTGCAGCCGGTCGAGGGTGTCTACCGGCTGGTCGGTGACGCCGTTGAGCTGGTCGTCCCGGACAGCCTGCACGCGCTGCTGGCGGCCCGGCTCGATGCGCTGGACCCGGCGGTGCGGCGCCTGGTGGCCGACGCGGCGGTGCTGGGGGTCAGCTTCCCGGCGGAGGCGCTGGTCGCGGTGTCGGGGCAGGATGAGGCGGCGGTGCGGGCGGCGCTGAACGAGCTGGTTCGCCGGGAGGTGTTCAGCGTGTCCGCGGACCCGCTGTCGCCGGACCGGGGCAGCTACCAGTTCGCCCAGCAGTTGCTGCGCCAAGTGGCGTATGAGACCTTGTCGCGCCGGGATCGCAAGGCGCGGCATCTGAAGGTGGCGGCGCATTTGCGGGCGGCGTTCGCGGAGGATGGGGAGGAGGTCACCGACGTTATCGCCCGTCACTATCTGGATGCGCTGGATGCCGTGCCCGACGCGGCGGATGCGGCGGAGATCCGCGGCCAGGCGATCACCGCGCTGATCCGGGCCGCGGAGCGGGCCGAACGCACCGGTGCCCCCGCGCTGGCCGCCACCAGCTATGCCACCGCTGCCGAGCTCACCGCGGTCGGCCCAGGCGCAGCGAGCGCCATGGATGGGGCGGTCGAGATCGGCCTGCTCTGGGAACACGCCGCCAACGCCGCTCTCACCAACGGCGGCCACGCTGCGGCGATCGAACACGCCGATCGCGCCCGGGACCACTATCTGCGGCGTGGCGACGCCAGGGCGGCGGCCGGCGCGCAGGCCATAGCCGGGGATGCCTTGCGCCAGTCCGGCCGGCTGGCGGAATCGCGTGAGCTACTGACCGCCGCCCTGGAAGTTCTGCGCGCGGACCCCGATAAGGCCACGGTCAACGCCTTGGAGCAGATGGCGGCTGTCGCGGTGTTCGCGGGATCGGCGGACGCCGATGAGTTGTCGGCCGAGGCCTGCATCCTGGGCCAGGCCCTCGGCGTGGATTCCGGCCAGCTCGGCGGCCTGCTGCTGACCCGGGGCATCTACCTCACCATCGCGGAGAGGCGGACCGAGGCCATCGCCTACTACCGTGAGGCGGCGCGGCTCACGGAGGCCGCGGGAAACTACAACAGCCTGGGCCGGGTGCTGCTCAACCTGGCGGACGCGCTTACCGCTACCGACCACGCAGCGGCAGCCGAGGCTGCCCGGGCCGCCGCCGGGCACTTGCGCCGGACAGGTGCCAGGGACTCCCTGGCCTGGGCGATCACTAACCTGGTCGCGGCGCTGATGGTGCCCGGCGCCTGGGATGCGGCCGACGAGGAGCTCACCCGGGCGGTCGACTCCGACGGTCTGGGCGACCATGAGTTCCTCGGCTGCTGGCGCGGGCTGCTCGCCGCGCTGCGCGGCGACGTCGCCACCGCCGAGAGCATGCTCGCGGCGCTGCAGCACATGAGCGCCAGCGAGGACCCGCAGGATCAGGCGCTGATCAGCGTGGTGGAAGCATTCATCGCGGCCGCGCGCCGTCAGCCGGGGGAGGCGCTCCGTCTCGCCCGGGCAATCCTGGACAACGCCGCCGCCCTCGGGATCGGTCACGAAATCTGCCGCTGGGCGTGGCCGCTGGCCGCACGCGCCGCCCACGACCTTGGGGATGCCGCGGCCGTCCGCGAACTGCTGGCCCTGCTGGACTCCTACCGGCCCGGGTACCTGCCGCCCATGATGCGGGCCGAGCGCGATCTGGTCCGGGCCCGGCTTGCCGCCCGCGCCGGCGATCCGGATGCCGGTGCCGCGTTCAGCGCCGCCATCAGCGGCATGCGCGAGCTGAGCACCCCCTACCACCTCGCCCATGGCCTCCTCGACCACGCCGGGTACCTCATCCGCTCGGGTGATCCCGATGCCGCCGGGATGGCCGTCAGCGAAGCCAGGGACATCGCCCAGGGCCTGCGCTGTCAGCCTCTCCTGGACCGGGCCGGGGACATCATGCCCGCAGAGTCCCGAATTCGGGCTTAAGCGCGACAGAAACCCTGGCTACAGCGCCCACTGCGCGTACCATCAGCCCCATGACAACGCCTCAGGAAGTTCTCGCTCGAGTTCCGCTGTTCTCGGCGCTGAGCAAGAAGGAATTGGCCAGTCTCGCGGCTAACGCGCACGACCGGCGGTTTCCCGCTGGCACGGTCCTGACCGAAGAGGAGGAAGCTGGCGTCACTTTCGGCGTCCTCGTGGAGGGACAGGCCGCGGTAAGCGTGCATGGGCGGCCCGCTCGCACCCTCGGCCCGGGTGACTACTTCGGCGAGATGGCGCTCATCGATCGCTCTTATCGCTCGGCGACAATCACTGCTGAAACCGAGGTGCGCTGTTTGCTGTTCGTCGCGTGGGTCTTCCGGCCTTTCGCGCTGGCGCACCCGGAGACAGCCTGGGCGCTTCTAGAGCTGATGGTACGCCGTGTACGCGAGGCTGAGAGCCGCTGACCTGCGATTCGGCGGGCATGCGTCCCCGCGTCACCGCGCATTTCCGCTGAGTATGGCCCGTACTAGCATTTGCCGGGTGGAGCAGTGCGTGCGGTGTGGGGCGCCGCCGGGGGTGGGCAGCCGGGATTGCGGCACTCCTTTGGCAGTTGGCCCGCCGCTGGCAGACGCCCGGGTACGGATTTAGATGGCAGCACCAGCAGGCCCGGGCGAATCCGACGGAGTGGGCGATACCGGACCGCCCGCACCTCCCGCCGGGGATCGGAAGGCCATGGCGCGCGGCCGCTATCGTGATGCGCTACGCCACCGTGATATGCGGCTGCTCATTGCCGCTTTCCTGGTTGACCAGATCGGTAGCTGGTCATACGTCGTGGTGATATCGGTCTACCTTTTCGACCGAACCCATTCCACGCAATGGCTCGCCGCCCTGGGCATTTGCCGCTGGGGCCCCGGCCTGCTGCTGGCCAGCTACGGCGGCGTGATCGCGGACCGGTTCGACCGGGTGACCATCCTCATCGTCTCGTCGCTGGCCAGTGCATTGCTTATGACCGGCATGGCGGTCGTGGTGGGAGTCGGCGCCCCGCCCGGCCTCGTCCTGGCCCTCACCGCCCTGGCGGCTGCGGTCCTCGCGCCCTACCGGCCCGCGGCGGGCGCGCTGACCCCCGAGGTGGTGGGGGAACGGGACCTCGCCGCCGCGAACTCCATCTTCTCGGCGTTGGAGAACCTTGTCGTCGTGGCAGGCCCGGGCATCGGCGGGCTGCTTCTGGTGA
The DNA here is from genome assembly GCA_963795785.1 of uncultured Actinomycetes bacterium. Classification (GTDB taxonomy): domain Bacteria; phylum Actinomycetota; class Actinomycetes; order Streptosporangiales; family Streptosporangiaceae; genus DASXKD01. Next base: position 49,255 of record CAWCKG010000016.1, read on the forward strand.
CCGGCCGGCCCGTCATCGGTGTCGCGGTCAATGCGGCGAGCTTCGTCGTCGCGGCCGCCCTGGTTGCCCGGCTGCGCGTCCGGTCCCGTGGCGGCGGGAGCGCCGGGGAGAGCGCGCTGCGGCAGTTGGCGGCCGGACTGAGGGCGCTGGCCGCCCGGCCCGTGGCGGTCGCCGTTATCCTCTTCTCCGCGCTGGACTCGGCCGTCTACGGCGCGAGCACCGTCCTGTATGTCCCGCTGTCGATACGGCTGGGCACCGGCGCCAACGGTTACAGCTACCTGCTGGCCGGGGGCGCGCTCGGCGGCGTGCTCGGCGCGGCCCTGGCGAACCGGCTGAGCAGCGCGTCCCGGCTGGCCCCGGTCATCATGGGCGGCATCTGCCTGCAGGCGCTGCCGTTCCTGGCGACGATCCCGGTGCACTGGCCGGTGCTCGCCGGTGCGCTGCAGGTTGTCTCCGGCGTCGGGATGATCATCGTGGACGTGCTCGCGATCACTAGCCTGCAGCGCGAGCTGCCGGGGGACGTGCTCAGCCGCGTCCTCGGCATCTTCGACACCGCGGTCCTGGCCGGCATCCTCCTGGCCAGCCTGGTCGCCGGTGTCCTGCTCGCGCACGCGGACGTCAACGTCGTGCTGCTGGCCATCGGTGCCGGGATCCCCGCCCTCGGGCTGATCGGCCTGCCGGCCCTGCTCAGGGCCGACCGCACCGCGGCCGCGGCCGCCAGGCGGCTGCGCCCGCGGGTGGCCGTGCTCTCGATGCTCGACCTGCTGGCCGGAGCGTCCCGGGGCACGCTTGAGCGGCTCGCGGCGGGCGCCGAGGAAGTCGTCATGGCTCCCGGAACCGTCGTCATCCGCGAGGGGGCCGATGCCGATGCGCTCTGGATTCTGGCCCGCGGCGAACTCTCGGTATCCGTGAGCGGCGATGGGACCGGGCGGGAGGAGCTGGCACCGGTGCTGGCGCCGGGTTATGTCGGCGAACTCGGCCTGCTGCACGGCATCCCGCGCACGGCCACCGTATCCACCCGGACCCAGTCCGTGCTGCTGCGCATTGACGGCGCCGACTTCCTGTCCGCCTTGCAGGACAGCCGCCCCAGTGCCTCGCTGCTAGCGGTCGCCGGAACGCGGATGGCCCGCACCCCTCGCCACTCACCGGGCACCCCTCCAGGGACGGGCGAGCGGTAAATCAGCATTTATTGTGGCCGGCTAATTGCTGAATGGGCTTGACAGGGCCACTGGATGCTACATAGGAGAGTTTGTGTGAGGTGCGGGCACTGCGGCGCTTCTCTGGAGGCGGCCGACAGGTTCTGTGCGCACTGCGGTGCGCCTGCCAGGGGTTGCCCGGCTTGTGGTGAGCCGGTGACCTCAGGCGATCGATTCTGCCGTGCCTGCGGGAACGCGCTCGCAGAAAATGCGCCGGCGTCGCCGGTTTCCGCAGGTGTTTCCGGGCCGGGCGGGGATCCGGTGGCGGAGCGCCGGGTTTGTTCGGTTCTTTTTTGTGATGTGGTGGGTTTTACCCCGTTGTCGGAATCGCGGGATCCGGAGGCGGTCCGGGAGTTGCTGTCCCGGTATTTCGAGGTGGCCAGGACGGTGATCGGCCGCTACGGCGGGGTGGTGGAGAAATTCATCGGGGATGCGGTGATGGCGGTGTGGGGGACCCCTACCGCCACCGAGGGAGACACCGAGCGGGCGGTTCGGGCGGCTCTGGACCTGGTGGAGGCCGTGGCCCAGCTGGGCGCGGAGATGGAGGCGCCGGGGCTGGCCGCCCGCGCCGGGGTGGTCACCGGCGAGGTCGCGGTGACCCTGGGCGCGATCGGCGAGGGGATGGTCGCCGGGGATGCCGTGAACACCGCGGCACGGGTGCAGGCGGTGGCAGAGCCCGGCGCCGTGCTGGTGGATGGCGCGACGCAGCGGCTGGCGGGCAGTGGGCTTGAGTTCACCGGAGCCGGTGAGCACCGGCTGAAGGGCAAGGCGGAGCCGGTCCGGCTGTGGCGGCCGACCCGCGTGCTCGCCGGGGTGGGCGGGGCACAGCGGGTGGATGGCCTGGAGGCGCCGCTGATCGGGCGGGACGCGGAGCTGCGGACGGTCAAGGAACTGTTCCACGCGGCGGCCGAGCGCCGGGTGCCCCGGATGGTGGTGGTGTCCGGGGAAGCCGGGGTGGGCAAGTCCCGGCTGGGCTGGGAGTTCGAGAAATACCTGGATGGCCTGGTGGCGCAGGTGTGGTGGCACCGGGGCCGGTGCCTGTCCTACGGCGAAGGGGTGGCGTTCTGGGCCCTCGCCGAGATCGTCCGGCAGCGGCTCGCTATCGCCGAGGAAGACCCGGCGGAGACGGCCGCCAGGAAGCTGGCCGAGGGCCTGGACCGGATCATCCCGGACCCGGCGGAGCAGGAGTACGTGAGTGTGCGGCTGGGCCGCCTCCTTGGTGTCGCCGTCAAAGAAGATGGCGGCGGGCCGCTGGCGCGGGAGGAACTGTTCGCGGGGTGGCGGCTGTTCTTCGAGCGCCTCGCCGCGGAGAACCCGGTGGTGCTGCTGGTGGAGGACGCCCAGTTCGCCGACGTGGGCCTGCTGGACTTCCTGGAATACCTGATCGACTGGGCCCGGGATCTGCCGGTCTATGTGCTGGTGCTTTCCCGCCTGGAACTCGGCCAGGCGCGGCCCGGGTTCGGCACCGGGCGCAACCGGACCACGCTGACCCTCGATCCGCTGGACCGGTCCTCGATGGACCGGCTGGTGGATGCGCTGGTGCCGGGGATGCCGGCCGCCGCGCGGTCGGCGGTGGCCGGGCATGCGCAGGGCATCCCGCTGTTCGCGGTGGAGACGGTGCGGTCGCTGATCGACCGGGACATCGTGCAGCCGGTCGAGGGTGTCTACCGGCTGGTCGGTGACGCCGTCGAGCTGGTCGTCCCGGACAGCCTGCACGCGCTGCTGGCGGCCCGGCTCGATGCGCTGGACCCGGCGGTGCGGCGCCTGGTGGCCGACGCGGCGGTGCTGGGGGTCAGCTTCTCCGCCGAGGCGCTGGTCGCGGTGTCCGGCCAGGGTGACGCTGTGGTGCGGAGCGCCCTGGCCGAACTTGTCCGCAGAGAGGTGCTCAGTGTGTCCGCGGACCCGCTGTCGCCGGACCGGGGCAGCTACCAGTTCGCCCAGAACATGCTGCGCCAGGTTGCCTACGACACCTTGTCCCGGCATGACCGCAAGAGCCGCCACCTGAACGTAGCCGCGCACCTGGTGGCCACATTCCCCAGCGGCGGCGATGAAGTGGCTGACTTGATCGCCCGCCACTACCTGGACGCCCTTGCGGCCGTACCCGACGACTCCGATGCCGGGCAGATCCGTGACCAGGCGATCATGGCGCTGACCCGGGCCGCGGAACGGGCCGAGCGCACCGGTGCCCCCGCGCTGGCCGCCACCAGTTACGGCACCGCCGCCGAACTCACGACGGCGTCCTCCGGCGTGGCGGAGGAGCCGGACGGGCAGCCATCGGCGGGCGCGCTGTGGGAACGTGCCGCGGAAGCCGCTGTCACCTGCGCTGATCTGGCCGGCGCGCTTGACTACGCGGGCAAGGCGAGGGAGCAGTATCTGCGGCACGATCAGGCCCGGGCGGCGGCACGGGTTCAAGCCACCGCCGCGTGGGGGCTGCGCCAGGGGGGCCGCCACGCCGAAGCTCGCGAATATCTCAGCGCCGCGCTCGAGGTGCTGCGGGCCGAGCCCGATACCGATACGGTCCAGGCTCTGCAACAGCTAGCCGCCGCTGGCGGTGGCCTCTGGCTCGCCCGACGCCGACCGGCTGTCCGCCGAGGCGCTCACCCTCGGCCAGGCACTCGACGTCAAGGCCGGCCAACTCGGTAGCCTGTTCCTTGCCCGCGGCATGTACCTCATCTCGGCCGGGCTGCGGCCCGAAGCGGCTTCCTACTACCGCGAGAGCGTCCGGCTCGCTACCCAGGCCGGCGACGGCCTCGCGCTGGGGCGCACGCTGCTCAACCTCTCCGATGCGCTGGCGACGACCGATCCGGCAGCGGCGGCGGAGGCCGGCCGCACCGCCGCCGGGCACCTGCGCCGGGCGGGCGCCCGCACCTACCTCGCGTTCGCGGTCACCAACCTCGTCCAGGCACTGATGATGCTCGGGGACTGGGATGCCGCCGCGGAAGAACTCGCCCAGGCCATTGATTCGGACGGCCTGCAGGACGTCGAGTGGGTACCTTGCAGTCAGGGCCTGCTGGCGGCGCTGCGCGGCGACACCGCTACCGCCGAGTCCATCCTGGCGTCGTTGTCGCAGTTGCGAGACAGCGAGGACCTTCAGGACCAGTCGCAGGTCAGCCTCACCGAAGCCGCCACCGCCGCCGCCGGTCACCGGCCCGAAGACGCCCTGCGCCATGCCCGAAGGGCGCTCGAACCGGCTGACAACATCGGGATCAGTTCCGAGGACCAGCGGTGGGCCTGGCCGCTGGCCGCGCGCGCCGCCCATGACCTGGGTGACGATGCCGCCGTTCGCGATCTGCTGGCCCTGCTCGACACGCAGCAGCCCGGGTACCTGGCCCCCATGCTCCGGGCCGAGCGCGATCTGGTCCGGGCCCGGCTCGCGGCCGCCGATGATGATGAGGCCGCCGCCGCGCCCTTCGCTGCCGCGGTCCGCAGCCTGCGTCAGCAGAGCACGCCCTACCATCTCGCTCAGGGCCTGCTCGACTATGCCGCGCACCTGACCCGGCTGCACGACCTGGACGGTGCCAGCGCGGCGATTGACGAGGCCGGTGAGATCGCCTCCCGGCTGCGCTGCCAGCCGCTGCTGGACCGGGCCGCGGACCTGGCGCCCGCCCGCCCGCCGATGCTCGCCGAGCCCGGGTAACAGGCCGGTGGCGGACGGCTTCGGCAGTGCGGGCACGCCCCGGTGCGGCGGAGGATAAGAGATTCGAACTCTTGAGGGGTTGCCCCCAACACGCTTTCCAAGCGTGCGCCCTAGGCCACTAGGCGAATCCTCCGCCGGACAGCTTACCGGTGCCGCGGCAGGCCGGGACCTGCCCGGCCCGGCCCGGCCGGTCAGCGGCGGGAATAGAGCGACGTGCTCGGCGGGCCTTCGTTGTGAAACAGGCCGCGGCTGTCGCCCGATTCGCCGGTCCCCAATGCCGGCAAGCACCCTCGGGCCCGGCGGCTACTTCGGCGAGGTGGCCCTCATCGACCACGCCTGCCGTTCAGCGAAAATTACCGCTGATACGCGGAAAGACGCTGATGAACAAACTGTGCGGCGTTGGCCCGGCAAGGTTGCTGAACGCACCCTGCGTTCGTTTCCGCCACGGGCGGCAGTGCCGGAAACTGGCCGTTTTCATCGTCTACGGCCGGTACTAGAGTTTGCCAGGTGAACAGGTGCGCGCGCTGCGGCGCGTCGCCAGGGGCGGGTAACCGGTTCTGCGGTGATTGTGGTGCTCCATTGGCGGCGGCCTGCCCATCGTGCGGCGAGCCGGTCGTCTTGGGTAAGCGGTTCTGCGTTGCCTGCGGGCATGCGCTCGCTGATGCGCTCCAGGTCCCGCCGGATGGTGGCCCGGCGGGTGTGGTGCAGGCGGTTTCTGGGCCGGGTGGGGAGCCGGTGGCGGAGCGCCGGGTGTGTGCGGTTCTTTTCTGCGATTTGGTGGGTTTTACCCCCTTGTCGGAGTCGCGGGATCCGGAGGCGGTCCGGGAGTTGCTGTCGCGGTATTTCGGGGTGGCCAGGACGGTGATCGGCCGGTATGGCGGGGTGGTGGAGAAGTTCATCGGGGATGCGGTGATGGCGGTGTGGGGCACCCCCGCCGCTACCGAGGGCGACGCGGAACGGGCGGTGCGGGCGGCGCTGGATCTGGTGTCGGGGGTGGCGGCGCTGGGTGCGGAGGCGGGGGCGCCAGGGCTGGCGGCGCGGGCGGGGGTGGTGACCGGTGAGGTGGCGGTGACCTTGGGCGCGGTTGGTGAGGGGATGGTCGCCGGGGATGCGGTGAACACCGCCGCGCGGGTGCAGGCGGTGGCCGGGCCCGGGTCGGTGCTGGTCGATGCCGCGACACGGCGGCTGGCTGGTGGCGGCGTCGGGTTCGCGGACGCGGGTGCCCATCGGTTGAAGGGGAAGGCGGAGCCGGAGCAGTTGTGGCGCGCGACCCGGGTGCTGGCGGGGGTGGGCGGGTCGCAGCGGGTGGATGGGCTGGAGGCGCCGCTGATCGGCCGGGATGCGGAGCTGCGGACGGTCAAGGAGCTGTTCCATGCGGCGGCGGAGCGGCGGATGCCGCGGATGGTGGTGGTGTCGGGGCCGGCCGGGGTGGGGAAGTCGCGGCTGGGCTGGGAGTTCGAGAAGTACCTGGATGGGCTGGCGGTGCAGGCATGGTGGCACCGGGGGCGGTGCCTCTCGTATGGGGAGGGGGTGGCGTTCTGGGCGCTGGCGGAGATGGTCCGGCAGCGGCTGGGCATCGCCGAGGAGGATCCCACCGACACCGCGGTAGGCAAGCTGGCCGAAGGGCTGGCAGGGATGTACCCCGACCCCGGTGACCGCGGATATGTGGGGGCCCGCCTGGGCCAGCTCCTGGGGGTCACCTTCCCCGGGGACCGCGGGGAGCCGCTGGCGCGGGAGGAACTGTTCGCCGGGTGGCGGCTGTTCTTTGAGCGCCTCGCTGCGGAGGGCCCGGTGGTGCTGCTGGTGGAGGACGCTCAGTACGCCGATGCCGGGCTGGCCGACTTCCTGGACTACCTGATCGACTGGGCCCGCGACCGCCCTGTTTTCGTGCTGGTGCTGGCCCGCCCCGAGCTTGCCCAGGCACGGCCGGGGCTGGCAACCGGGCGTAACCGCACAGCCCTCACGCTGGACCCGCTGGACGCGGCGTCCATGGACGGCCTCCTGGAGGCCCTGGTGCCGGGGATGCCCGCGCCTGCCCGCGTGAAGGTGTCCGCCCAGGCGCAGGGCATCCCGCTGTTCGCGGTGGAGACGATCCGCGCCCTGATCGACCGCGACATCGTCCAGCCCGTCGAAGGGGTGTACCGGCTGGTCGGCGACGTCGGGACGCTCGAAGTCCCGGACAGCCTGCACGCGCTGCTGGCCACCCGGCTGGACGCGCTAGAGCCCGCCGTGCGGCGGCTGGTTGCCGATGCCGCGGTACTGGGTAGCAGCTTCCCCCCGAGGCGCTGGTGGCGGTGTCCGGGCAGGACGGCGACGTCGTCCGGCCGGCGCTGGCCGAACTGGTCCGCCGGGAGGTGCTCAGCGTGTCGGCAGACCCGCTGTCGCCGGAGCGGGGCAGCTACCAGTTCGCCCAGAACATGCTCCGCCAGGTCGCCTACGAAACCCTCTCCCGTCACGATCGCAAGGCCCGCCACCTGGCCGTGGCCGCGCACCTGCGGGCCGCCTTCGCCGGCGACGGCGAGGAGGTCACCGACGTCATCGCCCGGCACTACCTCGATGCGCTGGAGGCTGTCCCCGATGCCCCCGACGCTGAGCAGATCCGCGGGCAGGCGATCTGCGCGCTGGTCCGGGCCGCCGAGCGGGCCAAGCGCACCGGCGCCCCTGCCAGGGCGGCCACCAGCTATGCCACCGCCGCCGAGCTCACGCCGCTGGATGCACCCGGCCGGGCAGGCGCACCGGAGCCGCGCCCCTCGGGCGCGGGCCAGCCACCGGATGCCGGGACACTCTGGGAGCGCGCCGCGGAGTCGGCGACTGCCGGCGGCGACTGGGCAGCGGCAGTCGGGCACGCGGGCCGGGCACGCGACTATTACCTTCAGCGCGGCCAGGACCGCGCCGCGGCACGTGCTCAGGCTATCGCCGGACGTACCCTGCGGCTTTGGGGCCGCCTCGCCGAGGCTCGTGATCAGCTCACCGCTGCCCTCACCGTGCTGCGGACGGCACCAGACGCGGACACGGTGCGCGCCCTGGAGACGCTTGCCATCGTCGAGGTGTTCGTCGGCTCGGCCGACGCGGACCGGCTCACCGCCGAGGCGCTCACCCTCGGCCAGAACCTCGACGTGGGCCCCGGCCAGCTCAGTGCCCTGTTCAACGCCCGGGGGATCTATCTCATCACCGTCGCGCGGCTGCCCGAGGCGGTCGCATACCTGCGCGAAAGCGCCCGGCTTTCGACCGTGACGGGTGACAGCTTCAGCCATGGATCGGCGTTGGTCAACCTCGCGGACGCGCTCCTGGCCACCGACCCGGAAGCCGCGGCCGAGACCGCTCGCGCTGCGGCCGGGCATCTGCGCAGGGCCGGAGTCCGCGACTCCCTGGCGGTTGCGATTGTGAACCTGGCCGTGGCGCTGCTGAAGCTCGGCGAATGGGAAGCCGCCGGGCAGGAACTCAGCCAGGCGGTGGATGCCGACGGCCTGGTGGACGACGAACTCCTCGCCTGTGAGCTGGGCCGGCTGGCGGCGCTGCGCGGCGAGACCGCCGCCGCCGAGGCGATGGTCGCGGGACTCAGGGACATGAGAGCCAGTGAAGACCCCCAGGACAGGTCGCTGATCAACCTCGTGGCGGCGTTTATCTGCGCCGCACGTGGTCAGCCAGGGGACGCGCTGCGCCGGGCCCGGGCAGCGCTGGATCTCGCCGACTCCATCGGGATGATGGTCCACGATCACATCTGCTGGGCATGGCCGCTGGCCGCCCGTTCCGCCCTGGAACTCGGTGACGCGGCGGCCGTGCACGAATTGCTGAGCATGCTCGACGGCCACCAGCCCGGGCAGCTCGCTCCCCTGCTGCGCGCCGAACGTGAACTCGTGCGTGCCCGCCTGGCCGAACGCGCCGGTGACCAGGCCGCCCACGTGGCCTTCGCTACCGCCATCGGCAAGCTGCGCGAGCTGAGCACGCCGTTCCACCTGGCCCATGGCCTGCTCGACCATGCCGGATATCTCCTCCGCGCGGGCGACACCGGCGGCTCGGGGCTGGCCGTCAGCGAGGCCTGCGACATTGCCCAGCGGCTGCGCTGCCAGCCGCTGCTGGACCGGGCCGCGGACCTCATCGCCGAGGATGCCCAGATCCCCGCCAAGCCACGGTAACGACCCGGGGGTGGCCACGGCCCAGGTCCGGCCCGGCTAAACTGGCCACCAGACCCCTCGCACGGCGCTTATCTCGCCAACTCCCCCAGGGCCGGAAGGCAGCAAGGGTACGCGAGCTCTGGCGGGTGTGCGGGGGGTCCCTTCCCGTCCTGGCGAGGATCACATCATGGCAGGCGAAGCCCCCGGTACCGCCCCCGAGAACCCGGCCAGCCCCGGCAGCCCGCCAGGTCCCGCTCCGCTGGCGCTCTACCGCCGGTACCGCCCGGCGACGTTCGCTGAGGTTCGCGGGCAGGAACACGTCACAGAACCCCTGAGACAGGCGCTACGCAACGGCAGGGTGCACCACGCCTACCTGTTCAGCGGGCCCCGGGGCTGCGGAAAAACATCCAGCGCCCGGATCCTGGCCCGTTCGCTGAACTGTGCCGAGGGCCCGACCCCGGACCCGTGCGGGGTGTGCGACTCCTGCGTGGCGCTGGCCCCGTCCGGGCCCGGCAGCATCGACGTGATCGAGATCGACGCCGCCTCGCACGGCGGCGTGGACGACGCCAGGGACCTGCGCGAGCGGGCCTTCTACGCCCCGGTCTCCGGCCGGTTCAAGGTCTACATCATCGACGAGGCCCACATGGTGACCAGGGAGGGGTTCAACGCCCTCCTCAAGCTGGTCGAGGAGCCGCCGCCGCACCTGAAGTTCGTGTTCGCGACCACCGAGCCGGAGAAGGTCATCGCGACCATCAGGTCGCGCACGCACCACTACCCGTTCCGGCTGGTTCCCCCGGCGGTGCTGCGCGGCCTGCTGGAGGAGATCCTGGCCGCCGAGTCGGCGTGACCTACGAGCCGACGGTGCTGCCGCTGGTGGTCCGGGCGGGCGCGGGCTCGGTCCGCGACTCGCTGTCGGTGCTGGACCAGCTGCTCTCGGGTGCGGGCCCCGAGGGGCTCACCTACGAACGGACGGTGGCGCTGCTCGGGTACACCGACGACAGCCTCCTGGACGAGATGGTGGACGCGCTGTCGGCCGGGGACGGGGCGGCCGCGTTCGGCACCGTGGACCGGGTGGTGCAGGGCGGCCACGACCCGCGCCGGTTCGCGGCCGACCTGCTGGACCGGCTGCGTGACCTGATCATCCTGGGCGCGGTTCCCGGTGCCGGGCAGACCGGCCTGCTCGATGCGCCCGCCGACCGGCTGGAGACAATGACCGGCCAGGCCGGGCGTTTCGGCCAGGCCGAGCTTGCCCGGGCGGCCGAGATCCTCAGCGAGGGGCTCATCCAGATGCGCGGCGCCACCTCGCCGCGCCTGCTGCTGGAACTGATGTGCGCGCAGGTGCTGCTGCCCGGCGCGAGCACCGGCGAGAAGGCGCTCGCCGCGCGGCTGGAGCGGCTGGAACGCCGTCTCGAAGGACTCGCGGCCGAGGGACCGGTGCCCGGGCCGGTGCCCGCGTGGCCGCCGCGACCGGGCCGCCCGCGGCGGGTAGCGCCGCGCACCGCGAGGGCGGCCGAGCCGGCCCGCGCCGGACCGGGAGCCGGGGTCCGCGCGGGCCAGGCCTCCGTCAGGGGCGCCGCTGGCCAGCCGGGCGAGCCGGGCGCGCCGCGGGCGGCCGCCCGGCAGACCGGGAGCGGGGCCCGCGGGACCCGGCAGCGGGAGGCCCGGCGGGACCCGGCCGCCGGGAGGCCCCGGCGGAGCGCCGCGGCCCCGCCGCGGCCCGGCGCGACCGGGAGGCCCCGGCGCGCACCGCCGCGCCTGCCCGGCCCGGGGTCGATCGACGCCGATACGTTGCGCCAGCGCTGGCCCGACATCCTCGAAGCGGTGAAACGTGAGCGCCGGGTCGCGTGGATGCTGCTCAGTGCCGCCTCCGTGGACTCGATGGAGGGTGGCGTCCTGACCGTGGCCTTCGCCGGGGAGGGCCAGGCGAGGGGCTTCGCCGCCAGCGGCCATGACCAGGTGCTGACCGGCGTGCTCGCCAGCATGCTCGGGCTGAACGTCCGGGTGCGGGCCGCCGTGGGCACCGGATCCGGCGCGCACGGCGGCCGGCCCGCGTCCCGGGGCTCCGCGTCCGGGTCTCCGCGCCGCGGGCCGTCCGGCGCCCGGCGCCGGTGCCCGGGGACCGGCGGCCGCGCCGGGCGGCGCCGTGGACCGGCCGGACGGCTCCGCCGATGGCCGGCGCACCGGATGCGATGCCCGGCGGCACAGGGACCCCTCCCAGCGGGTTCCCGGCTTCCCCCGGCGGCCCGGGCGGTACCTCCGGGGGCGGTGCTGCGGGCCGATGGCCTCCGCGCCGCGCCCGCCCGAGCCCCGGGCGGGCGGCGGCACTCCGCCGCGAACGGCCCGGCTGCCGCCGCGGACCCGGCGGAGGAATGGCCCGACGACGCCGGGCCGGCCGGGGCCCCGGCCCGACCGGCATGGAGCTCATCGAGCGGCAGCTTGGCGGCACGATCATCGAGGAAATCGAGGAGCCGTGACCGGCCCGCAGGCCGAGCGGCCTACAGCGGCCGGGCCCGGTGCTCTCGGGCGCTCACGCATGCCCTGCGGGCCGGTCCGCGCGGGCCAGGATCGCGGCACCTGCGGCCGACGGCATCGACTGATCGCCCGGAGTTGCTGGCGGCGCATCGCGAAGGTCTCGACGGCAGCGGCGCCAAGCGGGCCGGTCCAGCGGATTGGTGCGGGCTGGGCACGCGAGGCGGTGTGCCTACCGCGGCGCGGAAGCCGTAGGCTCAAAACAGCAGGCGATCGCGCCGGTGCGCGGCCGGCAGCCCGGCCGTCAAGGCCGGGCCAGCACGGCCGGGTGCCACCGGGCAGGCGGGACTCCGCGCTGCTACGGCGCTGCACAGGCGCACCGCCGCGGACCCGATCAAGTGAGGCACAGTGGACCCAGAGGGCGGGATGGACCTGCAGCAACTGCTCGCCGCCGCGCAGCAGATGCAGGACCATCTCATAAGCGCACACCAGGAACTGGCCGACGCCGAGGTCGAGGGCACCTCGGGCGGCGGGCTGGTCAAGGCCCGCGTCAACGGCGAGGGTGAACTGGTGGACCTCACCATCAGCCCGGCGGCCATCGATACCACCGACCCGGCCGACACCGCGCAGACCGTCGCCGACCTGGTGCTCGCGGCGGTGCGGAACGCCTACCAGGCGGTCGAAGACCTCCGGGAGGAGAAGATGGGCCCGCTGGCGGCCGGCCTCGGCCAGCCGGGCGGCATGCCCGAGATCCCCGGCCTGTCCGGGCTGTTCGGCGGGCCAGCCGACCCCGGTGAACCGGGCGGGGAGCTGGGCCCGCCCACACCATGACGACATGAGGGACTGACGTGTACGAGGGAGTGGTGCAGGACCTCATCGACGAGCTTGGGCGGCTGCCGGGGGTGGGGCCGAAGGGCGCCCAGCGGATCGCGTTCTACCTGCTTGGCGCCGACCCGGCGGATGTGAAGCGGCTCGCCGCGACGCTGGTGGAGGTGACCGAGCGGATCCGGTTCTGCCGGATCTGCGGGAACGTGGCCGAAGAGGAAGAATGCCGCATCTGCCGGGACCCGCGCCGCGATCTCGCGGTGATCTGCGTGGTCGAAGAGCCCAGGGACGTGGCGGCGATTGAGAAGATCCGTGAGTTTCGCGGTCGCTACCATGTCCTCGGCGGTGCGATCAGCCCGATCGACGGGGTCGGCCCGGAGGACCTGAGGACCAGGGAGCTCATGGCGCGGCTCGCGGACGGCGGTGTGACCGAGGTGATTCTCGCCACCGACCCGAATCTTGAGGGCGAGGCGACCGCCACCTATCTGGCCCGTTTGCTGAAACCGCTGGGGCTGCGGGTGACGCGGCCGGCCAGCGGGCTCCCGGTCGGGGGGGACCTGGAGTACGCGGATGAGGTGACCCTCGGCCGCGCGTTCGAAGGACGGAGGCTGCTTGATGTCTAGCGCACCGGCCCGGGGGCTGCGCGAGGAAGGCTCCGGAGATGGCTGGCATCCGCTCGCTGAGCGGGTTGCCGCCCAGGCGCGGGATTTCCTCGACGGGGTAGGTGCGCTCGCCAACGGGCAAGGCGGTGACGAGATCGTGCCGCTGCTGCTGCTTGAGGTGTCGCAGATCCTGCTCGCCGGTGCCCAGCTCGGCGCCAGCCAGGACGTGATCCCGCCGGGCAACTGGGAACCTGACGTCGGCGCGGATCCCGACCTTGACCAGCTCCGGGCCGGCCTCGCCGCGCGGCTGAGCGACTGCGACGACTACGGCGAGCTGTTCGACCCGTACGCGGACACCAGGCCGACCGCGTTCCGCCTGTCGGACGACCTCGCCGCCGTGGCCGCCGACCTGATCCACGGGCTCCAGCACTACGAGGCAGGACGGTCGCTGGAGGCCCTGTGGTGGTGGCAGTACTCCTACGTCAACCACTGGGGCACCCACGGCGGGGCTGCCCTGCGCGCGCTGCACGCCATTGTCGCCCACGCCCTGCTCGACGTCGCCGAAGAGGCCACCCCAGGCTGAGTAGGTACACTCAAGCCCGCCAGGACCCCCAACGGGAGGAGCGGCGCGCGGTGGCGCTCGTCGTGCAGAAGTACGGTGGGTCGTCGGTCGCCGACGCCGACGGCATCAAGCGGGTGGCCCAGCGCATCGTGGTCACCCGCAAGGCCGGCCACTCGGTGGTGGTGGTCGTCTCCGCGATGGGTGACAGCACCGACGAACTGCATGACCTGGCCCGTCAGGTCAGCCCGCTGCCGCCCGCCCGGGAACTCGACATGCTGCTGACCTCCGGCGAGCGGATCTCGATGGCGCTGCTGGCGATGGCCATTGCCAACCTCGGGCTCAAGGCGCGCTCGTTCACCGGCTCCCAGGCCGGCGTGATCACCGACGACGTGCACGGCAAGGCCAGGATCATCGACGTGACCCCGGGCCGGATCAGCGGCGCGCTCGCCGACGGGGCGATCCCCATCGTGGCCGGGTTCCAGGGTGTCTCCGCCAACGGCAAGGACATCACCACGCTCGGCCGGGGCGGGTCGGACACCACGGCGGTGGCGCTGGCCGTCGCGCTCAAGGCCGACGTGTGCGAGATCTACACCGATGTGGACGGCATCTTCACCGCCGACCCGAGGATCGTGCCGACCGCCCGGCGGATCCCAGCGATCAGGTACGAGGAAATGCTGGAGATGGCGGCCTCGGGCGCGAAAGTCCTCCAGTTGCGCTGCGTGGAGTACGCCCGGCGGTACGGCGTCCCGATCCACGTCAGGTCCTCGTTCAGCAACCGGACCGGGACCTGGGTGAGCGACGAGCCACGTGAGTGGAAGGGCCAGGCATGGAGCAGGCGATCATTTCCGGCGTCGCGCACGACCGGAGCGAGGCGAAGGTCACCGTCGCGGGCGTGCCCGATGTCGTCGGCCAGGCAGCGAAGATCTTCCGGGCGATCGCGACGGCCGGCATCAACATCGACATGATCGTGCAGAACATCTCCGCCGCGGCCACCGGGCTCACCGACATCTCGTTCACCCTCCCGCGCGACGACGGCGAGGCGGCGCTGGCGGCGCTGCGCGCGGTGCAGGAGGAGATCAGGTTCGAGAACCTGCTCTACGACGACCGGATCGGCAAGGTGTCACTGGTGGGCGCGGGAATGCGCTCGCACCCCGGGGTGACGGCCACGTTCTTCGGCGCCCTCGCCGACGCGGGGGTGAACATCGAGATGATCTCCACCTCGGAGATCCGGATCTCGGTCGTGGTGGACGAGAACGAGGTGGACGCGGCGGTGACCGCCACGCACCGGGCCTTCGACCTGGACACCAGCGAGGTGGAGGCCGTGGTCTACGGAGGGACGGGCCGGTGACCGGGCGCCCGACGCTGGCCGTGGTCGGCGCCACCGGGGCCGTTGGCACCGTGATGCTCGACCTCCTCTCCACCAGGGACGACGTGTGGGGGGAGATCCGGCTGGTGGCCTCGCCGCGCTCGGCCGGGCGCCGGCTCAAGGTCCGCGGCGCCCAGGCCGAGGTGCAGGCCCTGTCCGCCGAGGTCTTCGACGGCGTGGACGTGGCCATGTTCGACGTTCCGGACGAGGTCTCGGCGCAGTGGGCCCCGGTCGCGGCCGCACGTGGCGCGGTGGTCGTGGACAACTCCGGCGCGTTCCGCATGGACCCGGACGTGCCGCTGGTGGTCCCCGAAGTCAACCCGGAAAAGGCCGCGAAACGGCCCAAGGGCATCATCGCCAACCCGAACTGCACCACGCTGTCGCTGATCGTGGCGATGGCGGCGCTGCACCGCGCCTACGGCCTCCGGGAGATGGTGGTGGCCTCCTACCAGGCCGCCTCCGGCGCCGGGCAGGCGGGCATCGACACGCTCTACGCCCAGACCGACAAGGTCGGCGGCTCCCGCGCGCTCGGCCAGCGGGCCGGTGACCTGCGGGCCGCGGTCGGTGATCTCGGCCCGTTCCCCGCCCCGCTCGCGCTCAACGTGGTGCCCTGGGCCGGCTCGGTCAAGCAGGACGGCTGGTCCTCGGAGGAGCTGAAGGTCCGCAGCGAGTCGCGGAAGATCCTCGGGCTGCCGCAGCTCAAGGTGCACGCGACCTGCGTCCGGGTGCCCGTGGTGACCACGCACTCGGTGGCCGTGCACGCGGAGTTCGAGCGGGAGGTGACCCGGCAGGGCGCCCAGCGCGTGCTGGCCGCCGCGCCGGGAGTGGTGCTCACCGACCACCCGGAGCAGGCCGAGTTCCCCACCCCCGCCGACGTGGTGGGCACCGACCCGACCTGGGTCGGCCGGGTCCGCGCGTCCCTCGACGACCCGTATGCGATCGAGTTGTTCGTCTGCGGCGACAACCTGCGCAAGGGCGCCGCGCTGAACACGGCCCAGATCGCCGAACTCGTGGCCGCCCAGCTCACCTCCCGCTGACACCCGCACCCACCTCGCCGCCACCGGTGACGGCACACTGACGCATGCTCTGACGTCGAACGATGGCACAGGTGACGTCGTATGACGCCGTACTGATGTCATATGACGCTTGACTGACGTCAGAAGTGATGTCATGATGACGTCATGGACCTCAACGAATACACCGAGATGCTGCGGCGGGAACTGGGATCGGTAACCCGGTTCGGCGGCGACGAGTTCACCCGGACGGCCGAGATGCTGGCCGACGCGCTGGAGTCTTCCGTACGGCTGACCTTGCTTGAGGTCCTGTCCGCCGCAGCAGCCGAGATCACCACCCGGCTCGACGACACGGTCATCGATGTCCGGCTGTCGGGCGGCGAACCGGAGTTCGTGGTCAGCACGACGCCCGGCGAGCCGGCCGAGGAGCCGGCCGGGGCCGACCCCGGCGACGCCTCCGACGACATGACCAGGATCACCCTCCGACTGTCCGGGCCGCTCAAGGCCAGGGTCGACACCGAAGCCGCCGCGGCGGGACTTTCGGTGAACGCCTGGCTGGTCCGCGCCATCTCCCGCGCGCTGGACCCGGGCCCCGGCAGGCCGCCGCGCAGCCAGCGCGGGCTGGGACCCGGCTCGCGATTCACCGGTTATGCGCGCGGCTGAACGCCGTCCTATCCATCAGCACGCCCCACACGAAACGGACTAGAACCATGCCTAACTGGGAATTTCCCGGCTCCGATCCGATCGATGTCTCCGTTGACCTGGCCTCCGGGCGCGTGAGCCTGGACGCCCGTCCGGTGTCCGCCACCACCGTCGAAGTCGCGCCGTCCCGGTTCAGCCGGAACGCGGAAAAGCTGATCGACGAGGTCCGGGTCACCTTCGACCACGGCCAGCTTGAGGTCGCCGGGCCCAGGCGGACCGGCTTGTTCCGCGGCCACGCCGCGTTCGACGTGACGATCACGCTGCCGGAAGGCTCACACTGCAGGGCGCGCACCGCGTCCGCCGACATCAGCTGCAAGGGCGAACTGGGCGAACTGGACGCGCATACGGCCAGCGGCGACGTCACCGCGGCCACCGTCACCGGCCACCTCCAGGCGGAGACCTCCTCGGGTGACATCCGGCTGGACGAAGCCGGCCTGGCGGAGATCCGCACCGCCTCGGGGGACGTGCGCCTGACGCAGGCCCGCGACGACGTCAACGTGCGCACCGCGAGCGGTGACGTGAACCTTGCCAGCGCCGCCGGATCGATCACCGCGATGACCGCCAGCGGCGACGTCCGGGTGGCCAGCGTGGCCCGGGGCAGCACCCAGGTGAGCACGGCGTCCGGCGACATCGTCGTCGGCGTGAACCCGGGCGTCGGCGTCTACCTGGACCTGTCCAGCGCCACCGGATCGTTCACCAGCCAGCTGGAGGAGACCGGCCCGAGCGACGACGTCGCGCTCGAACTGCGGTGCCGCAGTGCCAGTGGCGACATCCGGATCATCCGGTCCGCCGCGCCCCAGCCCGCCCCCGCGCGGACCCGCGCCAGCCCAGGAGCTCGCCCCGGCCACCGAGCCCACACCGGCCGAGTAGCCAGCCGGCGCCCGCCCACCCCATCTCCCCTCCGCTACCAGGGAAGGACCCACTCAGATGAACCCCTATGCCGCAGAACGGCTGACCATAGGAGCGCACCACCGAGTTCCGGGCCGAGGCGGCCCAGCGCAGGCCAGCGGGCACCGCCGCCCGCGTGATCCGGCATCAGACCGGCTGGGCCCTGATCCAGATCGGCCTCGCCCTGGTCACCTCCTCGGCGCGGCGCCAGCACCAGACCGTGAGCCCGGAACTTCCGTGAGCCACCCTGGCCCGCGCCGCCACGACGGCAACCGCACTGGAATGCGGGTGCCGTCGTGGCGCTGTCGACGGGGTGCCCGGGAAGCCGGGTGGACGTACGGGGGAGTCTTCGGCAGGCTGTCAGGCGTGGACCGGATATTCACGCTGGAAGAGGCGCGCCTGCTGATGCCAGATCTGCTGGCCAGGTCCGATGACGCGGTCAAGGTACGGGCCGATCTGGTCGAGCTTCAGTCCGCGCTGAACCAGGGAGGCGTCTCCTCGCTCGGCGGGCTGCCCGAGGCCAAGGCGCTTGAGGCACGGCTGAGCGAGATCCTGGGCTGGTTCACCACCGAGGGGCTGGAACTGAAGGGCATCGCGCCGTTGCTGCTCGACTTCCCTGCCCGGCTGGACGGGGACACCGTGTTGCTCTGCTGGCTGGAGGGCGAGCGTGAGCTGCGGTGGTACCACAAGGCCGAGCACGGATTCGCCGGGCGGCGGCCCATCCCCGGCACCGCGGGACTAGCAGGCACTACGTGCTCGCCGGCACCACGCGCGGCCCAGCGGGCATCGCCCCAGGTCGCCGGTGCGGAGCCTGCGGCGCGCGTTGCCTGGGCACATCCTCTATCGTTTCGCTCTCAAGCAAGAATCCTCCGCGATACGATCGTTATAGGTTGTGGAGGAATAGCGGGATCCTCTGAATTAATGACTGGCGCTGCATTTCGTATTTTGAATTACGAATGCCCGCGCCATGGCCGGGTCATTGACAGGAGGGATCTTGCCGGTACGGCGTGGTCGCCCGGCCGGGCGGGCTCGCGGTAAGCGGCCGGGTGCTCGCCAGGTTCCCCAGCTAGGGCGCGGTCGGCGCCGGGGCTACCGGGCTGGTGACTGGGGCTTCATCGCTACGGGCGCGGCCGCCCTTGCCGTGGCATTGGCCGCCGCCGCGACGACAAAGACCGGCCATGGCATCGCCTTGGCGGTCCAGCATTTTCTGCTGTTCTACGCCGGGGTCTTCGCGCTGGTTGCACTGACCGCATCGGTGGGGGCGGGCCTGGCCGCCGCCGACCGGGTGATCATGACTCCGGGCGGCCGGATCGCCGCCCAGGCGGCGCACCGCGCCGCGTCCTTCGCCGCCGTGGCGTTCCTGGCGGTCCACATCACGGTCGAGGTGCTGGCCGGCCGGTCCCGTGCCGCCGACGCCGTGGTCCCGTTCCTCGACCACGGCAGGACCTTTTACCTGGGCCTCGGCACGGTCGCCTCGGACCTGCTCGTCCTCATCGTGGTGACCGGGCTGCTGCGCGGGCGCTTCGCCGCCGTCCGGCCCGCCTGGCTCTGGCGGGCCCTGCATGCCGTTGCCTACCTGTGCTGGCCGCTCGCTATCGTGCACGGCCTGCTGGCGGGCCGCGCCGCGAAGCCCTATGTGGACTGGAGTTATGGTGCCTGCGTCGCCGCGGTGGGCCTCGCCCTGGTGTTCCGGCTCGCCGCGGGGCCGCGGGCCGGCGAGACCACGGCCGGCTCCGTCGACACGGCCCCCGCGGGAATCCCCGCCCCGGCGGTCCCGCCCGCTGCGGCCCCGGTTCCGGGCGCAGGGTTTCCCGGTGCCGGGCTCCCGGAGCGGTTCCCGGAGCGGGGTTTCCGGGAGCGGGGTTTCCGGGAGCGGGCGGGCCAGGGCCCGGCTTCGTGCCCGGCGGGCAGGCGTGCGGCGGCGTGGGGGCGGCGCGCGCTGCCCGCCCCGGACGGCGCTGCCCGGCCCGCCCCCGACCGGCCCGCCCCCGACAGGTCCCGGCTCCGAACCTGGTTACCCCGATCCCCGGCTCCGGCACCGGCTCCGACCCTGGTTACCCCGACTCCGGCTGGCCCGATCCTGGCTACCCGGACTCCGGCTACCCGGACTCCGGCTACCCCGGCTCCGCCTACCCCGGCTCCGGCTACCCGGGCTCCGGCTACCCCGGCTCCGGCTACCCCGGCTCCGGCTACCCGGACTCCGGCTGGCCCGGCCACGACGAGCCCGCCCCGGCTCCCTGCCCCGGTGACGGCGGCCGGTGAGCGGTCCCGCGCCCGAGGTCATGCGGATCGGCCAGGCCAGGCTGACCGCCGGGCTGGACCGGTTCGCGCGCATCGGCCTGCGCGAGCACGAGGAGATCTTCGGCTCGCTGCGGCGGATGGAGGCGGCCCAGCTCATCGACCTCGCCGAAAGCGTCGACCTGCGCGGCCGCGGTGGCGCGGCGTTCCCGTTCGGCCACAAGCTCAGGGCGGTCGCCGCGTCGGTGGCCACCCGCGGCGGCAAGCCGGTCGTCCTGGTGAACGGGAGCGAGGGCGAGCCCGGCAGCGTCAAGGACGCGATGCTGCTGTCCCGGTCGCCGTACCTGGTCCTGGCCGGTGCCCTGCTCGCCTGCCAGGCCCTGGGCGGCCGGGAGATCGTCGTCGGGGTGACCGACGGCACGCTGGCCGGCGCGCTCACCGCGGCGGTGCGGGCGGAACCGAACCTGCGGCGCCGGGCCCGGGTCATCCAGGTGCCGGACAGGTTCGTGTCCGGGGAGGGCGGTGCGCTGGTCAACGCGGTCAACGGCCATGCGGCCCTGCCCCCGGGCCGCAAGCGCCGGGCCAGCGACAGCGGGGTGGGCGGGCGTCCCACGCTGCTGTCCAACGCGGAGACGTTCGCGCAGCTTGCCGTCCTCGGCCTGCTCGGCCAGGAGGGGTACGCCTCGGCGGGAACCCCGGACGAGCCGGGCACGGTACTGCTGAGCGTCGCCGGGTCGGCCGCGCGCCCCGCGGTGGTGGAGGTGCCAGGCCGGCACCGCCCTCGGCACCGTGCTGGACATCTGCCAGGCCAGGGTGGCCGAGGGAGTGCTGGTCGGCGGCTACCACGGCGCCTGGCTGCCCGCCGAGATCGCCTATGCCGTGCCGGTGTCCCGCGCCGGGCTGGCAGCGGCGGGCGGGGCTCTCGGGGCCGGGGTCGTGCTGCCGCTGGATGCGGGCACCTGCCCGCTGGGCGAGGTGGCCCGGGTCGCGCGCTACCTGGCGGCCGAGTCGTCCGGCCAGTGCGGGCCCTGCAAGCTGGGCCTTCCCGGGGTCGCCCGGGCGCTGTCCGCGATCGCCGACGGCTCCGGCGGCCTTGGCGCGCTGGAAGCCGCCCGCCGTTCCGCCGGGGCGGTCCGCGGCCGGGGCGCCTGCCATCACCCGGACGGGACGGCCAGGTTCGTGCTCAGCGCGCTCGACGCGTTTCCCGCCGACCTCGCCGCGCACGTGTTCCGCGGCGGCTGTGGCCGGCCGGTCCGCGGCGTGCTGCCGCTGCCCGCCGGCGACGTCCAGGCCCGGCTGGTGGTGGACTGGACCAGGTGCGCCGGGCACGGGCTGTGCGGGCGGCTCGTGCCGGAACTGGTCCAGCTCGACCGGCACGGCTACCCGGCCTTCCTGGACATGCCGGTGCCGTTCTGGCTGGAACGGGACGCCCAGCAGGCGGTCGCGATGTGCCCCGCGCTGGCGCTGCGGGTGGAGCGCGGCACCACCGCCGCGCTGCCGTCCGGCGGTGGCCGCGGGCTGCCCGGCCTGGGCGCCGGCCCGGCCAGGGGGCTCACCCGCTGAGCCAGGCGGCCCGCGCCCGCTGAGCCAGGCGGCCCGCGCCGGTCCGGGACCGGCCCGCCCGGCCGCGAATCCCCTGCCGCGCCCTACGCTGGTCAGGTCCGGCGGGTTCCGCATGAGAGTGGCGAAAGGGGCGAGGAGTGGACGCTGCGAGCGGGCCAGGACGGCCCGCAGGTGCTGCCGCTGCCGGTGGGCATCTCCGCCACCGGCACCAGGACGGAACGGGACTCGCTGGGCACCGTCGAGGTCCCGGCCGGCCACTACTGGGGCGCGCAGACCCAGCGGTCGCTGACCTATTTCAACATCGGCGGCGACGTCATGCCCCCCGCCGTCTACCACGCCTACGGCTTCGTGAAGAAGGCGTGCGCGGTGGTGAACGGCCGCGAGGGCCGCCTGCCGGCCTGGAAGGCCGGGCTCATCGGCCAGGTCGCCGGCGAGGTCATCTCCGGCGCGCTCGACGCGGAGTTCCCGGTGCACGTCTGGCAGACCGGCTCGGGCACGCAGTCCAACATGAACGTGAACGAGGTCATCGCCAACCGCGCCATCCAGCTCGTCGGCGGCCGGCTCGGCAGCAAGGACCCGGTTCACCCCAACGACGACGTCAACTGCGCGCAGTCGACGAATGACACGTTTCCTGCGGTCATGCACATCGCTGCGCTACGAGTCCTCGTGGCTGACCTGCTCCCCGCCGTGGCCCGGCTGCGGGACGCAGCGGCCCGCAAGAGCGAGGACTGGGCGCGCGTGGTCAAGATCGGCCGGACCCATCTCCAGGACGCGACGCCGCTCACGGTCGGCCAGGAATGGTCCGGCTACGTGGGCCAGCTTGACGATGCCATCGACACCGTCACCGCGGCCCTGCCCGGCCTGCGGCGGCTGGCCATCGGCGGCACCGCGGTCGGGACCGGGCTGAACTCCCCGCCGGGGTTCGGCGAGGAGGTCGCGGCGGAGATCTCGGCGCTCACCGGGGAGGAGTTCGTCAGCGCGGCCAACAAGTTCGCGGCGATGGCCGCCCTCGATGCCCTGGTCCGGGCCTCGGCGGCGCTGCGCAGCGTGGCCGTGACGCTGTACAAGTTCGCCAACGACATGCGCTGGCTGGGCTCGGGCCCGCGCACCGGGCTCGGCGAGCTGATCCTGCCGTCCAACGAGCCCGGGTCCTCGATCATGCCCGGCAAGGTCAACCCGACCCAGGCCGAGGCGATGCTGATGGTCTGCCTGCAGGTGATGGGCAATGACAGCGTGGTCGCGATGGCCGGCGCGGAGGGCAACTTCGAGCTGAACGCGTTCCGCCCGGTCGCGATCGCCAACTTCCTGCACTCGGCGCGGATCCTCACCGACACCTGCGACTGCTTCCGGGAGTTCCTGGTCGAGGGAGCAGAGCTGAACCAGTCACGGCTGGCCGAGAACGTGGCGCGCTCGGTGATGATGGTGACCGCGCTGAGCCCGGTGATCGGCTACGACAAGGCCTCGGCCATCGCGCACCGGGCGGTAGCCGAGGACCTGACGCTCCGGGACGCCGCGCTGGCCTCCGGGGTCAGCGCGGACCTCTACGACGAGGTCGTCGTGCCGGAACGGCTGACCCGCCCGGGCGCGGCCGGGACCGGCACGGACCCCGGATCCGGAGCGGGCCGCGGGGGCGCGCACCATGACGGCGCCGATCCCGGCGCGGCGGGCCGGGCATGAGGGCGGCGCGGCTGCACGGCGTCGGTGACCTGCGGGTGGCCGACGAGCCGGTGCCGGACGCCGGGCCCGGCGAGGAACTCGTCCGGGTGACCGCGGTCGGCATCTGCGGCTCCGACCTGCACTGGTGGGACGAGGCGGGGATCGGCGACGCCGTGATCACCAGCCCGCTGGTGCTCGGCCACGAGGCCGCGGGCGTGATCGAGGCCGGCCCGCGGCACGGCACCCGGGTGGCCATCGACCCGGCGATCACCTGTGGGACGTGCCGCCCGTGCCGGGACGGCTACCGCAACCTGTGCCTCAACATCCGGTTCGCCGGGCACGGCGACCAGGACGGGGCCATGCGCGAGTTCCTGGCCTGGCCGTCGGACCTGCTGCACCCGCTGCCGGACAGCGTGACGGACGCCGACGGCGCGCTGCTGGAACCGCTGGGTGTCGCTATCCACGCCCTCGACCTCGGGCACGTCCGGCTCGGCGCCCGCGTCGCGGTCATCGGCTGCGGGCCGATCGGGCTGCTGCTCATCGCGGTGCTGCGGGCCGCCGGTGCCCGGCACATCGCCGCCTTCGAGCCGCTGCCGCACCGGCGCGAGGCCGCGCTGCGCTACGGCGCCGACGTGTGCCTGCGGCCCGACATCCTCCCCGAAGACCTGCGCGAACTCGTGGGGGACGGGGCCGACGCGGTCTTCGAGATGGCCGGCACCGCGGCCGCCGTGACCCTGTCCCTGGCAGCAGCCAGGCCCGGCGGCCGGGTGGTGCTCGGCGGGATCCCCGGCGACGACCAGATCGCGTTCCAGGCCTCCATGGCGCGGCGCAAGGGGCTCACGATCGCGATGGCCCGGCGGATGAACGACGTCTACGGCCGGGCGATCGCCCTGGCCGCGGCGGGCGGCTTCAGCCTGGCCCCGCTCGTCACCGGCCGGTTCGGACTGGCCAGCGCCGGGGCAGCGTTTGGTACCGCCGCGAAGCGAGAAGGCCTCAAGGTCATCATCGAGCCAGCGGCCTGACCACAGCCGGGGCGCGGCGGGCCGCCTGCCCCGGGGCGCCGGACTGACGGTACCTGCCGGTAACATCCTGCGCGTGGCTGACAGCTTCTTCGTGCCGCTCGGTGAGGGCAGGTGGCTCGCCACGGTGCACACCACCGGGCCGTGGGACGAGCGCGCCCAGCACGGCGGGCCGCCCAGCGCGCTGCTGGGGCGCGCCATGCAGCGCTGTGAGCCGCGGGACGACATGGTCGTGGCCAGGTTCACCACCGAGATCCTGTCCTCGATCCCGGTCGGCGAGGTCGAGGTGCGTGCCCGGCTGGCCCGGCCGGGCCGCAGCGTGCAACTGCTTGAAGCCGTGCTGACGGCGGCTGGCCGGGAGGTCGCCTGGGCCCGGGCGTGGCGGGTGCTGCGGACCGGATGCCCGGACACCGGGCCGGGGCTGGCCAAGCCGCCGCCGTTGCCCGATTCTGGCGCGCCGCTGAAACCCGGCGGCTGGGTGGACGGGTACCTGTCCGCGATCGAGTGGCGCGCGGTCCGCGGCGCCTTCGGCGAGCCCGGCCCGGCGACGGTATGGGCCAGGATGCGCTATCCGCTGGTACCGGACGAGGAACCGGCGCCGCTGGAGCGGGTCCTGGCCGTGGCCGACAGCGGCAACGGCGTGTCCGGGGAACTCGACCTGCGCCGCTGGCTGTTCATCAACCCCGAACTCACCGTCCACCTGTTCCGGGAGCCTGCCGGGGAGTGGATCTGCCTGGATGCGCAGAGCAACACCGCGGCCGGCGGAGCCGGGCTGGCGACGTCGATCCTGTCCGACCAGCGCGGCCCGGTCGGCGTGGGCGCGCAGGCGCTGCTGGTCGCGCCGCGGGGCGGCCGCCCCGGCTGAGGGCACGACCGCGCAACGAGCCCTCGGCGGCCGCCACATGGCCACGGGGCCGGCCGCCAGGGATGACCGGTGCAGTCCGGGCCAGGCCGGGCCGTGCCGCCGGCCAGGCCGAGTGGCCAGGATGCCGGGCGGTCGCGCACGGCTGGGGGCAGTCAGGCCGCGCAGACCCCGGCCACGATCAGGTCTGCCACCCGGCGGGCGAACTGGTCGGTCAGCGGCCGGTGGCCCTGCAGCAGCCGGTGGTACGCCGCGCCGAACAGCAGGTCGAGCACGACGTCGGCGTCGGTGCTCGCGGGGATCTCGCCGCGGTCGATGGCCCGCCGGACCAGGACCGTGTTGCTGGCCCGGAGCGGCTCGAACACCCGCTCCCGCCACGCGGCCGCCAGCGAAGGGTCGCGCTGGGCCTCGGCGACCAGCCCGGCCAGCATCCGGCCCGCCGGGGTGCGGGTCACCGACCGGATCCAGCCGCGCAGCGCGGCGAGCAGGTCGCCGTGGAAGGTCCCGGTGTCGGGCAGCGGCTGCTGCCGGGAGAACTCGGCCAGGAAGGCGTCGAGCGCCAGGGCGCCGCGGGATCCCCAGCGGCGGTAGACCGTGGCCTTGCCCACCCCGGCCCGGGCGGCCACCTCCTCCATGGACATCCCGCCGAGGCCGCGCTCGGCCAGGAGTTCCGTGGCCGCGGCCAGGATGGCACGGTCCGCCTCCTCGCTGCGCGGCCGGCCGCGCCTGCCCGGCACATCCGGGCTGGTGGAGGAGTGTCCTACCTCACTTCGCGCCGGTGGAATACGCGCGCCGTCCATAAGGTTGCAGCGTACAGCAAAGAAACGAGACGTAGCGTATCGAAAAAGGTGTTACCCGCGCGATGATCCTGATCAGGGAGCGCACCCGTCCTGCCCGCCCGGCCTCCCGGCCCGCCACAGCCCATCCGCGCTCGCCCGGCTGGCCCGCCCGGCCGCGCCGCCCCGGCCCGCCGCCCGGCCCAGGCGGCACCTCCGGCTCCCGGGTCCGCCCGGCTGCACGGGGCGGCCCTGGCCCTGATCCTGACCGCGGCGTTCATGGTCGTTCTCGACTTCAGCATCGTGAACGTGGCGCTGCCGTCCATCGAGGCCGAGCTCGGCTTCCCCGCCGACGCGGTGCAGTGGATCATCACCGCGTACGCGATCGCGTTCGGCGGGCTGCTGATCCTCGGCGGCCGTGCCGCGGACCTGTTCGGCCGCCGGCGCATGTTCATCGCGGGGCTGCTGGTCTTCTCCGCCGCCTCACTGGCGGGCGGCCTGGCACACGACCCGGTCCTGCTGGTCGTCTCCCGGCTGGTGCAGGGCGCCGGGGCCGCGATGGTCGCGCCCGCGGCCTTGTCCCTCATCACCACCGGGTTCGCCGAGGGGCCGCAGCGCAACCGGGCCCTGGGCTTGTACGGCGCGACGGCCTCGGTCGGTTTCGTCGCCGGGCAGGTGCTCGGCGGCGTGCTGGTCGAGTTCACCAGCTGGCGCGCGGTGTTCCTGGTGAACGTGCCGGTCGGCCTGGTGGCCGTGGCCCTGGCCCCGTGGCTGCTCGGCGAGTCGCGCCAGCGCAGGCCGGGCACCAGGCTGGACGTCGCCGGGGCGGTGCTGATCACCGTCGCCGTGGCCGCGGCGGTGTTCGCCGTGTCCCAGCTCGGCGTGCTCGGCTGGACCTCCCCGGTGCTGCTCGGGGCGCTGGCCCTGGCGGTGGTGGCCGCGGCGGGGTTCGCCGCCGTCGAGCGGCACCATCCCGATCCGCTCGTCCGCGCGGAACTGCTCCGGATGCCGGGGCTGCGCAAGGCCAGCACGATGAACCTGCTGCTCGGCCTGTGGAACGCGGGCGAGCTGATCGTCTTGTCGCTGTACTTCCAGCAGGTGCTGCATGATTCGCCGCTGATGACCGGGCTGGCCATCGCGCCGCAGGGGATCATCGGGTTCGCCGCCGGGCTGTTCGGTGCCCGGCTGGCCAGCCGGGTGGGCGTCCGCCGGGTGCTGGTGCTGACCAGCGCGGTGGCCACGCTCGGCTTCCTCGTGCTGACCAGGCTGCCGGCCAGCGGCGGGTACAGCCCGCTGCTCGCGGCGGTGATGCTGGTCGGCTTCGGCACCGCGGGGACGGCGTTCGGGACCATGGTGACCGCCAGCCACGGGGTGGCCGACGACGACCAGGGCCTGGTCGGCGGGGTGATCAACACGAGCCGCCAGATCGGCGCGGCCATCGGGGCGGCGCTGCTGCCCGCGGTCGCCGTGGCGGTGGACCGCGGCGCGCACCCGGCCGCCTCCGGCGACCGGGCGGCCATGCTCGCCGGGGCGGTGGCCGCCGCGCTCGCCTTCGCCGTGGCGCTGCGCGCTGCTGCGGGGACGCACCCCGGCGCCGCGGGCCCGGCACGGCTGACCGGCCAAGCCGGCAAGCGACCGGCCACGAGCCGCCCCGCTCCCCGCCGTGCCGCCACGCTCCCCGTCCCCAGTTCGTGATCATGGCGTTATGTGGCACGGCCGCCAGTCCGAAGCCAGATGACAACGAGGCCCTCTAGGGGCACGAGATTTACGTTCGGACGGAGCGGCGCTGCGGGTGGCCCGCGGGTCAGTTCGGGGCGGAGACCGTGTGCGGTACCGGGGCGGCGACGTCGGCCGCGGACGGCCCGCAGGCGGGCAGGGTGAGCGTGATGCGCAGCCCGTGCGGGTCGTTCAGGCTGGCCTGGGCGGTGCCGTTGTGGGTGGCGGCCACGGCGTTGACGATGGCGAGCCCGAGACCGGAGCCGGGCGCGCAGCTCTGGCCCGGCCCGCCCCGGTAGAACCGGTCGAAGATGCGGGCGAGCTGGTCGGGGGGCACGCCGGGGCCGTCGTCGCTGACCTCGATCGCGATGCTGCCGTTGTACCGGGCGGCGGTCAGGGTGGCGGTGGTGCGGTCCGGGGTGTGCGCCCGGATGTTGGCGAGCAGGTTGTCCACGGCCCGGCGGAGCAGTTCCTCGTCCCCGGTGGTGGCCAGGTCCGGGGCGATTTCGGTGTGCCAGGCCCGGGTGCGGTCGGTGACCTCCGCGCGCTCGGCGCACTCGGTGACCAGCGCGGTGACGTCCACGGGCTCGGCGTGCTGCCCGGGATGCTGGTCCAGGCGGGCCAGCCGGAGCATGTCGTCGACCAGGGCGCTCATCCGCTGTGCCTCGTGCGCGATGCGGTGCATCGCCTCGTCGACCTGGTCGCGCCGCCGCAGGGCGCCCTGCTGGTAGAGCTCGGCATTGGCGCGCAGCGACGCCAGCGGGTTGCGCAGCTCGTGGCTGGCGTCGGCGAAGAAGCGCCGGGTGAGTTCCTGGCTCGCCTCCCGCTCGCTGACCGACGCCTCGATCCGGGTGAGCATGCCGTTCAGCGCCGCGCCGAGACGGCCCACCTCGGTGCCCGGATCCTGCGGGTGGACCCGCTCGGTGAGATCACCGGCGGTGATCTTGTCCGCCTGGCTGGCCATCCGCTCGATCGGGCGCAGGCCGCGGCGCAGCACCAGGCCGATGCCCCCGGCCACGGCCAGGCCGACGGTGACCGAGACGATGGCCAGGATCAGTTCCATCCGGCCGACGGTGCTGTTCATGTCGCTGAGGCTGGTGGTGGCGTAGAGGAAGCCTCCACCCGGTTCCCTGATGGCGCCAAGCCGGAGTGAGAAGTCACCGTCCGCGCTGATCACGGTCCGTTCGCCGGGCCTCGCGGCGAGATCCTGCCGCAATTGGCCAGGGGGGATGCGCGGGATCAGGCCGGGGTTCCCGCTGATGAACTCCCGCGGGCCCTTCCCGGTGACGAACCCGACCCCGAACTGCGCCAGGATCGGTGCCGGGACCCTGAACCGTGGCCCGGAGATCACCTGCTGGACACGCGGCCCTCCGGACGACGGCCGCGCCGCCCCGGCCACCTGTCGCGCATACGGCGGCACCGGGGCCAGCTGTCGCACACCGTGCGCCGGGTGGAGCTGGCTGCCCGCGCCCGGCTGAGTTCGTATGAAGGTCCAGTTGGCGCTGGGGGGCAGGGTGACACTCATCGGCCGGTAGAGGTTGAGCACCGTCTGGAGCTGTGCGTCGGTGTGGCCGAGCAGGTACCGGCGCAGCGCGCCGACCGCGGCGAAGTCGAACGCCACGAGCGCGATCACGGTGACGGCCAGCACGCCGGCCAGCACCCGGGTGCGGAGCTGGGCCCGGCGGGGCCGTTGCAGCGTGAGGATGGCGTGCCAGTCCGGCCGCTGGGGCTTCCGGCGGAGCCACCGGGGCAGCCTAGGCGCCCGCACCGTTGGCTCCATCGCCGATGCGGGGCAGGCGCAGGCTGTAGCCGATGCCGCGCTGGGTGTGGATCACGTCCGGGCCGTGCTGGGCCAGCTTGCGCCGCACGTAGGCGACGTAGGTGGAGACCACCGTGCTGGACCCGCCGAAGTCGTAGTCCCACACGTGCGCCAGCAGTTGCGCCCGGGTCAGCACCCGGCCTGGGTTGAGCATCAGGTAGCGCAGCAGCCGGAACTCCGTCGGGGACAGCTCCACCAGGTGCCCGCCGCGGCGCACCTCGTAGCTGTCCTGGTCCAGTTCGATGTCGGCGAACGTGAGCATCGGGCCGGAGGCCGCCGCGGGCCGGGTGCGGCGCAGCACGGTGCGGATCCTGGCCGCCAGTTCCTCCAGCCCGAACGGCTTGGTCAGGTAGTCGTCGCCGCCGATCGTCAGCCCGTTCACCTTGTCGGCCTGGGTGTCCCGGGCCGTCAGGAAGATCACCGGCACTCGCAGGCCGTCCCGGCGCAGCCGGGCCACGACCTCGAAGCCGTCGGTGTCGGGCAGCATCACATCCAGCACGACCAGGTCGAACGGGCGGTCCCTGGCCAGCCGCAGTGCGCCCGTGCCGTTCTCCGCCGTGGTCACCTCGAAGCCCAGGAACCGCAGCGAGGCGGCGACCGCCTCGCGCAGGAACGGCTCGTCATCGACCACCAGTAGCTCCCCCTGGCCGGGGGGCAGGCTCGCCGCCGCCTCAGTCATCGCCGTGCTCCTTGCCCTCACGGGTCATCTGACCACGGTAACCCCAGCATCCGGTGTGAGGAGCATGCGAGTTTGGTGTGAACGATTACGAAGGCCCAGGTCCGGCAGGGTGCCGCGGCACTCACACCGAACTCACACGCAATACGCGCAGCGCCCTGAGGTCGGGCCACCATGATGGTTCCCGGCACAACGCCATCACCCATTCCCAGGGACCCCGACTTTCCGCGATCCGGTCGTCAAACGGCACAATCACTCTCACGTGAGGACTGACATGGCCATCTCCGCAGTCCAGCCCGCGCAGCGGCCTGCAATAAATACCAGTCTGGCGGTGGGTCATGAGCGGGACTGTTTCGTCGGGCCGTAAGACCGGCCCGGAGGTGACGGGCCGCCGTCGTGGTGGCCGGGGATGGGTGATCACCGGGGTGGTGGTGGTCGTGATCGCGGCCGCCGTGGTGGTGGCCGCGGTGTCGGGCGCGTTCAAGGGGTCCGGTTCGGCCGGGCCCGGGGGCGGCGGGGACGGCGTACCGGACGTCGGTGGCGACGGTGAAGCGGCAGACGCTGACGTCGCAGAGTTCGCTGTCGGGGACGCTGGCCGATTCGGGGTCGTACACGATCGTGAACCAGGCCACCGGGACGGTCACCACGCTGCCGGCGGTGGGCAAGACCATCCGCCAGGGCGGGGTGCTGTATCAGGTGTCCGGCACCCCGGTGGTGCTGCTGTATGGCAACACCCCCGACTACCGGGACATGACCGAGGGCCTGACCGGCGCGGATGTGCGGGAGTTCAACAAGGCCATGATCGCCCTGGGGTACACCACCCGCGCGGATGTGCTGGCGGCCGGGCTGGGGATGGGGTATTTCAGCGCGGCGACCGCCACCGCGTGGGAGGACTACCAGACCGCGCTGGGGGTCACCGTCCCGTCGGCGACGGTCACGCTTGGGCCAGGTGGTGTTCCTGCCGACGGCGGCGAAGATCGCCGCGTGGGAGACCGGGATCACCCCGGGGACCGCGGCGGCGCCGGGGACGGCGCTGATGACGGCGACCTCGCCGGTGCCGCAGGTGACGATCAACCTGGACCCGTCGCTGGAGACGGAGATCAAGGCCGGGGACAAGGTGGGCATCGACCTGCCCGAGGGCGGCGCGACCACGGGGGTGGTGACGCAGGTGTCCAAGGTCGCCTCGACGAACGCCTCGGGGGTGACGTCGGTGCCGGTGTACGTGTCGCTGGATCACCCGAAGGTGGCGAAGAACCTGAGTTCGGCGCCGGTGACGGTGACGGTGACCACCGGCAGCGTGCCTAGCGCGCTGGTGGTGCCGGTCGCGGCGCTGGTGGCCCGCTCCGGCGGCGGGTATGCGGTGGAGGTCACCGGCCCCGGCGGCCACCACCTGGTCAAAGTCACGGTGGGGCTGTTCGACGACGCCGCCGGCGTGGTCCAGGTCACCGGCAACCTGACCCCGGGCCAGCACGTCGTGGTCCCCGCGCTGTGACCGGGGCCGGAGGCAGCTGTGATGAGCACGGCGACGGCGGATCCGGTGGCCGGGCCGCGGCCGGTGCCGAGGGCGGGCCGGAGCTGGTGCTGGAACTCGATGACGTGGTCAAGGTGTATCCCAGTTCGCCGCCGGTGCGGGCGCTGGCGGGGGTGAGCCTGGCGGTGGCGGCGGGGGAACTGGTGGCGGTGCGGGGCCCGTCGGGGTCGGGGAAGACCACGCTGCTGCACCTGATGGGCACCTTGGACCGGCCCAGCAGCGGCACCGTGCGGGTCACCGGGCTGGACGTGGCCCGGCTGGGCGACCGGGCGCTGGCGGGGCTGCGGGCGGGCAGTATCGGGTTTGTGTTCCAGCAGTTCTTCCTGGCCGAGCACGCCACCGCGCTGGGCAACGTCGCCGACGGGCTGCTGTACGCCGGGGTGCCCGCCGCGGAGCGGCGGGAGCGGGCGGCGTGGGCGCTGGAGCAGGTCGGGCTGGGCCACAAGTTGGCCGCGCGGCCGACGCAGCTGTCCGGCGGGGAGCGGCAGCGGGTCGCGATCGCCCGCGCGCTGGCCGGGGAGCCGGCGATCGTGCTGGCCGACGAGCCGACCGGGAACCTGGACTCCGCGACCGGCGCCGCGCTGCTGGACCTTCTGGAGGAGCTGAACGCGGCCGGGACCACGATCGTGGTGGTCACCCACGACGCCGCCGTCGCCGCCCGGATGCGCCGCCGCATCGAGATGCTCGACGGCCGCATCATCACCGACACCGCCGCCCCGCCCGCCCCACCGCGCGACCGCGCACCGGCGGCCGCCGCGTGCGGGCCCGCGCCGGGCCAGACCGGCAGGCCAGCGCCAGGCGCCAGGCCAGGCGCCGGGGCGAGGCAGCGCCGTCCGGAACAGGGGCCGCAGGCCCCGAACAGCGCCCCCCGCGGGGGCGCCGGGTGAATCGGCGGCCGCGCGGGCGGGGGCGGCGCGGCCGGGCGGCCGGGCGGCCGGCGTGGCGGCGTGGCCGGGCAAAGACCAGGACCAGGAGGGGGACCCGATGAGCACGGTGGCGCCGACGGCGGCGCGGCTGCACCCGGCGGACCTGGCCCGGCTGGCCGCGGTCGGGCTGCGGACCCGTAAGCTGCGGGCCAGTCTGTCGGCGCTGGGGATCGCGATCGGGGTGGCGGCGATCGTCGCGGTGCTGGGATTGTCGTCGTCGTCGTCGGCGGGGCTGCTGGCGGAGATCTCGGCGCTGGGCACCAACCTGTTGACGGTGCAGACCGGGCAGTCGTTGACCGGCGGCACCGCGCAGCTGCCCAAGGCCTCCCCCGGGATGATCTCGCTGATGCACGGGGTCACCAACGTCCAGGACATCGGCACCGTCGGCAGCAAAAGCGCGTTCCGGTCCCCCTACATCCCCTCGGTGGACACCAACGCCCTCACCGTCGATGCCACCAGCCTGGGGCTGCCCGCCGCGGTCGGCACCACCCTGGCCCACGGCGAGGTTCCTCAACGCCGCCACCGAGAAGGAGCCGGTCGCGGTGCTCGGCGCCGCCGCCGCCCAGCGAATGGGCATCGACCGGATCTGGCCCGGGGAACGGATCTGGGTCGGCTCCCAATGGTTCTACGTCGTCGGCATCCTGCACCCCGCCGTGCTGGCCCCGGAGATCGACTCCTCGGTGCTGATCGGCTACCCCGCCGCGCACACCTACCTGCAATACACCGGCCACCCCACCACCATCTACGTCCGCACCGTCACCAGCCAGACCAACACGGTGGACAACCTGCTCGCCGCCCAGGCCAACCCCCAGCAACCCGAAGAGGTCAACGTCTCCCAGCCGTCGGCCGCGCTCACCGCCCAGGCCGACGCCCAGGGCGCCTTCGACGTCCTGTTCCTCGGCCTCGGCGCGGTCGCGCTGCTGGTCGGCGCGGTCGGCGTCGCCAACATCATGGTCATCTCCGTCCTGGAACGCCGCTCGGAGATCGGGCTGCGCCGCGCCCTGGGCGCCACCAAGGGCCACATCCGCACCCAGTTCCTCGCCGAAGCGATCCTGCTGGCCCTGGCCGGCGGCGCCGCCGGGATCCTGTTCGGCATCGCCGCCACCATCATCTACGCCAACACCAAGGGCTGGGCCGTCGTGATCCCGCCGCTGGCCTGGGCCGGCGGCCTCGGCGCCACCCTCGTCATCGGCGCCGCCGCCGGGCTGCTGCCCGCCCTGCGCGCCGCCCGCATGTCCCCCACCGAAGCACTCTGGACCCTCTGACCCCCGGCGGCCACCGGGCCGGGACAATGGCCCGGTGGCCGGCCCGGTGTTCCGACGTGACCTGTACCGGGGAACCGCCGGGTACTACGACCGGTTCCGGCCTCCGTACCCGGCCGGCCTGATCGGCGACCTGGCGGACCGGGCCGGGGCGGACGGCACCGGCAGGCTGCTCGACCTGGCCTGCGGGACCGGGCAGCTCGGCTTCGCGTTGCAGGACCGGTTCGCCGAAATCTGGGCCGTCGACCAGGAACCGGAGATGGTCGCGGTGGTCCGCGACAAGGCCCAGGCAGCCGGGCTGTCCCAGCTCCGCGCGGTGGCCTGCGCCGCCGAAGACCTGCGGGCACCCGCCGGGTCGTTCGACCTGGTCGCCATCGGGAACGCCTTTCACCGGCTGCCCCGGGACACCGTCGCCGCCAGCGCCTTCCGGTGGCTGCGGCCCGGCGGGTTCCTGGCCCTGGCCTGGGGCGGCTCGCCGCACGAGGGCGAGGCGCCATGGCAGCGGGCCCTGGCGGCAGGTCATGGACCGGTGGCAGACCCGGGCCCAGGCCCACGGCCGGGTCCCGGCCGAGTACGAGCGGGACCGCAGGGACCGCCCGGATCTCGTCATCCTCCGGGATGCGGGATTCGAGAACGCCGGCCGTCACCAGTTCGCCGCGGTCCACGACTGGACCCCCGAGGCCCTGGCCGGCTACGTGCTGTCCACCTCGGTGCTCTCGCCGGTGGCGCTGGGCGGCCGGGCCACGGAGTTCGCCGCCGACCTGCGCCGCGAACTGCTCGCCGTCCAGCCGGACGGGCGGTTCCGGCAGACCATCATCTTCGCCTGCGACCTGGCCCGCCGTCCGGCCTGAGCCGCTACCCGGACTGCGCTACCGCGGCGGCGAAGGCGGCCATGGAGCCGAACTCCCAGTCCGGGGTCACCGGCGCCGGGGGCTGCGGGGTGGCACCCCAGCCGCCCCGGTCCTGGCGCCGGTGGATCCAGACCGTGGGCAGGCCCGCCCGCTGGGCGGGCACATGGTCGTGGAACAGGCTCTGCGCCACGTGCAGCAGGCCGCCCGGCCGGATCCCGAGGCGGGCCGTCTCGCTGGCCAGGGCCTCGAAGTTCCGTGGCGACGGCTTGTACGAGCCGACGTCCTGCGCGGTGATGACGCTGGTGAACTCGACGCCGAGCCGGGCGTTCGATCCGGCGAACGAGGCCCGGTCCACGTTGGACAGGATGATCAGCTTGTACCGCCTGCCCAGCAAGGCCAGCGCGTCGTGCGAGTCGGGGAACGCGGGCCAGTCGGGCACCGAGCGGGCCAGGCGGGCCGCGTCGTCATCGGTGACCTCGGCGCCGAGTGCGTCACCGAGCAGGCGCATCCCCCGGGCCAGCACCTCCGGGTACGGGTCGGCGGGATGCTCCGCTTCCACCGCGGCCTCGATCGGCGCATACCGGGTCAGCAGTTCCTCGCCGGTGACGTCCAGGCCGCGCGCCCGTGCCCACGGGGTGAACACGGCCAGCAGGCCGGTCTCCCAGTCGATCAGCGTGCCATAGCAGTCGAAGCTCAGCGCCTCGAAGTCGGTGAGTTCCACCGCTCCTGAGTACCAGGCCGGGCCGCGGAGTGCTAGACAGGCGCCTTGCCGGCCTCGGCCTGCTCCTCGAAGATCGGACGACCTCCTCGACGGAGAGGCCCTTGGTCTCGGGCAGGAACTTGAACACGAATCCGATCGCCACCAGCGAGAGGACCGCGAAGGACACCATGACCCAGCCCAGCCCCCAGGAATTCTGCCAGGCCGGGAATATCTCGATAAGCGCGAAGTTGGCGACCCAGTCCACGGCCGCGGCGATCGCAGCCGCCCGGCCGCGGACAGATGTGGGGAAGACCTCGCCCTGGAGCAGCCAGCCCGTCCCGCCGACACCGATCGCGAACGAGGTGATGAAGAACGAGAAGCCGACCATGACCACCACGGTCTTCGGTATGTCGGTGAGGAACGCCACCCCGGCCGCCGCGACCAGCATGAACACCGCCATGCCCAGGTAGCCCCCCATGGCCAGCGGGCGCCGGCCGAACTTGTCGATCCAGCGGAAGGCGAAATAGGTCGCGACCACGTTGACCGCGCCCAGGATGGCGGTGACCTCGACCCCCGCCACCGCGGCGGCGACGGCGTTGTGGCTGCTCTGGAAGAAGGTCGACAGGATCTTCGGGCCGTAGTAGAAGGGGATGTTGATCCCGGTGATCTGCTGGAAGATGAAGAACACGCAGACCACGATCAGCGCCCGGATCACGCCCCTGGTCCACTGCGTCTTCCGCTGCCGTGCCGCCTCCGTGTTCTTGAGCTGCTCCGCGGCGGAACGGATCTCCGCTTCGGTGGTCTCCATCCCGAGCTGGCCGAACGCCTTCTGCGTATCGGCGTAGCGCTCATGCAGCATGAGCCACCGGGGGGATTCGGGCATCCTGGCCCGCAGCGCCACGGCCACGATCGCCGGCAGCGCGCCGATGCCAAGGATGAGCCGCCAGTCCAGGCCGTCGGCGCTGTTCGGCAGGGCCAGCAGGATGACCACGGCCACGAGATAGGACACCAGGATTCCCACGGTGATCATCCACTGCTGGATGATGCTCAGCTGGCCGCGCCGGTCGCGGGGCGCGAACTCCGCGATGTAGGAGGTGGCGATCGCGGAGTCGGCCCCGATCGCGAGCCCGATGAGCGTGCGGGCCGACAGCAGCATGAAGGCGTTCACGGCGAACGCCGACAGCAGCGCGCCGATGGCGTAGATGCCGGCGTCGGTCATGAGCAGGGTCTTGCGCCCGAAGTGGTCGGTCAGCGGCCCGGCGATGAGCGCTCCCGCGCCGGCGCCGAGGGACGCACCCGCCACCAGATAGCCCGTCCAGAAGCTCGACAGGTGATAAGCAGGTGATGAAGTAATGAAGACCAGCGCCGAGCCGATGTTGGAGGTGTCGTACCCGAAGAGGAACCCGCCGACGCAGGCCAGCACGGCCAGGTACCAGTAGAAGCTTGTCGGGATCCGCGAATCCAGATCCTCGAGCACATTGCGCTCTGACGGCTGGCTGGCCCTAGTCTCAGATACCATCCGCAGACCTTCCTCGGTTCCGCTCCGGCCACCTCGCCCCAGGCCAGCTACGGCACCCGGGCCCGGCTCACTGCTGCACCCGGCTACCCGTACGGCCGGCCGGCAAACGCATGCTCTAGCGGGTGACATAACGCAAACCCGGCCTAGCGGGAGCCGCCGGGCAGCGGCCCCGGAGCCAGGGTGGCTTTCCACATGGCGTGCGCTGCCGGGCCTGACGTGCGACACTGCCACGGGGTGGTTATTGGGCCGGCCGCTAGCCCGGGCGGGCTCAAGAACCCGTTTCCGGGGTCCGTACGTGGAACGGTAACCGCCCTGGAGGGGAGCAGATAATGCCCGATCAAGAGCGTCTGTCCTACGCCCCGGCCGGGCCGGGTGCCGTCCAGCCCTGCTGGTTGTGCGGGATCCGCTTGCCCGCCGACCACATGATGGCCGACGGCGGCGGCGCTTGTGCCGACGTTCGGTGGTACTGCCTGGACAAGCGGGGATGCACCGAGCGGTGGACCGCTCGCGCGACCAGGCCGGCCGACGCCCGGCTGAGCAGCGCCGGGGTGCCGGACTCCTGGGGCTCGATCGGCTTAGAGTCAGGCGTCGCCGGGCCTTGAAGCGCCCGGGTGGCGGCGGGCCTGCCGTGGGACCGGGGCTTGCCGCAGGCCGGTGAACATGCCGTGCAGGGTGGTCACCCCGGCACCGGCGGACCGGACGTCCAGCACCAGCTGTGTCGCGCTGCCCTGAACCGTCCACGTTGCCCAGGGGCAGCACTGGGTTTCCACGGCCGCCAAGGCGCGCAGCTCTTCTTCGGCGCCCGGTTCCGGGCGGAAGCTGAGCCGGATGCCGTCAGCGGTCTTCGCATACCGGGTCATTGCGCGGGCCGCGAGCCGCTCCCAGCGGCCCGCCTGCTGCGCCAGGCCTGCCCGGGTGAGGGAGCAGGCCACCGGCACGGCCCCGGTGGTGTCATCGGCGGGTGGCTGCGGTACGGACATGGCCTGCCTCCTGGATGCGGGCCCGGATCCCGGTCGCTTGCCATCGTCATTGTTAAAGTCGGCTTGATGTCAAATCCCGGTGCCGGCCCGGACGCCGCCCCGCCGCTCACCATCGGCGCGGTGGCCAGGCTGGCCGGCAAGAGCACGGCCGCGATCCGCTACTACGAGCAGATCGGGCTCCTGCCCGAGCCCGCGCGGTCCGGCGGGCAGCGCAGGTATGCCCAGGCCACCGTGCGCACGCTGGCGGTGATCGAGACCGGTCAGCGAGCGGCCTGGCGCTCGATGAGATCAGGGTGCTGCTCGCCGCGTCTCCAGGGGACCCGGCGGCGGTTGAGCGGCTTCGCGAGGTGGCCAGCCGGAAACTTCCGGAGATCATCGCGCTGATCGAGCGCAGCGAACTCGTCCGCGACTGGCTTGAGCTGGCCGCACGCTGCGAATGCCCCGACCTCGACCAGTGCCCGTTGTTCGGCGAACCGGCCCTGCCCGAACGTTCAGCCTAGGTAACCCACCCCCGCCGCCATCGGCGCCGGCACCCAAGCGGGGGCCGGGCCGGGAGCCGCCACTCGGTGCGGGCCCGGCCGGATGATCCCCGCACGGCTGGGAAGATGGCTACCCAGAGGGGAGTGGCATGCCTGGCAAAGTCGAGCTGATCGCGTACGCGGACCGTTTCGGCGGCGACCTGGCCGGGTTGCACCGCCTGCTCAGCGGGCCACTGCGAGGGCTGTTCGGCGGCGTGCACGTGCTGCCGTTCTACCGTCCCTACGACGGGGCCGACGCGGGGTTCGACCCGGAGGACCACACCGAGGTCGACGCGCGCCTGGGATCGTGGGACGACATCAGCCGCGCTGAGCACCGATTACCGGGTGATGACCGACGTGATCGTCAACCACGTCTCCTCGGGCTCCCCGCAGTTCCAGGACTGGCTGGCCAAGGGCGACGCGTCGCCGTTCGCCGGGATGTTCCTCACCTTCGGCGCCGCGTTCCCCGACGGCGCGACCGAGGAGATGCTGCTGCGGCTGTACCGGCCGCGGCCCGGCCTCCCGTTCACCCCGTACCTGCTCGGCAACGGCAGGAAGGCGCTGGTGTGGACGACGTTCACGCCGCAGCAGATCGACGTCGACGTCCGCCATCCGGCAACCCGCGAATACCTGCTGCGCATTCTCGACCGGCTGGCCGGGGCGAACGTCTCCCACGTCCGGCTGGACGCCGTCGGTTACGCGGTGAAGACGCCCGGCCTGACGTCGTTCCTGACCCCGGAGACGTTCAAGTTCATCGGCGAGCTCACCGCCTGGTGCCACGAACGCGACCTGGAAGTCCTGGTCGAGGTGCATTCCTACTACCTGCACCAGGTGGAGATCGCCCGGCAGGTGGACTATGTGTACGACTTCGCCCTGCCGCCGCTGATCCTGCACGCGCTGACCGCCGCGGACGCCGGGCCGCTGCTCACCTGGCAGGGGCTGCGCCCGGCCAACGCGATCACGGTGCTCGACACCCACGACGGGATCGGCGTCATCGACGTCGGCCCGGACACCACCGACCGGGGCAGGCCGGGCCTGCTCCGCCCGGACGAGCTGTCCCGGCTGGTCGAGGCGATCCACGCCAACAGCGGCGGCACCTCGCGGCAGGCCACCGGCACCGCGGCCTCGAACGTGGACCTCTACCAGGTGAACTGCACGTTCTACGACGCGCTCGGCCGCGACGACGACCGCTACCTGCTGGCCAGGGCGCTGCAGTTCTGGACGCCGGGCACCCCGCAGGTCTACTACGTCGGGCTGCTCGCCGGTGCCAACGACATGGACCTGCTGGCCCGCACGCACGTCGGCAGGGACGTCAACCGGCACCACTACACGCCCGCCGAGATCTCCGATGCCCTGGCCAGGCCGGTGGTGCGGGCACTGACCGCGCTGATCAGGTTCCGCAACAGCCACCCGGCGTTCGAGGGCAGCCTCACCTGCTCGGGCAACGCCGCGAGCATCGAGATGAGCTGGGCCCGTGACGGCGACGAGGCCGTCCTGCGCGCCAGCCTGGCAGACGGTTCCGCGGAGGTGACATGGACCGAGAACGGCACCCGCCGCAGCGCTCCGCTGGCCGCGCTGCCATGACCGGGCACCGCGCGGCGGGCCCGCCCGGGGGGACGGCATGACCAGCGACCGGGCGGGCCAGCCCGCCGAAGCCGCCGACCTCGTCGACGTCGCGAAACTGGTCACCGCCTACTTCGCGGTGCATCCCGACCCCGGGGAGGCGGCGCAGCGGGTGTCGTTCGGCACCTCCGGCCACCGCGGGTCCGCGTTCACCGCGACGTTCAACGAGGACCACATCGCCGCCACGACCCAGGCGATCTGCGAGTACCGGGCCGCCGCAGGGCATCAGGGGCCCGCTGTACCTGGGCGCCGACACCCACGCGCTGTCCGAGCCCGCGCAGGTCACCGCGCTGGAGGTGCTCGCCGCCAATGGCGTCCACGTGCTGTGCGACGCCCGCGGCGGATACACGCCGACCCCGGCGGTGTCCCGGGCGATCCTGGCACACAACGCGCCCGGCTCGGCCCGCCGCGCCGACGGGATCGTGGTCACCCCGTCGCACAACCCGCCCACGGACGGCGGCTTCAAGTACAACCCGCCGGACGGCGGCCCGGCCGGTACCGGCATCACCCGGTGGATCCAGGACCGGGCCAACGAACTGCTCGCCAGCGGCCTGGCCGGCGTTCGGCGGATCCCCTACGCGCGGGCGGCCGCGGCCGCCACCACCGGGCGGTTCGACTTCCTCGACGCCTATGTGTCCGCGCTCGGCCGGGCCGTCGACCTGGCCGCGGTCAAGGCGGCCGGGATGCGCATCGGCGCGGACCCGCTCGGCGGGGCCAGCGTCGCCTACTGGGGCGCGATCGGCGAGCGCTACGGCCTGGACCTGACGGTCGTCAACCCGGACGTGGACGCCAGGTTCCGGCTTCATGACCCTGGACTGGGACGGCAAGATCCGGATGGACTGCTCGTCCCCGTCGGCCATGGCCGCGCTGATCGCCCGCCAGCACGACTTCACGATCGCGACCGGCAACGACACCGACGCCGACCGGCACGGCATCGTCACCCCGGACGGCGGGCTGCTCAACCCCAACCACTACCTCGCCGTTGCCATCGACTACCTGTACCGGCACCGGGACGGCTGGCCGGCCACGGCGGCGGTCGGCAAGACCCTGGTCAGCTCGTCGATGATCGACCGGGTGGCCGATGGCCTGGGCCGCCGGCTGCTGGAGGTGCCGGTCGGGTTCAAGTGGTTCGTGCCGGGCCTGCTGGACGGCTCCGTCGCGTTCGGCGGCGAGGAGAGCGCCGGTGCCTCGTTCCTGCAGCGCGACGGGTCGGTGTGGACCACGGACAAGGACGGCATCCTGCTCGCCCTGCTCGCCTCGGAGATCACCGCCGTGACCGGGCAGACGCCGTCCGAGCTGTACCGCGGCCTGGTGGCCCGGTACGGGGAGCCCGCCTACGCGCGCATCGACAGCCCGGCCACCAGGGAGCAGAAGGCGGCGCTGGCCAAGCTGTCCCCGGACCAGATCACCGCGGACCGGCTCGCGGGCGAGAAGATCACCGCGGTGCTGACCGAAGCGCCGGGCAACGGCGAGCCGATCGGTGGCCTCAAGGTGGTCACCGAGTCCGGCTGGTTCGCGGCCCGCCCGTCCGGCACCGAGGACGTCTACAAGCTCTACGCCGAATCGTTCCGCGGGCCCGGGCAGCTCGCCGAGATCCAGGACGAGGCCCGGGGCGTGGTGGCCGCGGCCCTTGGCTGACCCCGGGGATCGCCGGCGTCCGGCGGGCGGGCGGCTGGCTGGCCGTCGTAGCGCATCATGAATCGTCTGCCCGGCTGGCCGGGCCGCCGTCCGCCAGCCACTCGCCGCGGCGCAGCCGGTATTCCACGTCGCCGTGCTCGTTGCCGTCCAGCGGGTCTGGCCAGTCCAGGTACACGGTGCGTGCGTACCGCAGCCCGGCCTTCTCCATGACCCGCCGGGAGCCGGTGTTCACCGCCATGGTCGTGGCCACGACCTCGCGCGCGCCGAGGCCGGTGAACGCCAGGCGCACCAGCGCCCGCGCGCCCTCGGTGGCGTATCCCTGGCCCCAGGCGCTGCGCCGCAGCCGGTAGCCGAGGCTGGCGACACCGGTCTGGCCGCGTGCGTCGGGCCAGTTGACCATGGCGTCGCCGGTCGGGGTGACCGGCCGCAGCCCGAACCAGCCGATGAACTCCCCGCTGGCGCGGGTCTGCGCGGCCCAGTAGCCGAAGCCGGGGAAGCGCAGGTGGCAGCCCGCGAGCTGGGGCAGCACCTCGTCGCGGATCTGTGCCAGCGACCGGGTGGTGCCGGTCAGGAAGCGCATGACCAGCGGATCCCCGTCCAGGCTGAGCAGGTCCGCCGCTTCGGCCGAGGTGAACCGGCGCAGCGCCAGGCGCTCGGTGCGCATGGCAGCCACGCTAGCCCTTGACCTTCCCGTGCCCTGGACGGCCTTAACAGCCCGCAGTCGAACATCACTCTCAGTCCTCCGAATCGCCACCGGGCGGCCGTGACGGCTTGTTCGGGAAAATCATGGATAGTATCTCCTGGTACAACTGCTTGGCATACGGCACAAACGCGACGTCGCGTAGCGCCTGTTCTTGCCCGGCGGACTCGATGACGAATTTGCCATATCCAAATATCCTGGCCAGGGGTGACCGCTCCAGCCTCATGTCGGTCACCTTTGTCAGCGGCATCATTCCAATATTCTTGCTAAAGACTCCG
Organism: uncultured Actinomycetes bacterium; assembly: GCA_963795785.1. GTDB lineage: Bacteria > Actinomycetota > Actinomycetes > Streptosporangiales > Streptosporangiaceae > DASXKD01. The sequence goes on from CAWCKG010000016.1 coordinate 91,481, forward strand.
GTGACCAGCATGAGCCGGTTTTCGGTGATGATGAAGTACGTACACCGCCAGTCGTTGATCCTCCAGGCCGCCCATGCCACAGCACGAGGAACAGAGCCAGACCAGCCAATCGAGCTCGCTGCTGCCCGTACTGCCCGTGGTCAGGGCAAGCACGACGGCTAGACCAGCCGTGATCAGTACAGCGTGCAAGAGAATGACTATCGGATGCTGCCGCACGGCAACGACCACGTCCTCGTTCGGCATAAGATAATCAACGATGGCCTGGGGCATCCTCGGGACATAGATCATCCAGTTGTACACAAGCTCCCCCCTATTTCCCGCTGTGCGGCCCCGGGCCATTTACCGGTGTCGACTGCCGCAGCAGCAGGCCTACCAAGCAAGATCGGCAACTGCCAGGATGGCCAGAACCACCGAGGGAATCCGGCGGTTCTCACCTCGCCCCCCAAGCAGCGCTTCATAATCCCGATGATCTCACCGCTGGCAACTGCCCGCTAGCCCCGTCTTTTTGCGGGGGGACCTGGCGGGTGACGGCGCCCGATACAGAGAAGTGCTCTGAACTGGGACGATAAGAGTTGCCGAGATGCCTTGAAGTCCTAACACTGGCCCCGTTTTTGGCTCCCTTTAACGCCCGCACATGCGGCCCATCAGCGGCGGACCTGGACCAGCCGATTATCCCGGCGGCGTTGAGCTTATCCAGCAGAACCTCATGCGGTCGCTGCCACACTCTGTTAGTTCTAAGTGAGCGTCTGATAAATCGTGCCGGTCCTGGGCTGGGTTGATGGGCTGGTGGCGTGTCGCTCGGTCAGATGCCAGGCGCGGCTCCATCATCCCTATTCGTGTACTTGATCAAGGCGACGGGCTGCGCGCGCCCACAGACGGGCGCCTCGCCGGGCCAGCCAGGCCCTATCCCAGTGACCTGACCGATGCGCAATGGCAGGTAATCGCCGCGCACCTGCCCCGGTATGTGCCCGGCGGCCGGGGACGGCCGCGTATTCTGGCCGGCCCTGCAGGATCGTGGGAAGCGATCTTGTACCTGGACCGCACCGGATGCGCCTGGCGGTATCTGCCTTCTGACTTCCCGCCCTGGCAGACCGTCTACGGGTACTTCGCCACCTGGCGCGACGACGGAACCTTAGCCCGGCTGCACGGCAAGCTGCGCGCCCAGGTCCGGGCCGCCGCCGGGCGCGACGCCCAGCCCACCGCCGCCGTCATCGACTCGCAGTCGGTGCGGGCCGCCGACACTGTGCCCAAGGCCACCCGGGGCTGGGATGCCGCCAAGAAGGTCAATGGCCGCAAGCGGCACATCGCGGTGGACACCACTGGGCTGCTGCTCGATGTGGTCATCACCGCCGCCAGCGGCGCAGATCGGCGACGCCGCCCGCCCGCTGCTGTGGAATCTGCGCCGCGCCTGCCCGCGCGTCCGGCTGGCCTGGGCCGACTCCGGGTACCACGCGCACCGGCTCACCGCCTGGGCTGCCCTGCGCATCACGCTGCAGATCGTCCGCAGGCCCGATGACCTGCACACCTTCACCGTTCTGCCCCGCCGCTGGGTGGTCGAGAGGACCTTCGCCTGGATCAGCAAGCACCGGGCGCACCGTCCGCGACTACGAGCACCTGCCCGCCAGCCACGAAGCCATGATCTTGTGGGCCATGATCGCCCTGATGACCCGCCGCCTCGCCGCACCGACCGATTAATCAGACACTCACTAAGCCGGAAACTGGGTGCGGCCCCGGTGCCTGCTGCGGGCCGCCGGTCAGGAGGTGACCGTGGACTGGGCCTCGTATCCGGAGTTCGCGTCGTCGTCCTCCGCCGGGCCCTCCTCGGCGACGCCGAACCTGGACAGGCCGTACAGGTAGGCGAAGCCCGCGAGGCCGAGGATGACCGCGCACGGCCACCACCAGGAGGCCCTGATGGCGACCGCGACAGTCAGGCCGACGAAGGCGGCGGCGATCGTGACGGTCCCGGCCAGGGCCCGCGACCGCATGTTGATCATCTTCTGGCGCTCGTCGCGCCCGGAGGGGGCCAGCGTGCCTTCCTTGATGCGCCGCCCGTCCTGGATGTACACGGTGACCACGCGGACGATCGTGGTCACCTCGATCACGATCGCCAGGAACCAGGAGGGGCCGCCGCGCACCAGCCATGCGGCAGCGAATGCGGTCCCGGCCACTGCTATCCCCGCGGGCCGCCACAGCCGCGGGCGAAGGAATGTCGTCATCTGCCTGCCTCCTCCTCGGCCCGGTTGCGCATAATGTCAAGGTAGCTTTACCTCGCAGCGATGTCAAGGGACCTTGACAGGTCACGATGCGGACGGCGACCGGCCACCGGCCCCGCCGCGGCTGGCGATGCTGCCGGACTGAGCCGACGGCCCGGCCAGGGGTTTTCCCAGAAGTCTGGGAAGTCCCGGCGGATCGTTGACCGCGCGGTGCGGCGCCGCACATCCTGGGCAGCGAATCACGGGGTGCACACACGGGACCGCAGCCCCGTCTGCCAATGTTCGCGAAGGGACTGCTGATGGCGTACCGCGGCACCACGGCGCACGTCCGGGCTCCGCTGCAGGCCCGAAGCCGGCGGCGCTGGCTGCTGGCCACCGGGATCGCCGGGCTCTGGCTGGTCTGCCTGATGGGCACCGGTTCCGTGGTGGCGGGTACCACCCTGCTGATCCTGCTCGGCGCCATTGCCGCCGGGTTCGTGGTGGTGCTGCGGGTGTTCGGGCTCGGCCGGGATCACCCGTGGTTTCACCATGCCGCCAGCCGGCCGTGGCGCGACGGGCGGGACGTGCTGCGCGTGGCCATGGGCCACCTGTCCGAGGTTTTCATCGTGACCCCGCAGGGTTCCCTGCTGGCGCCGAACGCGGTGGAACTCCGGATGAACCCAGCCGACATTGAGTCACTGGCCGAGCTGATCGATCTCAGCCTGGTGAACGCCAGCGCGGCCGAGGCCTACGCGGCGGAGGTTGCCGCGTGCTCCGCCCGGGTCGTCAGCAACGTCCCGCTCGAGGTGTGCGTCGTCGCGGATCCGGTAGTTCCACCGGGGCGCTACCGGCTCCGTCAGCGGGCGGCGGGTGCCATGGGCCTGGCCGACACGGCCACCGGCGCGGACCCGGGGCGCGCGGCGTACCCGGCTGGCGTGCCGGGCGCCCACCCGGCTGGGGCGTCCGGGCGGGCGCGTACCCGGCTGGGGCGTACCCGGCGGGGCGTACCCGGTGGACGCGGCGGGGCTACCCGGTGGACGCGGCCTATCCGGTGAGCGCGGGCGTCGGCCCGTTCCGCGACGGGCGGACCAGGTCCGAGGTGGCGGTGGCCCCGGCGGTCATGACGGGCGCCGTGACGGTCGCCGAGTCCGCGCTGGCCCCGTTGCTGCGGCTGATCACCAACGGCGCCGTCGCCGAAACCCGGGTTTCCGGCGCCCGGGCGGGGCGGGACCCGGCCGTGGAACTCCCGTTGCCCGGCGGATCCCACCGTGTCCCGGGTGCATGCCACCTTCGCCTGCGCCGGCGGCGAGTGGCGGATCACCGTCCTGGGCCGCAACGGTGTGCTGCTGAACGGCGCCCCCGTGAACGGCGAGCACGTCATCCGGGACGGGGACGCCATCCGGTGGGGACGGCAGGCCGGTGCACCGGTGTCCACGGTGGTCATCAGGTAACCGCTGCGGCCGGTACCGGTTCCGCCCGGGCGGAAGGGGCTATCCATGCGGGTGAGCGTCCTGGTGCTGATATGCGCCGTCGTAGTGCTGGTCCCGCTGGGGGTGTGGTGGCTGGGGCGCACCGACGCGCTGCTGCGGGTGGCGGGGGCGGACCCGCGGTACGTGCAGACCGTGCCGGACCGGGTCCGCTACACGTCGATGGGAGCCATCGTGCTCCTCACCGCGACCGCGGCCACCGCCTCGCTGACGCTGGCGCTGTCGCTGGTCTTCCACGGCGCGGGACTGGCCGAATCTACCTGCCGGTGGGCATGCTGTGGGGCGCGATCGTGCTCAATTTCGACCGCTGGATCGTGAGCAGCATCGACTACGGCCCGCTGACGGCCGAGGACGCGGCGCAGGCCCGGCCGCGGCGCACCTCGTCCAAGGTGGTCCACTTCGCGGTCCGCTTCACCATGTCCGCCCTCGTCGGCCTGGTCATCAGCGAGCCGATCGTGCTGGCGATATTCGGCCCGGAGATCAGCCAGCAGCTCGCCGCCCAGCACGTCACCGACATCAGGCCAGCAGACCGCGCAGATCAACGCCGCCGCCGCGAAACAACTCGCCACCAGTCAACCAGCCGGTACGGCGGCGCAGCCGCCCTGCGGGCCGCCACCCGGAAGGCCGGCAGGCGCACAAGATCTACATGTGCGAACTGACCGCGCAGTACCACAACCTGCCGCCCGGCGAGGTCACCCAGGTTCCGGGCCTCGGCCCGCAGACCACGCAGGACTACCAGATCTGGCGGCCGACGTCCGGCTGCAGGACAAGGCCCAGCGGACGGCCTGACAGCGCGGACCGCCCGCGCGCGGGGCCAGGCGGCGGCGCTCGGCCGGCAGACGGCCGGGAAGATCGCGGTGGCCACGAAGAAGATCGACGCCGACAACGGGCTGCTGGCCCGGGAGCGGGCGCTGGACACGCTGAGCCAGCAGAACTCCGGGTTCCTGTTGCGGCGGTTGCTGCTGTGGCTGGCCCTGATGTTCATCGACCTTGCGCCGGTCCTGCTCAAGACGTTCTCGCCGCGGCACCGTCTATGAGACGTGCTCCAGCGCAACGCGGCGGTCCGGCTGGCCCGCAACTCCCATACCGACGCGGTGGCGGACAGCGACCATGAGAGCCGCAAGCGCGCCATCAGCCGTGACTGGGAACTCAGGTACCACCACGCCGAGTCCGAGTCCGGGTACCGCTGGCGTGTGGCACGCTCGGGCCCGGCCCTGGCTGGCCGACGCGATGCCCCGCACCTGGCCTCACCGGCACGATGAACGGCGCCGCGGCACCTGGCAACGGGCGCGCAACGGGGCGACTGGCGGCCCGGCAACGGGGCGACCGGCGCGGTGGGCAACGGACGAACCGGCCTGGGCGTGACCGGCCTGGGTGCCGGCTGGGGGCGCCGGCACGGGGTGACCGGCGGGGCGACGGCAGGCGACGGGGTGCCGGCTCGGCGGGCGCGGCGGGAACGGCCGCCGCCGGTAACGGCTGGGTGATCGGGAACCGGTGGCAGATCCAGCGGCCGCTCACCGACGCGCCGCACTCGGGCCGGGTCCCGTTCGTGGCCGTCGACCTGCACCGCGAATACCTGTCCGAGGTCGTCGTCAAGATAATCGCGCCGCCGCCGGGGGCGCTGGGCAGCAGGGCGCTCAGCGGAACAGCGCCATGCCCAGATGGAGATGTCCCTGCCCCTCGGGCCGGTGCACGACAACATCGCCGAGGTGCTGGACTGTGACCTCGACGTGCAGATACGGCTGCTACATCGTCACCCGCCTGTACCCGATGTCGCTGGAACGGTACCTGCGCGCGGCCGCCGAGCAGGACACGCTGACCATCGGCCAGGTGCTCGACTTCGCGGTCCAGATCCTCGCCGGGCTGCGTGCCGCCTGGGACCTGGGCCTGGTCCACCTCGACCTCAAGCCGGCCAACGTCGCCCTGACCGAGGACGGGCAGGTCAAGCTCATCGACTTCGGCCTGGCGCAGCAGTACCAGCGGGCCGGCGGCGGCAACGACACGACCGCGGCGGCGCGCTTCACCCCGTTCTACGCCCCGCCCGAGCAGATGGCCCGGCAGCCCGACTGGATCAGCAGGAACGCGGACGTCCGGGCCCTGGGCGCCGTGGTCTACCGGATGCTGACCGGCTACCCGCCGCTGTACCGGGAGGCACGCGCGCTGGGCCTGATCGACTCCTCCGGGCAGTACGAGTCCTCGCCGGACATCAGGAACCTGATCGCCGCGGTGGAGCCGGTCCCGGTCCGTGACCTCATCGGTTACGTGCCGGAGGACCTGGACATGCTCGTGCGCCAGTGGCTGCGGACCGACCCGCAGATGCGCTGCCCCGGCTCCCCGCACACCATGGGCGAACGGATCTGGGCGCAGCTGACCGCGGTCCGGGCGCGGGCCGACGGGCAGCCCGAGGCCGGGTTCCTGGTGGGCCCCCGGGTCACTCACGAGCCGAGGAGCGCGCGGCTGCGCGGGCAGTGGCAGCCGGGCCCGCCGCCGGCGACGCGGGCCCGCCGTCCGGCGACGCGGATCCGGTGGTCACGCACGACGGCCCGGCCGGCCATGGCGGCGTTCTCGACTTCCAGACCGTTCCGGAAGCCTCCGGTCCGGCGGCGCGGCCGGAGGCCCATGGCCACCGTGACGAGGAAGAGCCGGTATGACCGGCACCACACCACCGGGGGAAGGCGAGCAGACCCAGCCGATGGCCGCCCCGCCGTGGCTCAGGAAGGCGCCCGCCCGTGATCAGGGCGGCCGCGATCTGGCGGACTGGAGGCGGGGATCTGGAGGGCCGCGATCTGGGGGCCCGCGAGTGGGGGCCCGCGATGTGGGGGACCGGCAGTGGGCGGCCGCTGTGGGGGACCGGCGAGTGGGCGGGCCGCGATGTGGCGCTGGCGGCGGGCCGACCGGCAGTGGGCGGACTGGCGGTGGGCGGGCCGTATGCCGACATGGACACGATCGACGAACCGGACGCCACCGCGCTTGCCGCCCGGGCCCGGTTCCGGGCCTGTCCCGCGATGCCGCCGCCCAGGATCCGCCCGGCGCCGGCCGTGCCGCGCGGCGGGGGACTGGCCTGTGCGGCGCCGGCTGGCACCGGGGACCGGCCGCGCCGCGCGGGCGTACCGGGGACCGGCGGCGTCCGGCCGGCCGCGGCGCCGCCGCCCACCTCCGGCGGGTCCGTGCTTGCCTGGCTGTGGGGCGAGCAGGGACAGGCCGGTGAGTACCTGCTGGCCAGCCGCTCGGTGACGGTCGGCCGCGGCCCCGGCAGCGACATTGTGCTCCACGACAGGACCGTGAGCCGCGAGCACGCCAGATTCGAGTATGACGGGAGCCAATGGTGGCTGCTGCCCGTGGGTTCTGCGGGCCCGACCTGGATCAACGGCCAGCCCCTCGCGCCGGGCCAGCGGCTCCCGGTCACCGACGGTGATCGCCTGCGGTTCGGCTTCCACACCCAGTTGCGGCTGCTGGTGCCGGGTGCCCGCGGCTAGCGCCGGCGGGCTGCCGTCCGGCCGGGATCGCGCGGCAGGTGTCGTCCGGGAATGGCCTGAATATCATCGCTACCATGGCGTCGGCTGTCGGATGTGCCACCCGGGCCATCCGCGTGGCCGGCGGGTGAGCGCCGATGGCAGAGCTTGTCATCCTGCCCGCGGGCCAGAGCGAGTGGTTCAACTGCTCACCTGACCAGATCACGTGGCTGGACCGGGCCACGCTCAGCGGGGGCCAGGACCCGACGCTGCACCGGTCGCCCCGCTGCCCGGGCCTGCGGCACGTGCAGTACCGGTGGGAACTGTTCAGCCGCGACACCACGCACGCGGTGTACCTGGCCCCGTACGCCGAGGGGTCGCCCGGCCATTTCCAGGACGTGCAGGCCCGGGCCGTGAACACCCTGCCGCCCGCCTTGCCGCGTTTCGAGACGCACCCGGTGGAACTGCCCACCGGCGCGTGGGTGGTCAGCGTCGGGAAATGGATACTCCCGCTGTGCATCACCGGGTCGGAGGAGGACCCGCAGTGGCCCGGCGGGCTGGAGGGCGTGGCCGAGGAGGAAAAGAACACGGTCGGGCCCACCCGGGCATCCGGATCCGCCAGCCCGGCGCTGCCGGACGCGGTGTCCAAGGTGGATGCCTATTTCAAGCGCAACGGCGTGGCCCGCATGGCGCTGGCCTACTACTACCGGGACTACATACTGGGCGCGGTCGCCCCGCAGACCACGGCGATGATGGACGTCGCGATTGCCCTGGACCTCAGCAGCGAGGGATCGGTGGGGGAGTTCAAGAAGGAACTCCAGCGGCGCATCTGGAACGAGCAGCACCACCAGCGCCAGCTTGCCCAGTTCCTGCTCGCTAATGGCTTCATTGGCCGCCCGGATCTGGAACGTGCGCTACGAGTCGCCGCCGCGAACGAGGCCTCGGGCAGAACCAAGGTGGCGCGGGAACGTCTCAGTTACCGCCGCAAGAAGTGAGGGGCTCCTGCGGGGAGAGCACCTGGTCCACTGATCCGGCCGCCATGTCAGCGTCGCGCCGCACGGCCAGCCGGGGGCGGCTCCCACGTGACCCGCGCACCGGTGCGGACCAGCCAGGTCCGGGGTGCGTAACGCTCCGAAAAGAGGGGGGTAAAGGTCGCTTGACATCTGTGCGAGGTGTAAAGGTACCTTCACATCAGCAGCGTAAAGCAACCTTGACATCGGAACGGATCGGGAAGCGCAGCCAAGCGGCAGGCGCGAACCCTGGTCACCTGCTGGAGGTGCTGACAATGAGGACTCAGCCACTGACCCTGCTGGCCGTGATCGGCCTCGTCTCCTGCTGGAGTGCTGTCGCACTGGCCTGGCTGGGCGGTGCGATCTACTACGAGTCCCGGGCCCCGGCGGAGCGGACCCGCCGCTCGTTCGCGTCCCCCATCGTGATCAGCACGGTCGTCATGGTTGTCCTGTTCGCCACCGTGCCCCGGGCAGACTGGCTCCGCCTTGAGGTTCATGTGGCCTGGATTCGCATCATGGGCCTGGTGATCCTGCTGGCGGCCACGGCGCTGACGGTCTGGGCCAGGCTCGCGCTCGGCGCGATGTGGAGCGCCGCGCCTGCGGTCAAGCAGGAGCACAAGCTCCGCACCAGCGGGCCGTACGCCATCACCAGGCACCCCATCTACACCGGGCTGCTGGGCATGATGCTGGGTTCCATGCTGCTGGCCGGGGGCGGCCGGTGGATCGTGCCCTTCGCGGTCTACCTCGTGGCGCTTGAGTTCAAGATCCGCATCGAGGAACAGCTCATGCTGGCCGAGTTCCCCGACGACTACCCGCGCTACCGCCGGCTCGTGCCCCGGCTGGTGCCCGGCCTGCGCCTGATCGGCGCGCACCGGGTGGTCAGCGGATAGCCGGACAGGCTCCACACGGCCATTACCGGGCTGTCCTGCCGTTCGGGCCGGGATTCGCCTGCGTCCTATGGGCCGACAGCCCCGCGACGCAGATCATCCGTGAGCTGGCCAGGTCGCAGGTGTCGTGTATTCCGGAGGGAACCCATCGTATGCCGGGCCGTCATAGATGATAGGGACTGAGGCTGCTGACCAGTCGTCATCATCGCCGCCGGGTTCGGGCAGTACGGTGGTCGCGGCGCTGCTGGCGGGGTGTTAGAAGGCGCGGATGGCTCCGCCGTCGATGGGGATCATCGCACCGGTGATGTAGGACGCGGCGGGGGAGAGCACGAAGGCGGCGGCCTGGCCGAACTCTGTGGGTTCGCCGTAACGGCGCAGAGGGATGGCCTGGGACTGGCGGGCGCGTACCTCGTCGGGGTCGCCGAGGAGGGCGTCGAGCTGGCGGACCCGGTCGGTGGCGATCCGGACCGGCAGCAGCCCGTTGACCCGGATTCCGGCGGGGCCGTGCTCGTCAGCAAGTGTCTTCACCACCCCGGCCAGGCCGGGGAAGAGCCCGTTGGAGATCGCCAGGCCGGGCAGGGGCGCGCGGACGGAGGCGGCCAGCACGAAGGCGATGGAGCCGCCGGTGCCGCTGGGGGCATCGTTCTCGCGTCTGCCCGCCCAGGCCGCCCGCCAGGACCCGGGCCAGCCGGACGGCACCGAGGAAGACGCTTTCGAACGCGGACCGCCACGCGTCGTCGCTGCTGTCCGCGATGGTTCCGCCGGGTGATCCGCCCACGCTGATCAGCGCGCCGTCCAGGCGGCCGAAGCGGTCCTGGGCGGCGGTGATCAGCTGGCCGGGGGCTGCGGGATCGGCGTTGTCCGCGACGGCCCAGGCGGCAGCGCCGGGCCCGGCGTCCTGGGTGAGGCGGGCCGTGGCCGCTGCTGCTGTGGTCTGGTGCGGAGCGCTGAGCAGCACGCGTGCGCCGTCCGCGACGAGTGCCTGGGCCGCGGCGAACCCAAGGCCCCGGCTGCCGCCGGTCACCAGGTACACCCTGTCCCGCAAGCCAAGATCCATGCGGCCATTCTGCCCGGCCCGCGGCCAGCCGGGGGCCCGCCGCTGCCCAGCGCCCGCGGGCAGCTCCCCAGCCGTACAGCCCGCGACCCGCCTGTACTGGGCCTGGCCTCAGCCGTGGAAGGATGAGGCCATGCGCGTTGAGCGGTTTCGCGCCCGGATCACCGCCAATTCCCGCGGTCACGCCGTTATCACGATTCCGTTCGACCCGGACGAGGCATGGGGCGCCAAAGCTGTCCATCACGTCAGCGGCACGGTCAACGGCTGCCGGGTACGGGTGACGATTGCGCCTGGCGACAGCGGATGGGCGTTCACCTTGAACCCGGCGAGGATGCGTCATACGGGCATTGCGGACGGCGCGGAGGTGATCGTTGAACTGGCGCCGGAAGGCCCGCAGCGCGCCGATCTTGCCGACGACATCTCCGCAGCACTGGCGGCTAACCCGGCCGCTGGGGCCTTCTTCGACACGCTGGCGCAGTTCTACCGCAGGGCCTACCTCCGTTACATCGATGCGACGACCCGCCGGCCGGACCTGCGCGCGTCGCGTATCGCCGAGGTAGTGGGCCTGCTCGCGGACGGGATCAAAGAACGGCCACGACCGGGAGCACGGTAGCCGGTCACCAGGATGGACACGGCGGAATCGATCAGGCGCCGGCCAACCGGGATGAGATCATTCCTGGTGTGACCGGGCGGCAGTCGCTGAAGCCGCTTGGGAGCGGGCCGCCTGCCCGCGGCCGTTATCAGGTGGCCGCGCGGATTTACCTGCCCGAGGTCAGCCCCTGGACGCTGGCCGGCGCCGTGATCGGACAACGACTTGCGGCATCCGCATCCCGGGCCGGCGCGACGGCTCATGCATGCTGCCGATGTGTGCGCGCTCGGACGGGCTCGTGCCGCGCGTAGGCGCGATGACTTCCGCAGTCGTCGCGCGTCTTATCTAGCCGATACTGTGAGCCAGGATGTCCCTGGACATATGGAGGGATGCTTTATGGAGATCACCAATCTGGGTAAGGCGGATGGGCTGCCGCCGGTGGATTGGGCCGCAGTTGCTGAGAAGCTCGCTGCGGGGTCGGCGCCAGCTCCGGACGCGATGAACTCCCGCACGACCTGGCTGTCCACCGTCAACCAGGACGGTAGCCCGCATGTGACCGCGGTCGGTGCCCTGTGGCTCGACGGCACGTTCTGGTTCCAGACGGGCGCGGGCACGCGGAAGGGACGCAACGTCGCGCGGGATCCGCGGTGTTCGATCGCGGTGTCGATCCGCGACGCGGACGTCGTCATCGAGGGTGACGCTGCGCGCGTGACCGAGCCGGGCGCGGTGGCGCGTGCTGCGAAGGCGTGGGCGGACAACGGCTGGCCGGCCGAACCCGACGACAGCGGGTCGGGCATCACTGCCCCGTTCAACGCACCGTCGCAAGGACCACCGCCGTGGAACGTGTATCGCATTGAGCCACGCTCGGCGATCGTGGCCTTGTCGGCGGAGCCGGGCGGCCTGACTCGCTTCCGGTTCTGACGCTGGCCGGGCAGGGCGCGCCCAACCAGTTGACACGCGGCACCTCCCCGGCTCCGGGACAGGCACGCTCCGGCCAGTGTCACAACCAACTGCGAGGGCGTGCAGAATTGGGTGCCCTGCGCACGGCGGGCGGCCCATCCTGCGGTCACGCGGAGAGTAAGAAGCCGGGCGGACGCGCTATGACAAGCGTGCTTCGGCTAGCAGCAGGCCGGCCAGGTCGGCCGGCGCTGGCATCACTGCGGTCAGCCCGCGGGCGGTGAACCAGCGCGCGACGTTCGCCGAGTCCCTGGTCAGGAACTCCACGCCGCGCGGGTTCGCGATCAGGTCGACGATCTGTGACTCCCGGACACGCCCGGCCTTCGAGATACTCGCTGTCGCGCTGGAACATCCGATGCTCGGCGGCCCGGTACCGCTTGGCCGCGAGCAGGCATGACCGGTCGGTGCAGGGCACGCCGCGGCGCAGCAGGAAGACGTCGGCCTCCTTTCCGGTCTTCAGGATGCCGAGTTCGGTGTCGACGGCCGCGAGGGGGCGACTCCCGTCTCGCAGACTGTGCTGGATCAGTGCAGTGCATAACAGATAATCTGCGCATCGCGCTCGCTCTATAGGTTCGCTCTTATTGGCAGCTGAATGAAGGTAGAGAGCTGGTTTCTTGATCCGTTGATACCTATCTGGCCGTTCAGCATGGTCCAGAGCGCCGTTGTCCGCCCGCCTGTGGGGCACGGGACGGATGCTGGTTCCTGGACCGGTGGGTGTGGGTGATCTGATCGGGCATCAGGAACGGTTGGTGAGGTGTTGCGCGGCGGGCCTGATCCCGATGCCATGCCCAGGGGGTGATCTGGATTACGCCTGTCCAGCGGGCCAGGCTCTCGCGGCCGCCATCGCAGCCGACCGCACGGGCTGCCGACCCTGGTGGCAGGGAGGCCCGTCGGCCGTTTGCGCACCGGGTGCTCATGAGTCCCGCTGGCCGCTCCCACCGAACTGCTGGAAATGCCCGTGGGCCAGGCTCAGCGACTGTGGATATCCCGTGCTGTGCCTTGGCTGGCGGACTTCCCCCCGGCGAGTAATGACCGATCCCCGGGGCCATTAAGAGACTGAATTTGTGCCCAGCAAGGTAATAGGCCCGACCCCGTCGGCCTTGTACCGTCCGGGGAGACAGTACGTCGGCCGGTGGAGGGAGACGACATGCGACGCGGGAGAATTTTACTGACACTGATCATCGGGACAGGCCTGGCGGTGGCGGGCATCGTCGCGCCGGCCTGCGCGGCACTGGTGCAGCACGGTGCCGGGCAGCGCGCCATCCGGCCGGGTATCGGCGACGCGGGGATCGCGCGGCCTGGTGGAGCGGGGCGGGACGATCCGTTCTGCAAGAAGACTCGGGATCCAGTACCAGGCGTCATCCGGCGCCCAGATGTTCTGCTTCGGTCCGCAGTTCCAGCGCGGCGCGGCGCGCCGGGCTCAGTTCCCCACTGGAGCGCGGGCGCCGCGGAATGTGGATGCGGCGACCGTATCCGAGGACGTCAGCCCGGCCGGGGTTGCAGCCCAGGGACAGTCGGAGGTCTCGATCGGGGCGGTGGGCCGCTACGTGGTCGAGGCGTGGAATGACGCCACCGGGTTCTTGTCAGCCTGCGGGGCGCCGTCGTTCAAGGAGGAGGGCACCGGGCTCGGGATTCTCGGTCAACGGCGGCACGTCGTTCACCGACCTGGGCGGGCTGCCGAACCTCGACTGCCACAAATACCTGTACGAGGGCGACCCTAGCGTCGTGGCCTACCGGGTGGGCGGCCACGACTACTTCTACATCTCCAGCCTCTACGACTCCGTCAACGGCCTCGGGGCTGTCCAAGATCGCGCTCGACGCGTGCGCGGTGAGCGGCTCCGGCAGCACGGCGGCTCTGAGGTGCGGGAAGCCGGTGACCATGGCCATCAGCACCCAATGCCAAAAGGTCAAGATATCCCCGACCCGGACCGCTGAGTTCTGCAGCTTCACCGACAAGGACTACCTGGCCATCGACCCGGCCACGGGCAGACTGTATGTGACCTACAGCGACTTCCTGCTCACCCGGCCGTTCGGCGACTCGGTGGAGATGTCCGTCTGCGACCTCGGCAACTCCGCGGGCGGCCCCGGGCCGGCCGGAGGCACCCCGGCGGCGCCGGTGTGCGAGCACGGCACCCCGCCCGTCCCGGTGACGCCGAAGCTGTCGGTGGGCAAGCCGTACTTCACGGTGGCCAAGCCCGACCCGAGCGGCTGCGAGAACGAGGGCTCCTACCCCGCGGTGGACATGCAGACCGGGAACGTATACGTGGGTTATGAGTACAACTGGGGCACCAGCCTCGGTTTCCTGCCCTGCGAGGGCGCCAGCACCCCGGTGACGGACGTGCTGACCAGCGCGCCGTTCCACTGCCTGACGCTGACCACGACCGCGGCATGCCCGCTACCTGCCCGAGGACGGCCGTTCCGGTGGTGTCGATGGAGGGGGTGTTTGTGCCGGGCTACAACCGGTTCCCCGCCAACGACTTCCCGCGGGTTGCGGTCAGCGACCGGTACAAAACAGTCAAGCATGGTGTGGAACGACGCGCGGCTTCATCCGTTCGGCGACATCCTGCTCCAGTCCTTCAAGCTCGGTTCGCTGAGCCCGGTCCAGTCGCGGCCGGTGGTACTCGACCGGCCGCACAACGCGGGACTCGATTTCCTCCCCGCGTTGCGCACGGCCACTGCGTCTGGGCTGCTCGACGTGTCCTGGTACACGCGAGCATCAGCGAGAACAGCAGACACCGGCGTGATGGCAGCGCTGCACGTCAGCCCGCTCGCCACCACCACACCCGCCAACACCATGATCACAAACGTGCTGTCGAACTGGGTGAACAACTCCTCGTTGATCGTCCCGAACTTCGGCGACTACACCGACGCCGCGGTCTCGGTGACCGGTTCCGCGCCGTACCTCGGCAACACTCTGTACATCGCGTGGAGCGACGGCAGGCTCGGCATCCCGCAGCCCTTCGAGGCGCACCTGCCGGGCTGACACGACCGGCGCCCGGCAGGACAACGGTACGAATCAACCGCAGTCGGGGACCGCCGGCTTGCGCTGCGGCACCCCGACTGCGGGCCGTTACGCAGCAATCTGGCATGGCGACCACCGAGACGGCTTGGCGTTCGGCCACGCTGCATGACCAGCGCTTCGGATTGCAGTGCGCGCTGATCCGCCGATATTCGCGGGGACATGGCCTTCCGGCCGCGGTCATTGGCGCGGCGGAAACAGGGTGATCTGCGCCCGTGTTCACCGGACTTGCGCGGATACGATGAGCGGTGATCGCGGTCTCGCGTCAGAGGTCTTCGAGTCCCACGAAGTGCCCACCGGCCCGGTTCATGCGCATTGCCAGGTGAACGACGTGGGTGCGAGGCGGTTGCCCGTCATATCTTCGCGCCGGGCGAGCCAGTACAGCGCACCGCAGTCGCCCCACATCATCCCGGCACGGCCGTCGCTGTCGAGTTGGGCGAGCAGCGTCCAGCGCGCTTGTTCCCCCAGCATGTACGCGCGGATCATCATCACGGATGCCACCGCCTAGCGCGGCGATGGCGACCTCGTATTCCACCGGGCCTTGCACCGGCACCGCGTAGCCGCCGACCTGGTGGCATGGCCCTCGCGTGACGTTCGCGGAGAGCCTCGAGGAACGCATTGTTGTTGACCGGGTGATTGAGGAACGCGCGCAGGTCCGCCCCGGGATCTTTGAAGACAGCGTGCAGATCCGGGTGCTCCAATCGCGGGAAACTCACCACCGGATCAGCGGCGAGTTCCACCCGCTGGTAGGGGCTGATGCCTGCTGGGAACGCCCGCGGTGATGTCGCCTCGCCGGGCCCGACGTGCAGCACGCATGCGCCGGCCAGCGTTCGCCGGACCCAAGCATCCGACCGTCGTCTCGCCGTTGTCGTACTGCCCATCGAAATAGAAGAACAGCAGCATCCCCGCGCCCGGCAAGCTGATGTCCAGCGACACCACGGCCAGCGCGGCGCAGTCGATGGCAGCGATGAACTGGACAGCGGCCCGCGGTCCTTCCACACCGGCCATTCCGTCTGAGTCAGGCAGATCGGGCTCGCCGCCCAAGACGGCAGCCACCTGGGCGCCAGGTCTCGCGTGGCGAAGAGCAGCCGCCGGCCGTAGCAGCCGCAGCCACTGGGCTGCGATATCGCCCGGCAGGTGCCGGTCGGCGATCTCGCCGACAAGTTCGCGGTCGGCAATCACCGCGATCATCCCTCCTGCCCGTGCACCGCCCCGGGCGCGACCACGACTTCAGTCCTGGGCCGGTTATGTGCCGGCCCGACCACAGGGTGATTGACTCACGCGCCACCGACAATGAAGGGTCACGGCCCCGGCGATACCGCACTGGCATACCTAACTGACCGATCTGACGGCCCTTCCGCACATACCGGCCTCACCACCAGCGAGCGCCGAATCGGCAGGGAGGATGCCCGCGAGCGCGCGGCTGACTTTTGCACAGAGCCCGGCGAGCAGCTCGTAGGCGCGCTCGAACATCGCGGGCGTGATGGTCTCCGGCGCGATGCACTGGTATATCTGCAGCCCGATGGACAGCGCGTGGCCGATCGCCCAGGCTTGCACGGGGGTGGTCCCGGGAAGAGGCTGCTCGTCGTCGTCCGCGGCCAGATCCTCCAGCCGCCGCTGGAGGTTATCGCCGTAACGGCGCAGGGCGCTGGGAGTGCGCAGCAGAGCTGCGACGAACTCCAGGCTCACCGCCAGCCCGGCCTTGTCCGTAGTGGCCTGGTCGGCGGCCATGGTGCGGCCGAATTCTGCCAGCCGCTCACGCAGTGGCCGGGACCGGTCATTCAGCACCGCCCCGTAGTCCGGCGTCGGTGCCGCTTCGATGGCGCTGAGCAGCAGGTCCTCCTTGCTCGAGAAATGCCCGTAGATCGCGCCCTTGGTCACCTCGGCCGCCTCGGCGATCTGCTCGAGCGAGGTCGCGGCGTAGCCGCGTTCCCGGAAGAGCCGCTGGGCCTCGTCGAGCAGGCGCTGCCGCGTCCTGGCCTTCGACTCCGCTCGTGTCAGCCTGGTCACGCAGTCAATGCTGCCACAGTTGACATTCCCTCGGCATCTATATACTTTCAGTATATGAACGGCGAGGGCTCGATGCCCCGCTCAGCGGCGGTGGACGCTGGTGAGCCCCGGGGAGAACATGATGCGCCGCGCCGCACAGCCCCGCAGTGCTGCGCTTCTATCGATGGCCGGGCGCTCCATCGCCTGGGCAGTACCCGGCCCGGCGGAAGGAGCAGTCCGGTGACCCAGGAAATGATGTCCCTGCGTGGAGGCTCCCAGGCCGTCCGCGCCGCCCGCCGCGATGAGGCAGCCCTGCTCGGCGAGGTGCTGGCCGACGCCTTTGCCGAGGACCCGGTCTTCGCCTGGCTGATCCCACCGCAGCTGCCCGGCCGGGACAACCGCATGCGCACGTTCTTCACCAGCATGAGCCGCGGTTACCTGCGGCGGGGCAAGCCGTGTTACCTCACCGGCGACGCGTCCGCAGCTGCGCTGTGGGCCGCGCCGGGGGGCTGGGCGATGCCGCTCAGCCAGCTGATCCTGGAGGCGGCGCCCACCGGCCTGGCCTTCCGCCGCTACCTGCTCCGCGCCCTGCGCACGCAAACGCAGATCGAACGCCTGCACGCCGGGCAGTCCCCGCCGCACTGGTACCTCGGCTACCTCGGCGCCCGCCCCGGCCGGCAGGGCCAGGGGCTGGGCACCCAGCTGCTGCGGCAGGTACTGGCCAGCGCGGACACCGACGGCGTGCCGGCCTACCTCGAATCCTCCAACGAGCGCAACCTGCCTCTGTATGAGCGCAACGGCTTCCGCGTCATCGGCGAACTGCAGGCACTGGGCCACGGGCCCACCATCTGGCGCATGTGGCGCGAACCCCAGCCCCGCACCTGAGACTGCGGACGGCACCTGTATCCCATACCGCCCGGCCCGGCATGCCTCCTTACGCCGCGTGAACGACGTCCGGCCATCGCGGCGCGCGCATCGCCGCCTCATAGCGACTGGGCTTGAGCGTTGCGGGGTTTGCCGGGTCCGGTGAGTTCCGCGCGGCCGTCGTGCGGTTCGACCTCGCCAACGCCGCACGGGCGCTTGCGGCGCCGCGAGCCTGGCCAGATCCTGGCCGGGCGGTGACTCCTCCCTGATGGTCTGGGGTGGATCGCCGTCAGCTTCGGACGCGCCATCGCCGCTGCGACTAGCTCGGTGTGCACTCGCGTCCTGGCAGGTCAGAGACAACCGCTGGCGGGTGGGAATGAAGCGGGCACCGGATCGGTTGTAGCGCCTGGTCACAGGTTGTCCTGTGTGTCGGTGTCACCTGCACGCTCGCAGAGAACGATGTTGCGGGCGTGCGCCGCTTCAGGGATCTGGGGAAGTCGGGTCGAGAACCGGCCCGGGTACCGCACCGTGCGGGCCCCGTATCCAGCCACTCCAGGGAGCGGCATGTCACATGGGACCGTCAAGTGGTTCAACGCGGAGAAGGGCTATGGCTTCATCTCCCGCGCTGGTGGCCAGGACGTCTTCGTGCACTACTCCGAGATCGACGGCTACGGCTTCCGCGGCCTCGAGGAGAACCAGCACGTGGAGTTCGAGGTGACTCAAGGCCCGAAGGGCCTGCAGGCCACCCATGTCCGCGCCGCCTGAGCCAAGACAGGCCAAGCCTGATCAGTGACAACAGGTTGCCGTGAGCCGGCGTACCTGTTGGCGCCGGCCCACGGCTTGTCCGTCGCGGCGGTGGCCGCTGTCGTAACGCGGCGGCTGCCGTAACGCAGCCGAGGCCGGAAACCAGTGCGGGGGAAGTCAAAGGTGCCTTTGGACCGAGGTGGTCGTTCATGATCGAGAATATCGGCGGGGGTGCGAGCGGCTTCGCCGACTTGGCGCTGGCCCCGGAACTGCGCCACGCGCTCTCCGGCCTCGGTTACGAGGAGCCGACACCGATACAGCGGGCCGCCATCCCGCCACTGCTGGCGGACCGTGATCTGGTCGGGCAGGCCGCGACCGGGACGGGGAAGACGGCCGCCTTCGCGCTTCCCGTGCTGCAGCGGCTCCTCCGGGAAGGCGGGCAGGTAGAGCCGCTCGCCCTAGTGCTCGTGCCGACGCGCGAACTCGCAGTGCAAGTCTCGGAGGCGATGCATCGCTACGGGCGTGACATTGGCGCGCGTGTTCTGCCGATCTACGGCGGCCAGCCGATCGGCCGGCAACTGCGGGCACTTGATCGTGGCACCGACGTGGTAGTGGCGACCCCCGGGCGCGCGCTCGACCACATCACCCGCGGAACGCTGAGCTTGCGTGGCCTTAAGATCGTCATCCTCGACGAAGCGGACGAGATGCTCGACATGGGTTTCGCCGAGGACATCGAGGCGATCCTCGGCAACACCCCGCAGGACCGGCAGACCGCGCTGTTCTCGGCGACAATACCGCCGCGCATCGACGGCATGGTGCGCCGCCACCTGCGCGACCCGGTGCGGGCCGAGCTAGGCCAGGCGTCGGCGCCAGCCGATGGCTGGCTGGTGCAGCAGAGTGCCTATGTCGTGCCGCGCGGGCACAAGCCCGCCGCTCTCGGACGTGTGCTCGACCTGGAGGCACCGACGGCAGCGGTCGTCTTCTGCCGTACCAGGGACGAGGTGGACCGGCTTACCGAAACCCTGAACGGCCGGGGCTATCGCGCCGAGGCGCTGCACGGCGGAATGGACCAGCAGCAGCGCGACCGGGTCATGAGCCGGCTGCGCGGCGGGAGCATCGAACTTCTCGTGGCCACCGACGTGGCCGCACGCGGCCTCGACATCGAGCAGCTCACGCACGTGGTGAACTACGACGTGCCCAGCGCGCCGGAGTTGTACGTGCATCGCATCGGGCGCGTTGGCCGGGCCGGCCGCGAAGGCACCGCCATCACCCTGGTCGAGCCGCGCGAGCACAGGATGCTCAAAACCATCGAACGGGCGACGGGACAGCCGATCGCGGTCGAGAAGCTGCCGACCGTCGCGGACCTGCGCACCAGGCGCCTGGAGTTGACCCGCGCTGCCCTTCGGGAGAGCCTGCTGGAGGATGACCTTGAGACCTTCCGGGCAGTTGTGGAGCCGCTCGGTGAGGAGTTTGACCTCTTCGAGGTGGCGCTCGCCGCCGTCAAACTAGCGCATGAGGCGACCGGAACCGCCGGCGAGGAAGAAGAGCTCCCCGAGGTCGAATTGCGCTCGTCGGACGACCGCCGCAGCCGGCGCAAGGCCACCGGAAGCAACCAGCGGCGTGGTCGTCCTGCAACTGCGGACACGACACGCCTGTTCGTGGGGACCGGACGTGCCTCCGGAGTCCGGCCACAGGATCTTGTCGGCGCTATCACCGGCGAGTCCTACCTCTCCGGCAGGGACATCGGGGCGATCGAGATCGCCGATCGATTCTCGCTCGTCGAGGTGCCCGAGTCGGCCGCCGACGACGTCGTCGCGGCGCTCCGGCAGAGCAGTATCAAGGGCCGGAGGGCAACCGTCCGCCGCGAACGCTACCCGGCGCGGTAGCCCGCGCGCCTGCGGTCGTCCCGTGGCGGTATCGCCTACCTCACCTACCAATCTGTCCGGGACGCCTAGCGGCGTCAGACGGCGCTAGCGTTCCGAAATGCTTGCGGGCGCTTCCCCGGTCAGGCATCCGGGAGAGCGCCTCATGAGCAGCAGGTGGCACCCGCGCTGGCGCTTCCGTGCCGGGCCTCAGCGGCGGCCGGACCATGGAAGGACAGGTCAGGTGGTGAACACGATGTGTCCCTCGGCGTGGCTGATGGCAGGGCCAGCGGCGATGTACCGCACCGTACACGTGCTGGCGCAGCGCACGGCAATGGTGCGCGCGCTTGCCTCGGTCGCGACCAGCAGGTCACCAGGGCGGGCACCCGCCTTGATCAGCTGCGAGCCGGGCAGCCGCAAGATGCTGTTGGTACCCGGGTGCTTGTTTCCCCTGGAGTACCGGTCGGCGAGATAGGCGGCGTCGCCGGCGCCGAACCGTGGTGGCACGAACCCGGCGCTTTCCACGCCTATGTCGCCGCCGTACGGCAGGCCAGATACCGCAAGTGTGACCACGGTGCCGTCTGGGCGGATGGCGTACACGCGCCCAGTGGTCTCGTTAGGGGCGATCAGGTCGCCTCCGTGGTGGCCGAACGACGCCGGTGCCACGGCGATGCCGCCTTCCATGGCGGGGGCATGGGAGGTGATCGTGCGGACTTCGCCTGCGCAATCGATGGCCAGCACCATGGTGGCGGCATGGTTCCGGGCGGTGACGAGGAGCCGGTGCCCGAAGCGGCCGGTGGTGTCGAAGGTGATGCCGTCCGGGGTTGCTGTGGCGGGCAGGCTGGTGAACCGCGACGCCCGGCCGTCCGGCGTGATCGCGATGATGCCCGGGCGGGGTCCGGGCTGGAGGGCGAAGATCATGCCGCTGGGGAACGAACAACCGGCCCCCGCGACACGCTCACCGTCGGCCATCGCGATATAGGGCTCGGTCCCGATCGCGGTCGAGTAGCCGCCCGGCCCCCTGGCAAATGGCCGCAGCACGCCCGCCCGGGCCAAGGTGACCAGGCGCCCGGCCGCGGCCACGGTGAACGAGCCGTCGCCTCCCGGGCCCGCAAGGTCCACCACCCCGGCCAGATGCCGGAACCGGACCCAGTGCGCGGGCAGCACAGGCCCGCGTGGCGGGGGTGCGGCTGGGGCGCACGCCGTCAGCGCCAGGCCTGCGGCCAGGCTGACAGAGCCGAGACAAACAGCCCACCGCAAATGCTGCCTCACAAGACCCCCAAGTCCACCAACCAGCACCGCGCCGGGCCGATACTTCCCCTTCGCCGGGACATGCGGCCGCGCGGCTGGTCCGGCCCGACTACCGCCACTCTTAGTAGCACGAGCCGTTAGTGAGAGTTGTTCAGACGTGGGCCGGCCCCTGCTGCGGCAGTGGATCACCGAGCGCGCGCTCGCCGCGATAGCTCGCCATGGGCTCGTTCACGGTGTTCCCGGCCGCTCACTGTACCGCTGCGGGAGATCCGCGGGCCCCGCCCGGGCACCCGGTCGCCCAGTCGCTATGGCGACCAGGGCCGCGTGGACAACGACCGCGGCGGCCTGTCGCCGTGCCGGGCCAGTCATGCAAGCTCACCCGGCCTGACCGCCTCACGGCAGGTGTGAGTGTCGCTGGGGCCCTGCCTGCCGGCGGCCATGGCGGGTGATCCGCGGGCCGCCTTGGCGACGTAACTGGACTGGATGGGCGGGCAGCCTGCGCGCCACGCTGGGCAGGCAGGCGCCGGTACAAGGCCCAGACGGTAGCTGGCGGATCTCGTCAAGCGATCCGGCGTAGCGACGTGCATGCTGGCAGCTTGCGGCAACCAGGCCGCCGGAGGCCAGGCGGATCCGGGCGGATCAGCGCCGGAGGGGTTCCTCAGGGAGGGACGCGATGAGCGACGAGACGATGATGTGGGATGAGGTCGCCGACATTGGCGTGCTGCTGCATGAACTGGACGACGAGGCGTTCGATACGCCGAGCCTGTGTGACGGCTGGGCAGTCAGGGATGTGCTCGGCCACATGGGCCTTGGCCACACCACCCCCATGCCCGCCATGCTCGCCCGGATCGGCCGGTACGCGTTCAACGTGACCAAGGCTTCGTTTACCGAATCCAAGACCTTGTTCGCCGGCAAGAAGGCTGATGAGATCCGCCGCTTCTGGGACGAGGTCATGGTCGCCCAGCATCCGCAGCGAGGGATCTCGAAGCTCATTCCGGCGAAATCCGGCTTTCTCGATCACCTGGTGCACAATCAGGACATCCTCCGCCCCACGGGCAAGGGCAGAACCATCCCCGAGGCCCGTCTCACGGGCGTTGCAGCTCGTCTGCACCGAGGCAAGCCCGCTATTCAACTCCCGGCGGAACGTCTCCGGGCTGAAGCTCCATGCCTCTGACATCGGATGGACTGCTGGCGACGGCCCCACCGTACAGGGCCCCGGGGAAGCGATCGTGCTCGCGGCCGCCGGGCGAAAGGCCGCGCTCGCCGACCTGGAAGGCGATGGGGCAGCGATGCTCCGCCAGCGAATCAGCGCCTGACAGCCAGTCCCGGCCTTTACCCTCAAGACAGCTGCCGGTGACCGGTGCCTGACGCGCGTGCCTGAGCCATCGTGCTCCACGCCGGTCCTTTGCCGGTGACTCAGCAGGTCCCGGGACCGGCATCGGCACTCAGATCCACCAGATGGCGCCCAGGCCGGCCCCACCGCGGCCACGGGCACCAAGTGCGGGCTCTCCCGGTTGTCCACATAGGTCGGAGCATCCCAAGGTTGTTCATCCGTGTGGCTCCCAGCGTGGCTCCCAACCCGACACGCTGTGGGGCACTGCTAATGGTTTTCAAGAGCATCCGTGGCTCATAGTCTGCCATCGCTGCTACCTGCATTGTTGACGCTCGGGGCTGGCTCGCCGAGCAAGGTCATCCCGCGTATATCCCGCGGTTGCTGTCAGCCGTTACCGGGAGAGCGGGCGGCCGATGGTTTGCGCGGCCCTCGACCCGTTGCTCAGGAGGATGTGGGCGGCCGGACCGGGATGCTCGTGCGCAGGAGCAGTATGGTGCGGAAGGGGTGAGCTTATGGTCAAGTTCTGGCGGCGGAGAGTGCAGCCAGGGCCGCCGCATGCCCAGCCAGCGGTCCCGGCAGACCTTGTCGCCTGGGCGGGGGAGGTGGATGTGTCGCGGCTGTCGGACAGGACCTTCCAGGACGCCGAAGACTACCTAAAGGGGTACCGGCACATGAACCTGGAGCTCAGCCAGCAAATGGGCTGGCGCCTGATCGCGGCCGTCGAGGCCCAGGTAACTCCCTCGCCGCCAGCCGACGCCCAGCCGTTGGATGTTCTCGCGACAGTCGTTGCGCTGCGGCGCAAGCAGCTCGGTATTGGCTGATCGTCGCCGTCGGCTCTCGCCTGACAGGAAATGCGGCGTTCCAGCGCGCCGACCATGCCGGGACCGTGATATGCGGCCTAGGTGTGAGCCTGTCATAAGAGGCCTGAGTAAGGGCGAGGTTATAGGCCTCCTTGGATTCGCGGAAATCTGGACCGGACTCGCCGGATGCGAGTTCGGCCGTCTGAGTTTCATAGCCACGTGCTGCGGAGCCCTTCACCGCGCTGAGGACCTGCCTGATGGCACAGATCGGCAACTTGCAATTGCGGGCATCAATGCTTGACCGCCTCTCGCAATCGTGGCAATGCGGACTATGTCTGGGCCACGAAGGCCACAGCTGGCACAGTGGACGGATAGCGGGTGGGCCTATGGCACGACCCGAGCGGACGACCTACGTAAATGGTTGAACTTCATGACGCCGCTTTGAGACGCGCTGCACTCGGGTGGGTGTCCGCCGTATCACCGTCCATGACGTAAGGCACACCTGCGCCACGCTCCTGGCGGCGCTGGACGTGCACCCCCGTGTGGCTATGCGCATCCTGCGCCATGCTCAGATCGACGTGGCGATGAAGGTCTACACCGAGGTGTCTGACGCCAAGACGCTCCAGGCGCTGAAGCGGCTCGGGGAACAGCTTGGCTCGTAGTCGTTGCTGTACTTCGCTGCTGTACAGCATAGAAACAGGCCACTTCCACCTAAGGAGAGTGGCCTGTGACCTGGGTCGGGGTGGCCGGATTTGAACCGGCGGCCTCTTCGTCCCGAAGCCAAGTTCGCATGTCGGCTAAGTAGGTCTATATCCGCGGGCTGGCCTGCCAGGACTGTCCGTGAGTGTCTGTGGGTGTCCGACTACGAATGTGGCGATCGTCACTCAGTTAGTCCCCCGGGCGGCTCAGGGATTTTCAAGCCCCTACCTGGCAAGACAGTTGCCACCGTGGCCTTGCTGCCGGTCGCCGCCCCACGGATATCCCACGACTGCGACTCAAGGAGCAAGCCGAGGCTTGACGGGGGAACAATGCTTGAGACCTCGACTCGGACACGGGAAGGTACACTCCTCCACGGCCGATCCACAGGTCACAAGCATTGTTCTCGTGCTACTGGCGATCCTCGTAACGAATTACGTCGAGGACCACGATGTGGGCGTGGCGGCTGCTGGATGTGACGTTGATGCGACTGGCCCAGCAGGCAGAGCAGAGGATGTCTCTGGCCTCTTCGAAGTCCGCCAGGGTGATTCCAGCCGGGCACCAGATGTAGGCCTGTTCGCCATAGCGTTGCGGGATGGTGAGCAAGATGGTCGGAAGCCTGCCGTACCTAGTTTGGATCCAGGCTTGGGCACAGCCTGTCCGGATCCGGTGCTCGGTGATGATGCAGCGGATGAACGCGGCGAGCCAGTAGCGAGGAGTCCGCCACGCCGTGAGGGCAGCTGCGATGATCCCCAGCAGGCCCACGGTCCACATCCAGCCAAATCGGATTACGAGGATGTGACTTCGGCGGGAAGGGTTGCTCCCAGCATCAGTTCCCAGCGCCACCTCCACAGGAGGACAAGTGGATTGGGGCGCCGAACCGGTCTCAGTTCTCGTTGCAGTTCAGTGAGGTAGCTACCCCGGCGGGGCCGATGCCGTCTCGCGGTCACGTCAGCCCCTAGGCGGCAGGCCAGACGAAGGCCGCCCAGCGGGCTTGATCGTTATCCGGCCGCTGCCACGGCATGTCGGGCATTTGATTCCGCCGGGTAGAACGCTGCGGCCACAGCAACCAGGGCATGACCTGAGCAAGTCGAAGCGCGGATCGCGGTACTGCCGACCGAGACCGAGCCGAGTTGGTGTGACTTGCCAGCCGTATCGTTGGGCGCTGGCATCGCTCGAAGCGAACAGTAGTTGCGTGAGGATGCCGATGGCCGTCCTTACCCAGGTAAGCGGCCGGTTCCAGCTCTTGATCGAATTAGCCAGAGTGGTACGGTGGGGCATATCCACCACATCCCAATTGTCTGAACAGGCTGCTGGGTTGGTGTGACAGTGCTGGGCCGGTGTGCTGCAAACACCGGCCCGGCGTAGTCTCGGGGCGCCAAGGCGCCCCACGCAGGCGCTGTGAACCGTCCGTGATGCCAGATGGCATGTGCGGACAGCCGACGATCTTGATCTCGTAGCCGAAACGTGCCGAGCGTTGGCTCCTCCTTCCTGGTGCTGGGGCCGGTGGCCCAGCACGGCCGAGAAAGCGGTCGCCACCTGCCCCGAGTCGCTTGCATCGTTACCTCCCTCATGGTTCGATGGTGAACCGCGAAAGCGCGGAACGCAAGGTCAGATTTAAGTTGCTAATCGCATATGCGGATCGCAGATCCTCGCGCCTGTGGCGTGGGCTGGCCAGAGAGGTGTTTGGGGCTAGGGTGGCAGGAGAAAACAATCCGACACTCCGGAGACGAGAGTTGGGCTTCTTGCTGCGGAAGCTCCGGACCGATCGCGGGCTGAGCGTCGATGAGGTCGCGAAGCGTGCGATGTTCTCACAAACCAAGCTCAGTCGTCTGGAAACGGGGCGGGTGGGCGCCAGCCCGCGCGACATCCGGGATCTGTGCCTTGTCTATGGGATAGCTGACACGGCTGAGCGTGAGCGCCTCATGGCCCTGGCCAGAGAGGGTAAGCAACGCGCGTGGTGGCAGGGGCTCGATCTGCCCTATGAGACGTACATCGGCCTAGAAGCTGAGGCCACCTCGATCTGGGATTACAACACAGACGTGGTAAACGGGCTGCTTCAAGTCGAGGGATACGCACGTGCGATTTTCGAAGCCGGTGAGCCGCCGCTCGACCGCGCTGTAATTGAGAAGCGCATAGAAGGCAGGATCAAGCGACAAGCTCTCCTGACACAAGAAGACGGCCCAGTTTTTCACATCATCCTCGATGAGGGAGCGCTACGCCGACCGGTCGGTGGCTCTGCGGTTATGGGTGCTCAGCTAGCACGACTCGTCGAGGCCGCAAATCTCCCTAGCGTTACTTTTCAGCTTATTCCACTAAGCGTTGGCGCGCATCCGGCGTTGGATAGCACTTTTGTCCTCTTGGAATTTAATAAGGCTTCCGTTAATGATGTCGTTTACGTGGAAGGTGCCGTCGGGAACATCTACCTTGAGAGCACAACAGACCTGGAGCGTTACAGAAGAATGTTCTCCAGGCTGGAGGCCATCGCGCTGAGTCCAGAAGACTCGGTTGACCTAGTCTCCAGTATCGCATCAAGCTACGGGGGCAACTAGTACTCGGAGCCTTCAAAAGGCACCTTCGAGTCAATCCTCTAATTAACAACAGGAAGGAAAATGAACACAGTCAAACTGGGGAAGATAACTTTGAGTTCGTCAGAGCGAGCAAGCCTCGCGTGGCTCAAGGCCCACAGCAGTACCGCCAACGGCCACTGCGTCGAGGTCGCCCCAGCAGTGGGGAACATTGCCATCCGGGACTCCAAAGATCCAAACGGTCCGATACTGGTTTATACGCCATCTGAGTTTCGTGCGTTTCTCGAAGGTGCACGAAACGGTGAATTCGACGACCTCGTGCCGTCACCAAACGGCTCACAGTCGCCTTAAAAGGCGACGACCCCCTGCGCCAACAGGGAGCCGTCAGTTGCCTAAGGATCCTCCTGAAGGGAGGCCCGCGCGTTGAGCTTACTCGGACGCAGGGTGTCTCGCCAGCATTCAAGCAGGTGGGAAACTATCCGCTACGTAGTAGCCAGCACCCCTCGGACAGTACGGTTCTGCATCATCGTGATCGTGACAAGCATGTCTCCGGATCTGCTCGTCTTGCTGATCCGCCG
The DNA here is from genome assembly GCA_963795785.1 of uncultured Actinomycetes bacterium. GTDB lineage: Bacteria > Actinomycetota > Actinomycetes > Streptosporangiales > Streptosporangiaceae > DASXKD01. The sequence continues at coordinate 118,773 of CAWCKG010000016.1, forward strand.
TTGACGTCGCCGATCTTGAGACACCCAGCTCAGCCCGCCCTGCATCGAGCCTCGCCTCGCTACCAACCCGTCGGGCTGTCAGGGCCGGGCACGGAGCCCGGCACCGAATACAGGGCATGCGCCACCTCGATGTGGTGATCGCGGTGGACCTTGGCGCGAACGCCCGGCTGATCCGCGGCGCCAGCGGATGAGCCCGGTCCACGACAAGGCTCATGTTATCCGGGATGATGATCTTGAATATGCCGCCGAAGAACGCCCACGCGGCCTCGCACCCGCCGATCACCGCGGCCAGGTCCTGGCGGAAGGACAGGTGCACGTAGCAGTGGCGGCTATAGACCGCGGTGAAGATCAGCGCGTGTACAACGCGGCGGCGCCCGGCGGCTGGGTCGGCCAGCAGGCCCATCCTCCCGAAGTCGACCTGGCATTCAGCGCCCGGATCGCCGTCGGCTACCCGCACCGTCACCCCGCGCCCGCCCGGCTGTGTCCCGCCACCTCCAGCGCATACCGGTGCAACGTCCGCTGCGGGACCACGACACCGCGACGGGCCAGCAGATCCCCGGCTTTCACCGAAACTCAGCTCAAGGTGGTCCCATGCTGCTGGCGGGCGACAGCTCAGGGATACTCATGTCCGCAGCGTGACCCACGAGCGAGGTGTGAGCAGCCGGGCAGCGAGTTCGTCCAGGTGCCTCTCCGGTAGCGTGGCTGAGCATGCCCGTAGCTGAGGACGGTGGCATTTTTGTCAGCTACTGCCGGGAAGGCAGCAGCCATCTTGCTGGTCGGTTGTATGAGCGCCTCGCCGATCGTTTCGGTAAGCGCCACGTCTTCATGGATGTAGACGCGATTGAGCTGACGGTTGCCGTCAAACGCCCCGGTCGGAGAAATCCGCCGGGGCGTTTTTGCTGGTCAGGACTGGTGGTCAGGGGCGGGGTCGAACCGCCGACCTTCCGCTTTTCAGGAACTCTATCGCCCCCCAGGCCAAATCACGAAAGGTCCTTGCTGCCCTGCTCAACGGCATCTCCGCAGGTCACCAGACATCTCAGCCATTGTATCGGCGTGCCGGGTATACCGCAGAGTTCCGTTTCGTCTGTGGGATTCCTGTGGGGATTGTTGCCGGACTGTGGATCTGTGGGGATTCTGTGAGGTCCGGGCAGGACGCAGATGACCCGGCCAGCCGCCGTCCTGACCCAACCCGCGACGTCGGCCGTTTTGGGACTCGGTGACGCACCGTGACGAGTGCCAAGGCGCCATCTTGGCCATATCGCCGAATATTTGCTTTAAGTAGTGAACCAGTGTGGATGCGGTAATGAGCGCAGATCCGCCCGTTCTGTTGCCGGAGTCTATTTGGGTGCTGTCGCTGGTGTCGGGTCGGCGTGAGGGCTGCTCTATGGAGACGGCAATGATGCCCGCGCGGCTGTCTTTGGGAATGCTGGTGAATCCGGCGGGCCCGCGGCTTGGGGCTCAGGACGGTTGGTACCGTCTTGAGCCCCGCTTGTTGCCGGGTCCGGCTCGGTGCGGATTGCCCGGCGGTGCTGTTACAGGTGCACCGGCCCGGGCAGGCGGAGCAGTTGCTGCTGGGCGACCGGTGGGCAGATCAGGCGGGGCTGGTGACGGCGTGCCGGACGTGGCTGATGGCCGAGCGTACCTGGAACGCCAGCACGATCTCCATGATGCCGTAGATGATCAGCCAGACGCCGAGCACGATGGCCAGGGTGACCAGCGACGGCCCCGGCCACACGATCACGATGATCCCGGCGACCACGCTGAGCGCGCCAATAAAGCCCATCCAGCCGCGATGCGGCAGCTCACGGTTGGCTATCGCGGCGTAGCTCTGCGCGATGCCGTAGGCCACCCAGTAGATCCCGATGAGCAGGGCCAGTGCGACCACCGAGACGATGATGTGCCGGACGGCGTACAGCCCGATCACGATGCCGAGCAGGCCGAGTATTACATTCCATACCCGCATGCCGCCGGACTCGTCGGCGGCGAACGCGTTGATGAACGAGAAGATGCCGGACACGATGATCTGGATGCCGAACAGGATGGCCAGGACGACCACAGTCGGCCCAGGCCAGGCGACCGCGGTCACCCCCGCCGCCACCATGAGGATGCCGAAGAACAGCAGCCAGCCCCAGTGCCGGCCGATCCGGCCGAGCTGGTCGCCGATGTCTCTGGACAAGGGAGTGGTCATGTGGGCCTCCCAGTTACCAAGATGCACGGGTCATATGTCCCATGATCAGCATCCAGGGAGCCGATGTCCATGTCCGGGCGGACAACGGTTTGTACACCGGGCGGCTGGCGCGGACAGCGCGGCCATGTACCCGGGCCGGGGTGGCCTCTTATCATCTGGCAATGGCGCCGGACGCGGATGACTGAGCGGCTGATGAGCAGCTAGCAGCGATCGCACGGTCGCCGAGTATCTGCTCGCCGAAATGCTCGATGATACATCCAGCAGATGCTGTTGCGTACCTCCTTGCTCGATAGCGTCAATGGCGAATTGGTCCAGAACGGATCCTGCTCGAACTCGAGGACGCCAACGCGTTTGTCGTGTCGCTGGACGCCGACCAGACGTGGTTCCGCTACCGCCACCTGTTCGCCGGTCTGCTGCGGCTGAAGTTGCGCCGGATGCGGCCCGAGGAAGTACCGGCGCTGCACCGGCGGGCCGCGGAGTGGTTCACCCACACTCCAGCAGTGAGAGAACGCCGCGTGCGCCGCTAGCGTCTGGTAGTCCTAGTCTGTTTCGTCCTTGCTAGCTCTGCGCCGCCGACCGACGTGCCCCGGCTCGCGAAGCGACCCTTGACCCGGCGGCCTCGCGGCCGGGCACTCGGGCCGGTGCGGGGGCCTGGCAGTCTGGGGGGCAAGTGCGCGGTGTTCAGCGGAGAAGGTCGTCGTGGCCGCGCCTGGCATGACGTTCCAGAAGCTCGACGGTGGGCAGGCCGCTGCGCACGGGGACGAATTGCAGCCCGTTCACCGTGAGGTTTATGGTGAGGCCGATCACGCGGCGTTGTTCGCTCAACGGTTCCGGGTGTGGCGTCGCCAACGGGGCTTCGTCCTGGCTGAGGCCCGCCATGGCGACTACCTGGTCGGGTTTGCGGCGGGAATGCCGCTGCGCCCATCGACGTCGTGGTGGAAGGACAGCGCCGGCAACGATCACGCCGTACATCCAGAGGCAGCAGGCACGGCGGGGGCGACTGCCGTGTCGGCCGCGGGGGACTCCCCTGTGCGCGTGATGCCCATCACGGGACGCTGCCCGTGTGGCAGATCAAAATGCGCACCGCATCTCGGGCAAATCCGGGCATGCCCACCCATGCCCCAGACTTCCACAAGATTCCTGTTGCGGCCAGCGCGGCCGGGCCACCGGCAGGCCAGCACCGCCGCCAGTGATCCCCCGCCTAGGGTAGTCACTTAGCCGCTGCACCTCCCGCACCAGGCTGGGGCGGCACGATCAAGCGGTTCACCGAGCACCTGAACCCCGCGGCGCCACCGTGGTCGCATTGGCCAAACCGAGCGAACGGGAACGGACCCAGTGGTACTTCCAGCGTTACGCACCACACCTGCCCGCTGGCGGCGAGATCGTCATGTTCGACCGTTCCTGGTACAACCGGGCCGGGGTGGAGCGGGTGATGGGCTTTTTGCACCGACGGCGAATACCACCGACGGCGAATACTGGGAGTTCATGCGGGAGGCGCCGGAGTTTGAGCGGATGCTGGTCCGCTCAGGACTGCACCTGAGATCGACCTGAGCGCCAAGAACGCCGCCGCGTTCGCCAGGCAACTTGCACCGTTCATCGAGCACGCCCGAAAGGCCGGGCGTGTCCAGCCGCGCCGGGCGGGGCGAACTGCGGCCAGCCGGCCGAGGTGGCTAGGCAGTCGTTGCGCACCGTACGCCGTGGCGCAAGGAGCGCCGGAACCACCCAGGTAATCCCGGGCTTGCTCAGCGTTTGGTAAATCCGCTGGTCAGACATTCAGCCATGGTTCGGGCAAGCAGCCGAGGATATAGGCGAGCGGTTCAAGTCCTAGCCCTGCGGACGGCGGTCGGCGCGCTTGATCCGGGCAGCGACGATGTCCGGGTCGCACGGCGCGATGATGCCCTCGGCCTCCAGCCGATCCAGGCAGGAGCGTACCGTCCGCTCCGACAGCCCGGTGTAGCGGACCAGTGTGGCCACCGAGGGGAACGCGCCCGTGCCGTCCGGCCCGGCGTGGTTGGCCAGGCCGACGAGCACGAACTTGCACGCGCTGGACGGCTGCCCGCGTCGGTCGGCTAGGACCGGGGCCAGGTTGAGCGCCCAGGAGATCGCCTCGACGCTCATGGGGCGTCGCTCCGCAGGCGTGCTGCCTCGTAGAGGGCCGCCTGGCCTCCTGTCTCAGTTTCTGTCTCATTCACCCCGTCCGGGGCCGTTCACCAGCGACCGCCCCAGTCATGTTCGGGCAGGTCACGGACGGTGGCGGACCTCGGTGAACGCCGGTCAGCATTGTTGGAAAGCGTGTTGGGGCGATCGCTGGCACGTTCGAATCTCCCATCTTGCTGCCGGCACGCTGCCCGGCGATGAAGAGCTGACCGCGATCGTGGACGACAACGTGATGCCGCTCATCGCGCCGCATCCCGGCCCCGCCAAACCCCGGCGATGCCCATCGCAGCAGGTCAGCCGCCACGGCGCAGGCACGATGAAGGCCCCTCGGTATGTCCGAGGGGCCTTCACCTGGGGTTGTGATCGGCGATTACCTCAGCTAAGCGGGGCGCTAACCGCGTTGTCCCCGGCGCCGTCACAGCTGACCGAAACTATCGAATTCCCCGTTGCGCGCCCCGCCGAGAAACGCCTGCCACTCGTCCGGCGTAAACCGCAGGACCAGGCCCTCGGTGTGCTTGCTGTGGCGGACACCTACCTGACCGCCAGGCAGGTTCGCCACCTCCACGCAGTTGCTGTTGGAGAAACTCAGGGAGCTCTTCACCCAGTATGGGTCGCTGCCCGGCCTTCCCGAGCGGTCCCCAAGCGTCGGTCGTCCCATGTCCGTACCTCCTGGATGTGGATGGGTGGCCCCACTGCCCTCCGCGGCTGACGCAGCCGGTCAAGCTACTGGATGCGCCCGCTGCCCATAACTGGGGGGATTGTTAATGTTTGGGGCCTGATGGTGAAAGGAGACTACTGCGGTCCTTGACCATCAGAGGGCGTTTTGGGGCTGGCCGTGCTGGCGGCCCGCGGGCCGAGGGATCTCAGACGCGATGGCACCGCTTACCGTGCCAGGACGCAGGCCTTGTGGGTGAGCGTGGCCGCGGTGCCGGCCCACTGGCGCCCGGCATTGGTCCTGGCCTCACGAGCGTCTGGCCCGCCCCGGCGGCGAGGCACAGCTCAGTAATCTTCTGGTGCCGGGCGGCATCGCACCGGGGCTCGCTGTAGCCGAGGGCCAGGCCTGCGCACTCGGCCAGCAGGTCCGCCCGGCCCGGGCGTGGCCTGCCGCAGTTCGGCGACCGTGGTGGCTTGTGGACCGGTGGTGAGCCGGCTGCTGGGAGCGGGGTGTGTCGCAGGTCCGGCGGCCTGTGTCCCGCAGGGATCAAGGGCTAGGCTGTTCATGGAGTAACAGTAGAACGTGTGTTCGATAGCTGCAAGGTCTCGTGGCTGGATCGGACCTGCTTGACCTCACCGAACCGCCCCTCCAACACACGCTTCGCCCATAGCCGCCCCAGCCGACCGTCTGTAGTGCGCTTTGCCAGGTCAGGACGGTGAGGGGATCGACCTCCGAAGCCGTGAGCGCAGTGACGCATCCCCTGGTGGCAGCCCGCGAGGGTCTTAATGCGCCGGAGCCGCACAACTGGCAGGACCGGATGGGCCACTCCCACCTAACCGATACGGAGGGCGGGCATCGGCTTTGGAGTCTGATCTTGTATCAGGAACGATCATGTGCAGATCGCCGAGTATGAGCGGTTCATCCGTGGATGATCGCTCGGCGCAGATCATCCATTCTGGCGGTTGGCAGCCGCACGATCGGCGGATTGTGAGTCCGGTGTTTGCAGCATACAAGCCCTTCGAGCCAACGGCGGTCACTCTACGGCGATGTGGGAGCCGGAAACCCTGTCCGTGCTATGCGACAGGCACTGCGGGCGCCTCCACGCGCGATCAAGGCCAGCCCGATCGTGGCGACGGCCGCGGCGAACGACCAGAACGCAGCCCCAGTCGCTTCGATGCGGCGAATCGCCAGACAACAGCGCTAGCCGCCTGCGCCAGCAGCGACTACCACAACCGTGATGACGGCAAAGCACCGCGAACTCTCTCCATCACATCTAGCAGTTTGACGGAGAAATGAGCGCCGACCTGGTTAGGTCTCGATGGCTGTTCGCCCACTCAGCTCACACCGCTGGCAAGCGCCGCGCAGTTCAGCTGCGAATGCTTGTCACACGAGGTCCGGTCTCGACGAATGCTCTATCTTGCTAAGCGTGTGCCCTGAATATCCGATATGACCAGAATGGACAAGCCTAATGCGGGCCCGCAGGACCTGGTGATCTTTCGATCACCTGTATAAACGCTGACTGACTGCGGCTTATGGCTGCGCGCAGGTGGCCAGACCTGGTAAGTATTTAGTGCGAATCTCTTGTCTCTTGGCATAAATCGGCTATGGCAGTTTCTGTTGCTGTCAGGTGGGGGCAGATTGATGGATTGGACCCACCGAGGCGTCGGTGACGCTGGCGCGTGGCAGGCTCGGCGTCCGGCATCTGTGATGGTGGCAGTCGTAGGGGCTGTGGTTCTCGCCACAGCCGCGGTCGCGTGCAGCCAGGGCACCGGCGCGAGCAACAGCAGCGCGGCTTCCAGGGCCGGGGGCGCCAGCGGATTGGGGTGCCCTACTCAAGGGGTAGGGGGTGATTCTCTCGCCCCGCCATGCGCGTCACCGGCGGCAGCTCAGTCTCCGCCGTCCAGTCGGGATGTCGCGCTTCCTGCCCCCTCGCGGGCGCGTACCACGCCGTCAGGCCTGGCCAGATCAGGTCCTCCTAGCCCAACTCCCAGTCCGTCAGGCCTGGGCATATCAGGTCCTGCTAGCCCAAGTCCCAGTCCGTCTTCCACACCGTCTGTGGTGCGGCCGCAGCTGACCGCTATTTCCCCGGCCAGCGGCATCGGAGCCGGCGGTGACGGCGTCACTATCACCGGCAGCGGTTTCACTGGCGCCAAAGAAGTGGACTTCGGCGGCCTAAGCGCTGTGATGACGGTGGACTCCGACACTAAGATCACCGCCACCAGCCCGCCCGGCAGTGGCACGGTGGACGTCACTGTGGTGACGCCCCACGGCACGTCCGTGACCAGCCCCGCCGACCATTTCAGTTACCAAGATTGAGCAGCCAGCCTGACCCAGGATCGGTGCCGTCATCTACGGCACGGGGGCTCGCTGGGCAGATCGTTGCGAACGCCTCTTTGTTGATCGCGGTTCTGGTTTACATGGGCTGGGCTTATGACAACGCGTTTTATGGGTATTTCCATCTCAGCCCCCTCGACCTCAACATCAGCATCGTAGAATACATGCTGCGGAGCCTGAGCCTGTTCAGCACTACCGTCGTTATCGTTGCCGCGGCGATCATCGCAGCTACCACCATCCGTACCTGGGGCCTGGGCAAAACGAAACGCGTACGGCTAGCTGCAGAGGTGGCGACGGCCCGGATGTCAGCGGTCCCCGCCTTCCAGTGGCTGGCTTCTACCGACGCCACCGAACAGTCACGGGTCCGACAGGTGCTGCTGATCGGGACGGGGGCTGCAGTAACGCTCACCGCTCTTGTCCTGGACCAGGTCGCCAACTACGTTCATGTCAATACGGATCTTTTTTTGTGCCTGCTTAGTGGCGGGGTGCTGCTGTTGACCCGGCCGACCCGTGCTGACCGTCGTGGCCGCTTCCCTTACGCAATGGCTATCGTTGTCGCCGTTGTGTGTGCCTTGTGGGCAGCGTCCCTCTATGCCCAAAATCTTGGAGTCCAGACGGCGAAGAAGGTGGTGCAGGATCTTCCGTCGCGTACCGCCGTGGTGGTGTACAGCATCCAGCCGCTGGCCTTGTCCGGACCGGGGCTGACCGTTCAGCGCCTCCCGGCTACATATCGTTACCATTATCGTTACCAGGGTCTGCGCCTGCTCATCATGCGATCCGGGACCTATTACCTCTTGCCGGTCTATTGGAGCCCGCAACTTGACTTGACGTACATCTTTAACCAGAGTGATCCAATCAGAATCGAACTCCTGGGGGCGCAGACCTAATCTTAGTTGACTCGCCACTTCCACGAGGACGTTGCTTAACGGCAGAATACCGGAGCCGATCTTCACCTTGGCCTGCTCCAGTTCGCCTGTGCCCTCAGCCGGCAGTCACCCGTGCAGCATGTCGCGGAATTGCGCGCCGACCGTCCAGATCTGCGTCATCACTGGCCACGAGTCACAGGGCGAGTCGGTCGCGCCGAACGGCGGCTTAGCGCGCATGAGTCATGCGCATGAACAATCACAGAAAGTCATGTTGAGCTAGAGTAGCCGTGCACCGGATCGAATAGACGCAATTGTAGTAACAGGCCGGATGCTGGTAACGCCGCGTACAGATCATCCGGCCATGAAGGCTTTCTGGCTTGGACATCGACTCGGTCATTCCGAGCGCCCGTTACTGTTCCGCGATCGGGCGAGACTGACGACTGGTATTAGAGCCGTTGCGACTGCCAGCTTGATGCCTCGGAACGTAAAACTGAGCGGTGGACCGGGCATCGTGGTCCGGCGGGTCGTGAGGTCATCGCCGCCGCCACTGCCAGCGATGGATTCGCTGATCTCCGGCGCTATGAGTGGACGGCCCGGCCCGCTAGGGTTCGGATGAACCGCTTGGGGTTGAAGATCTTTGCAGAGCAGTTTCCCAGAGGAGATTGGCGGAGGGATCTGGCGTGCATGTCACTGGTCAACCCGTCCGGAGCGTGCGCTGCGCGACCGCTTCGCCAGCGGTGATTGGGTTGACCTGCGGACAGGTAATCCTGTCCGGGACGACTTCGCTAAGGGTGCTGGCTGGGGATCTGCGCGGACGGTCCGGGCCGACGTTATCGCTAACCTGCTGCTCGGCGCCGAAAAGCTCCAGCCCGGAGCTGTGGCGGCTGTCCGGCTTGCCCGGCGCGCGTATCACCGGTCGTCTCGTACTGGCCAACGGTGACATTGCTGTTCCTTTTGAGCTGCAAGATTGCCTGCTGGAGGAACAGCCCGATCTGGCAGGAACTGGGCCAGGAACATCGCCCTGACTCGTTGTAAGATGCCGGGCTTCAAAGGTACGTGGATGGTGATAGACCACCACCTTGAGCTCAAGGACTGCATAATCAATGGTGAGCTGAGGCTATATGGCACGCACCTGACGGGGGGACTGGTCCTCAACGGGACCAGGGTCGGAGTGGCTTCCGGTTCTGCAGTGCTGGCCAGCGGGGTGACAGTTGAACATGCCCTCCGTGCTCAGCGGGGCTTCGTCTGCGAAGGCGAATTCGAGATACGGAGGCGCAAATGTAGGTGGTGGGGTGTTCCTTGAAGGGGCGAAGCTATCCAACCGCGTGATGGTAATGCGCTTGCCGCGGATGGCCTGGTCGTGGCGCAGACCATGCAATGCAGCGGCGGCTTCGCCGCTGAGGGCACGCTACGGCTCCGCGGTGCGCGGATCAACGGGACGCTTTCGTTCGATCAAGCGATCCTGCGGGCACCGGCCACAGCCCTCCAGCTAGGCAGGGCTGACATCGCCGAACTGATCTTGACCCCGCGTGAACCTATCGAGGGCAGCGTCTCTCTCCGGGCCGCCCACATTCAGGTGATTGCCGACGATCCTGCGGTATGGCCGACCGATCTCCGGCTTTCTGGTCTCACTTATGACCAGATCCGGTATGACCAAATCCGGCGGAGAACTGTCCCGGGATGCTCGCTGAGCGCCTCGACTGGATCGGCCGCGAACCGGCAGGGTACCTGCCACAGCCCTATGAGCAACTCGCCACCTGGTTCCGGCGGATCGGGCACGACGACGATGCGCGGCGGGTACTGCTGGCCAAACAGCGCCACCGGCGGGCCACGCTTGGGCCAGCGGGACGAGTTTGGGGATGGGTGCTGGATTGGACCGTCGGATACGGGTACCGGCCATGGGGTGCAGGCCTCTGGCTGCTGTTCCTGCTAGGAGTCGGTACGGCTATCTTCAGTCACAGCAATCCTGTTCCGACCAGCGGAGCCTCGCATCTGCATTTCAACGCTTTCCTGTACACCATCGATTTGCTAATCCCAATTGACCTCTTTGGCCAGCGAACTGCATGGGAGCCGCAGGGCTGGGAACAGTGGCTCGCCTACGGCCTTGTCGCTGCCGGCTGGATTCTGGTAACGACGCTGATCGCGGGGATCACACGTGTATTGAGACGCACGTGATTCGGTCGGCTAGGCTCTGCCCGGGCATAGTCGAAGCTCATTCGCCCGGACGGTTCCAGTCGTGCTTACTGGTGACCCCCTGCCTGCCAAAACACGCCCCATGCCACCCGGGGACCTCGAGGGCAGTCGTGCTCACACGGCCGCAGCGCGCAGATCACCATTTCTGTATGGGCGCACCACCTCCCTGCTGCTGAAGCAAAGCGTCCAGAACGGCGGCACTGCGCGCGTTCTCCCGAGCGTTTCGTCACTCATCGTGATGCTGCCGATGGACAGAATCCGAGGCTGACCTCGCACGAGGCCAGTATTGGCGACCGCCGGAGGCCGACGGCGAGATGCTTGTCGATCCTCCATCACGGCCGGCAGTGGGGGCTGGCTACCCCGCGTCTGATCTGACATCCGGTCCGCGGCAGATCCGGACGGCCGCCAAAGCCGAAGGTCGTACATATTTATGCGGACTTGCCGGGGCACCGGCCCGGAGAGCGAGCCGGTGCCCGCTGGCTTGTTACGTGCCTTTGGTCTGCGCTGTTAGTTCCAAGTTGCGTCGCTGGTGGTCACGCAGTCGAACTGAATGACTGCTCCAGGGTTCTGCCCCAGGGTGAATGGCACCGTCTGCTGGTTGACGTAGCCGACCGCGGGGGGTTGGGCAACTTCAGCGGGGTCAATGGCGTAGTCCCAGGTGGTGATCTGGACATTTCCGGTGTAGGCATTCGAGGAGTTGAGGATCGGGATGATCTCGTAGACCGCATTCTCCTGGGTCACAGTATGGGTCACAGGGCTGGTGCAGGCGATGGTGGCTGGCGTGCCCGGCTGGACCCGGGTACCGCTGGGAGACAGGACCTGCGGGTTCCCCGGGGGGCGTATCAGGTTAATAAGCGGCAGGTTGGCGTTGGCATAGGCGCTGGTGGCGCCGGAGGCCATTGCGGTGTTGTAGGTGTCTGGCTTGCCCGGCGTGCCGAGCAGGTCGTTGCAGTCGGTGTAGTTCTGCCCTGCCCCGTTAGCGTGGGTGCAGTTCGGGTCGGTGGACAGGGCGCCACAGGTCAAGGTGACCGTGTTGTCGCGGCGGTGCTGGCGGTGACGGTGCCGTCTGCGCCGCCGTTGGTGGTGCAGGTGATCCCGTTGAAGTCGGTGACCGAACTGACACCGCCCGATCCTGGTGGTCCTTGCGGTCCTTGTGGCCCGGCCGGTCCTTGGGGCCCTTGCTGGCCGATCAGGGCTGATCCCCTTGGCGGGCCAGCTGCCGCCCGCTTTCGGCCCGTACAGCACGCCGGCAGCGGTGTCGAGGTAGAAGTCGCCATCGGCGCCGAGCGAGACTCCCGGCGCCCCGGTGCCGTTGAGGATCGTGTTGCCGTTCGCCCCGCCGGTCCCTGGGGCCCGGTCAGCCCTGGCGGCCCTGTGGACACCCTGCCGGGCCTGCAGGCCCGGTGGCACCCGGGTTGCCCCGAGGCTGGTGCCCGGTGGCGGCCAGGTGCCGCCCGCTTCGGCCCGTACAGCACGTCCAGCGGCGGTGTCGAGGTAGAAATCGCCGTCCCTGCCAAGAGTGTCCATCGGTGCCCCGGTGCCGTTGAGGACGGTGTTGCCATCCGCGCCTGCCGGCCCGGCGGACCGGCTGGACCCGTGGCCCCCGCCGGGCCCGCGGGCCCCTGCGGCCCCGGTGCCGCCCTTCGGCCCAGCCGGTCCCGCTGGCCCGGTAGCGCCCGCCGGGCCTTGCGGTCCGGCCGCTCCCGCAGGCCCGGCCGGTCCCTGCTGGTTCCACGAGATCGCCGCGGTGCCCTTCGGGCAATTGGTCCCGGCATCTTGCAGCACGAACACGTGCGAGCCGTTGATCGCGGCGTTGGTCCAGCAGCCGTGGATCACCCCCGCCCCGTCCACCGGGCCGCCGGCGATCGCCGCCCCAGCCGTCGTCCCACCGGCAAGCAGGACGAACCCGGCCCCGGCGCTGATCAGAATGGTCGCAGATCGGTTCACCGTCGTTGCCTCCGCTTCCTAGGCATGCGGACGGCCGGCGACCAGCAGCGGGGAATCCGCGCGCCTGCGCGCGCTTCCATGACTGTTTGCTCCCACCGGCCCCCGCTGGTGACCCGGACATTACGCCGCAACAGGCGCGGTGACCATACTAGAAATCCCCCTATTTCTTGCCGCCCGCAACAGCGCGGGGTATCGGCGCCGGCGCACCCTGTGGCTGGGCGCCTACGTGTATCGCGCACACGCCGATGCCCAGCTGGCCGATGTGCTGGGCCGGTTCACCCCGCCGCTGACGCAGCGCCCACAGCGCACGACTCAAAGCTCTTATCGCAGCAGCACAACGTGCCGTCGGCCGCACCCACACCAACTAACCCCAAAGCGGATTACCGGACGTGTCGGCGCACCGCGGCGATGGATGTTTATGCAAGCGGGTCGGCCGGTCATCGGTCGAGGCGGAGATCGGAGGACCGCCGCACGCGGAGGGCCTGCTTTCCGGCGCGCGAATACTCGCCTGATTGGTACGGCCAGTGGTCCATCGGTGCTGGCCGGCTGCAGCGCGCAGATCAGTTAACCGGCGTGCTTGCCGGGTTTCGGAGCCGCTGGTGAACTGGACTGGGTGCGAGGGGGTGGAGGGACCACGGTGGGCGTCCGCACGGGCCGGTGGGATCAGTAAGTCGCCCGGCCTCCGCTGATGTCGTAGACGGCTCCGGTGGAGAAGCTGCACCGGCCGGAGGCCAGCCAGGCGACCAGTTCTGCGACTTCGGCGGCGCGCCCGGCCCGGCGCATGGGAATCAGGCTGGTGATATGTGCGAGGACGTCAGGCGCTGTAGCCGCGTTCATCGGGGTTTCGATGACGGCAGGGGCGATTGCGTTCACCAGGATTCCGCTGGTCGCGAGCTCCTTGCCGAGTGACTTGGTGAGTGCGATGACGGCGGCCTTGGAGGCGGAGTAGGCCGAGAGGTTGGGGTTCCCGTCCTTGCCGGCGATGCTGGAGATGTTGATGATCCGGCCCCAGCCGCGGTCTCGCATGCCCGGGACAACGGCCCGGCACAGGTGAAAAGTCCCGCGGACGTTGACCGCGAACGTGCGGTCCCAGTCCTGGGTCGAGACCTCCCACAGGGGCTGGTTCGGTCCCACGACACCCGCGGAGTTGATGAGGATGTCGATCGCGCCGAGCCCGGCGACTGCCGCGGTAACGGCTGTGTCATCGGCGACGTCGACGACCACGTCGGCACCTGGTGCACGGTCGAGCGTCACCACTTCGGTTCCGTCGGCCCGCAACCGTTCGGCGGCCGCCAGGCCCAGCCCGCTGATCCCGCCGGTGACCAGTGCGCGCAGCGTCATGAGTGGGCTCCTTTGGCCGGCCGGTCGAGTGAACTCAGCGGTCGAAATCAAGGGATCGCCACACGCTGAGCGAGGGTCTTGCGACCGCTCACCTACCCGGCGTATGGCGCAAGTTTCAGTTGTTTCAGGTGGCTGCCGACACGGTTCATATCCGGATGATCTGCTCGGTGGGCTCATCCGCTGGTGTCAATGCTGGGCCACCCAGGGGCCCACCCCGGAGACCCGGTCTACCCTGATGTGAGTGATGAACCCGGGCGGCGGGTTGTCCATGGGCGGAAAGCGGACATCGGGGCCAAGGTAGGTGTGAGCCAGTTTCTGGAGAAGCTCTGCGGCGCCTCCATCGGTGATGCGCGCAGTGCCGTAGATGACGAGGTATTCGGTCAGGCCCATGGCGTTGCGCTGGTCGGTTTCGATGGAGAGCGCGACCCGGCTGTCGTTGCGGACGTTGCGCACCTTGCGGTGCTCGGGAAGGTGGCCTGCCACGATCTCATCGCCGTCGAGGCCGACCCAGATGATGCTCACCTGGGGGCTGCCGTCAGGGTTCAAGGTCACCAGGTGCGCCAGAGCCGAGGACTCTAGGACGGCCTTGGCGCTGTCGGGCAGCGACGTCATGAAGGCACGGTAGCAGCCGGTGCCGCGGATGAGACCGTGGCCGGGCGCAGGGCCCGGCGGGCAGGACCCTCAGGGCTGCTCCTCCCCGGCGGTGGCCTTCTCAGCCCCAGTGTCTTTGGTGTAATCGCGCATCGCCGGTCCGCGTCTGGTGTCGAACTCGAAACGTGGCCAGCTCCAGTGGCAGCCGCGAAGCCGCCGATCGGCGCGGCGGTCTCGTCTTGGCGGTTCGTCCTGGGCGTGCAGAGGCGGGCGTTCTGCGCCCAGTCGCTGCTGCACCGTCTCTCCAGCTTGGCTAAGTTAGTCACTCGATTCGGGTTCCGCGAGAGGCTCGCCGGCTGTCAGCCACGGGCGCTCTAGGTGCCGATACCGTGCGAGGCTGGCGGGATGGCAACCTTCCGGGCGGAGCAATTCAGTGTCAGGGTGAGTGACGAGGTCCTCGCCGACCTGCGTGCGCGGATCGTTAACACGCGGTGGCCGGGGCCGGGGCCAGGTGCGCCGTGGGAACAGGGTACAGACCTCGGTTACCTGCGGGGCCTGCTGGGGTACTGGGCGGACGGCTTCGACTGGCGCGCGATCCGCTGCTTACTGTTCTTGCCCTGCACGGTGATCTCCCGCGCCCACAGGTCCAGGTCGTTACGCTCCGCATCCACCGGGTCGTAGCGGATGCCCGCCAGCTCCGACAGCCGGATCCCGGTCGCCTCGAACACGGCAATGATCGCCGCGTCGCGGCGCTGGGCAAACGACCGCCCCCGGCAGGCCCGCTCCAGTCTCGAAAGTTCAACACTGGTGAACACCGGGATCAGTTTCTCGGTGACTTTCGGCGGCCGCAGCCGGGCCATCGGGTCAGGCAGCTCCTCTTCCCCGGCCCACCACTTGAAGAACTGCTGCAGCGCCCGGTACTGGTTACTGGCGTAGGAGTCGCTGTAGCGGGACAGCAGCCACACCATCCACCATTGGATGTCCCGCCCTGTGACCTGCTCCCACCTGGTCCAGCCGGTCTGCGGAATCAGGTGCGCGGCGGCGAACCACTGCACCGCCTCGGTGTAGTTCCGCACCGTCTTGGCGGCCTTGCCCTCGGCCGCCAGCGCGAGCCGGAACGAGCTGATCTCCGGCTGGAACACCCCCGCAGCGAGCGGCTTGCGCCGCCGACCGCGTGATCCCCTCGCGTCCATAGTTTGCCTCTCTTCCCGCGAACCAGCTGCGGTGCAGCTTTCTGCGGGCCAGCGTTTCCGCTGGTCAGAGAGTTCTAGCAACGGGGCGGACATCGCCATGACGTTCCCTCTCCTTCTGCGGTTTCCGCAGGTGAGAGGGCTGTCAAGATCCTGACCGATGGGTGGTCAGGGGCGGGGTCGAACCGCCGACCTTCCGCTTTTCAGGCGGACGCTCATACCGACTGAGCTACCTGACCGTGCCGGGACTCCCCGGCCTGCGCGGTCCTGACGGGATTTGAACCCGCGACCTCCACCTTGACAGGGTGGCGAGCACTCCGAGCTGCTCTACAGGACCATGTGTACCGCCCGCCGACCGGCGAGCAGTGCCCCCAACGGGATTCGAACCCGTGCCGCCGCCTTGAAAGGGCGGTGTCCTAGGCCGCTAGACGATGGGGGCTTGCGACGGTCCTCGCCGCCTCGAACCCGTGGCGCCCGCCGTCGGGGACCGCCCCAGCATAGGGGACGAAGGCCGCCCCCGGCAAAGCGAGGGGCGTGGACGAAGCTGCGGGGACGGACGCGGGTACCAGGTACCAAGCGTAACGCCCATCCTTGGATCGATCCTCCATGATTCCCTTGCGCCTGCGCCAAAAATCAGCAACTGTTAGCAATCGAAACACCACGCACAGTAACTACTGGCTGTTACCAGAATGGCGTCGGATGACTGCAGATAGTGATTATCCCACGTCAACGGGTACGAGCGCGAGCGGGGAAGCCGGTCATGAGCATCACCATGCGCGGCGGAGAACAGCCCTTCCTGGACCTGCCCCCGGCTGCCCCTGAGCGGGGGCGGCACCGCACGGCGCGCCGGCGCGCCGCCAGTTACCGGGCCGTCTTCGCCATCCGCGAGTTCCGCGCGCTGTGGTGGGCGCAGGTCGTGTCCTACCTGGGCGACCAGGTCGCGCAGGTCGCGATCGCCATTCTCGTCTACACCAAGACCGGCTCGCCCGAACTCACCGCGCTCGCATACGCCCTGACCTATCTGCCGCCGATCCTGGCCGGCCCGCTGCTGGCGGGCCTGCTGGACCCGTTCCCACGACGCCAGGTCATGATCGCTCTGGATCTTGTTCGCGGCGGACTGGTGGAACTCATGGCCCTGCCCAGCGTGCCACTGGCCGGCACCTGCGTGCTCTTGTGCATCACCGTGCTGCTCGGGGCCCCGTTCTCCGCGGCGCGGTCGGCCATGCTGCCGCAGATCCTCCCCCGCGAACGCCTCGCACTGGGCTCTGCACTGGGGAACATGACCTTCCAGACCAGCCAGGTGCCGGGTTCCTGGCGGGCGGGATCCTGGTGGCGACCCTCGGTGCGTACCGCTCGCTGGCCCTGGACGCGCTGTCGTTCTGCCTGTCGGCCGCGCTGATCACCGGGTGGGTCCGGCCCCGGCCGTACAGCGGGGAAGCACCGGCCCGGCCCCTGCTGCACACCCTCACCGGGGACCTGTCCCTCATCTTCCGGCAGCCCGCCGCGCGCACGCTCGTCCTGTTCGGCTGGCTGGCCGGGTTCGCGGTGGTGCCCGAGGGCCTGGCCGCGCCGTATGCGCGCACCCTGGGCGGCGGCCCGCTCACCGTCGGACTGCTGATGTGCGCCATGCCCGCCGGCACGGTGGCCGGGATCCTGGTCATCGGGCGGCTGTCCCGGCCGGACGAGCGGCTCAAGATGATCGGCGCGCTGGCCATGCTGTCCTGCGCCCCGCTCGTCGTCAGCCTCCTGCGGCCCCCGTTACCGTGGCTGCCTGCTTTTCGTGCTGGCTGGCGCAGGTGGCGCCTACCAACTGGCAGCCGCACGGGCGTTCGTCCAGGCAATGCCGAACGGTCAGCGGGGCCGGGCGTTCGGCGTCGCGCAATCGGGACTGCTGACAGCCCAGGGCCTGGGCATCCTGATCGCGGGAGCGGCTGCCCGCTGGATCAGCCCGCCGACCGTAGTGGCGGTCGCCGGAGCGCTGGGCGTGGCCGCGGCGGCCGCACTGGCCGTCGAATGGGCCCGCCACTGCAGCCTCCTCCCCGGGTTAGACCGCGAGCGCCGCAGTCCTACGGCAGCGGCCGGCGGAGCGTCCCTGGACAAGCGCGCGAGTGGCCGGGGGAAGGCTTTTAAAACAATGCAGCCAAACGCCAGCCCCCGTTAGCGCGGCCACACCGCTGACGGGATCGCGGGGACGGCCTGGAACCGGCGCCCGAGGCAGGCCGCAGGCCCAGGATGGGGCGACGAGCCCGGGATGCGCGACAACCCAGGGGCGCCCTGGCTGCCTGGGGAGCGGCGCGCGCGGGATGCAGCGTGGGCTCCCGCGATCACTGCTTCTTCTTGTTCAGGTAGTTCTCGGCGATCGAGCCGCTTCTCGCCCTCCTCCGGCACGACCACCCATGCCAGCAGGTACACCAGCGCGGCCGCGCCGGCGCTGAAGACGGTGAGCACGGCGAACACGATGCGGATCAGGTTCGCATCGATGCCAAAGAACTGCCCGATACCTGCGCAGACCCCGGCGACCATCCGGCCGTCCCTGGGGCGTATCAACTGTTTCTGGCCATTTGTTCCGTTCATAGTCCGATCATGCCCCTCCGGCAGGCACCCAGTCAGCCCGAGGGACCGGCTGGCTGGCTCTGTCGGCGGGCATACCGGTCCCCGCGGCTGGCCGGACTCCGCAGGCCAGCGGAACGGCATACGCTGACGGATAGCAAAAAGAGGATCCGCCATGGCACCGTCCTCCCCGGCCCAGCGGCCAGGCTTCGACCTGCTTCAGATCGAGGACCAGCTCACCTCTGACGAGCGCCTGGTCAGGGACACCGTGCGGGCCTACACCGCGGAGAAGGTGATGCCGCACATCGCCGACTGGTTCAAGGCCGGCATCCTTCCCCGCGAACTCGCACCGGAACTCGGGAAGATGGGCCTCCTCGGCATGCACCTGTCGGGGTACGGCTGCGCGGGCATGGGCCCGGTCGCGTACGGCGTCGCCTGCCGGGAACTGGAAGCCGCCGACACCGGCCTGCGCAGCCTGGTCTCCGTCCAGGGCTCCCTGGCCATGTACCCGATCTGGCGGTACGGCTCGGACGAGCAGAAGGATGAATGGCTGCCGAGAATGGCCACGGGCGAGGCGCTGGGCTGTTTCGGCCTCACCGAGCCGGACCACGGCTCGGATCCGGGCAGCATGACGACCAATGCCAAGCCGGATGGCACCGGCTGGGTGCTCTCCGGCACCAAGATGTGGATCACCAACGGCGCCATCGCCGACGTCGCGGTGGTGTGGGCGCGCACCCCGGACGGGATCCGCGGGTTCCTGGTGCCGCGCGGCGCGCGCGGGTTCACCTCCCGCAGCATCCACAAGAAGATGTCGCTGCGCGCCTCGGTCACCGCGGAACTGCACTTCGACGAGGTCAAGCTGCCCGCGGACGCGATGCTGCCCGGTGTGTCCGGGCTCAAGGGACCGCTGTCGTGCCTGACCGAGGCCAGGTTCGGCATCGCCTGGGGGGTGCTGGGGTCGGCCAGGTCCTGCCTGGAGACCGCGGTGGAGTACGCGCGGACCAGGGAGCAGTTCGGGAAGCCGATCGGCGGCTTCCAGCTCACCCAGGGCAAGCTCGCCTGGATGTTCGCGGACCTGACAAGGGCGCAGTTGCTCGCCATGCACATCGGGCGGCTCAAGGAAGCCGGACCGCTCACCCCGGAGCAGGTCAGCCTCGCGAAGATGGCCAACGTGCGGACCGCGATCGACATCGCCAGGCAGGCCCGGACGATCCTCGGGGCGAACGGGATCACGCTGGAATACCCGGTCATCCGGCATGCCAACAACCTGGAGTCGGTACTCACCTACGAGGGCACGGAGGAGATCCACGCCTTGGCGCTCGGCCACGCCCTCACCGGCATCTCCGCCTATCGCTGAACCCCGCCGCCTGGCCTGGGGCCGTACCGGCGAGCCCGTATTCGTGGCTAACGCCGTTGCCGGGCGCCGGCCGGCACCCCGGGCCTGGATGGCCGGTTTCGTACGGTATGGTCACCTTCGACACGGGCGGCGCAAGGCGCGGCCCGCGCACGTAACGAATCCGGAGCGACGAGGATGGCTGGCGACTCGGCAGGGCCCGGGGGAAACGCGGGAAGTAGCGGCTTCGACCCGGACAAGCCCAGTGCGGCGCGGGTCTACGACTACCTGCTTGGCGGGAAGGACAACTTCGCCGCCGACCGGGATGCCGCGGCCCAGCTTGTCGAAGCTCTGCCCGACGCGGCACGGGTCGCCAAGGCCAACCGGGCCTTCCTGGCCGCCGCCGTCCGTTATGTGGCTTCCTGCGGCATCGATCAGTTCGTGGACATCGGAGCGGGCCTGCCGACATCGCCAAACGTGCATGAAAGCGCACGGCAGTTCGTACCCGATGCGCGGGTGGCGTACGTCGACAACGACCCGCTCGTAGTGACCCATGCGCGCGCACTGCTTGCCACCGACGAACTGGTGACCGTGATCAACGGGGACGTGCGGGAGCACGAAACGATCCTCTCGGCCCCCGAGCTTGGCGCGCTTATCGATCTCGCCAAGCCGGTGTGCGTCCTGTTCGTCAGCATCCTGCATTTCGTGGCCGCCGATGCGGCGGACGCTGCCGTTGCCACTTTCCGGGAGCGGATCGCCCCGGGAAGTTACCTGGTGATCTCGGCCGGGCACGGGAACGACAGGAGCATCCCGGTGCAGGATCGGATCCAGGCCGCCTACGGCACCGACGCCGTGCTCACCGGCCGCACGGCGACCGAGTTCGCCGCCTACTTCGGTGATTTCGACCTTGTGCCGCCCGGCATCATGCCGGTCACCGAATGGCCGATTGACACGGTCGAGCCGCCGCAATCGCCGCTGCTAAGGCTGGTGCCAGCACCCACAACCGCTGGAATGCTGGCTGGCATCGGCCGCAAGCGCCCCTAAGCGGGCACCCGCGATACAGGCCAGATTTCACTTAGGGTTTACGCAGACATATCAGGACTTACAAAAGTAACAATAATCTGCGGCGTATCTAATTCCCTTAAGATGCTGACCCGATCGCAGCGGTAGGGTTAGTGTTGAGTCCTGAGATCTCCCTGGCCAGCATCGCACCCCAGGATCCAGCCGATCGGCGTGGCAGCCAATATAGCGGCCGACCCAGGCTCATTCTGACCAACTAGCTGAAGGGCTCCGGATGAATCGCACACGCAAGCGAGCAGGGATGCCGAGGCCGCGGGTATTCGCCGCGATGGTCGGGCTGGTTGCTTTTGTGCTCGCGGTCGGCTCTTGGTCGCGAGTCAGTGCCACATCCGTGAGCGGGCCGATCAGCTTGTCCAGTGTGCGCTGGATCTTCTACAAAGAAGACTTCAATCACCTTAAGGACGAGAACCCTGACATCATCAAGCAGATAGTCGCCAGCCCGGCTACATACGTGCTCGAACACAGCGTGGGCGGTCATCGCCTGCCCAAGCCGGTCATCCCCGCCGAGATGTTCTTCAGCAGCGCAGAACTGCAGGCCGCGATCGATCAGGGCCAGGTCATTCCTGGCGTGAAGGTGGTCGTCGACGATCTGGAGGACCTGCCGACGACGCCTGCCGCTGAACTACATGCTCCGATCCCGGCCATGAAGGAGTTCGCCCAGGCCGCGACCGCCAACGGTTACCAGCCGGTTCTCATCCCGGGGCGCGACCTGATGCTGGCGCCCGGGGCGAAATGTTCCAAGCAGCCAGGATCTACCATCTCCCAGGCCTACTTGCGCTGCGGTCTGCCGGCCGCGGCGGCTTACGCGCCGATCTTTGTGGTCCAGGCCGCGTCCATCGAGACCAATCTCACCGCCCTGCAGCAGCTTGTGCGGCTGGCTGCGGCCCGGGCACGTAAGGCCAACCCGAACGTGACCATCTTCGCGACGCTCAGCGTTTCGCCGAACGGGGCCTACGTCCCTGCCTCGGCGGTCGTCCAGGCGGCCGAGGCGATCCGCCCGTACGTCCAGGGGTATGCGATGAACAACGTCAGGCCGAGCGACCCGCGCATGATCGACTTCCTGACCGGGCTCAGCCAGGGCTCCGGATGAATCGCACACGCAAGCGAGCGGGGATGCCGAGGCCGCGGGTATTCGCGGCGATGGTCGGGATGGTTGCTTTTGTGCTCGCGGTCGGCTCTTCGTCGCGAGTCAGTGCCACATCAGTGAGCGGGCCGATCAGTTTGTCCAGCGTGCGCTGGATCTTCTACAAAGAAGACTTCAATCACCTTAATGTCGAAGCTCCTGCCCTCATCGAGCGGATAATCGCTGGCCCGGGCACATACGTGCTCGAACACCGTGCAGGCGGCCCACCCCTTCCCCGGAAGGTCATCCCCGCCGAGATGTTCTTCAGCAGCGCGGGCTTGCAGGCCGCGATCGATCATGACCGGATCATCCCTGGCGTGAAGGTCGTCGTCGATGACCTGGAGGACCTTGGGATCGCACCCGCGGCTGAGCGGAAGGCTCCGATCCCGGCACTGAAGGAGTTCGCCCATGCCGCGGATTCGCACGGTTACCAGCCGGTTCTTATCCCGGGCCGCGACCTGATGTTGGTGCCGGGGGCGAGGTGCTCCCAGCAGCGAGGGACCATTTCCCAGGCGTACCTGCGCTGTGGCTTGCCGTCGGCGGCGGCTTACGCGCCGATCTACGTCATCAGGTCCGCGGCCGTCGAGACCAATCTCAGCGCCCTGCGGCAGCTTGTGCAGCAGGGCGCGGCCCAGGCACGTAGGGCCAACCCGAACGTGACTATCTTCGCGACGCTCAGCGTTTCGCCCAATGGGGCCTGGGTTCCATACACCGCGGTCCTCCAGGCGGCCAAGGTGATCCGCCCGTATGTCCAGGGGTTCGAGATGAACAACATCAGGCCGAGCGA